>NZ_JBHSIU010000121.1:0-119876 GCF_042653625.1 Dactylosporangium cerinum | reverse complement strand
GTGTAACAGTCCTCCTCGACCTCAGCCTCCTGCATCGCCAGGGTCAGCCGGGTGGCCTTGGAGAACACCGGCACGACGAACGTGCCGTGCCCAGTGACGATCTTGAACGGTAGTGCGTCTGCCCCCCGCTGCTTCCTGCCGCTGATCAGCAGGGCCTCGTTCGGGGCGGGAACACGGTAACCGAACATGGGGTTGGCCTCTCTCAGCCAGTGGTGATGGTGTGGTCCCCGGGCATCGGCGACCACGGTTCGACGTCCACCTGACGCGTGCCACGGAAATGAATGACGAGCACCTGAGTGCCGGGCGGCAGCGGCTCGGCGGCATAGGCGAGGTAGTGGTGCGGGGTGCCCTGGACCACGACCCGGACCTCGCCGGGCCGGTCACCCCCGCGCACCGCGGTGACCACCACGCCGACCTTGCCGACCAGCGACTGACCGCGCACCGGCTACTCCAAACCCCGTCGCCCGATCCGCGCACTGCCGCGCGTCGTGACGTGTGCGATCCAGATTGTGCACCCGTTGAACCAGCCTCGCGCGCCCCCCGCACCAAGCGGACACGTGTCGGTCGTCACGCCCTCAAGCCCGGCCCTTCCCGCGCCTCCCGAGCGAGCGGTTGCGGCGCACCCCGCGACTGGGTAAGACGGGTCGTATGGCAGAGACGCTCCTTCCGCAGCAGTGCGAGGGCTGCACCTTCTCCACGGCCCACCGCCGCACCTCGTCCGGCGGTCGGTGAGCACCATCGGGGTGACCGGGCACCAGAACATCCCGGCCGGTGCGCTCGCGTATGTCACGGCGGGCATCCGGGACCTGCTCGGCGCGTTCGAGCCACCCGTGACGGGTGTCGGAAGCCTCGCGGCCGGCGCGGATCAGCTCTTCGCGGCCGTCGTGGCCGACCTCGGCGGGCGGCTCGACGTCGTGGTGCCGTGCGACGGCTACGACGCGGCCTTCGGCACACCGGCCGACGCGCAGCGGTACCGACGGCTGCTGTCCGCCGCGGCCTCGGTGGAGCGGCTGCCGTTCCCCGCGCCGTCGGAGGAGGCGTTCATGGCCGCCGGCATCCGCGTCGTCGAGCGCAGCTCGGTGCTGCTCGCGGTCTGGGACGGCCGGCCCGCCACCGGCCGCGGCGGCACCGCCGACGTCGTCGCCCACGCCCGCTCCCTCGGCCGCCCGGTCCATGTCGTCTGGCCCGACGGCGTCACCCGCAGCTGAGCGGGCAACCGGCACTACTGCTGCTGCAGGAGTCCGGCGCCGCCGGCATGGTTCGGATCGGGTAGCCGGCGGCCTGCACGCGCACGACGACACGGGGTGGGGTCGGGCCGGATCGTGGTGGCTCCAAGCGTGCGGATTGGAGACGGCCTGTGGCAGCGACGTCGGCTCGGCTCGGCCGGTGGTGTTTCCGCCGCCGGGGTCTGGTGGTCCTCGGGTGGCTGGCGATCCTGGCCGGGGTGATCGTCGGCGGGCTGACCGCGCCCTGCCCGCCGGCGCCAGCGGCTTCCTCGGCAAGTACGTCACCACCGACATGCTGCTCGAGGCGATCCGCACCGTCGCCGCCGGCGACAGCCTGCTGTCCCCGGGCGCGACCAGGGCGCTCATCGCGCAGTTCCTGGCCACCCCGCCGCCGGGGCCGGCCGTCGCGCCGCCCGCCGCGCCCGGTCTCGGGGACCTGACCAGCCGCGAGCTCGAGGTCATGAAGCTGGCCGCCGACGGCCGGTCCAACGACGAGATCGCCGGCGAGCTGCACCTCAGCGTGCTGACCGTGCGCACGCACGTCCAGCGGGCGATGGCGAAGCTCGGCGCCCGCGACCGGGCCCAGCTCGTCGTCCTGGCCTACAAGAGCGGTCTCATGTCACCGGACCCCGGCACCACCTGACGGCTGTCCCGCCAGCAGGTCCACGAGCTGGGCGAGGTGGGGGGTCTCGAGGCCGCGGCGGGTGGTGACCGCGGCGACGTGGCGGACCGGGCGGTAGGGGCCGAGTTCGACGACGGCCTGGTCCGGCGAGTCCTCCAGCGCGACGCGCGGAATCAGGGACACGCCGACGCCGGCCCGCACCAGTGCCTGGGCGAAGAAGTAGTCGGTGGTGGTGGCGGCGATGTCCAGCTCGATGCCGATCCGGGCGGCCTGGCGCCGCAGGTGGGCCTCCGTCTTCAGGCAGCCCAGCACCCACCGCTGGTCGGCGAGCTCGGCCAGGTCCAGCCGGGTCCGCGCGGCGAGGGGGTGGGCGCGGGGCAGGACGGCGTAGAGCGGGTCGTCGGGCAGCGGGGTCCACCGCAGCCGGCGCCGTTCGCCGGGCGTCAGTGGCTGCGGTTCGTCGAAGGAGTACGCGAGCGCCAGGTCGACCGCGCCCTGCCGCAGCAGCGGAAGGCTGTCCTCCGGCTCCCGTTCCAGGATGGTGACCTCCAGGGCCGGATGCGCGGCCAGCAGCCGGGTCAGCGCGGCCGGCAGCAGCGCCCGGCCGCCGCTGCTGTACGTGGCGATGCGCAGCGGGGTGCGGCCGCCGGCGAGCCGGTCGATGCGCTGGCGGGCCGCGGTCAGCTCGGCGGTGACCACCTCCGCGGCCTCGACCAGCAGGCGACCGGCGTCGGTGAGCGTGACGCCCCGGCTGGTCCGCACGACCACCGTGGTGCCCACGCTGCGTTCCAGCGCCGCCACCTGCTGCGAGACCGCCGACGGGGTGATCCGCAGCGCGGCCGCGGCCCGGCTGAAACTGCCCTGCAGGGCGACCTGGTGCAGCACGCGCAGCCGCGCGGTGTCGATCATCAGCGTTAAGCCCTCCTCACAGCCCGATAAGTAGATCATTACTTCCGCTGCAAGCGCGAGGGCGGCAGGCTCGGGATCGTGAAGGTTTTGGTCATCGGCGGTAGCCGGTACTTCGGGCGCCGGCTGGTCCAGCGTCTGCACGCGGACGGAAACGACGTCACGGTCCTGAACCGGGGTTCGAGCCGGCCGCCGGACGGGGTGCGGCACCTGGTCGCCGACCGCGACGACGGGGCGGCGCTGCGCGGCGCGCTGCGGGGCCGGGAGTTCGACGTCGTGTTCGACCAGGTCTGTTACACGCCGGTGCAGGCCGAGACGACCCGCCGGGCCGTCGCCGGGCGGGTCGGCCGCTACGTGCTGACCTCGACCGTTGAGGTCTACTTCCCCCTCACCGGCGCCGCCCCGGCGAGCATCGCCGAAGGACGGTTCGACCCGTCGGCGTGGCCCGTCGATCTGGCCGCCGGCACCTGGGAGTACGGCGAGGGCAAGCGGCAGGCGGAGGCCGTGTTCAGCCGGGAGCCGGACCTCGACGCGGTCATACTCCGCACCGCGCACGTGCTCGGCGGCGGCGCGGCCGACTTCACCGGCCGCCTGGCGCACTACGTGACCCGGATCCGCGCCGGCGAGCCGGTGGTGGTGCACGAGCGGCCCACGCCCGCCTCGTTCATCCGCGACGCCGAGATGGTCGAGGTGCTGCTGTGGGCGGCCGGCGCGACGGTGACCGGCCCGGTCAACGCCGCCTCCACGGGTGCGCTGGACGTGCTCGAGTTGTGCGAGGCGATCGGCGTACGGGTCGGGCGGGCGCCCCGGTTCCAGACCGGCGCCGAGGCCTCGCCGTACTCGTTCGAGGGCTCCCGGCCGATGGACACCGGCCGGGCCGAACGGCACGGGTTCCGGTTCAGCCCGGTCGCGCAGTGGCTGCCCGACGTGATCGACGAGGTGGGCTGAGATGCGGACCCGAACGGTGGGCCGGTGGCGGGTGGGCGCGATCGGGCTGGGCGCGATGCCGCTGTCCATCGAGGGCCGGCCCGACGAGGCACGGGCCGTAGCGACCCTGCGCGCCGCCGTGGACGCCGGGGTGACGCTGATCGACACCGCGGACTCGTACCACTGGCACGCCGGCGAGGCGGGACACAACGAGCGGCTGATCGCGAAGGCCCTCGCCGGGGTCGGCGGGGCGCTCGTCGCCACGAAGGGTGGACGCGGCCGGCCCGGCGACGGCTCCTGGACCGTGGACGCCCGGCCCGAGCACCTGATCCGCGCCTGCGAGGCGTCGCTGCACCGGCTGGGCGTCGACCGGATCGGCCTGTACCAGCTGCACAAGCCCGATCCGGCGGTGCCGTGGGCCGACCAGGTCGGCGCGCTGCGGACCCTGCTGGACGCCGGCAAGATCGAGGCGGCCGGCCTGTCCAACGTGACCTGCGCGCAGGTTCTGGAGGCGCGCGAGACCCTGGGACCGGACCTGGTGTCGGTGCAGAACCGCTTCTCCCCCGCGGTCCGCGACGACGCCCCCGTCCTGGCGCTGTGTGCCCGGCTCGGGCTGGCGTTCCTGCCGTGGAGCCCGCTCGGTGGCCTGTCCCGCAGTCCGCTGGATGGTCCGCCGACGGCGGCGGCGGACCCGGTCGCGGCGGCGGACCCGGTCGCCGCGCCGTTCGAAGCCGTGGCGCGGGCCCGCGGGGTGAGCCCGCAGCGGGTGGGACTGGCGTGGCTGCTGGCGTTGTCGCCGGTGGTCGTGCCGATCCCGGGAGCGAGCCGACCGGAGACCATCCGCGACTCGGCCGCCGCCGCGGACCTGGTGCTGACGGCCGGCGAGCGGGAACTGCTGGGCGGCGACCTCGCCGGGTCCTGAGCCCGCGCCGGGCCTGGCCGACGTGCGGGGCACCGGCACGACCGCGATCGTGGTCAGCTCGAACCTGTGCGGGCGCCGGCCGATAACCCGCTGTGGGTGAGGCATGCCACCGGCGCGCGTTCCACGCTCAGCCTGTGGGCGTGAGTTCGTCCGGTCAGCGCACCGCGCCGGCTGGTGCCGTGGTGCTGACCGTCGCATTGATGGCCACGGTCGCCGCGGCCGGGCGGCTCGGGCCGCCACACACCATGTTGATCGCCGGCCCTGCCGGTGCGCTGCTGCTGGTGGAGGTGGCCAGGCGCGCGGGTCTGCACGCCGACGATCTCGGTCTGAGCCGGCGGTCGTGGCGCAGCGGCGCGGCCTACGCAGGCATCTGCGCCGCCGCGGTGGCTGTCACCTACACCGTGGCAGCGCTGGCGCCCGTCACGCGCGGGGCGTTCCGTGACGAGCGGTACGCGACCGCCATGGGCACGGCGGTGCTCACCGCGTTGGTGGTTGTGCCGCTCGGCACCGTGCTGTTCGAGGAATTCGCATTCCGCGGCGTACTGTGGGGGCTGGTGCGCTCTCGTCGCGGCCCGGCGCAGGCCAGCATCGTCTCGTCGGTGCTGTTCGGGCTCTGGCACATCCTGCCGTCGCTGCGCCTCGGTCGCGTCAACCCGGCCGTGGCACGGCTGGTCGGGCCCGGCCCAACCGGACAGGTGCTGGCGGTCGCCGGCGCGGTTGCCTTCACCACCGTCGCCGGGTTCGTGCTGTGCGAGTTGCGTCGGCGCAGCGGCAGCCTGCTGGCGCCGATCGGGCTGCACTGGGCGGTGAACGGGTTCGGAGTGCTGGCGACGGCCGGCGCGGCGCGTTGACCGCCGGTGGCTGCCCGCATGAGTTTGCACGCGCGGCAGGGCGGAGGGCGCGATGATCGGGACGGTCCGCCGGCTCTGGCAGCGAGTGCTGCATCGCTGGCACTACAGTTTCGTCGGCGTGACCGGCGCAGTGGTCCTGTTCTGCCTGTCGCTCACGCCGTCGCTGTTGCCGCGGGGCAACCTGCTCCAGGGGCTGATTTCCGGGATTTCTGCGGCGATCGGCTACGGCATCGGCGTTCTCGCCGTCTGGATGCTGCGCAACATTGTCGTCCGGCCGCTGCCCCGGCCGGGTCCGGTGGCCTGGCGGTGGCTCGCGGGCATCGCGGCCACGACGGTGACGATCTTCCTGTACCTGGGGGCCGGTTGGCAGGCCGAGGTCTATCGGCTGGCGGGCGTCGATCGGCCGGCGGGGTACGGCTTCCCGACCGTGCTGCTCGTTGCCGTGCTCACCGCGGCCGGAGTCGTCGGCCTCTTCCGGCTGCTGCGCTCGGCGGCCGCACGGATCGCCGCGTTCGGCGGCCGGTGGATCCGGCCGGCGGCCGCCCGCGTGATCGCTGGCGCGCTCGTCGCGGTCATCGCACTGGGTGTCCTCAACGGCGTCGTCATCAACGGGTTCTTCGCCGTCACCGACAACGCGTTCCGCTCGATCAACAACGAGACGCAACCGGGCACCGAGCCCCCGGCCGACGCTCTTCGCTCGGGCGGACCCGGCTCGCTGATGCCCTGGGCGTCGCTGGGCAACCAGGGTCGCCGATTCGTCGCCGACGGGCCGAGCGCGCAGCAGCTCCAGCAGTTCGCCGGCCAGGCGGCGATGCGACCGATCCGGGTATACGCCGGGCTGGCGTCCGCGCCGACGTCGAGGGAGCGGGCCGCCCTGGCGGTTCGGGAGCTGGAACGCACCGGCGCCTTCGACCGCAAGGTGCTCTGCGTCATCACCACGACCGGCACGGGCTGGGTCGACGAGAAGTCGGTCGCCCCGTTGGAGTACATGTACAACGGGGACACGGCGATGGTCGGGTTGCAGTATTCGTACCTTCCGAGCTGGCTGTCGTTCCTCGTCGACGAGCAGCGCGCGCACGAGGCCGGGCGGGACCTGTTCAACCAGGTGTACGGCGCATGGTCGCGGTTGCCGTCGAGCCACCGCCCGAAGCTCGTCGTCTTCGGTGAGAGCCTGGGCGCGTTCGGTGCCGAGTCGGCGTTCAGCGGTGTCGACGACATCCGCAACCGGGTCGACGGCATGGTGCTCGTCGGCCCGCCGAACAGCAGCGCCCTGTGGCAGCAGATCGTCGACGAGCGCGACGCCGGGAGCCCCGAAGTACTACCGATCTACGAGCAGGGCGCGACGGTGCGGTTCGCCGGTGATCCGGCGTCCGACCTCGATCACCCGGCGAACGCATGGAACAACCCGCGGGTGGTGTACCTGCAACATGCGTCCGACCCGATCGTCTGGTGGTCGCTGCGCCTGATCGTCAGCCGGCCGGAATGGCTGGCCGAACCACGGGGCCGAGACGTGTCGCCGAAGGTCCGCTGGATCCCGTTCGTGACGTTCTGGCAGGTGACCGCCGACATGGCATTCTCGACCGGGGTGCCCGCGGGGCACGGGCACAACTACGGGCCGTCGGCCGTGCCGGCATGGGCCGACGTCGTTCCTCCTCAGGGATGGACCCCGGACCGCACCGCCGAGCTGACCCCGATCATCGCCAGTGGCGGTGGTTAGCACAGGGTGCGCAAAGGCCGTCCTGCGCCGCGCTCGACGCTGACGACACGACCGGTCCGCCATTCCCCGGCGATCTCGTAGCGCTGCTCCACG
Source organism: Dactylosporangium cerinum (assembly GCF_042653625.1). NCBI lineage: Bacteria > Bacillati > Actinomycetota > Actinomycetes > Micromonosporales > Micromonosporaceae > Dactylosporangium > Dactylosporangium cerinum. The sequence goes on along the minus strand of NZ_JBHSIU010000121.1, from coordinate 112,612 downwards.
CGGATGTGGGCGGCATCGACGCGGATGACGTTCCACGAGCGGGGCACCCCTCGCAGCCGTGTGCTCGTCGCGGTCCCGGCCACCACCTCGGCCAGCTGGTGCCCGGACGGCAGGTCGATCGCGCGCACGGCCGGCACGTGCGTGTGCCCGGCCAGGACGATGTCGACGCGCGCGGCGGCGGCCGCTCGCATCAGCGCCGCGCGGCCGAGCATCCGGGCCAGGCCACCGGCCGACGGCGGGTGATGGACCGCCAGCAGGCGAAGCGCGCCGACCGGCGCCGACCCGAGGAAGTCCTCGACCAGTGCGGACTGCTCGCCGCTCACCCGCCCGCTCTTCCAGCGCCAGCGGGGCATCGTCTGCAGCCCGAGCGCCCTCACGCCGGGCAGGTCGAGTCGAGGGTCGAGCTCGGCATCGATCCACGAGCGGTAGCGGGCGTACGGTGCGACGAGGCGGCCGAGCGTGAGCAACGGGATGTCGTGGTTCCCGGTCACCACGAGGCGGGGCACCGGAAGCCGCTCGAGGACGGCGCGAGCTTGCGAGAACTGGCTGGTCCGCGCGCGCATCGTGCAGTCGCCGGTGACGACCAGCAGCGCGGGAGCGGCGGCCGAGACGTCGTCCACCAGCGTCCGCGCAACTTGGGGCAGGTGTGCCCCGATGTGCAGATCCGACAGGTGCGCGATGACCAGCGGCGGCCGGGCCGGGCCGGCGTTCACGGCCGGCCCCGGCCGGCGGGGAAGGCGAGCCGGCCGAGCCGGCGCCAGTCCAGCGGGGGACCCGGCCGGCGGCCCGGCCGGTTGCGGGGCACCCGGACCCGCAGCGCGCCGGGCCGGATGCGGCATCGGACCGGCGTGGACAGCCGGGCCGACTCACCATCGACACCGGCCGGGATCCACGGCGTGTCCGCGTCGACGACGATCTCGTCGGCCGTGCAACGGGTGAGCCCCTTCGAGCGGCCGCCGCGCATGAGCCGGACCGCGTCGGAGGCGTTGTTCGCGCTGACGGCGAGCACACCGAGCACACCGTCGGTGAGGCGTTCGCGCCGGCCCGCGCCGATGACGTCGTTGACCGCGTACGGGTTGTTGCTCACCAGGATCGCCGGTGGCCCGGACACGAGCGTCTGCCCGGCGCGCAGCCGCAGGGGCGGGTCGTGTCCGGCGGTCAGCAGGTCGGGCAGCAGATCCAGCGCGGTGCCCGCCTTGTCGTCGCGGTAGGCCGGGCTCTGCACGAGCGCGGCGTAGACGCCGAACGAGGCGTTGTTGACGAACATCCGGTCATTGACCAGCCCGACGTCGGTGCGGATCTCGACGCCGTTGGTGAGCGCGTCCAGGCCGCTCGCCGGGTCGGCGCGGTCCAGCCCGAGGTCCATCGCGAAGTGGTTGCGCGTGCCGGCGGGGATCACCAGGAACGGCAGGTCGTTGTCCACGGCGACCGCGGCGACCGCGGCCTGGGTGCCGTCGCCTGCGGCCACACCGAGCAGATCGGCGCCGGCGCGCACGGCCCGGCGGGCGAGCGCGGCAACGTCGGACGTGCCCGCCTCGTCCAGCAGCACGACCTCGGCGCCGAGCGCACGGGCCTTCCGCGCCAGGTCGCATCGCTGCACCTTTCCGCCTCCCGATCGGGGGTTCATGATGAGGAACGGGTGCAGCGGTGGCGGGACCTCGGACCCCTGGGCGTCCTCGGCCCGGCCGGTCCGCTGCAGCGCGGCCCTGCCCGCCGCCGCTGCGGCGATGCTCAGCGCACCGCAGGTCAGCACCAGCCACAGCAGCCCGGCACGCCCGTACAGCGTCACCACCGTCACCGGCGCGGCAATGGTGACGGCGGCCGCGGCGAGGCGCCGCAGGCCGCGGCGGGTGAGGAACCACCACAGACCGGCGATGCCGGCCGCCGCGCCGGCGGCTCCGACGGCGAGCAGCCCGATCCCCCGCAGTCCAGCGACGCCGACGAGCAGTCCGACGGCCGCCGCGGCCGCGGCGAACGCCGCTCGCGCCAGCCACGTCGCGGCTCGGTCGGTGGCCGGTCGACCTTCGTCCATTTCGCGCACCGCCTTCCCCAGCCAGTGTCCCTCGCCCTCGCGGCCGGGCCGGTAGGCCCCGCGGATGAGGCCCACCGGCGGCACCGCCGCCGGTTCGCCCCCGTTCACCCGCGGCGGGGGGCTGAAATCGACCCGCACCGTCTCGAAGTCCTTGAATCGCTGCGCGGCCGCGAACGTCGTGTAGATCTGCCGGTCGGCCTCGGTCAGTTCGACATCGTCGGTGAACGGGGTGAGCAGCGCCCGGGGCCACAGGCGGTAGTTCGCGATCATGTTGATCTCGGCGCAGAGCATCAGCACGAGCGCTTGCAGGTAGATCCAGGCGAGCGCGGCGAGGACGAGTCCGAATGTGCCGTAGAGCGCGCTCGCGTGGCTGAGCCGGTCGGCGATGTATCGAGCGCCTACGGTCTGCAATGCCATCCAGGAGGTCGCGGCGATCAGCCCGCCGGCGAGGACCTGGCGCACACGCAGCGTCCGGGCGGTCAGCAGCTGCATCGCCGCGGTGAACAGGCCAGCATTGATGATGAACGTCAACAGGTAGCCGAGGAACTGCAGTCCGGGCCCGGACCGGCCGGTGAGCTCGTGGGCGAAGGCCACGAACGTCGCGGCCACCGCCGACAGCAGCACCGCGCTGCCGAGCGTCAGCAACAGCCCGAGGCTGCGCAGCCTGGACCGGATCGGATTGGGCTGTTCGGTGCGCGGGACACCGTAGATGTGATTGAACCCGGCCTGCGCGGCCTGCATCGCCCCCAGTCCGCCGTACAGTGCACCGAGGACGCTGAGCACCAGGCGCGTGCCGCTGCCGCGCAACCCGCTGACGTTGCGCTGCAACTCCGTCCCGATGACCGGCAGATCCCCCACCGTCGTCTGCACGAGTTGCTGGTACAGGTCGGGGTTGGCCTCCAGGAAGAAGCCCAGCGCGGTGAGGAACAGCAGCGTCAGCGGGAACAGCGAGATGAAGCCGTAATAGGTCACCATCGCGGCGAGATATGGACCACGGTCGTCGACGAACTTGTAAACCACCGCCAGCGGGAATCCCAGCCAGGCGTGCCGACGCTGGAAACGATCCAACCACGCGACCACGGCGACCCCCTACCCCGTCGCCCCAGCGTCACGCTCGGCTGCCCGCTCGTCTCCGCTCCGGCAGGCAGTGCGGGCAGACCGGCTCACCCAGTGGACAGTGAGGAGTCCCCCGTGGTGAGCGGATCGTAGTAGTCGAAGATCCGCCGCCGCTGGTGCGCCGTGAAGCGGTCGGGCAGCAGCACCGTCGCGAGCACGACGTCGGTCTGCTTGATCACCTGATGCCGGTAGATGACCAGCGGGTGGTAGTGCAGCAGCAGTGGATAGCGCTCCGGCGGCGTTGCGGCGAAGTCCCACGGCGCCTGGTCGAGGAAGCTGTCATCCTGAAGGTGAACGCTGGCGGCCTCGTCGTAGGAAAGGTACATCCGCTCGGCCGCACGTCGCCAGGCGGCTGGCTCATCCTTGCGCAGGCCGGTGCGCTCGACCAGCCGCCGGAAGTCGGGTGGGGACTGCGCTCGAACGCGATCCACGGCGTCGGCGGCCAGGGTCAGGTTCTCGGCCGCCATCAGGTTCGTGAACAGGTTTGTTGTCGACGACCGTCGTGTACTCGTCGGGCCCCGTCACCTTGTGGATGACGAACCTGCCGCCGTGCCGCTGGGAGAAGAAGCCGAGGCCGGCCCACATGCGGGCCGTCTCGACCAGCAGTTCGGCGCCGTGCCTGAACAGCAGGTCGGAGTCGCCGGTGACCTTGACGTACTGGTCGAGCGCATAGGCGATGTCGGCATCAATGTGGTACTGCGCCGTCCCGGCCGCGTAATACGCCGACGCCTCTTCACCGTTGATGGTGCGCCACGGGAACAGCGCCCCCGCGCAGTCAACGATCGTCACTCCTTCCGAGTGAGGCGGTTCGGCGAGGAGGTGAAGACCGTTGCAGGTAGGTCGGAGTCGATCAAACCACCCGCGGCGTGATCTGTTGACCGGAGCCGGCCCGAGCGGGAGGGGTACAGGAGATGGCGGCGCAGAGCTCGCACCGGGGAGCAGGGTTGGTTCGGGAGGAGCCCTCCGGCGGGTGGGCCAGCGGCTTCACCGCCTTCGCCGGCGTGCTGATGATCATCATCGGCGTGTTTCACATGGCTGCGGGCCTGGCCGCGGTCGTCGAGAACACGTTCTTCGTGGTCACACCGGACTACCTGTTCAGGTTCGACGTGACCGCTTGGGGATGGATCCACCTCGTCGGAGGCTTCTTGGTGCTCCTGGCAGGCTGCGCGGTGTTCTCCGGACGCCTGTGGGCCCGAGCCGTGGGTATCGCGCTGGCCGGGCTGAGCGCTATCGCGAACTTCCTGTTCCTTCCCTATTACCCGATCTGGTCGCTGCTGATCATCGCGTTGGATGTGTTCGTGATCTGGGCGCTGGCCGTGTACGGACGGAAGGTCCCAGCGTGATGACCGGCGCTGCAGACACCCAGCCGAAATCGATCACCGTCGACGACAACGTCCCCGTGGACGCATCCTAGGCCGAGGCGCTCGCCAGGGCGTGGCAGCGACGGCTCGCCTCCGTGTCGCCGATCGCTTCGAAGACCTGCGCCGCCCGGGCGTAGGCATGGTGGCTGTCGCCGGTCCGACCTACCTCGGCCAGGAGGGCAGCCAGCGTTTCCAGTGCTCCGGCCTGCCGGTAGTCCGATGCCTGGAGCGTGTCCAAGAGGTCGATTCCCTCGGCGAGCGTGGTGATCGCCTCCGCGCGACGGCCGAGGTGCCCCAGGCAGAGGCCGATCCGTAACAGTGCCAGCGGCCGGCTGTGCGTCGCCACGCTCGGGGTCATCCCCGACTCGGGGTCGTCCAGGATCACGAACAGTGCGCGGTACTGCTCCAGCGCTTCGGCGTAGCGCCCCGCGTCGAAGAGGCAGTTCGTGATGGCGGCGCGGCTCTGGACGTAGGAGTCGATGTCGCCGATGGCCTTGAACATCTCCGCCGCCCGCGAGGACGACGCGGCGGCCTCGTCGAGTCGGGTGAGCAACTGCAGTGCCGAAGCGGTGTACTCGTGTGCCCAGGCGATCTGTGCGGTGGCGTCGGCCCGGGTTGCCAGCTCCAGCGCCTCGGAGGCGCACCGCAGCACGGCCTGCGGGTCGCTGGGCGGCACCGAATGCACCCAGGCCAGATAGTTCAGCTGGGTCGCCTGCTGTGCCAGGTCGCCGAGGGCGGCGGCGGCCTCCGCTCCCCGTGTGAAGACCTCCTGCCAATGCGGGCTGTGCCCCCACCGGTCCGAGAACCAGTGCATCGACTCAGCGCAGTCCAGGACGAGGGAGTGCCGGCCGCTGCCGGCCGCGGCCCGCAGCGCGCCCAGCCAGTTGTCCGCGTTCACCCGTAGCCACCAGTCGGCGTCCTCCGCGGAGGACAGCGCGGTGAGATCGGGGTCGGGCCGGGCGGGACGGCCGTAGCCGGGTTCGAACCACCGCCCGGCCAGCGTCGCCATCCGCAGCAGCCACGACGTGACCTTCCCCGTCAGTGCTGCGCGCTCGGCCTCGGTCTCCTCCTCGTAGAGCCGGTCCCGGGCGAACAACCGAACCAGATCGTGGAACCGGTAACGGCCTGCGGCGCTGTCGTAGAGCAGGCCGAGGTCGACGAGGTCGTCCAGTGCCTCCCACGCATCCTCGATCGCCATTGCTCCGGCGACGGCGGCCAGGGCGGCGTCGAAGTCCTGTCCCGGCACCACGGCCAGCCGCCGGAACATCCGCCGGGCGAAGTTCGCGAGCTGCTCGTACGACATCCCGAACGCGTTGGCGATCTTGAGGTCGCCCGCCTTGAAGTGATCCAGCCTGCGCTCCTCGTGCGCCAACCGGGCCGCGAGATCGGCGGCGTCCCAGCCGGGTCGGCTGGCAAGGCGGTTGCCGATGATCCGTAGCGCCAGCGGTAGACCGCCGCACAGCTCGGCAAGCCGGGTGAGGGCCGGTTCTCCGTCGGAGGCAGACCGTTCGCCCAGGATGCCGGTCAGCAGTTCGGTGGACTCCGGCAGCGGCAGGGGTCCCAGGACGAGCCTGCGGACGCCCTCAAGACCTGCCAGCTGCCGCCGCGTGGTGACCAGTACCCGGCCCGCGCCCCCTCCCGGCAGGAGCGGGCGCACCTGTTCCTCCGACGCTGCGTTGTCGAGCACGATCATGACCCGCTTGTCCTGCAGCAGCGACCGGTACAAGGAGGCGCGGCCCTCGGTGTCGCCCGGGACCTGCTGGTCTGCGACACCGAGCGCGCGCAGCAGCAACTGCAGGGCGTCGTCGACGGCCAGCGGGCGCTGGGACATCCCGAACAGATCGAGGAAGAACACCCCGTCGGGGAAACCCGGCCGCACGCAATGAGCGGCACGGACGGCGAAGGTGGTCTTCCCCAGGCCCGCGGAGCCGGTGATGAGCCCCACCACGCCGACACCTGGCGAACGCTCGGCGGACATGAGTTCGCTCACCCACACCAGTTCAGCGGCGCGACCGGTGAAGTCGTCGACCGACCGGGGCAGTTCACACAGGCCGGTCGCGCGCGTCCAGTGATCCCGCAGCCGGCCATCGCGCGCCAGCTCGATCAACTGCCGGCGAACGTCGCCGTCCAAGGCGAGGGCGTCCGCCACAGCGGACACGGTCCGATGCTGAGGTCCCCGGCTCCGACCGCGCTCCATGTCCGACAGCGTCCGGGTGCTGACCCCCGACATCTCGGCCAGCTGTTCCAACGTCAACCGCGCCGCGCGCCGATGAGCGCGCAGCACCTCCCCGAACTCAGGACGTCCAGCGATCGCGCCACACTCCCTCCGCGCCCCGGCCCGTGCCGCCTCCTACCGGGCAACGCCGAACGGTACCGCCGCCGGATCGACCGCGGAGACCGGGTGGTGCTGGAGTCCAGAATCCGGCCGGTGGGCCGTCGTCATAGGTGCAGAGCACCGAGGCGGTACGCAGGCGCGTGTGGTCCGTCTGCTTGATCCCGGTCGCCGTCGGGGGGTTCCCGACCGGGGCCACTGGTGCGTAGGGTGCGTTGTGTACCGGCTGGTAGGAGGACAAGCGTGAGCGAAATCCTGGTCACCTCCGAGTCACCTGACGATGCATCGGTGACGGTTGCGTTGCGCGGCGCCGTCGAAGGTGCCGACGCCCCGGACCTGCGCCGCGTCCTGCTCGACGTGATCATGCGCGTGCGGCCGAGCCGTCTGCTGATCGACCTGCGGGCCGTGACCGCGGTGGACGCGTTCGCCGTCGGCACGCTGCAGGCCGCGGTGGAGCTCGCTGGAGATGTCCAGTTGAGCGTCGCGGTGCGAATGTGCGAAACCGTCGAGCGCCGGGGCGTCGACGGCGCCGACCATGCTGTCCTGGCCCGGCTCGCCCACGACGACCTGCTGCTGGCCACCCGCGGCTGCGACGCGTCCAGCCGCTGAACGCGTCGGCCGCGGCGGTCATCGCGCGCGACGCATCATCACAGCACCGATGGGCACCACGGGGTCATGGACACCCCGCCGAGGGCAGAAGGTCCCCTCACCCCGGAGGAGCGGCAGGCGCTGCGACGTGTGACCGAAACGCTGCACGGGCGGTTCCCGTCAGCCGATCACGCGTTGATCGCCGACCTTGTCGAGCGGGCACGCGCCCGCTATGCGGATGCGCCGATCCGTGACTTCGTGCCGGTGATGATCGAGCGCCTCGTCGCCGCCGAACTCGCCGGCAACGACGCGTCCTCGACGAACGGGACATGATCACGTCCAGTCCGCGGCCGGTCGCCCGTGGTGGCGTCCAGCCGCGTCGCTGCGTCAACGGCTTCCTCGGCTCAGGTTGCCAGTGCCCCGGCGCACGGCGGCGCCGGGGCACTGGCGGGCGGAACTGGGCGTCAGGACGTTGCGGTCGCGGCGTCCTGGATCAGGTCCGCGACGGTCCCCGGATGACTGATCATGACGACGTGGGACGCGGTCGGCACTTCGACGACCTTGCGGGCGTTCGCGCGGCCGTACATGAAGCGTTCGCACGCCGGTGGGATCGCCTTGTCCCGACCGGCGACCAGACCCCACGACGGGATGGTCCGCCACGCGGCGGCCCGGGTCGGGTAGACGAAGGAGTCCGCGTCGAAGGGCCGCTGGGTGGCCTGCAGCAGCCGGAACGTCGCTGTGGGAATGTCGGCGGCGAAGGCCGCCTGGCCGTCCTTGCTCAGGTACAGGTCGGTTCCGGTGGTGCCGTCGGCCTTCGGGTACGGGACCGGGACGCTCACGGGCAGGACCTCGCTGCCGGGGAACTTGTTGATGAGGTCCCCCTGCGTCTCACCCACGTCGGGCACGAACGCTGCGACGTAGACCAGTGCCTTGACGTTGCTCTTCCCGGCGGCGGCGTTGGTGATGACGGTCCCGCCCATGGAGTGGGCCACCAGCACGACCGGACCGCTGATGGAGTCCAGCAGGCTCCCGATGTACGGGGCGTCGGTGGGGATGCCCCGCAGCGGGTTCGACGCTGCGATCGTGGGGTACCCCGCGCGCTGCAGCCTCGCGATGACCCCGTTCCAGCAGGACGAATCGGCGTAGCCGCCATGGACCAGCACGACGGTCGGTTTGACCTTCGCCCCCGGCCGCTCCGCCTCGGCCGTCGCGGCGCTCGCCGCCTCCGCTCCGAGCGCAGTGGACATCAGCGCCGCCGACCCGGCCAACGCCGCGCCGGTCGCCAACACCTGACGGCGTGAAACATTCGATGCCATATAGATCGTTGTCCTTCTCTGAACGTTCAGCGACCGGCCGCGGCCTGGCGGATGAGGTCGGCGACCGCGCCGGGCTGGGAGGCGTAGATGGCGTGGCTGCCGATCGCCTCGGCGGTGACCGCGCCGGCGCGGGTGGCCATCGCCCGCTGGGCCGGTGGCGGGATCATGCGGTCGGCGGTGGCGACCAGATACCAGGTGGGCTTGTGCCGCCATGCCGGCTCGGTGACCGTGCCGGCGAGCGCGCCGACGCCCCACGGCACCTGCCCGTCGGCCAGGAACGCGGCCTCGTCCTCGGGCAGGTCGGCGGCGAACGAGGCGTGGAACTTGTCCCGGTCGAGGAAGAGGAACCCGTCGCGGGGCGGCAGGATCGGCGGGACGGGCGCGCCGGGCGGCGGGTCGGCGATCAGCGTGTTCACGGACTCGCCCTTGTCCGGGGCGAACGCCGCGATGTAGACGAGCGCGGCCACGGCGTCGTGGGTGCCGGCCTCGCTGATGACCGCCCCGCCATAGGAGTGGCCGACCAGCACGGCCGGCCCGTCGAGCCCGTCGAGGACGAAGCGCGTCGCGGCGACGTCGCCTTCCAGCGACAGCGTCGGGTTCTGCACGATCTTGACGGTGAATCCGTCGGCGGTCAGCAGCCGGTGTACACCCAGCCAGCCCGATCCGTCGACGAACCCACCGTGCACCAGCACGACGTTGCGAATCATGGAATGCTCCTCGGGTCCGGCGGCGGGCGAGACGCCCGCCGCGTCGCACTCCATGCAAATCCCGCCGGCCGCGCCGGCCCAGGCAGAACAGCATGCAGAACTAACTCCTGGAGGTGGCGCCGGCCCGGCCCCGGCAGTACGCGGCGCGATCATGCTGGCCGACCGTCTCGTAGAGCTCGCCCGCCCGCGACAGGCATGCCCGAGCCTCGGCCGCCTGCTCGGCGCCGTAGAGTTCCTCGCCGAGGATCCGCAGCCACGCCGCCTGACCCATGACGACCTGCAGGCCGCCGAAGAGGTCCACCGCCCGCAGCATCATCGGTATCGCCTCGTCGCGGCGGCCGAGGCGGCCCAGGGCCTGGGCGGAGTGGCCGAGGATGTGCGGGAGGACCGCTTCGACGGCGAACGACGTCAGCCCGGAGGCGGGATCCTCCACAATGGTCAGCGCCTGCTGGTAGGCGGCCAGCGCCGCCGCGGCGTCGCCGAGGTCGAAGGCGATGACGCCGCCGCCCAGGACGCTCTCCACTCGGGCGCTGGCGTCGCCGACCCGTTCGAAGAGCTCCGCGGCCTGCCGGAGGGCGCCCAGCGCCGCATCCAGATGGCGCACCGGCCGGATGCGTCGGGCGGCTGCGGTGTACAGCAGCGCGAACGCCTCCTGCCGGAGGTCGCCGGCCTGCCGGGCCAGGGTCCGCGCCCGTTGCGCACAGTCCAGCGCTGCCGGCCCGTCCACCCGCCACGGCAGCGTATGGGTGTAGGCGAGGTAGTTCAGGAATTCGGCCTGCAACGCGGCGTCGCCGAGCTGGACCGCTGCGTCCAGCGCGAGCGTGAACACGTCGCTCCAGCGGGGCCAGTGCACCCAGCGCTCGTGGTACGCGTACGCGGCGCTGACGGTGCGCACCACGGCCCGGTGGTCCCCGGCGACGGCCGCGGCGCCGAGCGCCTGGAACCAGTGCTCGGCCTCCGTGCGGATCCAAGCCTCGGCGTGTTCGGTGCAGCCGAACGCGCCTGTGTCGGCCCCGTCCGGCTGGAACTGCCGGGCCGCCGTCGTCAGCGTGTCCAGGAGCCAGGCGACCATCCGCCGCCGGGCGTCGGCCACCACGTCGTCCGGGTCCTCGGCCTGCAGGCGCTGGCTCGCGTAGAGGCGGACCAGGTCGTGGAAGCGGTACCGGCCGCTGTCCGCGGCCTCCAGCAGCCCCAGGTCGACCAGATCGTCGAGTTGATCCTCGGCCACCGGCACCGCGATCTCGCCGATCACCGACGCCAGCACCGCGCTGAAGTCCGTGCCGGGCACCAGCGACGCCCGGCGGAACAGGGCGCGCACCGGATCGGGCAGCTGTTCGTACGACATTTCGAAGGCGGCCGCTACCTTCAGATCGCCGGCGCTGAGCTGGTCGAGCCGCCGCTCCACGGCCGACAACCGCGTCACCAGATCCGCCACGCTCCAGCCCGGTCGCGAGGTCAGCCGATTTCCGACGATGCGCACCGCCAGCGGCAGCCCGCCCAGCAGATCGACCAGATCCCGCAGGTCGCCGGTGCGCGGCGGGTCGAACCGCTCGGCCAGGATCCGGCTCAGCAGGTCCTGCGCGTCGGGCGTCGGCATCGGATCGAGATGCAGCCGTTGGACGCCCTCCAGTCCGGCGAGCAGCCGGCGGCTGGTGACGATCAGCTGGCTGGGCCCGGCACCGGGTAGGAGCGGGCGGATCTGGGACTCCGACGCTGCGTCGTCGACGATCACCAGGACGTGCTGTTGCCGCAGCAATTGTCGGTAGCGCCCGGCACGTTCGGCTGGATCTTGCGGCAGGTGCTGGTCACGCAGCCCCATCGCCCGCAGCACCCGCGCGAGGATCTCGGCGCTGGCGACCGGCCTCCGGCTCATTCCCAGGGCGTCGACGAAGTACACGCCGTCGCAGAACCGGTCGCGGAGCCGGTGGGCGGCGCGGACCGCGAGGGTCGTCTTGCCCACGCCCGCGCCGCCGGAGATCACCGCCGCGCCGAGCCGGTCGGCCGGCTCGTCCGGCGCGTGGGACACGCCGGAGATCCACGCCAGCTCGGCGGTCCTGCCGGTGAAGTCGCCGATGGACCCCGGCAGTTCACACAGCCCCGGCGTGGCCGTGAGGTGATCCGATCGCGTGCGCCCGGCCTTCGCCAGCGCGACGAACTCGTCGCGGCGTGCCCCGTCGAGCTTGAGCGCGTCGGCGATGAGCTCGACCGTCCGCCGCTGCGGGCCGAGCGCCCGGCCGCGTTCCATGTCGCTCAGTGCGCGCACGCTGACGCCGGAGGACTCCGAAAGCTCCTCCAGCGTCAGCCCGCACTCGTGGCGCGCGGTGCGCAGCGCCAGCGCGAACGTGGTGCTCATCGCGGGCCGGTGGCCGTCCGGCTGGCGTCGCCGGCCATGTTCATCGTCGTCTCCAGTTGCTCGTCCGGTGCAGGACCTGGAGGCGGACGCTATGGCCGGAGGGTCGCCGGCCGCGTCTGTCACATGACCGGTCCGTGGGGCGGCCGGTCCTCGAGTGCGTCGCGCAGCCCCGCCCGGGACGTGACGCCCAGCTTCGGGAAGATCTGGTGCAGGTGGTAGCCGACGGTGCGCGCGGACAGGAACAGCCGTTCACCGATCTGCTTGTTGGTCATCCCGGTGGCGGCCAGCCGCGCGATCTGGTCCTGCTGCGGGGTCAGTGCCGACGACGGAGCAGTGGCGCCCGGAGGCTCGCGGTGGGCACCCGCGGCTCGCAGCTCACCGCCGGCCCGCTGCGACCACGGGCGGGCCCCGAGCTGGTCGAAGACGTCGGCGGCGGCCTGCAGGTGGTCCCGAGCCGCGGCCGAGGCCCGGTTGCGGCGCAGCCGCTCGCCGTACGCCAGCCGGATGCGGGCGAGGTCGAACGGCCACCGGTCGGTGCCCGGCAGCGCCAGCGCCCGATCGAACAGCGGGCGGAACGACTCGTCGGCGGCCGCCATCGCGCGCGCTCCCGACACGGTCAGCGCCAAGCGGTCCGACAGGTCACCGATCCGAGCCGCGTCGGCGGCGGCCACGTGCGCGCGGGCCTCGGCGAGCCGGCCGGTGCGGGCAGCCGCCTCGACCACCTCCATGATCAGCCACAGGGCGTTCGGTGTGTGCGGGGCGAACCGGCCGGCCGGGCTGACCATCGTGGCGCACCGGTACGCCTCGTCGAACTCGCCCCGCGACAGCGCGGTCAGGGTGCGGACGTGCCAGGCGTACCAGGCGACGACGCCGACACGGCGGGGCGTGGCCCAGCGGGTCATCTCCTGGACCGCCTCACGGCCGGTCGCCTCATCGCCGCGCGCGGCGGCCACCAGGGCCTGCAGGAAGAGCCCGGGCCAGCGCAGCAGCCGGTAGTTGTGGGTCCGGCACAATTCGAGGCTCTCCGTGGTCAGGGCCTGCACCTCGTCCCAGCGGCCGGCGAAGTAGGCGTCGTTGCCCAGCAGCGCCAGTGCCTCGATGGCGGAGGTGACGGCGCCGCCTTCGCGCCCGTGCCGCACCGCCCGCCACAGCGGCTCGCGGCAGTCACCGATCCGGTCCAGGTAGCTGCCGGCGATCGCGGTGCGCACGATCCGGGCCGGGCTGTTCTCCTTGTGCAGCACCGCGATGGCGTCGTCGAGCCGGCCCAGCACCGGCAGCGCGCTCCTGGCCGGGTCACTGAACGTGCCCGTCAGGACGGACAGCAGTCGCGGCACGCGAGGCCGCAGCCTTTCCACGGCGGTGTGGAAGTCCGGCCAGAGCTCGGCCCGACCGGCGAAGAAGCAGACCATCAGCAAGGTGTAGAGGGCTTCGACGAGGGTCTTGTTGTGAGCGTCACCCGGCTCGGCCAGCGCGTTGACGGCGCCGGTCAGCAGCCGGTGGGCGGAGTCCACGTCGCCGGTCTCGTTGAGCAGGTGATAGGCGCCGGCCACGGCCCCGGCCAGCGACCCGTGGTGCTCGGGGTCGGCCCGCCGGGCCGCGTCGAGCAGTGCGGGCACATCGCGGAGGTCGCCGGTCACGATCGCGCCCAGGTACGCCGCCTCGGCCAGCCGGGGACTGCGGTCGGTGCCCTCCGGGCTCAGGTCGGCCGCGCGCAACAGCTCGCTGATCGCGCGGACGGCGTCGCCCCGGAAGAGGTTGACGTGCGCGACCTGCTGCAACAGCGCGGCGGTGGTCTCGTCCGGGCCGGTGCTCGCCTCCGCCAGGTGCCAGGCGCGCCGCTGCAGGTCCCCTCCGTAGTGCTCGGCGAGCCGTTGATGGGCTCGCCGGCGTTCATCATCCGTCGACTGACCGACGATCGCGGACCGGATCAGGGGATGCCGGAAGGCGAGCGCCGCCGCGGCGACATCGACGGTCACCAGCCGCGCGTGCACGGCCGGCGCCAGCGCCTCGGCGGCCGCCGGCGCCTCCGCCACGACGTCCAGGTTGCCGGTGCCGTCAAGGACGGCCAGCAGCAGCGCATCCCGGGCGCCCGGCGGCAGTGCGTCGATCCGGGCGGCGAAGACCTGCTGCAGCCGGCCGGTCAACGGCAGCACGGACGCCAGCGCCCCCGTGCCGGGTGACGCCAGCGCGATCGGCAGCTCCAGCAGTGCCAGCGGATTACCCCGGGCCTCGGCCAGCAGCCGCCGCCGGGCCCGGGGCGCCAGCGCCGGGTATCGGCTGTCGAGCAGGGCACGGGCCGCATCGTCCGGCAGTGGCCCGAGCTCGTGCGTGCGCAGCTGGCTCGTGTCGAACTCGGTCGGTTCGCCGGTCCGGGCGGTGGCGAGCACGCCGACCCGGTGGCCGCCGACCCGCCTGGCGAGAAACGCCAGAATCTGGGCGCTGATCGTGTCCAGCCACGGCATGTCGTCGACGACCAGCAGGATCGGGCGGGTCTGCGCGGCCCGGATGAGCAGGTGCAGCGCCGCGTTGGAGATCGCCAGCCGGCCCGGCGTCGTGGTCGGAGTCTCCAGACCGAGCGCGCCACGCAGCGCTGAGCGGTGCCCCTCGTCGAGCCCGTCCACTTCGTCCAGCAACGGCGACAGCACCTGGGACAGGCCGGAGAAGCTGACGTTGGCGTCGTGTTCGATGCCGACGGCCCAGATCACCTGGGTGGCGACCGTCGCCGCATAGCCGGCCGCGTCGACGACCAGCACCGACTTGCCCACCCCGGCGTCGCCGGTGACGACCAGCGCACCTCCGTGGACCGTGGCGTCGTCGACGAACGACCGCACCAGAGCGACGTCCTGATCACGGCCGACCAGCGCGTGCGCGCGCCACCCGGACGCGTCGCCGTCGCTCACCGCACGCGTTCCTGGCGCAGCCGGCTCTTGAGGACCTTGCCCGCCGACGAGAAGTCGTCGGCGATCCGCGTGAGTTCCGGGCGGGCCGGGTGCTGCTCCGGCAGGGCCGCGAGCACGCACGACGCGGTCAGCGCCGACAGCTGTGACCGTTGCCGGTCCGTTGTCCAGTGCCGGGCCTCCTCGGCGTTGACGGTGACGTGCACCGGGCGCACCAGGCCGACGTCGTATTCGTCGTCCTCGGCGGGTTCGCCCACGACGGGATCGAGCTGGTGTTCGTCTCCGAAGTCGATGGTGACGGCGAGCTGCACTGCGCCGACCTCGGCCGGCAGGCCGCCGTTGAGGGTCACGACCTTCGAGAACCTCAATACCAGCTCCTCGATCAGGTCCCACGAGATGTACTTCGGGGGCAGGTACGAGACGAACGGCTCCGTGCTGCCGTCCTCGTGGAACTTCTCCCCGTGGATCGGATCGGCCAGGTCGCGGCAGTCCACGTAGACCAGCCGGTGCCCTTGGTCCCACGGTTCCCGCTCGGGCTCGTCCGGCGCCGGCCAGTACCGCTCGTTCGAACCCGTCTCGTAGGACACCTTGGTGTCGAGTTCGTCACCGGTCACCTCGTCCGCGACGTACAGCAGGTGTTCGCATTCGTCCCACGTGCCGGCGGCCAGGAGCGACGGTTCGGCCAGCACGGCCTGCCAGACCGCGCGGCCACGGGCAACGATCCCGGCGCGGAGGTAGAGGAACATGTCGTCACCGAGGGGAATCGGGTCCTCGTCCGGCGGGTCGTCGGTGAACCGCACCGGCTGCCGCGCCAACTCACGGCGGTCCAGCTCGAACAGCGCCAACGCCAGCCGCTCCTGGAAGGCGACGACGTCTCGGTGACGGCGGGCCGACAACGCTTCGGTCAGCCGGGCGACCGCATCCTCGTCCACGTCGCCGTTCATGACCGCGATCAGCTTCCAGAAGTCGTTCTCAGCCATGGGGCGGCGCAGCAGACGCATGGCGGCCATCGTGCCAGCCGCCCGACCCTGCCAAGATCAGACCATCGGCCAAACCTCGGTCGGTGCCCACAAGGTCGGGGGCTGACAAACCGCCGAACGCGAGCAAGAATCGCGTTCACTATGACCCTCCGCCAGATCTGGACCGCACCGCAGGCCCGCGCCGCCGTGACCGTTGTCGCGGCGCTCGTCGCCGTCGTCGCGGCCGGCGCCGCCACGGATCCCTCCGGCCTGCTCGCGCCGATCGGCGGCCGGGGGCTACCCCTCGCGGGTGCTGGCAGTGCCTACCGCTGGGCGCCCCTGGTGGTCGGCCTTCCGGTCCTGCTGGCCGGCGCGGCCGTTCCGGTCCTGCTCGTCGGCCGGTGGTTGACGGCCCGGTGGGTGTTCGTCGCCGCCTGGGTCGCGACCGTCGGCGCGAGCGCCTGGGCCAGCGCCGCGAGTGGCTTCGTATCAGCGATTCCGCTGCTGGGGGCGCATCTTTCCGTCGGTTCGGCGCTGCGGTACGCGATGAGCACGAGCGGCTTCGCGGCGTTGAAGTACCTCGTCGTCGGCGCCGTGGTCGCGGCCTGCGCCGCGCTCGCCGTCCGCGCCGGCCCGAGGGCCCGAGGGCCCGCGCCTTCGACGGCGCAGCCGGTCGGCGCGGCTGTGCTCGTGGTGTTCGGCGTGGCCGCGCTCGCGGCGGTGGGACCGGCGGCGCAGTGGTGGCGCGGCGGTCCGGTCGGGTACGCGTTCACGGGATTCCTCGTCGCCCCGACCGCCGCCAACGGTGTGCTCGGATACGTCCTCGGCCTGGCCGTGTTCCTCGCCGTCGTCGCAGCGGCCGTCCGGACCCTGGGGCGCCGCCTGCCCGCGGCCGGCCCACTCGGCGGCGGCGTGATCGTGTCGCTGGCCTCGGTGGTCGCCGGCCTCGCCCTCGGGGTCGTCGATGCGGCCCTCGCGCCGCTGTCCGACCGCCTCGCCGGCGCCGGGCCGGACAACTGGTGGATCAGCACCGCGTTGATCGGCATCGCGACAGGGCTCAGTTACGGCGCGTTCGTCGGCCTGGCGGCGGGACTCCTGGTGATGCTCGGCTGGCGGTGGCGGTCCGTGCTGCTGCCGCGTCCGCACCCGCGGCTTCGGCTGGGGGCCCTGGTGCTGGTCGGGGTGCTGCTCCTCGCCCTCGCGCCGATCATCGGCGCACCGGTCCAGCCCGGACCGCCGTCCTTCACCGCCGTCGCGGGGGACGGTGGTATGCAACGGCTCCTCGTGCACCCGGCGCCCGATCGTGGCGGGATGGCCACGATCGGCGACATCACCGGCCGGCAGGTGATCCTCCGGGGCGTCAACGTGAATCAATTGATCGATTACTATCTGCGGGATCCGTCGGTACCGGCAACGCAGCCGTTGACCGACGGTGACTTCGCCCAGATGGCGGCGATGGGATTCAACGTGATCCGGCTCGGCATGTCGTGGTCGCGGTTGGAGCCGGAACGGGGCAGGTTCGACCAGTCGTACCTCCGTGAGATCCAGGCAGCGGTCGCCGCGGCCAAGGCGCACGGGATCTACACCGTGCTGGACATGCACCAGGACGCGTGGGGCAACGCCCTCGCGCGGCCAACCGAGCAGTGCGGCGGCGGCACCACGCCGACCACCGGCTGGGACGGCGCGCCGGCCTGGGCGACGATCACCGACGGCACGGCACACTGCCAGTTCCTGGCCCGGGACCTCGCGCCCGCGGTGGCGGCGGCGTTCGGAAACCTGTACGCCGACCGGGACGGCATCCAGACCGAACTCGTCCGCACCTGGGCGTTCGTCGCCGGCGCCTTCGCCGACGAGCCCGCCGTCGCCGGGTACGACCTGCTCAACGAGCCGGGCATCGGGCCCGATCCGCCGATCAGCTCGGGGCTGCTGCTGGGCCGGTTCTACGACGCCGCCATCACCGCGATCCGCGCGGCCGAGAGCACCGCCCGGGGGTTTCCCCACATCGTGTTCTTCCAGCCGAGTGTGCTGTGGTCCGGCCTCGGTTTCGACGTGACCCCACCGCCCGGCTTCACCGCGGACCGGCAACTGGTGTTCGCCCCGCATCCGTACAGCGAGTCCATCAGCATGGACCAGAGCCTGGGCCTGACGATCGCGTCGATCGAGCGGAACCTCACCGTGTCGGCCCGCGCGGCCGATGCGTACGGCGCCGCGTTGTGGCCCGGCGAATGGGGCTGGTTCGGCGAACCCGCCGCGGACGGTGTCAAGGTGCGGCGTTTCGCCGCCGCCCAGGACCGGCTCGGCATCGGCGGTGCGTTCTGGGTCTGGCGGCAGGGCTGCGGCTCGCCGGAGACCGGCGCCGACGCGGCCACGTCCGGCAACCTGGTCGCGGTCGACTGCCGCACGGGTGCGGCGATCCCGCCGCCGGCACCCTTCGCCGAACCGCTGACGCGGGCCTACCCCCGGGCGTTCCCGGGTCGGCTCGAGTCACTGACGGTGGGACCGCACGGCACCGAACTCCGGCTCACCGCGACCGCCGCCACCGCCCCGGCCAACTGTCAGGTCGACATCTGGTTCCCCGGCGAAGCCGCGCCGCACCTTCGTGCCGCGGGCGTGCTCAACGCATCGGCCGAGCAGGTGCCCGGCGGCTGGCGGGTCACCGGCTGCGCAAGTGGCACCTACTCCCTCGTGGCCACCTGACGGGGGTCCGCCGGTGTGGTCAGGTGCTGTTCGAGGGCATCGATGGCGGCCCGCAACGACGCCAGCTGTGCCGTGACGGACGCGCCGGCCGGCTCCTGCGGCGGTGTGCTGCGCCGCTCCTCCTGGTGGGCGTCCTGCAACGCGTTGAGCACGACACCGACGAGGAGGTTGGTCAGCAGGAAGCAGGCGGCGACCATGTAGGACACGTAGTACAGCACGGCCCATTCGGTGATCTGCCGGCCGGCCTGCAGGGTGTCGGTGATGCCGTCCAGGGACAGCAGCAGGAACAGGCTCAGCATCGCCTGCCCGACGGTGCCGTACCGGTCGGGGTTGGCGTCGCCGAACATCATCCAGCCGAGCATGGCGTAGGCGTACAGCAGCAGCACGGTGACGAGGAGGAAGCTGCCCAGCCCGGGCAGGCTGCGGCGGATGCCGACGAGGATGACGCGCAGGCTCGGGAAGAGCCGGAACGTCCGCACGATCCGGGCGAGCCGCAGCATGCGCAGCACGGTCACGTTCTCCCGCACCCCGGGCAGCAGCGGCGAGAGCAGGATGAACAGGTCGAAGAGATTCCAGCCGTCGCGGAAGAAGACCCGCGGCGTCGGCAACTGGGCGCCGAACCGCACGAGCAGCTCGGCGGCGAAACAGACCACGCAGCCGTACTCCACGACTCGGAGCACCCCGGCGGCGGCGCGGTGCGCGTCGTCGTAGGTCTCCAGGCCGAGCACGGCCGCGTTGATGACGATCACCGTGAAGGACGCGACGCTGAACCAGGGCGCCTCGATCAGGGCACGGCAGGCAGCGGCGACCCGGGTCGCAGTGTTATTCATGGACGGGCCGGTCTCCCCAGACGGTGATCGTCGAACCGGCCCGTAGCCTACGACATGATCGATGCCGGCCGTCAGTCGCGGACCCCGAACAGCAGACGGGTCGGCCGGGTGCGCCGGACCCCGAACTCGTAGACGGCGAACATGATCGCGAACGAGGCGGCGACGATCGCCACGTACTTGAGCGGCGCTGGGATCTGCCATTGCACCACCACGTAGGCCATCGCCACGACGATCGGCTGGTGCAGCACGTACAGCGGGAGCGCGGCGAGACCGAGGTAGGCATACACCCTTGGGCCGTCCGAGGCCCGCGGCACCACCGGTCGCGGCCGGTCGAGCAGGCCGAGGATCGCCACGAGCCAGCACCAGCCGGCCGTCGCGAACAGCACCCGCGCGACGGCCGCAGGCAGGGTCAGGTCCGTGAACGGATCGCCGCCCGCCGTGTCCAGCGCGACCCCGGCGGCCGCGAAGAGCGCGACCCCGGCAATCGCCGCGGGCACGGCGTCGCGGCGCATCGCCACCCGGAACCGGTCATCGGCGGCGAGGGCGAATCCGTAGAGGAAGAACAGCAGGTACGCCCACCGGCTCCAACCCGCGAACGACTCCTCCATGCCGAGCAGCGCGCCGATCACCGCGAGCGGCAGCGCCGGCAGGAGCACCACGCCCCGCCGCGCCATCGCCCCGGCGGCGGCGTCGCGGGCCCTTGCCACCCGGTCCGCCGGCAGCCACGCGACGAGTGGGGCGAGGATCAGCGAAAACGCCAGCAGCAGCACCACGAACCACAGGTGGCCGCTCTCGAAGTACTCGCCGCGCACGACGAACGGCAGGTCCGTCAGGCTCAGGTGGACGTCGAAGAACCGCAGCAGGAACCGCGGATAGGACTCGTCGTAGCCGGGATCCGCGGCCTTCAGCCGGAGCCATTGCGGCAGCGGCAGGATGGTCAGCGTCGCAACCACCAGCGGCACGCCGAGCCGCAGCAGCCGCTCGCGGGCGAAGCCGCCCGCACCGCGGCTGCGGATCGAGTGCCACGAGCCGAGGCCGGCGATGAGGAACAGCGCCGGCATCGCCCAGACCACGCACAGCCCGGCGATCCAGGTGGTCGCCTCGGTCGTCGTCGCATTCTTGACGTAGTAGTCGTCGCGGGTGTCGAAGACCAGCGCCGCGTGGAAGAACACCAGTCCGATGACCACGACCAGCCGGATGACGTCCAGCTCCGGCCGCCGCACGGTCCGCGGCGGCCCGGCCTGCGGCTGCGGCGCGGACTCCTGCGGTGCCGCCATGTCGCCTCCCCGTGCGTCGCCGGCCACACCAGGATGCCAGCCCGCCGCAAGGATGCGATCCGCGCCTCCTCGTCGCTACCGTGGGCGCACCGCGTAGGTCAGGTGCGTCGCCCGCGGGGAGGGCTCCGCGCGGACCGGCTCGAGAGCCACCCGGGCCGCGTCCACGCCCTCGAACAGGCGGACTCCGGCGCCGAACAGCACGGGCGACAGCGCGATCGAGAACTCGTCGATCAGGCCGGCGTTCAGGTACTGCAGGATCGTCTCGCCGCCGCCGGCGATGCGGACGTCGCGGTCGCCGGCGGCGTCGCGGGCCTGGTCGAGCGCGGCCTCGATGCCGTCGTTGACGAAGGTGAACGTCGTGCCGCCGGGGCGCTCCCACGGGTCACGCTTCTCGTGCGTCACGACGAAGACCGGCGTGTGGAACGGCGCCTCCTCCGGCCACGCCTGCTCGCCGGCGTCGAACATGCGCTTGCCCATGACGCTGACGCCGGTGCGTTCGAACGTCTCCCGCAGGATGTCGTTGTCGCGGCCTTCCTCGCCACCCTCGCCGAACTTCAGGTTCTCCCGGAAGAACCGCTGCGGGAACACCCACGCCTGCAGTTCCATCCACTGCGGCCCCATCAGCTCCCCGAGGGACTCGGGCGCGATGAACCCGTCCAGCGACATCGACACACTGAAGAACACCTTGCCGGCCATCAGCCCTCCGCTCCGTTCCGGATGATCTCGGCGACGTAGGCCGCCAGGTTGTTCAGGGTCTGCCGGCCGCCCTCGACCGCGTGGTACTTCTCGACCGCCTCGTCGCGCAGTTCACTGGTGGGGAACACCGTGCGCATCACGAGCCGGGTCGTCGCACCGTCCGGCGCGAAGGTCAGCACCGACTCGAAGGCGTTCGGGTCGTCGCGGGACTCACCGTGCAGCAGCGCGATCCGCTCCGGCGGGACGATCTCGGTCCAGGTGATCCACTCGGCGTAGTCCGTCCCGTCCGGCCCGTGCATCACGAAGTCCCAGACCTCGCCGACGCGGAACCCGAAGGACCGCGTGGTGGTGCTGAACCCCTCCGGGCCCCACCATTGCGAAAGGTGCCGGACCTCGGTGAACGCCTCGAACACCAGCTCCCGCGGGGCGTCGATGACCCGGGAGATCACCACCTCCCGGTCCGTCGTCGCCGGCTCCGTTTCCTGCCTTGCCCCTGCCATCGGTCATTCTCCCTGTCGTGCCTGTTTGAGGTCCTGCACGTAGGTGTCGAGCCGGTCGAAACTCTCGTTCCAGAACTGCTCGAACCCACCGACCCACTCGTGGATCGGCCGCAGCCCGCGGGCGTCCAGGCCGTAGAGGCGCTGCTTGCCCGCCTCGCGGACCCGCACCAGCCCCACCTCCCGGAGCACCCGCAGGTGCTTGGAGGCCCGCGGCTGGCTCATCCCCAGCTCTGCGGCCAGGTCGGTCACCGGCCACTCACCCGCCCGCAGCAGCGCCAGGATGTCCCGGCGCTGCGGCTCGGCAATCGCGTTGAACGCGTCCGACGTCGTTGCTGCTCGTGCCACGGCAACCATCATATTCCGATAACGGCATGCGTCAAGCCGATCGGGATTTTGAAGTGAGTGGTACGGATCGCTCAGCTGCGCGTCATCCGGCCGGCGGTCGGTGGCGGGTATGGGTGAAGGTGCCTTTGCCGAAGGCCAGAGACGAGCTGTTCCGGGCCCGGTTGCGGTGGGGGTCGCGGTGCCGGCCCGCGGCTCAGAGCCCGCGGCTGCCGTCGACGGCCTCGCGGATGATGTCGGCGTGGCCTGTGTGCCGCGCCGTTTCCTGGATCAGGTGCACCGCCACCCAGCGCAGGTTCTCGTCGACCAGGTCCGCCCGTGCGCATCGCGCGTCCAGGTCGCCGGCGGCGACGATCTCCCGGGAGGCCTCGATCTGCTCCAGGTAGTACGCCACGACGCTCTGCACCGTGTCGTCGTCGGTGAGCGCGAAGGTGGCATCCTGGCCTTCGTCCGCCACCGCCGGCCACTCGTCCGGGAAGCTGCGCCCGGCGAAGATGACCTGAAACCACCTGCGCTCCCAGACGGCCGAGTGTTTCAGCAGGCTCAGCAACGACAGCGAGCTCACCGTCGCCGCCGTGCGCGCGTCCTGGTCGGACAGGCCGTCGGCCTTGCGGATCAACGCATCCCGCGCCTGGTCGAGAAAGCCGCACAGCGCATCCCGCTCGGTCGCGGTCGAAAACGTGTCGGTCGCCACGTCGCACACAGTATCGAAGACACTCGCTACTCAGCAGGCCTCCCGGACACGGCCGAGACCAGTGGGAACGACTCATCGGCAGCGTCCGCGTCCGGCTCGGCGAGCGGGATCTCCGCGGTCAGGGTCGTTCCCGCCGCCGGTGGGCTGGCGACGCTGAACCGGCCGCCCAATGCCTCGACGCGGTCGCGCAGGCCGACCAGGCCCATTCCGCCGCCCGGCCTGGCCCCGCCGATACCGTCATCGTGGATCGACAGCCACACGCTGCGCGCGTCCGATTCCACCGCGACGCAGGCTTCGGATGCCCGCGCGTGCTTGGAGATGTTGGTCAGCGCCTCAGAGACCACGTAGTACACGGCCACCTCCGCCCGCTCGGGAAGCCGCTTCGGGACCTTCAGCCGCAGCTCGACCGGCACGATGCTGCGCCGGGCCAGCTTGCGCAGCATCGGGCCGATCCCGCCCTGGGTCAGCAGCGCCGGGTGAATGCCGCGGGCGAGGTCGGTCATGCTCTCGTGGATCTCGGTGAGACTCCGGACCGCCTCGGACAGCAGCTGCCGCGCCGCCGGCAGGTCGTTGCACGCCAACTCCTCTGCCATGCGTAGCCGCAGGGCGAGTGAGACGATGCGCTGCTGCGGCCCGTCGTGCAGGTCCCGTTCGATGCCGCGCCGGGCATCATCCGCCGCGGTGACCAGCCGCGCGCGGGAGGAGATGAGCCGGGCGCGGTTCTCGGTGTTCGCGATCGTGGTGGCGACGAGCTCGGTGAAGGCGAACAGGCGCCTCTCCGCGGCATCGGGGATCGGCTCCGGCCGGTGGGACATGACGAGCGTGACGCCCCAGAGCTCACCGTCGACGACGATCGGCACGCCGAGGCCGAGGTGGATGCCGCGGGACCGCTGTTCCATGGCGATCGGCCCGGTGGCGGTGTCGTAGTCGACCCGTGCCGTGCGGCGGGTCCGCAGGATCGTGCTGACGATGTTCTCGCCCTCAACGGGCAGCCTCGGGTGGTCGGACAGCGGCCGCCCGCGCTCGTCGCGCTCGGAGATCGCCGTGACGGTGCGGTCGGACTCGTACCGCAGCAGCGCGGTGTGGAACCCCGGGAACAGGCCGTGCAGTTCGGCCGTCACCGCCGCGAACACCGCTGCGGGCGATCCGCCCGTGGCGACCATCGTGGCCACCCGCTGGAGTGCCTCCTGCTCCGCCAGCAGCGCCTGGGTCGCCTGCTGGCTGGCCCGTAGGTTATCGATGAGCTCCTGGCGCTCGACGGCGGTGCGGACGATCGACCCCAGTGCCGGGCCGAGCCGGTCACGGAGGCGCTCCAGCGTTGCCGGCGGGGTGGCGGCGGGAACGATGAGCCGCACCGCAGGCCGCCCCCCGTCATCGAGTTTGAGCACGGTCGCGCCACCCAGACTGTCCAGGACCGTAGCGTCGCCGACCTCGATCGACATGCGCGGGAGACCGAACCGGGTCGCCAGGCGACGCGACCCGGCCTGCAGCCCGGACGGCAGATCGTCCTGGCCGAGAATCTGGCGGGCGACCTCGACGGCGATTTCAGCCTCGTCCGCCCGCTGGTGGGCCTCCTCGGCCCGCTCCCGGGCGAGGTTGGCCAGTCCGCCGCTGGCCAGGGCCACGATCACGAAGATCAGGGCCCGCTGACCATCCTGCACCAGGCTCAGGTGCAGCCCGCTCGGAGGAACGTGGACGATGTTGAACACGAGCGTGCTGGCCAGCGCGACGCCGACGCCGAGCCGGGCGCCCCAAATGATCGTCACCGCCACCACGCCGAGGATGTAGACGGCGGCACTCGGCTGGACCTGCGGATGCGTGGTATGCAGCACCGCGAGAATGGCCGTCTCGGCGGCGATGACCATCGCCGCGACGACCACCCCGATGAGGAGCGGCGGCGTCGTCGGCAGCATCCACGACATGAGCCGACGCCGAACACCGCTGGTCACCGTCATTCGGCCTCCCGGTCGGCGAGGTCGTGGGTCTGGGACCAGGCCTGCCGGGACCGGTCCGGCATGCACACGTCGACCGTTCGCCTTCCTGCCGACAGCCAGCACCACCCGATTCGGGTGACATCGCGCCGGTGGCCGTGCCGCCGCCTCCGGCGTGGAACCGCACAACGGCAGTCGCGACGCCCGAGGCAGGGTGTGAACGCCGCCGCCGGGGGAAGAGCCGTAGCTGCGGCGATCTGAGCGCACGGCTGCTGCACCCCGAGGTGCGGTCGCAGCTGGTCCTGCCGGCCGGCGCCGAAGCCGCCGACGTCACACCGCCACAGGAGGTTGACATGTCAACAGCCAAGCATTGGAGCGTTGACGTCTACATCGGCGAGGACGACGGACGGACGTCCGCCGAGGCCCGACTGCAGACCGACGACGCCACCCAGCTCCGCGGATACGGCGTGGCGCGCCTGCATCCCACCGACGACGACGTTCCGGAGATCGGCGACGAAGTGGCCGTGGCGCGGGCGCTGTCCGACCTGGGCCATCGCGTGCTGCTCGCCGCGGCGGCCGACATCCAGGCCACGTCTGCCACACCGGTACGCCTGCTCCGGTAGCCCCCTGTCGCCGCCCGGCAGCCACATCAGCAGGCTCATGCCGGCGCCGACCCGGCTGCTGCCCGGTCTCCGCGTCCTCGCCGGATACCAGCGCGGCTGGCTGCGCGCCGACCTCATCGCCGGCGTCACGGTCGCGGCGTACCTGATCCCGCAGGTCATGGCCTACGCCGGCCTCGCCGGGCTGCCACCGGCCGCCGGGCTGTGGGCCATCCTGCCGGCCCTGGCGCTGTACGCCCTGTTCGGTTCCTCCCGGCAGCTGTCCGTCGGCCCGGAGTCCACGACCGCGATCATGACCGCCGTCGTCGTGGGCCCGCTCGCCGCCGGCGACCCGGCCCGCTCCGCGCGGCTGGCCGCCGGCCTGGCCGTCGTCGTCGGACTGCTCTGCCTCGGGTGCTGGGCACTGCGGTTCGGGTTCGTGGCCGACCTGCTCTCCCGGCCCATCCTCGTCGGCTACCTGACCGGCGTGGCGCTCATCATGATGGTCGGACAGCTGGGAAGGCTCACCGGCGTGCCGGTCGGCGGCGACACCTTCTTCGCGCGGCTGCTGTCCTTCCTGCGGAACCTGCCCCACGTCCACCTCGGCACACTGCTGTTCGCCGCCGCCGTGCTCGCGTTCCTGTTCCTCGCGCAATGGCGCTTCCCGGTCCTGCCGGTGCCGCTGCTGGCGGTCCTGCTCGCCACCGTCGCCGTCGTGGTGTTCGGGCTGGAGCACCACGGCATCAGCGTGGTCGGCCCGATCCCGGCCGGCCTGCCCACCCCGTCCCTGCCGCACCTCGAGGACCTCCAGCACCTGCTGCTGCCCGCGGTGGGCGTGCTGCTCGTCGGCTACACCGACAACATGCTCACCGCCCGCGCCTTCGCCGCCCGCCAGGACAGCTACATCGACGCCAACCAGGAACTGCTCGCCCTCGGCGCGGCGAACATCGGCGCGGGCCTGCTCCGCGGGTTTCCGGTCAGCAGCAGCGGCAGCCGCACCGCACTCGGCCACGCCGCCGGCAGCCGCACCCAGCTGTACTCGCTCGTCGCTCTCCTCGCGGTGCTGGCCACGCTGTTCTTCCTCGGCCCGCTCCTGGCCCGCTTCCCCACCGCGGCACTCGGCGCCATCGTCGTCTACGCCGCCGTGCAGCTGATCGACGTCGCCGGGTTCCGGCGACTCGCCGCGTTCCGCCGCAGCGAACTGCTCCTCGCACTCGCCGCCCTGGGCGGCGTCCTCATCCTCGACATTCTTTACGGCGTGCTGCTCGCGGTCGCCCTCTCCGTCACCGTGATGCTCGCCCGGATCGCCCGCCCCCACGACGCGATCCTCGGCATCGTGCCAGGCCTGGCCGGCATGCACGACGTCGACGACTACCCCGCCGCGCAGACCACCCCCGGGCTGGTCGTCTACCGGTACGACTCGCCGCTCTTCTTCGCCAACGCCGAGGACTTCCGCCGCCGCGCCCTCGCCGCCGTCGACGACCATCCCGGACCGGTCGCCTGGTTCGTCCTCAACGCCGAGGCCAACATCGAGGTCGACATCACCGCACTCGACGCCCTCGAGGCGCTGCGCCGCACACTGGTCAGCCGCGGCATCGTCTTCGCGCTGGCCCGGATCAAACGGGAACTCCTGGACGACCTCGACGCGTTCGGCCTCACCGCGTCCGTCGGCCCCGACCGCATCTTCCCCACCCTGCCGACCGCCCTGGCCGCCTACAACGACTGGCGCCGCCAGCATCCCCCGGAACCCACCGGCCATTGATGCGGCCTGGCTGTATTTGGGCCGGCCCGACAGCTGCCGTGCTGCGGGGGGCGATGAGTCCGGTGGATATCATCTGCGGTAGGACCGACCCGGCTCCAATCAACCACGCTGCGATGTCGCCGTCGTCGGCCTGGCCGCTCGCCGTAGGTCGATGATCGGACACTTCCCTGCCGCCGAAGCGTCGACCCCTGTCGAGTGAACGCCGGGCGCCCGCAGCCATCGGGTGAGGTGGCCGCGCAGCCCTGACGGGCAGGCGGGCGGGACGCGGCGACCTTGTCAGCGGACCTGGTCGTCAGCGGACCTGGTCATCAGCGGACCTCGCCGGAAGTGCCGTCTGGCAACGGTGCCGGTGGCAGCCCGATGGAGCGGCATTCCCGGGTTGCCGGATCGATCTGAAAGACAACATCGTGCGGGTGTGCTCGGGCAAGAGCGGCCTGCGGGGCGAGGTCGAGCAGATGCCGTTGCAGCATGCGTCCGATCATCTCGTGCGAGACGATCAGCGGCCGTTGGGCCGGCCTGTGGCGTATCCGGTGCAGGGCCTGGGCCGCTCGGGTGTCGGCGTCGGCGTAGCTTTCGCCGCCGGGGAACCGCCACTGGTACTTGTCGGCGGCCCTGCGCTGCCGCTCGCCGGGGAACTGCGTGTCGACCTGCTCGTCGGTCATGCCGCTGAACTGACCGTGGTCGAGTTCGGCCAGCTCGTCGACCACGTCGATCTCCAGGCCGAGGGCGTCGTTGATGATGCCGGCCGTCGCGATCGCTCGCCCGAGAGGGCTGACGAAGATGCCGTCGATGCCGCGCCCCTGCAGGGCGGACGCGTGGCGACGAGCTTGCGCGACACCGTCGTGCGTCAACGCCGAGTCGAGTCGGCCTTGCTTGCGTCGCTGCAGGTTCCACTGCGTTTGACCGTGCCGGGCCAGGAAGACCGTGTCCCATGAGTTCACCCGGCCATCCTGGCCGAAGGTTCCTCTGGACGGGCAGCAGATTCCACAGTGGAGAACGGCACACCGCCGGTATCGCAACGAAGCGGCAGTTCATAGCCACTTGTGGCCACATGGTTCTTGCGCTACGTTTGCCAGCGTGCAGCCCTCTGACATACCCCTCTACCTTGCGTTGGCCGATGCTTTACGCGATCGCATCCAGCGAGGCGACTACCCGGCCGGGCAGGCCTTGCCGATCGAGTCCGCCATCTGCCACGAGCACGGCGTCAGCCGCATGACCGTCCGGCGTGCCCTCGCCGTGCTCCGCGAAGAAGGCCTGGTCACCACCAGACGCGGCGCGCCCTCCACCGTTCGACCAGTCTCAGTACGCCAAACCCTTGTCCTGCGGCACGACGACCGCCTCATCAGCCGCATGCCGAGCCGTCATGAGCGAATGAAACTCGGCTTGGATGTCGGCGTTCCGGTGCTGGAAGTCGACCGCAGCAACGGGACCAGCGAGCTGCACGCCGCGGACCAGGTGACGGTCGCGTGTCACGCGTTGTCCCCGTCTCCCCCACCACACTGATCTGCTGCGCGGGCCGTTCACACCAGCGGGCTGCCGTCCTCCAGATACACCGTCACCCCATCCGCGGCCGCCCGCAACGCGGCAGCCGTCCGGCGGGCCAGCAACGGCGACAGCCGCTCGTCGGCTTCTGCCGCCGTACACCACGCCCAACTCCGCAATTCCTCGGCCGGCAGGCGAATCTCGCGCTCGGTGATTGCCGGGAGCACCCCGCCGTCGAAGAGGAACATGACCCCCTCGGTGCGGCCCGGTCGGGGTGGCACCCAGTCGACCACCAGCAGCCGGCCCGGCGACACCACCAGGCCCAGCTCCTCATGCAGCTCCCGCACCGCGGCGTCGTACGGCGACTCGTCGCCCTCGACCGCACCTCCCGGCAGCTCCCAGTGGTCCTTGTACGTCGGCTCGACCAGCATCACCCGGCCCGCTGCGTCACGGAAGCACACACCGGCACCCATCCGCTTGCGCGGCAGCGTCGCCGTGTAGTCGTCGGTCAATGTCGTCACCACCGCAGGCTACCGCCCCGCTGGTCGCCGCGATGACGCTGCTCGTATGGCGGACCAGCCCCAGGCCGGTGGTCTCGCACAGCCGTCGCATCAGCTCCGCCTCGAGCAGCGTCAGCGTCTCGTGCGGTCCGTCCAGCGGCGGTCGCGGCACTCTGGACACGTACTCCACGCCCACAACATCGCCGATGCCCCGCCGGCATCGCGCGCCGGGATGGTCCAGCCGCGCTGCCGCCAGCATCGAGCCGGCGCCGATCCCGGACGAGCGCCCGGCTGCGGACATTTTGCGTGGGCTTCGGCGTGTCGGACGCACGTTCGATTTCAGTCGGCGTGGGTACCAACGCCGCAACGTCCAGGCCCATAGCCTACGGAGACATCGCCGGCCCGTGGGTGGTCGGCAGCGATCAAACGGGGTTGATCCATGGCGGGGATTGCGGTACCAGGGCCGCGGGAACGGCACACGTTCGGATGCACCGTGGACGTCACGGTCGGCGGCGAACCGGGTGTCCTGACGGTCGGGCGGGCCTCCGACGGTGCCCCGCGTCGCATTGAGCTGCGGGCAGGCGTGCACGGCTCGACGCTGGCCGGGCTCGCGGACGCGCTGGCAACGGCCATCACGGTCGGTCTGCAACACGGAGTCCCTGCCGAGGTGCTCGCGGACGCGCTGCGCCGCACCGCGCTCGACTCCCCCGGCGACGGGCACGCAGCACTGCTGGCCGAGACGTTCGCCGCGGTGCCGCCCGCCTTCGTGGTCCCCGCGTCAATCCAATGACCGGAGGCGCCGAGGTGGCCGACGAACCGACACGGCTACGGCACGTGCTCGTCCGCACCTTGGTCGACGCGGGCTGGCTGACCGAGCCGCGGGTGGCGGCCGCGCTGCGCACTGTGCCGCGGCACCGGTTCGTGCCGGGCGTTCCGGTGCTGCAGGCGTACGCGAACGACGTGGTGCAAACCAAGTTCGACGTCGACGGGCGCCCGATCAGTGCGGCGTCGCAGCCGCGGATCGTGGCGGCGATGCTGCAACAGGCCGGAGTCCGGGCCGGCGACCGGGTGCTGGAGATCGGCCTGGGCACGGGCTACAACGCGGCGTTGCTCGCCGAGCTGACCGGACCCGACGGCCGGGTGACCAGCATCGACGTGGACGCCGACATCGTCGACGCCGCAGCGGCGAACCTCGCCGCGACCGGCTATGCGTCGGTGCAGGTGGTGTGCGGCGACGGCGCGCTGGGCCATCCACCGGCGGCGCCGTTCGACGTGGTGATCGCAACCGTCGCCGCGTGGGACGTGCCGGCGGCGTGGCTGGAGCAGATCGCCGAGGGCGGCCGGCTGGTGGTGCCGCAGCGGATCCGCGGTGGCATCACCCGGTCCGTCGTGTACCAGCGCGACGCCGCCGGCCGGTGGGTGAGCGCGGACCACCAGATGTGCGGGTTCATGCCGCTGCGCGGCGGTGTCGCCGACGACCCGCAGCGCAGCCACGACCTGACCGGCGACGGCCGCGTCCGGCTGGACGTGTACCAGGAGCAGCACGTCGACACCGCCGCGCTGGCCGGCGTGCTGGACCAGCCGCGGACCCAGATCCGCACCGGGGTGCGGTTCGACGACGACGAGAGCCTGGAATGGCTGTGGCTGTGGCTCGCCTGCGCATTGCCGGGCGGCCTGGGCACCCTGCACGCCGGCCGGGTCGCCCGCAACGCGGGGCTGGTCGTCGCGCCCTACGGGATCTGGCTGATGGCGACCACCGACCACGGCACGCTGGCGTACACCACCGCGGTCGATCCTGGTGCCGGCGGGGACGGCATCGAGATCGCCGTCGTCGGTCACGGCCGGCAAGGGCAGGCGCTCGCCGAACGGTTGGCGGCGGAGGTCGTGCGCTGGGACCGCCGGGCCCGTTCCCTTGACGTACGACTGACGCTCGAACCGAACGCAGCACCGGACACCGCCGGCGACGTAGACCAGGGCCGGTTCGTGTTCACGTTGCCGAGCGGACTGCTCACGGTGCGGTGGCTCGATGACGCCACCTGACCCGGCCCGGTCGAGGCCGGCCGCCGGCACGGTCGGCTGACATGCGCCGCGTGGCGATCGTCGGGGCGGGTGGCGCCGGCAAGACCGTCCTGGCCAACCATCTCGGCGCCCGGCTCGGGCTGCCGGTCACCCACCTGGATGACCTGCGGTACGACGCGGCCTGGGACGTCGTGCCGGAGCCCGAGTTCGTCGCCGCGCAGCGGGCGGTCGTGACGAGGGACCGGTGGATCATCGACGGGAACTCGACCGCGAGCATGCCGATCCGGTTCGCCGCCGCCGACACGATCATCTTCCTCGACCTGCCGCCGCTGGTGTGCCTGTGGGGCATCGCCCTGCGGCGGCTGCGGTACCGCGGCGGCCGGCACTCCGACGGCGTCCACGACCGCATCACCCTCGCGTTCCTGCGGTACGTCCTGGGCTTCCGGCGCCGCCACGCCCCCACCGTCCGGGCGCACATCGCGGCCCACGGCGAACACGCCGAGCTGTTCGAGGTGACCAGCCGCCGTCAGGTCAACCAGCTCATCACCGGTCTCGACAGCGGAGGCCGGGATGTTTGACCGGTACGCAAGCGGTCGAGGGCGGCCGTCCAGCCTGCGTCGTACAACTCTTGGGACACTCTGAACCACCTGGTGTAGGTGTTCTGTTCCCGGTCCGCATCCCACTCCCCGTCGCCCTCTGCGACGAAGATCTTGCCGTCCAGCTGCCAGACCACGATGTTCCATCCCTGGTCCGACTGGTAGTACGGCTTCTTGAGCGTGCCGCAGGGGATATCCGCAACGGTCCAGGCACGGATCTTGTCTACCGGTTCGCTCCACCAGACCCAACGGATTCTGGTTGCGGGCGTTGCGACGACGTAGGCCAGATTGAGCGACTCCACCCCCTGGTCTTTCCCCCACACCGTGAGCTCGACGGTGAAATCGCGGGCATCGGGGAATTCGTCCGGGCTGAACCCGGTCAGGCCGCCGGCGAGGTAGTCGATCATCATTAGCTTCACCTTCTCACGGCGGTGAGGTCGAGGCGAGCGCCCTGGAGCCTAGGCTCATTCATGAGCGACGGGCGATAGTGATGATTTCTCGACTGTCGGCCGTGATCGGTCCTCCGTCCCAGTCCCCGTACTGGGCCTCGATCGTGAACGCTGCATCGGCGAGGAACGTGTTCAGCGTCGCAACGTCGAGGAAGCGCAGGCTCGCGCTGTCGACCCGCAGCACCGTTCCGTCAGGCTCGGCCGTCGTGCCGTGGAACGTGACCACGTCGTCGAGGACGGAATCGACGTCGTGCCAGACGCGAAAAGCCCGGCCGGTGGCGTCGACGAGTTCGACAACATCGTCGGGGTTCGACCGCCTCCACTCCTGCCAGGCTTTGACCTGCGGATGGCGTGTCTCGAAGGCGAAACGACCGCCAGGCCGCAACGCCGCACGGATCGCGACGAGCGACGCGCGCACATCGTTGTCGGTGACGAGGAACTGGAAGGCATGGCCGGTCATCGTTGCGAGATCGAAGTTGGCGTCCTTCGGGGCGTCGGCCGCGGTGCCCTCGACCCACTCGACGTCGGCCCGACGCCGGGCGCGCTCCAGCGCGACCCGGTCGGGGTCCAGGCCGACCAGCCGGCCGCGATGGCCGCGCGCACGTGCCAGGTGCAGCATGGCGCCGGTCCCGCAGCCGATGTCCAGGACCGATGCCGCGCCCATGACCAACGGGTAGTAGAAGTGGTCTTCAGGATGACGGTCCGGATCCCATGGGTTCAGCAGGTCATACAGGGCGGCAGCGTCAGCATCCGAGAACACTGCGACAGTGTCCGTTCCCCTGAGAGCCGCCATCAACCGTTTACGCCTGCGGCCTGCTGCAGCGACCCGCCGACACCCCGCCGCAGCCGTCCGGTGATCCGACGCGGCCAGCACGGGGAGATCTATGCTCCGAGAGCCTCCGTGGGGGAGATGCGGGCGGCTCGCCACGCCGGATAGACGCCGGCGCCGGCCCCGATGAGCACGGTGGCGAGCACGCCGCCGACGGTGGCCCAGGCCGGCACGACGACCGGCCAGGTCTGATAGGTCGAGTACGCCGCGGTGGCCAGGATCCCCAGGAGTACCCCGCCGACCCCGCCGAGCGTCGAGAGCAGGAGCGACTCGGCGAGGAACTGGAGGCGGACGTGGTGGCGGGTCGCTCCGAGCGCTCTGCGTAAGCCTATCTCCGGGCGCCGTTCGAGGACGGATATGATCATGGTGTTCGCGACGCCCACCCCGCCGACCAGCAGCGCCACCGCGCCCAGTCCGAGCAGCAGCGCGTTGAGCGTCGTGTCGGTGGCGTCCTTCGCCGCGAGTGCGTCCGACGGCCGTG
The DNA here is from genome assembly GCF_042653625.1 of Dactylosporangium cerinum. NCBI lineage: Bacteria > Bacillati > Actinomycetota > Actinomycetes > Micromonosporales > Micromonosporaceae > Dactylosporangium > Dactylosporangium cerinum. The sequence goes on along the minus strand of NZ_JBHSIU010000121.1, from coordinate 79,267 downwards.
ACACGTCGACCTCGTTGGGACGCTCCGGGTTGGCGGTCGCGGCCAGGATTGCCCGCACCGCGACGACCGCGTCGTCGCGGGTGCGCGTGAAGATGGTCGTCGGGTATCCGTCGAAGCCCAGTTCCGACACGGCCACCGGCCAGCCGACCAGGGCCGCGTAGTCCAACTCCGGCGCGAGCGCGACGGGGTTGAGCACACCGACGACGGTGAACCACCGGTTCCCGAGCCATACCTGCACGCCGGGGGCGGCCTTGGTGACACCGAGGCGTTTCGCGGCGCCGGCGCCGAGGACGACGGCCGGGAAGCGCGCGGTGGCGGCGTTGAGCCAGACGCCGTCGGCGATGCTCGCGCCGACCGTGTCGAGCAGGTCGGTGCGGGTGGCGGCCACCGTCACGTTGCCCGTCTGGGCCGGCGGTATGCGGTCGCTGCGGTACACGTGCGCCCCGTCGAGCGTGGCCGTGGCCGTGACGGAGCTGACCGCGCCGATCCGACCGATCATCGCGACCGCGTCGGCGGGCAGGTGCGACGACTCGCCGCCGAGGTTGTGACCGGGCCCGACCGTCAGGAGGTTCGTCCCGAGCAGGGCGAGCTGCCGGTCGAGGCTCTCCCGGCTGGAGCTGGCGACGCCGACCACGCAGACCATGGCGGCGATGCCGATCGCGATGCCCACGGCGGAGAGGAAGACCCGCAGCGGCCGGGTCCGCAGTCCGGCCGCGCCGACCCGGACCACGTCGCGGGGCAGCAGGCGAGACGGGGCGTTCATGCCGTCACCCGCCCGTCCCGCATGTACACCCGGCGGTGCAGGCCCGCGGCAATGTCTCGATCATGGGTGATCACCACGATGGTCGTGCCTCCGGAATGCAGTTCCCGTAGCAGGTCCATCACCTCCGCGCCCGAGGTGGAGTCGAGGTTGCCGGTCGGTTCATCGGCAAGCAGCAGATCCGGATCGCCGACGACCGCCCGGGCGATCGCCACCCGCTGCTTCTCACCGCCGGAGAGCTGATGCGGGCGATGAGCAAGGCGGTGTCCCATGCCTACCCGCTCCAGCGCGTCGCCGGCGCGGCGTCGCCGCTCGCGCAGGCCGATCCCGGCGTAGAGCAGGCCGTCGGCGACGTTGTCCAGCGCGGGCACGCCCCCGGCGAGGTGGAACTGCTGGAAGACGAAGCCGATGGTATGGCTGCGCAGCGCGGCCAGCCGGTTGTCGGAGAGTTGGGACAGGTCGTTTCCGGCGATGGTGACCGTGCCCGTCGTCGGCAGCTCCAGCGCCCCGATCAGGTGCAGCATCGTCGACTTGCCGGAGCCGGACGGGCCGACGACGCCGACCAGTTCACCAGGGTCGATGGTCAGCGACACCTCGCGGAGCGCCTCGACCCCTCCCGGGTAGGTCTTGCCCACCCGCTCGAGCGTGATCATGACGGCACGACCACGAGGGTGCCTTCGGCGATGCCGTCCGCGGTGATCTGCACCTTGCCGTCCGCGAACATCCCCAGGTGCACGGCGACGTCGTGGATGCCCGAGCCGGTCATGACCTGCACCCCGTAGCCGCCCTCGGGGAGCACGACCAGCGCGGCGACCGGGACGGCCAGCACGTTGTCCAGTTTGGCCGAGACGAGGCTGACCACCACCGGCGCCTGGTCGAGCGGGCCCAGCTTGGACTGGTCGGCGATGGCGACCGTCACGTCGATCGTGGCCGGTTGGTGGTCCGCGCCGGCGGTGGCGACGGCGCCGACCTTCGTGAGCGTGCCGTCGACCGTCTTGCCGTCCGGCAGCGTGACGGTCGCGGACAGGCCCGGGCTGACCAGGCTCTGCAGCGTCACCTCAAGGGCGATGGTGACGACCCTGGTGGTGCCGGCGTAGGCCAGCAGCGGGCCGCCGGCTTGATCACCGAGGTGCGCGACCACCTCGGAGACGCGCAGCCCGGCGGGCGCGATCACCATCGCGGCCGGGTCGATGACCCCGGTCTGGACGAGTCCGAGATCCTTCTGCCAGCGCCGCACGGCGTTCGCGGTTGTCGATGTGTAGCTCCTGTCGACGGTGTAGCCGGTGTAGCCCAGGGCGGCGAGGTTCTGCTCGATCTCCTGCACGTCCTCGCCGACGTCTCCCGATCGCAGCGTCCGGTAGAGCGGAAGCGAGCCGTACAACAGCGGTATGGCCCGGTTGTCCGCCTTGTAGACAGGTTGGCCGCGGGTGATCGTCGCGCCCGGGGCCGGCAGCCAGGTGATGGTGCCGTGGCCCGGGGCGTTGATGGTGACTGGTGCGCCGTAGCCGAGCACCCCGTTCACCTGCTGGGTCCTGATCAAGGTGGTCCGGGTGACCGGGGTGGTCGTCGCCGGCAGATGGGCGGTGTCCGACGGGGTGGCCGGGTTTCGGCCACCGAATCCGATCGCGGCGGCCGCCACGGCGCCGGCGACCACGACCGAGGAGCTGGTCACGAGCGCGATCCGAAGCGGTTGCTTCACTTGGTGCCGCCGTTGGCGCTCGCGGGCAGTTTGTCCCGGCAGGCTTCCATCGCGGCCTTGTAGACAGGGTCGTTGTCGGCCTCGGCCCGGGTGGCGTTCGCGAGCCGGCCGTGAATTTCGATCTTGCCGATGTCGGCCCCACTCGTCTCCGGATCCGACATGTCGATGTCGTGGGCACGCATGCACACCGCGAACGCGCGCAACTGCTCCAGTTCCTGCGCGTTCGGGGGCGGGTTGAACACGCCGCCCGGCAGGAAGTGCTGGCACGCCTGGGTCGCGACGTCCCAGGGAGAGCCCCGCTCATGGGAGGAGGGGGGCGGAATCCGGAGTTCGCCCGTCGCCGGATCGGGGTCCGGCACGTTCTGGCCGTGTTCCCGCATGCATTTCGCGAAGTTCAACAGGGCGTTGGCGACCTCGGCGGCCTCCGCCGACGCGCGGGCCTTGGCCGCTGGGGAATCGTTGGCGGGCTTGGTGCAGGCGGTCGCCAGCATGATCCCGCACAGCAGCACGGGCATCGCGAGCATTCGTCTCATGGTGGTCCACGGTGCGCCCGGAGCGGGTGTGCCGTCGTCTGACCGTGCTCATAGTTCCGCGTACGAGCACGGTTGGATGTCTCGGGCCTCCCGCATGGCTAGCATCAGGCCCATGCGTCGTCCAGCCGGCTGGCATTTCTTCGTCCACACCGGGCGGAGTTACCTGCTGTCGGCCCTCCTGGCGGTGGTGCTGCTGGCCGCGGCGGCCTACCTGCCGCCGTCCGGTGGGACGAGCCTCGGCCGCTCCGGCGAGAACGTCAGCGCCGTGCCGTACTGGTGGCTGTTCGCCGTTGCGCTCTTCGCCGCGCTGTTCGTCCAGCACCGGTGGCCGTTGCCGGCGCTGGCGCTCGCAGTGGTCGGGGCGGCCGGGCACCTGTACTACGCGAGTCTGGAGGTCGTCTCGCTGGTCGACCTCGTCGTGGCGATCACGCTGTTCACCGTCGCCAACCGGGCCCGCGCCCGGTGGACGGCCCTCGCCGTCACCGGCGTGCTGCTTGCCGGCATTTTCCTGATGAACCTCCTCGTCCTCAGCGCGGCGCCCGGCGCACAGCCGGCGGCGGCGGACGGCCAGGCGATCCCGGTGGGGACCGTGGCGAAGGAGAGAACCCAACGCAAGCCGTGGCCGGCCATCCTCGCCGGCGCCGCCGGTTACGGGACGGGGATGATGCTCGTCCTCGCATCCGCCGCCGCGCTGGGCGAGAGCGCGCGCGCCCGTCGCAGGTATCACGAAATGGCCGAGCAACGCGCCGCGGACCTGGACCGGGACCGGCGTCGCCAGGTCGAGCTCGCGACCGCGGCCGAGCGGGCCCGGATCAGCCGGGAGCTGCACGACGTCGTCGCGCACAGCCTGACCGTCATCGTCGCGCAGGCCCAGGCGGCCGGCGCTACCCAGCGCCGCCGGCCCGAGCTCAGCATCGAGGCCATGCAGGACGTGGTCACGACCGGCCGGGCGGCACTCGCCGAGATGCGCCGCCTGCTCGGTTCGATCGCCGGCTCCTCCGACCGTGAGGGACCCGGCCTCGACGGGCTGTCGGAACTCCTGGACCGGGTCCGGGCGGCCGGGACACCGGTCCGGCTGGGCATCGACGGCCAACCGGTGCCGCTTCCGCCGGCCATCGACCTGACCGCGTACCGCATCGTGCAGGAAGCCCTCACCAACACGCTCAAGCACGCCCCACCCGGCGCCCGCGCGGACGTGCGGCTGGCGTTCGCCGCCGACCGCCTCGACGTCGAGGTCACCGACGACGGAGCCGGCCTCCCGGTGGTGCCGGCGCCACCGGGAGGCAACGGGCTGCGCGGCATCACCGAACGGGTCGACCTGCTCGGCGGGCGGGTGACGGTCGGGCCGCGCCCCGACGGCGGATTCGGTGTCCAGGCGTCCCTGCGCCTCGACGAACCGGCTGCGGGCCGATGAGCGAGCCGATCCGGACCCTGCTCGTCGACGATCAGACGCTGCTGCGCAAGGCATTCCGCGCCACCTTCGGCGAGACCGACGACATCACCGTCGTGGGCGAGGCCGCCGACGGCGCGGCGGCGGTCGACCTCGTCCAGCGCGTCCGCGTCGATGTCGCGGTGATGGACATCCGCATGCCCGGCATGGACGGCGTCGAGGCGACCCGCCGGATCCGGGCGCTGCCCGACCCGCCGCGCGTGCTGATCCTCACCACGTTCGACCTCGACGAGTACGTCTACGCCGCGCTCCGGGCCGGCGCCAGCGGCTTTCTGCTCAAGGACGCGCTCACCGAGGACCTGCTGGCCGCCGTGCGGACCGTCGCCTCCGGCGAGGCGGTCACCGCGCCGACGATCACCGCGCGCCTCATCGCGCACTACGTCAATGCCGCCTCGCCCGCGCCGGTCCGGCCCGAACGGCTGGCGCCGCTGACCGCTCGGGAACGCGACGTGCTGACGCTCATCACGTGGGGCCTGTCCAACACCGAGATCGCCCGGAAGCTGCACCTGACGCCGGGGACGGTCCGGACACACATCAACCGCATCTTCGGCAAGTTGCAGCTCCGCGACCGGGCACAGGCCATCATCCTGGGCTACGAATCCGGTCTGGCACCGCGATGAGCCGGTAGTCGTCGACCAGGCATCGACTGTCGACGACTTGTCTGACCATGCAAACTGGCGCACACTCCGCAAATTTTGTGCAGGCGACGCGTGATCCGCCAACCGCGCGACGCCGCTGCGGACAGCGCGGCGACGATGCCGTGGGCGCGGGCGGCGGCCAGGTCGCAGATCGCGCTCATTGACCGATTGCTACGTATATTCCCCCAACAATGCCCGCTGCAATCCATTTCCCGGTATTCACCGCAGCAATTCAGCAGATCCAGCGACGCGCTCCACGCGGCTCCTATCACCGTCGATGCAATCGCGCCACCCGTGGAGACCTACGTCACGCCGACACACGGAAGCGGCTCCCACCGACCAGCCCTCAATGCGACCGGAGCGACCCACGCCGCGCGCCGGAAGCGCCACGAGCTGCCGAAACTGGCCACGCTGGAGCCACGTGCAGCGACTGTAGCCAATATGTGGCGTCATCATGACGGGAGTGTTGCATTTCCCGTGCCGCCGCCGCACCCGGCCGGCGCGAAGTGGGGTCCGACGTCGGAAAACATCACTTCCGAGCAATGTCTTGATCCACGCATGACGATCAGCCCGCGATTCAAACATTGACTTTTCCTATCGGAAAGATAGGATTACTGGTGCCGGTGGCGGGGAGTGTCTCGCCACCGGCCTCATATTTGCCGGATTCGCGGTGATGGGAATGCCTGTGGACGTCAACCTCGCTCCGATCGCGGTCGTCGGGATCGCCGCCCGCCTGCCCGGGGCACCCGACCCGGATGCCTTCTGGCGGCTGCTGTCCGACGGTCGCAGCGCGATCGGCACGCCGCCCGCGGCGCGCCAGGCACTCACCGGGTCGCGCCCCGGCGGCTGGCTCGACCGGGTCGACACGTTCGACGCCGACTTCTTCGGGATCTCACCGCGGGAGGCCCGCCACCTCGACCCGCAGCAGCGGCTGATGCTCGAGCTGTGCTGGGAGGCGATCGAGGACGCCGGCATCGCACCGGCGCGGCTGGCCGGGTCCCCGGTCGGGGTGTTCGCCGGGGCGATGGCCACCGACTACGCGACCCTCGCCGCCCGGGCCGGCGCCGCTGATGTCGACCGGTTCACCCTCACCGGGCTCAACCGGGGACTGCTGGCCAACCGCGTCTCATTCACCCTCGGGCTGCGCGGCCCGAGCTTCACCGTGGACGCCGCGCAGGCCTCGTCGCTGGTCGCCGTCCAGCTCGCCGTGCAGAGCCTGCGCCGCGGCGAGAGCGACGTCGCCCTCGCCGGCGGGGTCAACCTCAACCTCGTCGCCGACAGCACCCTGGCCGCCGAGGCGTTCGGTGGTCTGTCGCCGAACGGGCGGAGCGCCACGTTCGACGCAGCTGCCGACGGCTACGTCCGCGGCGAGGGCGGTGCCGTGGTGCTGCTCAAGCCCCTCGACCGGGCGCTCGCCGACGAGGATCCGGTGTACTGCGTCATCCTCGGCGGCGCGGTCAACAACGACGGCGCGACCGCGGGCCTGACCTTACCCGGCGCCGCCACCCAGGCGGCCGTGGCGCGCGCGGCGCTGACCGACGCCGGGGTGCGACCGGCCGCGGTGCGTTATGTGGAGCTGCACGGCACCGGGACGCGGGCCGGCGACCCGGTGGAGGCCGCGGCGCTCGGCGAGGCGTACCGCGCGGACCGTCCCGCCGGTGAGCCGCTGCTGGTCGGGTCGGCCAAGACCAACGTCGGGCACCTGGAGGGGGCGGCCGGCGTCGTCGGGCTCGTGAAGGTGGCCCTCGGCCTGGCCCGCGGTGTCGTGCCGGCCAGCCTCAACTTCACCACACCCAACCCGGCCATCGACTTCGAGGGGCTGCGGCTGGCCGTGGCGCGCGAACCGGTCCCCTGGCCCGCGGGCGGCCTCGCCGGGGTCAGCTCGTTCGGCATGGGCGGCACGAACTGCCACCTCGTGCTCGGTGGTCCGCCGCCCGGCCCGGCCGATCGGCACCCGGCGCCCGCGACCGCCACCTGGGTGGTCTCGGCCCGTTCCACGGCCGCGCTGCGGGAGCAGGCCGGTCGCCTGCACGCGGCGTTGTCCGCCGACCCGGCACTGCGGATCGACGACGTCGCGCTGACCCTCGCCACCGGGCGCGACCGGTTCGCGGTCCGGGCCACGCTGCACGGCACCCGCGCCGAACTGCTCGACGGTCTCGCGGGTCTCCGCGACGGTGCCGCACCGTCCACATCGGACCCCGGTGCCGGGCCGGTGACCGGCGCACGCCGGGTCCGGCTGCCCACGTATGCGTTCCAGCGGCAGCGGTACTGGCTGGGCGACGACACCCCGGCAACCGCTGCGCCGGCCGGCGGCGACCTGCGGGTGCTGGTGCGCTCGGTCGCGGCCGACGTCCTCGGGCACGGTGACGCCGCGGAGGTCGACCTCGACCGGCCGTTCCGCGACCTCGGCCTGGACTCCCTCGGCGGCGTCGAACTGGCCGAACGCCTCGCCGCGGCCACCGGGCTACCGCTGACCGACACCCTCGTCTACGAGCACCCGACGCCGGCCGCGGTCGTCGCGCACCTGACGACGCGCACCACCGGCACCGCTGCCACCGGCGAGGACGAGCCGCGGCCGGCGACGGCACCGGCCGGCGACGATCCGATCGCCGTCGTGGCGCTGGGCGGCCGCTGGCCGGGCGGCGCCGACTCGCCCGAGGCGCTGTGGCGGTTGCTGCAGTCCGGCACCGACGTCATCGGCGGCTTCCCCATCAACCGGGGCTGGGACGTCGACCGGCTCCACGACCCCGAGCCGGGACGGTCCGGCCGGACCTACGTGCGGCAGGGAGGGTTCCTGTATGACGCCGACCGCTTCGATGCCGGACTGTTCGGGATCGCCCCGCGGGAAGCCGCCGCGATGGACCCGCAGCAGCGGCTGCTGCTGGAGGTCGCGTGGGAGACCTTCGAACGCGCCGGACTCGACCCCGCCCGGCTCCGGGGCAGCCGCACCGGCGTCTTCGTCGGGCTCACCTCGCACGACTACGGGCCGCGGCTGCACCGGGCGGCGCCCGCGGCGCAGGGCTACGCCCTGACCGGCAGCACCGTCAGCGTCGCGTCCGGCCGCCTCGCCTACGCGCTGGGGCTGCAGGGCCCGGCCATCTCGGTCGACACCGCGTGCTCCTCGTCGCTGGTGGCGCTGCACCTCGCCGCGGCGTCGCTGCGCGCCGGCGAGTCGGACCTGGTGCTGACCGGCGGCGCGGCGGTGATGGGCGCGCCGGGCATGTTCACCGAGTTCAGCCAGCAGCGCGGCCTGGCGCCGGACGGCCGCTGCAAGCCGTTCGCGGCGGCCGCCGACGGCACCGCGTGGGCCGAGGGCGTCGGCCTGATCGTCCTCGAGCGGCTCTCCGACGCCCGGCGGCTCGGCCACCCGGTGCTCGCGATCCTGCGCGGCACGGCGGTCAACTCCGACGGCGCGTCCAACGGCCTGACCGCGCCGAGCGGCCCGGCGCAGCGGCGCGTGATCCGTCAGGCCCTGGCGGCCGCCGCGCTTGCACCGTCCGATGTGGACGTCCTGGAGGCGCACGGCACCGGCACGACCCTCGGCGACCCGATCGAGGCGCAGGCGGTCCTCGCCACATACGGCCAGGACCGGCCGGCAGATCGTCCACTGTGGATCGGGTCGGTGAAGTCGCAACTCGGGCACACCCAGGCGGCGGCCGGCATCACCGGGGTCATCGCGATGGTCCTGGCGATGCGCCACGGCGTGCTGCCACCCACGCTGCACGTCGACGCGCCGTCACCGCACGTGGACTGGTCCTCCGGGTCGGTGCGGCTGCTGACGGCACCGACGGCCTGGCCGGTGGTGGACCGGCCCCGGCGGGCCGGGGTCTCGTCGTTCGGCATCAGCGGCACCAACGCCCACGCGATCCTGGAGCAGGCGCCGCCCGCCGCACCGGCACCCGCACCGGTGGTGCGGGCGTTCGACGGCCCGGTGCCGCTGCTGGTCTCCGCCGCGGGTCCGGCCGCGCTGGCCGAGCAGGCCCGGCGGTTGCACGACGCGCTGGTCGCCGATCCCGGCCTGGACCTCCTCGACGTCGCGTGGACGCTCGTCACCGCCCGGGCGAACCTCGACGAGCGGGCCGTCGTGCTGGCCACGGACCGTGCCGAGGCGGTGCGGGGCCTCGCCGCCCTGGCCGGCGGAGCCCAGGACGGGCTCATCCGCGGCACCGCAACGCAGGGCCGGCTCGCCGTGACGTTCACCGGTCAGGGCGCGCAGCGCGCCGGCATGGGTCGTGAGCTGTACCAGCGCTATCCGGTCTACGCGGCGGCGTTCGACGCCGTGATCGACGCGCTCGACGAGGGGCCGGCGGTGCGCCGGGCCGTGTTCGACGGCACGGACCTGGACCGGACCGACCGGACCCAGTCCGCGTTGTTCGCGGTCGAGGTGGCGCTGCTGCGCCTGCTGGAGTCGTGGGGCGTGTCCCCGGACCTGGTGGCCGGGCACTCCGTCGGGGAGATCACGGCCGCGCACGCCGCCGGGGTGCTGAGTCTGCCGGACGCGGCGCGGCTGGTCAGCGCCCGCGGCGGACTCATGGCGAGCCTGCCGTCCGGCGGGGTGATGCTGTCCGTCGCCGCGGGTGAGGCGGAGGTGCGGGCCGTGCTGCCGCCGGGGGCGGGCATCGCCGCCGTCAACGGGCCGGCCGCCGTCGTCGTGTCCGGTGACGAACCGGCCGTGCACAAGGTCGCCGAGCACTTCGAGGCGCAGGGCCGCGCGCTGCGCCGGCTGCGGGTGAGCCACGCGTTCCACTCGCATCACATGGACCCGATCCTCGAGCAGTTCCGGGCCGTGGCCGGCCGGCTGGTGCCCGGCACCGCCCGGGCTGCGGTCGTGTCGACGGTCACCGGCGGGCCGCTGACCGCGCCGGACGCGAGCTACTGGGTGCGGCAGGTGCGGGAGCCGGTCCGGTTCGCCGACGCCGTCACCGCCATCGCCGAAGCGGGCGTCACCGACGTGCTGGAGCTCGGCCCCGACGCGGTGCTGACCGGCCTCGGCCGGCAGGTGCCGCTGGAGCGGGCGCCCCGGTTCGTCGCGGGCCAGCGCCGCGGCCGGCCGGAGCCGCAGACACTGCTGGAGGCCGTGGCGCGGTTGCACGTCCACGGCGTGTCGGTGGACTGGACGGCGCTGTTCGAGGGCGTGCCGGCGCGCCGGGTGGACCTGCCGACCTATGCGTTCCAGCGGCAGCGGTACTGGCTGGAGGACGCCGACGACGCCGCACCCACCTGGTGGCACCGGGTCGCCTGGCGGCCGCTGCCGGAGACTCCGCGGTCCGCCGCCGACGGGACCTGGCTGATCGTCGTGCCGGACGGTGCCGCGCCGACGCCGCAGGCGGCCGCGCTGGCCCGGGCGCTGCCCGGCGACATCGTCTCCCCCGCCGAGGCGGCCACCGCCGACCGCCCCGCGGGTGTGCTGTCGCTCCTCGCCCTCGCCGACGACGGGCTCGCCGCCAACCTCGCGCTGGTCCAGGCACTGTCCGGGGTGGACGCTCCACTGTGGATCGCCACCCGCGGCGCCGTGTCGACCGGCCCCGGCGACGCTGTCACGGCGCCGGAGCAGGCGGCGAACTGGGGCCTCGGCGCCGTCGTCGCCCTGGAGCACCGGGACCGCTGGGGCGGGATCATCGACCTGCCCGCAGCGGGCGACGAGACCGACCAGGTGGCGGCGGCGCTGCGCGGGCGGCACGGGGAGACCGAGCTTGCGGTGCGGCCGGGTGGCGTGCTCGTGCGCCGGCTGGAGGCGCTGCCGGCACGGCCCGCACCGGCGGGCACCTGGCAGCCGGCCGGCACGGTCCTGGTCACCGGCGGCACCGGCGGGCTCGGCGCCCACGTGGCCCGGTGGCTCGCCGCCCGCGGCGCGCCGCACCTGCTGCTGGTCAGCCGCCGCGGCCCGCAGGCGCCCGGCGCCTACGCGCTCGCGGCCGAGCTGACGGCGGCCGGCACCCGGGTCACGATCCTCGCCCTCGACGTCACCGACCGCACGGCCCTTGCCGCGGCGGTGTCGGCGCTGCCCGCCGAGCACCCGCTGGACGCGGTCGTGCACACCGCCGCCGTGCTCGACGACGCCCTCGTCGCCGATCTGACCCCGGACCGGCTCACGGCCGTGCACCGGGTGAAGGCCGGCGCCGCGGCGGCGCTGCACGAACTCACCCGCGACCGGGCGCTCTCCCGGTTTGTGCTGTTCTCCTCGATCGCCGGCACCGTCGGCCTGCCCGGGCAGGGCAACTACGCACCCGGCAACGCCTACCTCGACGCCCTCGCCGCGCACCGCCGCGCCGCGGGGCTGCCGGCCACCGCGATCGGCTGGGGCCACTGGGCCGGCGACGGCATCGCGGGCGACGGCGCCCGGGACCACCTGCGCCGCCAGGGCCTCACCCCGATGGACCCGGCCGCGGCACTGGCGGCACTGGCCGAGGCCCTCGACCACGACGACCACGCGCACGTGGTGATCGCGGCCGCCGACTGGGACACCGCACAACGGGCGAACACCCGGCCGGTGCTGCGCGGGCTTGCCCGTGCCGGCGAAACCGCCACCACGACAGCAGCGCCGGGCGACGTGCAGACCGGCGTGCAGGCCGACACGGCCGGCCTGAGCGGGACCGACCTGCGCCGGACCGTGCTGGACCTGGTGCGGGAGCACGCCGCCGCGGTGCAGGCGCACGCGTCCGGCGCCGCCGTCGACCCCGGCAAAGGCTTCCGCGACCAGGGTTTCGACTCCCTCGCCGCGCTCGAACTGAGCACCCGGCTGGCCGGCGCGACCGGGCTGCGGCTGCCGGGATCGGTCGTCTTCGACCACCCCAACCCGGCCGCGCTCGCCGAGCACCTCGTGCGGCTGCTGCGGCCCGAGGCGGACACCGACCCGATCGGCGCCCAGCTCGACCGGCTGGAGGAGGCCCTGGCCACCGCCCCGGACCGGCAGGCGGTGGCGCAGCGGCTGTACAGGCTCGCGGACCGGCTCACCGAGGAGCCGGAGACCACGGGTGACCTCGACGACGCCAGCGACAGCGAATTGATCGACTTCATCACCAACCAGCTCGGCATCTCCTGACCGTCCCCAGACTCCGCACGCTGAGAGGGCCCCACCATGTCCGACGACCGCATCCGCCACCTCCTGCGGCGGGTCACCAGCGAGCTGACCGACACCCAGCAGCGGCTGCGGCAGGCCCGCGACGAGCGGCACGCACCGATCGCGATCGTGGCGCTGGCCTGCCGGTTCCCGGGCGGTGTCAACAGCCCCGAGGACCTGTGGCGGTTGCTGGCCGAGGGACGCGACACCACCGGCGAGTTCCCCGCCGACCGCGGCTGGGACCCCGAGCTGCACGACCCCGACCCCGACAGGCCCGGCAGGTCGGTCACCCGCAACGGCGGTTTCCTCACCGGCGCCGCCGACTTCGACGCCGACCTGTTCGGCCTGTCACCGCGGGAGTCCGTCGCCACCGACCCGCAGCAGCGGCTGCTGCTCGAGCTCACCTGGGAGGCCCTGGAGCGTGCCGGGCTCGACCCGGCGGCGCTGCGCGGCGGCCCCACCGGTGTCTTCGCCGGCACCAACGGCCAGGACTACGCCGCGGGTCTGCCGGACGTGCCGCCGGAGGTCGAGGGATACCTGCTGACCGGGACCGCGGCGAGCGTGCTGTCCGGCCGGCTCAGCTACGTCTTCGGCTGGGAGGGCCCGTCCGTCACCGTGGACACGGCGTGCTCGTCGTCGCTGGTCGCGCTGCACCTGGCGGTCCGGGCGCTACGGTCCGGGGAGTGCGACCTGGCGGTCGCCGCCGGGGCGACGGTGATGGCCACGCCGCACCTGTTCGTCGAGTTCTCCCGCCAGCGGGGCCTGTCACCGGACGGGAGGTCCCGGGCGTTCGCGGCCGCCGCGGACGGGGTCGGCTGGTCCGAGGGTGGTGTGGTGCTGCTGGTCGAGCGCCTCGCCGACGCCCGGCGCCTCGGCCATCCGGTGCTGGCCGTCGTCCGCGGCTCGGCGGTCAACTCCGACGGCGCGTCCAACGGCCTGACCGCCCCGAACGGCCCGTCGCAGCAGCGGGTCATCCGCGCGGCGCTGGCCGACGCCCGCCTCGAGGCGTCCGACGTGGACCTGCTCGAGGCGCACGGCACCGGCACCCGGCTCGGCGACCCGATCGAGGCGCAGGCGCTGCTGGACACGTACGGCGCCGACCGGCCCGGCGGCCCGCTGTGGCTGGGCACCATCAAGTCGAACATCGGCCACACCCAGGCGGCCGCCGGGCTGGCCGGGGTGGCCAAGGCCGTCCTCGCGCTGCGGCACGCGACGCTGCCCCGCACCCTGCACATCGACGCGCCCACCCCGCACGTGGACTGGTCGGCCGGGACCGTGCGGTTGCTCACCGAGGCCCGGCCGTGGCCGGCGGGCGACCGAGTCCGGCGGGCCGGGGTGTCGGCGTTCGGCATCTCCGGCACCAACGCCCACGTCCTGCTGGAGGAGGCGCCCGCCGAGCCGGTCACCGAGGCGGCGGCGCGAGAGCCCTGGGCCGGCGCGACACCGTGGCTGCTGACCGCGGCCACTCCGGAGGCGCTGCGGGCGCGGGCCGCGCAACTGCTCGACGCGGGCCCCCGTCTCGACCCGCGCGACGTCGGCTTCACCCTGGCCACCGGCCGGGCCCGGCTCGCGGAACGGGCCGCGGTCCTCGCCGGTGACCGGGACGCGCTGCGCGCCCTCGCCGAGGACCGCGCCGCGCCGGGCCTGCTGCGCGCCGAAACCGTTGCCGGGCCCCGGGTCGCGGCGCTGTTCACCGGGCAGGGTGCGCAGCGCGCGGGAATGGGCCGCGAGCTGCACCGCGCGTTCCCGGTCTACGCCGCCGCGTACGACGCCGTCATCGACGCGCTGCCGGACGGGGCCACGGTCCGCCGGGCGGCCGACGACGGCGTGCACCTGGACCGCACCGGGTTCGCCCAGCCGGCGCTCTTCGCGCTGGAGGTCGCCCTGTTCCGGCTGCTGGAGTCGTGGGGGGTGCGCCCGGAGCTGGTGAGCGGGCACTCCGTCGGCGAGCTCGCCGCGGTGCACGTGGCCGGGGTGCTGTCGCTGCCCGATGCGGCGGCGCTCGTCTCGGCCCGCGGCCGGCTCATGCAGGCCCTCCCGGAGGGCGGCGCGATGCTCGCGGTCACCGCCGCGGAGGCCGACGTCCTCGCCGTGCTCGACGGGCGGCCGGGGGTCGGGCTGGCGGCGGTGAACGCGCCCCGCGCCACGGTCGTCTCCGGTGACGAGGACGTCGTGGCCGCGCTCGCCGACGCGTTCACCGCCCGCGGCTGGCGGCACCGGCGGCTGCGGGTCAGCCACGCGTTCCACTCCGCGCGGCTCGACCCGATCCTCGACGAGCTGCGCGCGGTCGCGGCCGGGCTGCGGTTCGAGACGCCGGCGCTGACGGTCGTGTCCACCCTCACCGGCGGTCCCGTCACCGCCGACGAGCTGGCCGACCCCGACTACTGGGCGCGGCAGGCGCGGCAGCCGGTCCGGTTCGCCGACGCGGTCGGGCACCTGGTGGACGCCGGTGCCACGGCCCTCGTCGAGGTCGGTCCGGGCGAGGTCCTGACCGGCCTGGCGGCGCAGACGACGGCCGAGCGGGACGGGCCCGGGCCGGTGCTCGTCCCGGCGCTGCGGGTGACCGGGCCGGAGACCGGGGCAGTGGCGCTCGCGGCGGCGCAGCTCGCCGTCCACGGCGTCGGCGTCGACTGGCCCGCGTACTTCGCCGGTTCCGGCGCGCGGCTGGCCGACCTGCCGGGCTATCCGTTCCAGCGGCAGCGGTACTGGCTCACCGCCGGACGGACCAGCAGCGGCCCCGCGGAGTCGGTGGTGCGCATCGCCGGCACCGACCGGTGGCTGCTGACCACGCGACTGTCCGCCCGGCACCCGGGCTGGCTCGCCGACCACGTCGTGCACGGGTCGGTCGTGGTGCCCGGGACCGCCGTCCTGGAGCTGGTGCACCGCGTCACCGCGGCGGCAGGTGGTGGCACGGTGCAGGAGCTCGTCGTGCAGCGCCCGCTGCGGCTGCCCGCGCGGGACCAGGTCGAGATCCAGGTGACGCTGGACGAACCGGCCGGCGACGGCCGGCGCACGGTCACGCTGCACGCCCGCCCCGACACCGAAGGCGGCGACGACGGCTGGACCCCGCACGCCACGGGCACCGTCGGACCGGCCGCCGCCGGGCCCGGGTTCGCGCTGACGCCGTGGCCGCCGGCCGGTGCGGAGCCGGTCGACCCGGCCGGGCCGGCCGAGGCCCTCGCGCTGGCCGGCCTGAGCTACGGCCCCGCGTTCGGCGGGCTGCGCCGGATCTGGCGCGACGGTGACACGTTCTACGCCGAGGCCGAACTGCCCGGCACCGTGCCGGCCGCCGAAGGCCTGCACCCCGCGCTGTTCGACGCGGCCCTGCACGCCACCGCCGCCGCCGGCGACGACCCGGGCATCGCGGCGCTGCCCTACGTGTGGTCCGGTTTCCGGCTGCACCGGCCCGCCGGGGACCGCATCCGGGTGCGCCTGGACCGGACCGGGGCGGGACGGTGGTCGGTCCAGGTCGCCGACGCGTCGGGTGCGCCGGTTGCCGCGGTCGAGTCGCTGGTGCTGCGGCCGGCCCCCCGGTTCGACGACGACACCCCACCGGCGCTGCTGCCGACGTGGGTACCGCTGCCGCTGGACCCTGCGGACACCGACGAGGACTGGCACCTCGTCCGGGTGCCGGCCGCCGCGGACACCCGCGCCGCGCTGACGTCGGTGCTGGCCCAGCTGCAGGACCGGCTCACCGGCGACGGCCCACGCCTGGCGGTGCTGACCCAGGGCGCCGTCGCCACCGGGAACCCGGACCCGGCAGGCACCGCCGACGAGATCCTGGACCAGGCCGGCGCCGCCGGCGAGGGCCCGGACCCGGCCGGCGCCGCCGTCTGGGGGCTGGTCCGCACGGCCCAGACCGAGCACCCCGGCCGGGTGCTGCTGATCGACGCCCAGGTGGCACCGCCGCCCGGGCTGCTGTCCGCCGCCGCCCGCGCCGGCGAGACGCAGCTCGCCCTGCGCGGCGACCGGATCCTGGTGCCCCGCCTCGTGCACGCCCATCCCACCGAGGCGCGGCCAGGTGCTTGGGACCCGGACGGGACGGTCCTGGTCACCGGCGGCACCGGCGCCCTCGGCGCGATCCTCGCCCGGCACCTGGTCACCACCCGCGGTGTGCGGCACCTCGTGCTCGCCGGGCGCCGCGGCCTGGCCACCCCCGGCGTGGCGGACCTCGTCGCCGAACTCGCCACGCACGGCGCCGAGGTGACCGTCACGGCCGCCGACGTGGCCGACCGGGCCGCGGTCGCCGGGCTGCTGGCCGCGATCCCGGCCGAGCACCCGCTGACCGCCGTCATCCACGCGGCCGGGGTCCGCGCCGACGGGGTGCTCACCCGCCTCGGCCCGGAGCAGCTGGAGACCGCCCTGGCGGCCAAGGTCGACGGCGCCCGGCACCTGCACGAGCTGACCCGCGGCCTCGACCTGGCGGCGTTCGTGCTGTTCTCCTCCGCCGCCGCGGTCCTCGGCACCGCCGGGCAGGCCGCCTACGCCGCCGCGAACGCCGGGCTGGCCGCGCTCGCCGAGCGGCGCCGCGCCGCCGGCCTGCCCGGCACCGCGCTGGCCTGGGGCCTGTGGACCGAGGCCGGTGGGATGGCGGCCGAGCTGACCGGCGCCGACCGGCTGCGGCTGGCCCGGCAGGGCCTGGCGCCGCTGCCGGACGCGACCGCGCTGCGGATGTTCGACGCCGCGCTCGGCCGCACCGAACCGGTCCTGGTCACCGCCCCGCTCGACCTGGCCGCCCTGCGCCGCGCCGACCGGCTGCCACCGCCGCTGCGGGGCCTGGTGCCGGCGAAGCAGCCGCGGCCGGCGTCCCGTCCCGTGACAGCACCGGCCGGGCAGGAGGCGCTGGAGCTGGTGCGGGCCGAGACGGCCGCGGTGCTCGGGCACCCGGACGTGACCCGGATCGGCGCCACGAAACCGTTCAAGGACCTCGGCATCGACTCGCTGACGTCGGTCGAGCTGCGCAACCGCCTGGACACGGCGACCGGGCTGCGGCTGCCGGCGACGCTCACGTTCGACCACCCGACCCCGGCCGCGGTGGCCGCGCTGGTCACCGCCGAGCTCGCCGGCACCACGGCCGCGCCGGCGCCCACACCGGCACCGGTCCCGGCGGCGGCCGGTGACCCGATCGCGATCGTCGCGATGGCGTGCCGGCTGCCGGGCGGGGTCACCTCCCCGGACGACCTGTGGCGGATCGTCGCCGACGGCGTCGACGCGGTCACCGAGTTCCCCGACGACCGGGGCTGGGACGTGGCGGACCTGTTCGACCCGGACCCGGACCGGGCCGGGAAGTCCTACACCCGGCACGGCGGGTTCCTGCACGACGCCGGGTTGTTCGACGCCGACTTCTTCGGCATCTCCCCACGGGAGGCCCTGGCGACCGACCCGCAGCAGCGGCTGCTGCTGGAGGCCACCTGGGAGGTCCTGGAGCAGGCCGGGATCGCCCCGGACACGCTGCGCGGCAGCCGCACCGGGGTGTTCGCCGGGGTGATGTACCACGACTACGCGCCCCGGCTGGCCGACACGCCAGAGGACCTCGGCGGATACGTCGTCAACGGCGGCGCTGGCAGCGTCGCGACCGGGCGCATCGCGTACACGTTCGGGTTCGAAGGACCGGCGGTCACCGTCGACACGGCGTGCTCCTCGTCGCTGGTGGCGCTGCACCTGGCGATCCAGTCGCTACGCACCGGCGAGAGCGACCTGGCCGTCGCCGGCGGGGTCACCGTCATGGCCACCCCGGCGTCCTTCGTGGACTTCTCCCGGCAGCGGGGCCTGTCCACGGACGGGCGGTCGAAGTCGTTCGCGGAGGCCGCCGACGGGGTCGGCTGGGGTGAGGGAGTGAGCCTGCTGCTCGTCGAGCGGCTGTCCGACGCGCGCCGCAACGGCCACCCGGTCCTCGCGGTGGTGCGCGGGACCGCCGTCAATCAGGACGGCGCGTCCAACGGGCTGACCGCGCCGAACGGCCCGTCGCAGCAGCGGGCGATCCGCTCGGCGCTGGCCGCGGCCGGCCTCGGACCGTCCGATGTGGACGCGGTGGAGGGGCACGGCACCGGCACGAACCTCGGTGACCCGATCGAGGCGCAGGCGATCCTGGCCACCTACGGGCAGGGCCGCGGCGCCGGCGAGCCGCTGTGGCTCGGGTCGCTGAAGTCGAACATCGCGCACACGCAGGCCGCGGCCGGGGTCGCCGGGATCATCAAGATGGTCCAGGCGATGCGGCACGCCACCCTGCCCCGCACGTTGCACGTCGACCAGCCGTCCACGCACGTGGACTGGTCCGCCGGCGCGGTGCGGCTGCTCACCGAGGCCCGGCCGTGGCCGCGAGGGGCCCGGCCGCGGCGGGCCGGGGTGTCGTCGTTCGGGGTCAGCGGCACCAACGCCCACGTCATCATCGAGGAAGCCGGCGCCCAGCCCAGGGCCCAGCCGACCCGGGCAGCAGTGCCGTTGCCGCTGCCGGTGTCCGGGACGACCCCGGCGGCGTTGCGGGCCCAGGCCGGGCGGCTGGCGGTGCACCTGCGCAACCACCCGGATGTCGACCTCGCCGACGTCGGGCACACGCTGCTGCGGCACCGGGCCGTGTTCGCCGAGCGGGCCGTCGTGGTGGCCGCGGACCGGGACGCGGCCCTGGCGGGGCTGGACGCGCTCGCCGCGGGCCTGCCGGCCGACACCGTGCCGGTCGGCACCGCACCGGCGGCCGGCAAGGTCGCGTTCCTGTTCACCGGGCAGGGCTCGCAGCTGCCGGGCATGGGCCGCGAGCTGTACGCCGCCTACCCGGCCTACGCCGAGGCGTTCGACGAGGTCATCGCCGCCCTCGCCGACGGCGCGGCGGTGCGCACGGCCGTCGACACCGGCGCCGGGCTGGACCGCACCGACCTCGCACAGGCCGGGCTGTTCGCCGTCGAGGTGGCGTTGCACCGGCTGCTGGAGGCGTTCGGGGTGCGACCCGACCTGGTCGCCGGGCACTCCGTCGGGGAGATCGCGGCCGCGCACGTCGCCGGGACCCTGTCGCTGGCGGACGCGGCGGCCCTGGTGACGGCCCGCGGCCGGCTGATGCAGGCGCTGCCGGGCGGCGGTGCGATGGCGGCGGTGCGCGCCGGTGAGGGTGAGGTGCTGGCGGAGCTGGCCGGGCTGGACGGCGTCGAGCTGGCCGCGGTCAACGGGCCCGGCTCGACCGTGGTGTCCGGCACCGCCGAGGCGGTGCGGGAGCTCGTCGCGCGGTTCGCGGCGCAGGGCCGGCGCGGCACGCCGCTGCGGGTCAGCCACGCGTTCCACTCCTCGGCGATGGACCCGATCCTGGAGCAGTTCCGGGCCGTGGTCGCGGAGCTGGACCTGCGCCCGCCGCAGCTGCCGCTGGTGTCGACGGTGACCGGCCGCGGCGAGGCCGACCTCACCGACCCCGGCTACTGGAGCCGGCAGATCCGCCAGCCGGTCCGCTTCGCCGACGCCGTCACGCGTCTGGTCGAGGCCGGCGCGACGACGTTCGTGGAGGTCGGCCCGGACGCGGTGCTGCGCAGCCTGGCGGAGCTGGTGTTCACCCAGTCCGAGCAGGCCGGGCAGCGGCCGGTCGCGGTCGCCACCCAGCGGTCCGGCCGGCCGCAGGCGACGGCGTTGCTCACCGCGCTCGGCGAGCTGCACGTGCGCGGGGTGCCGGTCGACCTGTCCCCCGCCTACGCCGACCTCGAACCCGTCGCGGTCGACCTGCCCACCTACGCGTTCCAGCACCGGCGGTTCTGGCTCGACCCGGTCGGCATCGCGACCTCCGGGCGGGCCCCGCAGCTGCCGGAGCCGCAGACCGCGGCGGACGGCGGTGACCTGCGGTCCCGGCTGGCCGCGCTGCCGCCCGCCGAGCGGGACCGGGCGCTGCTGGACCTGGTGCGGCGGGAGGCCGCGGCGGTGCTCGGCCAGGACACGCCCGACGCGGTCGCGGCGGCCACCGCGTTCCGCGACGTCGGGTTCGACTCGATGACCGCGGTCGAGCTGCGCAACCGGCTGATCCGGGCGACCGGCGCCGAACTGCCCGCCACGCTCGTGTTCGACCACCCGACCCCGGCCGACGTCGCCGGTCTGCTCGCGGCCGGCCTCGGCCCGGCGGGCCAGCCGTCCGGATCGGCCCGGTCCACGTTGGAGCAGCTGGAGCTGCTCCTCGCCGGCGGGGGTGGGGAGCTCGGCACCGACGCCGTGCTGACCCGGCTCCGGGCGCTGCTGGACCGGTACCGGCAGCAGCCGGCCGAACTCGACCTCGCTGCCGCCTCCGACGAGGAGCTGTTCCGGCTCCTGGACGACAACGAGATCCACTGACCTGTTTCGTACGCGAAGGGACCAACCCAGCATGGCCGACGACGACAAACTCCGCGACTATCTACGACGGGCGATGGCCGACGCGCAGCAGGCCCGCCGGCGGCTGCGGGAGGTCGAGGACAGCCGGCACGAGCCGATCGCGATCGTGGCCGCGGCCTGCCGGCTGCCCGGCGGTCTGCATTCGCCGCAGGAGCTGTGGCAGGCCGTCATCGACGGCCGGGACGTGGTGTCGGAGTTCCCGACCGACCGCGGCTGGGACGAGCACGTCTACCACCCGGACCCGGACCGGACCGGCACCTCGTACACGCGCCACGGCGGCTTCCTGGCCGACCCGGCCGGCTTCGACGCCGAGTTCTTCGGCATGTCACCGCGGGAGGCCCTGGCCACCGACCCGCAGCAGCGGCTGCTGCTGGAGACCACGTGGGAGGCGTTCGAACGGGCCGGGATCGCGCCGGCCGGCCTGCGGGGCAGCCGGACCGGGGTGTTCGCCGGCATCTCGGCCCGCGAGTACGCCGCCGGGCTGCTGCCCGCACCGCCGGAGCTAGAGGGGTATCTGAGCGTCGCCACGCTCGGCAGTCTCGTGTCCGGCCGGGTCGCCTACTCGTTCGGGTTCGAAGGCCCGGCGGTCACCGTCGACACGGCGTGCTCCTCGTCGCTGGTCGCGTTGCACCTCGCGGCACAGGCGCTGCGCAACGACGAGTGTGACCTGGCCGTCGCCGGCGGGGTCACGCTGCTGGCCTCGCCGGTCGCGTTCATCGACTTCTCCCGCCAGCGGGGGCTGTCGCCGGACGGGCGGTGCAAGTCGTTCGCCGACGCCGCCGACGGGGTCGGCTGGGCCGAGGGCGCAGCCGTGCTGCTCGTCGAGCGGCTCGCCGACGCCCGGCGGCTCGGCCATCCGGTGCTGGCGCTGCTGCGCGGGTCGGCGGTCAACTCCGACGGCGCGTCCAACGGCATCACCGCCCCGAACGGCCCGTCGCAGCAGCGCGTCATCCGCCAGGCGCTCGCCGCCGCGCGCCTGTCACCGTCCGATGTGGACGTCGTGGAGGGCCACGGTACGGGTACCACGCTCGGCGATCCGATCGAGGCGCAGGCGCTGCTGGCTACCTACGGCCAGGACCGCCCGGCGGATCGTCCGCTGCTGCTGGGCTCGGTGAAGTCGAACATCGCGCACACCCAGGCCGCCTCGGGCGCGGCCGGCATCATCAAGATCGTGGAGGCACTGCGGCACGAGGTCCTGCCGCCGACGCTGCACGTCGACGCGCCGTCGACGCACGTGGACTGGTCGGCGGGCGCCATCGAGCTGCTCACCGACGCCCGGCCGTGGCCGCGGGCGGACCGGCCGCGGCGGGCCGGCGTGTCGTCGTTCGGGGTCAGCGGGACCAACGCCCACGTGATCATCGAGGAGGCGCCGGACGTCTCCGCGCCCGCGGCCGGCGGGTCGTTGCCGGCGGTGCCGTTGCTGCTGTCCGCGCGGACCGGCCCGGCCCTGCAGGCGCAGGCGGCGCGGCTGGCCGACGCGTTGCGTGGCGGTGCCGGCCCGGACCTGGCGGTGGCCGGGCGGACCCTGGCCACCGCGCGGACCGTGTTCGACCGGCGGGCCGTCGTCACCGCCCGCGACCGCGACGAGGCCGTGCGGCAGCTCGACGCGTTCGCCGTGCGGGACACGCCGCCGGCCACCGACCAGGGGCGGCTCGCCTTCGTGTTCACCGGGCAGGGTGCCCAGCGCCCGGGGATGGGCGTCGAGCTGTCCGCCGCCTACCCGGCCTACGCCAGCGCGTTCGACGCGGTCATCGCCGCGCTCGGCGACGGCCCCGCGGTGCGCGCCGCGATCGAGACCGGCACCGGGCTGGAACGCACCGACCTCGCCCAGGCCGGGCTGTTCGCGGTCGAGGTTGCCCTGTTCCGGCTGCTGGAGTCGTGGGGGATCCGTCCCGACGCGGTGGCCGGGCACTCGATCGGCGAGCTGGCGGCGGCGCACGTCGCCGGGGTGCTGACCCTGGCCGACGCCGCGACCCTCGTCACCGCCCGCGGCCGGGTGATGCGGCAGCTGCCCGCGGACGGTGCGATGCTCGCCGTCGCGGCGGCCGAGGCCGACGTCCGGGCCGTCCTCGCCGAGCTCGGCGAGGGCCTCGACGTCGCCGCCGTCAACGCCCCCGCGGCCGTCGTCGTGTCCGGCGACGAGGATGCGGTGCTGCGGGCCGGTGCGGCGTTCACCGCGAAGGGCTGGCGCACCAACCGGCTGCGGGTCGCGCACGCGTTCCACTCCCGGCACGTCGACCCGGTCCTGGCGGAGTTCGCCGCCGTCGCTGCCGGGCTCACCTACCGCGAGCCGCAGCTCCCGCTGGTGTCCACCGTGCACGGGCGGCCGGTCGAGCCCGGTGAAGTGACCGACGCGGGCTACTGGGTGCGGCAGGTCCGCGAGCCGGTCCGGTTCGCCGACGCCGTCACCGCCCTCGCCGCCACCGACGTCACCCGCTATCTGGAGCTGGGCCCCGACCCGGTGCTGACCTCGCTGGTGCAGCAGAACCTGGCCGAGCATCCAGGCCTGCGGGTGGCGGAGGTGGTGCTGCGGCGCGACCGGCACGAGCCCACGACGCTGCTGGCCGCCGTCGGCCGGCTGCACGAGGACGGCGCCGACATCGACTGGCCGGCCGTGTTCTCCCAAGATGACGAACGAACGGTGGACCTGCCGACGTACCCGTTCCAGCACACCCGGTACTGGATCGACCCGGCCGGTGCCAGGGACGCCGCCGACCCGGCCGCGCTCGGGCTCACCGCGACCGGTCACCCGCTGCTCGGCGCGGCGGTGGTCGCGGCCGACGGCGGCACCGTGCTGTTCACCGGGCAGCTCGGCACCCGCACCCAGCCGTGGCTCGCCGACCATGTCGTGCGCGGCACCGTCGTCGTGCCCGGCACCGTGCTGCTGGAGCTGGCGTTGCGGGCGGCCGACGAGGTCGGCCTGGACCTCGTCGAGGAGCTGATCGTCGAGGCGCCGCTGGTGCTGGCGGCCCGCGGCGCCGTCCAGGTGCAGGTCGCGGTCGGGCCGCCGGACGGCGCCGGCCGCCGCACGCTGACCGTCCACACCAGACCCCAGGACGGCGACGACTGGGTCCGCAACGCGACCGGCCTGCTGGCGACCGCCGGTGCCGCGGCCTCGGCGGTCGAGCCGTGGGCCGCCGCGGCGTGGCCGCCGCCGGGTGCGGAGCCGCTGGACGCCGCCGAGGTGTACGAGGCGCTGCACGCGGCCGGGCTGGAGTACGGCCCGGCGTTCCAGGGGCTGCGCGCGGCGTGGCGGCGCGGTGCGGAGCTGTTCGCGGAGGTGACCCTGCCGGACGGGCCCCGCGCCGGCGCGGCCGGGTTCGGGGTCCACCCGGCGCTCATGGACGCCGCCGTGCACGTCGCGGCCCGCGACGGGCTGCGCGAGTTCAACGACGGGCGCAACCGGCTGCCGTTCGCGTGGACCGGGGTGCGGCTGCGCGCCGCCGGGGCCGACACGCTGCGGGTGCGGCTGCTCACCCCGGAGGCCGACCGGCTCTCCCTGACCGCGGTCGACGCCGCCGGTGCCGCGGTGGTCTCCGTCGAGTCGCTCGTCGCCCGCCCGATGTCGGTGGAGCAGATCGCCGCCGCCGACCCGGCCGGACGGGCGTCGCTGTACCGGGTCGGCTGGTCCGACCTCGGTGGCGGCGCGGGCAGCGCGGCCCTGTACGCGGTCCTGGGCGACGACGAGCCGCTCGTGGCGGCGCTGCGCGACGCCGGGGTGCCGACCGACGGGTACGCCGACACCGACGCGCTCGCCGCGGCGCTGGAGCTCGGGCAGCCCGCCCCGGCAGCCGTCCTCGTCCGCGCCCCGGCCGGCGCAGGCGACCCGCTGGACACCGCCCGCGCGGGCGCCAGGTGGGCACTGGACCTTGCGCAGCGGTGGTTGGCCGTCCCGCAGGCGGAGTCCGCGGCGCTCGTGGTGGTGACCGAAGGGGACCCCCTGGCAGCGGCGCCGGTATGGGGTTTGCTGCGGTCGGCGGCGGTGGAGAGCCCGGGCCGGTTCGTGCTCGCCGACCTCGACGGGAGCCCGGCGTCCCTCGCGGCGCTGCCGGACGCGGTCGCGGCCGCCCTCGCCGCGGGCGAGACACAGCTGGCGATCCGGGACGGCCAGGCGCGCGTGCCCCGCCTCGTCAACGCGGCACCCCCGGCCGACGCGCCGGCGCGTGGCTGGGCCCCGGACGGGACCGTTCTCATCACCGGCGGCACCGGCGTGCTCGGTGGGCTCCTCGCCCGGCACCTGGCCGAGCGGCACGGCGTGCGGCACCTGCTCCTCGCCGGGCGGCGCGGCTCCACCGACCTGACCGACGGCCTCACCGCGGAACTCGCCGGTCTCGGCGCCACGGTCGCCGTCGTCGCGGCCGACGTCGCCGACCGGGACGGTGCCGCGGCGGCGCTCGCCGCCGTCGACCCCGCGCACCCGCTGACCGCGGTGATCCACGCCGCCGGCGTCAACGACGACGGTGCCATCGCCTCGCTCACCGCCGACCGGGTCGACGCCGTCCTGCGGCCGAAGGTCGACGGCGCCTGGCACCTGCACGAGCTGACCCGCGAGGCGGACCTGGCCGGGTTCGTGCTGTTCTCCTCGGTCGCCGGGGTCCTCGGCGGGGCCGGGCAGAGCAACTACGCGGCGGCCAACGCCTACCTCGACGCGCTCGCCGGGCACCGTCGCTCGGCGGGCCTCGCCGGCACCTCGCTGGCGTGGGGTGTCTGGGACGTGGCCAGCGACATCACCGCCGGGCTGCGGGCCGCCGACCGGGCCCGCATGGCCCGCAACGGCGTCCGTGCGCTACCGGAGGCGGAGGCGCTTGCGCTGTTCGACGCGGCGCTGCGGCAGGACGACGCGCTGCTGGTGCCGGCGCCCTGGGACCGCACCGCGCTGCAGGCCCTCGCCGCCGCCGGCGGGCTGCCGCCGCTGCTGCGGGGCCTGGTCCGGGCGCCGCGGCGCACCGCCCGCTCCGCCGGCGCCGGCGGTGCGGACGGAACCGCAGGGTCGGCGCTGGCCGCGCGGCTGGCCGGGCTGTCGACCGATGAGCAGGAGAAGGTCCTGCTGGAGCTGATCCGCGCCGAGGTCGCCGCCACGCTGGGCTTCCCGCAGGCCGACGCGGTGAGCCCGGATGCGTCGTTCGTCGAGCTCGGCGTCGACTCGCTCACCGCGGTGGAGCTGCGCAACGCGCTCGGGGGGCTGACCGGGCTGCGGCTGCCGGCGCAGCTGACCTTCGACCAGCCGACGCTGCCGGCGGTGGCGAAGTACCTGCGGACCGAACTGTCCACTGTGGCCACGGCGCCCAGCGCCGCCACCGCACCGGCACCGGCCGGCGCGGCGCTCACCTCGCTCTACGGGCAGCTGCATGCGGCCGGGAAGTACCTGCAGGCGGCGGAGCTGATCGTGGTCGCCTCGCACCTGCGCTCGTCGTTCCCCACCTCTCGGCGGGCGGAGCACACAGAGCCGCCGATCCGGGTGGCGACCGGGCCGAACCGGCCGACGCTGGTGTGCTACCCGGCGCTGAGCGCCATCTCCGGGCCGCACGAGTACGCCCGGTTCGGCCAGCGGTTCCGTGATCACCGGGCCGCGTTCGTCATCCCGACGCCCGGGTTCGCCGGCGAGAACGAGCTGCTGCCCGACTCGTCCGGCACGCTCATCGACCTGTACGCCGACCAGCTGCGCGGGCACGTCCCGGACGACGAGCCGATCGTCGTCGTCGGCCGGTCGATGGGCGGCTGCATCGCGCACGCGGTCACCCACCGGCTGGAGCAGACCGGCCGGGAGGTGAAGGGCCTCGTGCTCATCGACGCGTATCCGATGGACGCGGCGCTGGGCATGGAGTGGTGGCTCGCCGCGATGATCGGTGGGGTGCTGGACCGGATGGACCGCTTCGACATGCAGCTGCAGGACTCGCGGCTGTCCACGATGGGCACCTACAACCGGCTCTTCGCCGAGTGGGTGCCGCTGCCGGTCACCGCGCCGATCCTCATGGTCCGCTCCAGCGAACCGTTGCCACGCACCGTCATCGACCCCGACGGCAAGCGGGACTGGCGGGCGTACTGGCCGCTGCCGCACGAGGTGGTCGACGTGCCCGGCGACCACTTCACGATGCTGGAGGAGCACTCGGGCTCCACGGCCGAGGCCGTCGAACAGTGGGTGGCCCGGCTGGGCTGACCCTCGGAGCACCGTCCGGCGGGCCCGACCGCCCGCCGGACGGGCCGGCCCTCAGCCGAGACGGTCCGGCGGAGGCAGGAGCAGGCCGGTGTTGGCGTCCAGGCCGCCGTCGACGGTCAGCGTGGTCCCGGTGATGAACGACGCGGCCGGCGAGGCCAGGAACCACACGGCCTCGGCCTGCTCGGCCGGCTTGCCCCAGCGGTGCATCGGCACGCGGCTGAGCACGTCGGCGGCGAGCTCGGGGTCGGCGCGCAGCCCGGCGGTGCGCGGGGTGGCGACGAGTCCGGGCGCGATCGCGTTGATCCGGATGTGCTCGACGGCGTAGTCGAGGGCGAACGCCCGGACCAGGTTGATCACGGCCGCCTTCGACGCGTTGTACGCCCACACCCCTGGGTCGCCGCGCAGCCCCGACACCGACGAGGTGACCACGACGGAACCGCCGCCCGCCGCCCGGAAGGCCGGTGCCGCGGCCCGGACCCCCAGCGCCACGCCGCGCACGTTGACCGCCAGGACCTGGTCGAACCGTTCGATCGCACCCGGTGCCTCGACTGGCGGCGCGCCGCCGATGGCCGCGTTGAGCACGACGGTGTCGAGCCGCCCGAACCGCTCGACGGCCAGCCGCACCATCGCGGTGTTGGCGGCCTCACCGGACACGTCTCCGGCGAGAGTCACCACGCCCTCCCGCCCGTCCAGGACCGACAACGCGGGCCCGTCGGCGTCGACGGCGACCACCGCATGCCCACGCTCGGCGAACAGCTCGACGCAGGCAAGCCCGATCCCCCGCGCGGCCCCGGTGACAACGACGACAGGCTGACTCATGACCACTCCGTTCGACCGTCCATATCGGACGGTTCGGTAGACTCGACCATTGTTGTCTGGTGATCCTATGTGGTAAGTATGATTTATGCACGCTGATACTGCCTTGGAGTCATGCTGATGCGCAGAAGCACGCCGTCCGCCTCGATCGCCGCCGCGCTTGTCGCCGTGCTGGGCGCCGCCGGCTGCACCACCTCGACCGATACCGGCACCGGCACGGACGCCGGCGCGCAGAAGATCACGATCGGCACGACCGACCAGGTCAGCAGCATCGACCCGGCCGGTTCCTGGGACGCGGGATCCGGCACGGTCGCGTCCGAGGTCTACGCCACCCTGCTCAGCGCGTCCAACGGATCGACCGACGTCAAGCCGGACCTGGCCGCGGTGATCTCGCTCAGCGCGCCCACCAGGTACACCGTGAAACTGAAGCCCGGGCTGACCTTCGCCAACGGCCACGAGTTGACGTCCTCCGACGTCAAGTTCAGCTTCGACCGGCAGCTGAAGATCGCCGACAAGAACGGGCCGTCGGCGCTGCTGTACAACCTCGACAGCGTGGCGGCGCCGGCCGCGGACACGGTCGAGTTCACGCTGAAGTCGGCCAACGACACACTCTTCCCGCAGATTCTCACGACCGCCGCCGGTCTCGTCGTCGACGAGCAGGTCTTCCCGGCCGACAAGGTCCTGGACGACGACGCAGTGGTCGCGGCGAAGCCGTGGTCGGGGCCCTACGTCATCGACAGCTACGCCAAGAACTCGCTGGTGTCGTTCGGGCCCAACGCCGCCTACAAGGGCCTCCTGGGCACGCCGAAGAACAAGGGCGTGCTGCTGAAGTACTACACCAACGCCGGCAACCTCAAACTGGACATCCAGCAGGGCAACATCGACGTGGCGTACCGGACGCTGACCATCCCCGACCTGCAGGACCTCGGCGGCAAGACCGGCGTCGTCGTGCACACCGGCGCCGGCAACGGCATCCGGTTCATCGTCTTCAACGTCAAGACCCAGCCGTTCGGCTCGGCCACGAGCTCGCCCGACCCGGCCAAGGCCCTCGCCGTGCGCCGGGCCGCGGCGTCGCTCATCGACCGGGCCCAGCTCGCCGAGCAGGTCTACAAGGGCTCGTTCCAGCCGCTGTACTCCTACGTGCCGCAGGGCATCACCGGCGCCACCGAGTCGCTGAAGCCGCTCTACGGCGACAAGCGCGGCGGCCCCGACAAGACCGCCGCGGCGGCACTGCTCAGCGCGGCCGGGGTCAGCACGCCAGTGGCCTTGAGCCTGCAGTACAACACCGACCACTACGGCTCCTCCTCGGAGGACGAGTACGCGCTGGTCAAGACGCAACTGGAGGCCGGTGGGCTGTTCAAGGTGACGCTGCAGTCCACGGAGTGGTCGCAGTACGGCAAGCAGCGCGTCGCCGACCAGTACCCCGCCTACCAGCTCGGCTGGTACGCCGACTACCTCGACGCCGACAACTACCTCGGCTCGTTCTTCGCCAAGGACAACTGGGTCAACAACGGCTACCAGGACCCGGCCGTGCTGGCGCTCATCAAACAGGAGCAGACCGAGGTCGACCCCGCCAAGCGCACGCAGATCCTGCAGCAGATCCAGGACACCGTCGCGGCGGCGGTGCCGATCGTGCCGCTGCTGCAGGGCTCCACCGCGATCGTGACCCGGACCGGTGTCGACGGGGTGCCGAAGCAGCTGGACAGCGCCTACCAGTTCCGCTGGGCCGAACTCACCAAGCGCTGACCGGGATGTCCGGCCTGGCCCGCTACCTGACCATGCGGTTCCTGCTCATCTTCCCGACCGTCTTCGTCCTGGTGACTGCGGTGTTCTTCCTCATGCGGCTCACCGGGGACCCGGTCACCAACGCCTTCGGTGACCGGCTCACCCAGGCACAGCTCCAGCAGCGGCTGCATCAGGCCGGATACGACCGGCCGCTGCTGGAGCAGTACCTGGACTTCCTCAAGGGCGTGGCGACCGGGGACCTGGGACGCACCGCGACCGACAACCGTTCCGTGTCCGACCTGCTCGGCACCTACGGCACCGCGACGCTGGAGCTGGCCGCGTACGCGCTCCTGGTCGCGGTGCTGATCGGCCTCCCGCTGGGCCGGCTGGCGGCGTATCACCGGGACCGGCTGCCCGATGTGGTGCTGCGGTTGTCGGCGATCCTGGCGTACGCCATGCCGGTCTTCTTCGTGGGCCTGCTGCTGAAGCTCGTCTTCTCCGTGTGGCTCGGCTGGTTTCCGGTGGCCGGCCGGGCCAGCACGCAGGTCCAGCTGAACCTGTCGCACCGCTCCAGCGTGACCGGGCTCTACCTGCTCGACGCGCTGCGCAGCGGCGACGGCGGCGCGGTGCTGGACGTGCTGCACCACGCGGTGCTGCCCAGCGTCGCGCTGGGCCTGCTCGTCGCCGGGATCTTCCTGCGGCTGGTGCGCACCAACGTGATCGGCACGCTGTCGACCGGCTACGTCACCGCGGCCCGCTCACGGGGCGTCGACGAGCCACGGCTGCGCAACCGGCACGCCACCCGCCCGGCGCTGGTGCCGGTCATCACGATGCTCGGCCTCCAGGTCGCCGGGCTGCTGGGCGGGGCGGTGCTCACCGAGACCACGTTCGAATGGAGAGGGCTGGGCTTCGAGTTGGCGCATTACCTGACGGTCCGGGACTTCGTCGCGGTGCAGGCGCTCGTCGCCGTGTTCGCGATCGTCGTCGCCGTCACCAATTTCCTCGTCGACGCGGTGGCCGCGCTCGTCGACCCCAGGGTGCGGTACTGACGTGGCCACCCGGATCCTGCGCGGCAGCGTCGGCGTGCAGCGCGGCATGCTGCTCGCCGGGGCGGTCCTCACCGGCCTGTTCGTGCTCACGGCGCTGCTGGCGCCGGTCCTGGCCCCGCACGGCTACGCCCAGCTCCAGGACGGGGGCGGGCTGTTCGGCTCCCAGCAGCGGCCCGGCGGCGACCACCCGCTCGGGACCACGATCACCGGCTACGACGTGCTGTCCCGCACGCTGTGGGGCGCGCGCACCGCGCTGCTGGTCATCCTGCTCGCGGTCAGCCTGTCACTGCTCGCCGGGGTGCTGCTCGGGCTGGTCTCCGGCTACGTCGGCGGCCGGCTCGACCGGCTGCTCGTCGGGGTGGCCGACATCATGTACGCCTTCCCGTCGCTGCTGCTCGCCATCCTCGTCGCGATCGTGGTCAGCCAGGGCCGCTCCAGCTTCGCCGGCGGGCTGCTCTCGGCCGGGCTGTCGGTCACCGCGGTGTTCGTCCCGCAGTACCTGCGGGTCGTGCGGGCCGAGGTGGTCCGGGTCAAGGGCGAGGCGTTCGTCGACGCGGCCAGGGTCATCGGCGCCGGCCACGGCCGCATCATGTTCCGGCACGTGCTGCGCAACTCGGTCCGCAGCCTGCCGGTCGTGGTGACCGTGAACGCCTCGGAGGCGATCCTCACCCTCGCCGGGCTCGGCTTCCTGGGCTTCGGCATCGAGCCGAACTCGGCCGCCGAGTGGGGCTACGACCTGAACAAGGCGGTGCCCGACGTGACCGCCGGGATCTGGTGGACCGCCGTGCCACCCGGCATCGCCATCGTCCTGACCGTCCTGGGCATCACCCTGATCGGCGAGAGCCTCAACGACCTGACCGATCCGCGGCTGCGCCGGCGGGCGGCATCATGACGGAACTGCTGCGCATCGAGGACCTGCGGGTGCGGTTCGCGGTCGACGGCGGGCACGTGACGGCGGTCGACGGGCTCGACCTCACCGTGTCCGCGGGCGAGATCGTCGCCCTCGTCGGCGAGAGCGGCAGCGGCAAGACCGCGACCGCCACGGCGGTGCTCGGCCTGCTGCCGGACACGGCGACCGTCACCGGCCGGATCCTGCTGCGCCCGGCGGACGGCTCGGCGCCGCTGGACGTCCTCGACGTCGACGCCCGGCAGCTGCGCCGGCTGCGCGGCACCGCCGCCGCCATGGTGTTCCAGGAGCCGTCGACAGCGCTGAATCCGGTGTACCCGGTGGGCTGGCAGATCGCCGAAGGGCTCCGCGCCCACGGGGTCGGCGGGCGAGCCGCGCGGCGGGCCCGCGCCGTGGAACTGCTCGACGCCGTCGGCATCCCGGAGCCACGGACCCGGGTCGATCATTACCCGCACCAGTTCTCCGGCGGCCAACGGCAGCGGGTGGTGATCGCGCAGGCGCTCGCCCTCGACGCCAGACTCATCGTCGCCGACGAACCCACCAGCGCGCTCGACGTGACGGTCCAGGCGGAGATCCTCGAGCTCCTCCTGCGCTGCCGCACCGACTTCGGCACCGGCATCCTGCTCATCACCCACAACATGGGCGTCGTGGCGGACATCGCGGACCGGGTGGCGGTCATGCACCGCGGGCAGATCGTCGAACAGGCCGGCGTCGACGCGCTGTTCGCCACCCCGGCGCACGCGTACACCCAGGAGCTGCTGGCCGCGATCCCGGTCCCGGGCACCACCGCGACCCGGACGCCACCTGCGGGTGAACCGATCGTCGCGGCTTCACAGCTGGTCGTGGAGTACCCGCGGCAGCTCGGACGCGGCGGCACCCGCGCGGTCGACGGGGTGAGCTTCCACATCGCGGAGGGCGAGGTCCTCGGGCTGGTCGGGGAGAGCGGCTCCGGCAAGACCACGATCGGCCGGGCGGTCGCGGGGCTGACCCCGGTCACCGGCGGCACCCTCGACGTCCGCACGCCCGCCGGGAAGCTGGGGTACGTCTTCCAGGACCCGGCGACGAGTTTCAACCCCCTGCTCACGATCGGCGACAGCATCGCCGAGCCGCTGCGGGTGCACGGCCGGGACCTGTCCCGCGCCGCCACCGGCCGGCGGGTCGGCGAGCTGCTGGAGCAGGTCGAGCTGCCGGCCGCGTACGCCGGGCGGTACCCGCACGAGCTCAGCGGCGGCCAGCGGCAGCGGGCCGGCCTGGCCCGCGCGCTCGCCCTGGGCCCGCGCCTGCTCATCGCCGACGAACCGACCTCCGCCCTGGACGTGTCCGTCCAGGCCAGAATCCTGGAGCTGCTCGTGCGCCTGCACCGCGAACTCGGGTTCGCCGCCCTGTTCATCAGCCACGACCTGGCCGTCGTCGAGGCCGTCGCCGACCGGGTCATGGTCCTGCTCGACGGCGTCGCCGTGGAGACCGGCGACACCCGGCAGGTCCTGCACGAGCCGGTGCACCCGTACACCCGCCGCCTGATCGACGCGGCACCCGTCGCGGATCCGCGCCGCCGGGCAAGGGTCGCTCGATGAGCGCCGCACTGGTCCGTCGGGTGCTCGCGGCGATGCCGGTGATCGACGGGCACAACGACCTGCCGACGGCGCTGCGGGCGCGGGCCGGCTACAGCGTCGCCGGCCTGGACGGCCACCGGCCGGAGCTGCACACCGACATCCCGCGGCTGCGCGCCGGCGGGGTCGGCGGCCAGTTCTGGTCCGTGTACGTGCCGTCGCACCTGCCCGAG
Source organism: Dactylosporangium cerinum (assembly GCF_042653625.1). Taxonomy (NCBI): domain Bacteria; kingdom Bacillati; phylum Actinomycetota; class Actinomycetes; order Micromonosporales; family Micromonosporaceae; genus Dactylosporangium; species Dactylosporangium cerinum. The sequence goes on along the minus strand of NZ_JBHSIU010000121.1, from coordinate 46,356 downwards.
CCGGAGGCGGTCGCCGCCACGCTGGAGCAGATCGACGCCGTCTACCGGCTGGCGGCGACGTACCCGGAGACGTTCACGATCGCGTACACGGCGGCGGACACCGAACGGGTCATCCGCGAGGGACGCATCGCGTCGCTGATCGGCGTCGAGGGCGGCCACAGCCTGGCGGGCTCGCTCGGGGTGCTGCGGTCCTTCGCCCGGCTCGGTGTGCGGTACCTGACGCTGACCCACAACGACAACACCGCCTGGGCCGACTCGGCGACCGACAAGCCGGCCGTCGGCGGCCTCACCGACGTGGGCCGGGCGATCGTCACGGAGCTCAACCGGCTCGGCATCCTCGTGGACCTGTCCCACGTCGCCGCGTCGACGCAACGCGACGCGCTGGACGCCTCGACCGCCCCGGTGATCTTCAGCCACTCCTCCGCCCGGTCGGTCAACGACCATCCGCGCAACGTCGCCGACCCCGAACTGCACCGGCTGCGGACCAACGGCGGCGTCGTCCAGCTCACGTTCGTGCCGGCCTTCGTGTCCGCCGACGTCGCCGAGTGGACCCTGGCGGCCCTCGCCGAGCGGCAGCGCCTGGACCTGCCCGTGCCGTGGACCTGGCCGCGGGCGCCGCGTCCCGGGGAGTCCGCCGCCGCCGTGCGGGCCGAGGCGGTCCAGCCACCGGCCGACGACCGGTTCTCCCGGTGGCTGGCCGCGCATCCCCGCCCGGCGGTGTCGCTGGCGCAGGTGGCCGATCACGTCGACCACGCCCGCGACGTCGCCGGCGTGGCGCACGTCGGCCTCGGCGGCGACTACGACGGTGTCGACTGGCTGCCGGCGGAGCTCGCCGACGTGTCCGGCTACCCGCGGCTGCTGGGCGAGCTGGCCGACCGGGGGTGGAGCGGCGCGGACCTCGAGGCGCTCACCGGCCGCAACATCCTGCGGGTGCTCCGCGACGCCGAGGACGTCGCGGAGGCACCACTGTGGCCGGTCCAGCCCGTCAGGAGTGCACGTCGACCGCTGGCCGGGTCGCGGCGCGGCCGGGGACGGCGTCGATGAGGTCGCGGGTGTGCGGGCTCCGCGGGTTGGTGAACACCTCGGCGACCGGCCCCTCCTCGACGACCCGGCCGCCGCTCATCACCGACACCGTGTGCGAGATCTCGGCGACGACGGCCAGGTCGTGCGACACGAAAAGGTACGACAGGCCCAGTGCCGCCTGCAGGTCGACCAGCAGCCGCAGGATCTGGTCCTGGACCAGGACGTCCAGGGCCGAGACGGGCTCGTCGAGCATGAGCAACTGCGGGTCCAGGGCGAGGGCCCGGGCGATCGCCACCCGCTGCCGCTGGCCGCCGGACAGTTCGCCCGGGAGCCGGTCGAGGTACGCGGTGGGCAGCGCCACCTGGTCGAGCAGCTCCCGGGCGCGGGCCTCGCGGCTGCGCCGGTCGCCGACCTTGAACGACAGGAGCGGCTCGGTGATCGACTGCCGGACGGTGAACTTCGGGTCGAGCGCCGCGAACGGGTCCTGGTGCACGAGCTGAGCCTTGCGGCGCAGCGGCCGCAGCCGGCTCCAGCGCAGGCCGGCGATCTCGGTGCCGTCGAGCACGATCGACCCGGTCGTGGCCGCCTCGAGGCCCAGCGCGATGCGCAGGGTCGTGGTCTTGCCGCAGCCGGACTCGCCGACGAGCGCGTGGGTCTGCCCGCGACGCACGGTGACGCTGACCCGGTCGAGCGCGTTGAAGCCGCGCCCGCCACGGCGCAGGTCGTCGGCCGCGAAGGTCTTGCTGACGTCGGTGAGGGTGAGGATCGGCTCGGGCCGTTCGTGGCCGCGCACGTCGAAGCGCGGCACGAGCTGCCCGCCGTGCGCGAGGCGCGGGGCGGCCGCGATGAGCTGCCGGGTGTAGGCGACCTTCGGGTCGGTCAGGATCGTGCCGGGCTCGCCCTCCTCGACCTTGCGGCCGTCGCGCATGACGAGCACCCGGTCGGCGCGGTCCGCGGCCACGGCCAGGTCGTGGGTGATGATGAGCAGCGAGATGCCCTGCTCGCGGACCAGCCCGCCGAGGTGATCCAGGATCTTGCGCTGCACGGTGACGTCGAGGGCGCTGGTGGGTTCGTCGGCGACGATGAGCTTCGGCCGGCCGGCGAGGGCGATCGCGATCAGCACCCGCTGGCGCAGCCCGCCGGACAGCTCGTGCGGGTACTGCCGGGCCCGCAGTTCGGGATCGGGGATGCCGGCCTGGCTGAGGTACTCCACCGCCTCGGCGTGCGCCGCGGCCCCGTGGATGCCGCGCAGCCGCACGACCTCGGTGAGCTGGGCGCCGATGCGTTTGGTCGGGTTGAGCCCCACCATCGGGTCCTGCGGGATCAGCCCGACGACCGAGCCCCGCAGCCGGCGCAGGGTGCGTTCCCTCGCCCCGGCGACCTGCACGCCGTCCACGAGCGCCGAGCCCGCGGTGATCCGGCCGTTGGGCGGCAGCAGCCCGATGATCGCGTTGGCGGTCGTGGTCTTGCCCGAGCCGGACTCCCCGACGATCGCGACGACCTCGGCCGCGTTGACGGTCAGGTCGAGGCCGGTGACCGCGGGGATGACCTGCCGGTGCCGGGTGTACCCGATGTCGAGCCCGGTGAGCTGCACGAGTGGGTCGGCGGTCATCGGGTCAGCTCCTGCATGGTCTTGGAGATGTGGTTGAGGCTGAGCACGAGCAGCGCGACGAACAGCCCCGGCAGCAGGCTCAGCCACCACGCCGTCACCAGGTAGTTGCGGCCGTCGGCGATGAGCGTGCCCCACTCGGCGGCCGGTGGTGCGGCGCCGAAGCCGAGGAAGCTCAGCGAGGCGATGGCGATGATCGCCACGCCGGCGTCCAGCACGGCGAGGACCGCGACCGGGCCCCACGAGTTGGGCAGGATGTGCCGCAGCAGCACCCGCGACCAGGTGGCGCCGGCCCCGCGGGCGGCCTCGACGTAGGGCAGGGTCTTGACCCGCAGGACCTCGGCGCGGGTGGTGCGGGCGAAGCCGGGCACGATGCCGACGCCCACGGCGACCGCGACCGGGATGGTGCCGTAGCCGAGCGCGGTGACGATGGACAGCGCCAGCAGCAGCCCCGGGATGGCCAGCAGCACGTCGACGATACGCATCAGGACCGCGTCGGCACGGCCACCGAAGAAGCCGGACACGACACCGAGCCCGAGCCCGGCCACGATGGCGATGCCGAGGGCAAGGATGGTCGCCTGGATCGTCAGCGGTGAGCCGTACAGCACCCGGGTCCACAGGTCCCGGCCGTAGCTGTCGGTGCCGAACGGGTGGTCCAGGCTCGGCGCGGCGATCGCCAGTTCGGGCTGGGTGTCGTACGGGCCGGCGGAGGTGAACAGCCGCGGCCAGAACGCGGAGATCACGACGAACAGCAGGTAGGCCGCCGCGATGACGAACAGCGGCTTGCGGACCAGCGCCCCGAGGCTCCTCACAGCGCACCGCCTTCCGTGAGGACCGCGACCGGCCGCGGGCGGGCCTGGCCGCGGGTGTAGGAGATCCGCGGGTCCAGCAGCGGGTAGAGCAGGTCCACGACGAGGTTGACGAGGACGAAGACGCTCGCGGCGATGGTCACCACCGCGAGCACGACTGGCACGTCCTGGGACAGCACCGACTGCTGGGCGAGGTTGCCGATGCCCTCGCGGGTGAAGACGGTCTCCACGACGATGGAGCTGGTCACGGTGAGCCCGACGAGGACGCCGAGGATCGTCATCGCCGGCAGCGCCGCGTTGCGCAGGGCGTGCCGCAGGTGGACCGCGTTGCGGGACAGGCCCTTGGCGCGGGCCGTGGCGATGTAGGGCAGTTGCAGGGTCTCGTCGAACGTCTTGATGAGGACCTGGGCCAGCACCGAGGAGGCGAGCACCGCGATGGTCGCGACCGGCATCACCAGCGTCGCCGCGCCCTGGGTGCCGTTGGCCGGGAACCAGCCGAGCTGGAAGGAGAAGAACTGGATCAGGAACAGCGCGACGAAGAACTGGGGGAAGGACGCGCCGAGTGCGGGCAGCCGGGTCAGGGCCAGCCGCAGCGGGTGCCAGCGCACGAACGTCGCCAGATAGGCCAGTGCGGTGCCGAGCACGAGTGACGCCGCGGCCGCGCACAGGCTCAGCAGCAGCGTCTGGCCGATCCGCTGGCCGATGAGCTGGCTGACCGGCACCTGCTGGCTCAGCGAGGTGCCGAAGTCGCCGTGCAGGAAGCCGGACAGGTGGTGCCAGTACTGCAGCCAGATCGGCTCGTCGAGGCCGAACCGGTGCTGCAGCCCGGCGAGCTGCTCGGGGGTCAGGCTGTCCTCCTGGATGCCGGCCGCGGCGAGCTGCAGCTGCATCGGGTCGCTCGGCAGCAGGTAGAGGATCGCGAACGTCAGCGTGAACGCGGCCCACAGCACGAGGACGGCCTGACCGACCCGACCGGCGATGTACCTGATCATGGTCAGTCTTTCCAGACGTCGTTGAGTTTGAGGAAGCTCTCGGAGGTGAACGCGAACCCGTGCACGTGGCTGCTCACGCCGGCCTTCTGGACCCGTTCGAACAGCGGGAACGTGACGCCCGCGGCGATGAGGTAATCCTGCAGGTCCGCGTATGCCTGCTTGGTCTGCGCCGCGTCGGTGGTCTGGAGCGCCTTGACGAACAGCGCCTGGATGTTCGTGACCCCGTCCTGCGGCGCGGAGCGGCGGGCGAGCGCCTTGGAGTTCGCGACGTCGGGGTTGAGGATGAACTGCAGCGCGCCCGGGTCGGCGCGGGTGAAGTAGTTGGCGGTCAGGTCGTAGTCGCCGTTGGAGAGGTACGTCGCCTGCTGCGCGGTGGTCAGGGTGCGCAGGCTCAGGTTGATCCCGACCTTCTTCAGCTGCGCCTGCAGCAGCTCCGAACCGGGCGTGAACTGGTTGGTCGGGTAGTCGATGGTCAGCTGCTTGCCGTCCTTGACCCGGATGCCGTCCTTGCCGGCGGTCCAGCCGGCCGCGTCGAGGGCCTTCGCGGCGCCGTCGGGGTCGTAGCCGAGCTTGTCGGTCTGCGCCCGGTAGAACGGCGTGGTCGAGTTGAACGCCCCGCCGACCACCGGGTAGGTCGCGCCGAACACCGTGGCGGCGTAGGTCTTGCGGTCGATGGCCTGGTTCAGCGCCTTGCGCACCGCCGGGTCGGCCAGGACGTGGCCGGCGTCGGTGTTGGCGAACAGGGTGAACGAGACGCCGGGCAGCGAGCGCTGCTCGACCTTGTGGCCGGTGCGCTGGATGAGCTGCTCGTCCTGGGGCGTGAACGGGTTGCGCGGCCAGGCGATGTCGATGGCGCCGCTGGTGAGGTTGCCGGTGCGGACGCTGTCCTCGGCGATGTAGTTGAAGACGACCTTGTCCAGGTACGCCTCACCCTGGTTCTTCGACAGCGACGACGGCCACTGGTAGCCGGCACGCCTGGTGAGGACCGTCTCGACCTTCGCCGTGTAGTGGTCGAGCACGAACTGCCCGGAGCCGATGACGCCCTTGCCGGTGCAGCGTTCGGCCGGCGTCAGCTGGTACTCGGCCGGGTCGGTGATCGCGAGGTTGGTCGTCGACGTCGCCTGCAGGAACGACGAGTTGGGCTTGCTGAGGCGGAATTCGACCGTCTTGGCGTCGACGGCCTTCGCGGCGGTGAGTCCCTGCACGTAGGAGGCACCGAAGGCGGCGCCGTTGGTGGCCTTGACGGTGGCGATCCAGCCGGTGGCGTTGTCGGCGACGGCCTGCGCGTCGACGGGCTTTCCGTTGCTGAAGGTGACGCCGTCACGCAGCTTGAACGTGTACGTGAGCCCGTCGGTGCTGATCTGCCAGCTCGCCGCGAGCCACGGCACGATCTCGCCGGTCTTCGGGTCCTGGTCGGTGAGCGAGTCGGCGAAGTTGCGGATGATCGACCGGCTTTCGATCCAGTACACCTGGAACGGGTCGATGCAGGAGAACGTCGGGTTGTCCGGGAAGTAGGAGACCTTCAGCGTGCCGCCGCGCTTGGGTGCGCCGGCGTCAGCGGTGGTGGCCGGTGCGTTGCTGCCGCAGCCGGCCAGGGCGAGCAGCACGGCGCCGGTGGTGAGGCGTCGAAGTTTCCGCATGGAAGAATTCCTTCTCGGGTCGCTGGGCACATCTCCTACTATGCCTATCAGACTGATAGGAAATAGCCACGGTGTCCAATGCGGAATCGAGGTCGGCACCGACCACGAAACGCGATCGGTCCTCAGCGATGCGCCAGCTCCTGGCGGACCAGCGGGATGATGTAGCGGCCATAGTCGATCGCGTCGTTGAGATTGTCGTAGCCGCGGATCGAGATGAGGTCGGCGCCCAGGTCGACGTAGTCGAGGATGGCCGCGGCGACTGTCTCGTAGCTGCCGACCAGCGCGGTCGAGGCGCCGGCCGCACCGGTCGCCGTCGCCGTGGGCGTCCACAGTGCACGGTCGTGCACGTCCCGGCGGGAGGCGATCTCCAGCAGCCGCTGGGAGCCGACGTTCGCCGGGCCGCCGGTCGCGCCCCGGCGCTGCGGGCTGGACCACAGGCCGGTGCCGCCGCGCCGCTGCAGGATCTCCAGGATCCGGTGCGCCCGGTCCCAGGCGAGCGCGTCGGTCGGCGCGACGATCGGACGGAAGGTGACCCAGATGCGTGGCGTGTCGGCACGGCCGGCCGCGCGGGCCTCGGCGGTGATCCGGTCGATCTGCTGCCTGGTGTCGGCCAGCGGCTCGCCCCACAGGCCGAAGATGTCGCCGTGCGCGCCGCCCACGCGGTACGCCTCGGCGGACGACCCGCCGACGGAGACCGGGATCGTGCCGTGCACCGGCCGGACCAGCGACACGAAGTCCTCGAAGGCGTAGTACTTCCCGGCGTGGTCGAACGGCACGGTCGAGGACCAGACCTTGCGCAGGATGCCGAGGTACTCCTCCTCCCGCTCGTAGCGCTCCGCCTTGCCCAGCCGGTCGCCCTCCCGGGCCTGCTCGGCGTCACTGCCGCCGGCGATGAGGTGCACGACGGCCCGGCCGCCGGACAGCTGATCCAGCGTTGCCAGCGCCCTGGCCGCGACGGTCGGATACATCGTGTTCGGTCGCAGCGCGATGATCGGCCTGATCCGCTCGGTGAACTGGGTCAGCGCGGCGGCCACCGTGAACGGGTCGTGGAAGGTGGTGTTGTACGGCACCAGCGTGTAGTCGAAGCCGCCGTCCTCCAGGACGCGGGCGTAGCGGCGCAGGAAGTCGACGTCCAGCGCGGGGTCGCCCCGCCCGTTGACCTCGTTGCTGGCGTTGACGTTGATGGCGCTGATGAACTCGACCGGCATGGCTCGCACTCCTCGGTAGGGACGCAACGGCGCCGGATCCCGGCCGCCCGCGTCGCGTCGGCTAAAAGCCTATGAATCCGATGGGAATTCATCCAATTCGGATTGCCGGGCGGCACCAATCGGCAGCCCCGATCGATGCCGGCGTCAGGCGACGCTGCGCAGGTGGGCGCGGGACGCGAAGAACTCGCGGCACACCTCGCCCGCCAGCTCCTCCAGCTCGGGGTCGATCCCCCGGCGGGCCGCGACGTGCAGCCCGACCGTGCCGACCTCCGGCAGCTCGCGCCGCACGACCAGGCCGGCGGGTGTCCGCCCGGTGCTGGGCAGCATCGCGACCCCCAGGCCGGCCCGGACCGCCGCGACCACGCCGTCCAGGCTCGTCGACTCCGCGATGATGACGGCGGGGTGCTCGCCCCCGTCCAGCGCCTGCAACGCCCGCTGCCGCAGTCCGCACGGCTCCTCGAACGCCACCACCGGCCACGCCTCGCCGGCCGCCGGCGGCACGTACTGCGGCGCGGCGTACCAGTGCAGCGGCAGCTCGGTGACCTGGGCGCCGAACGTCTCGGCCCCGGCCAGCACGATGGCGAGATCCACCGTGCCCCGCGCGACCGCCTGGGCCAGTTGCGTCGAGCGGTCGATGCGGAAGCGCACCGTCCGCCCGGGAAAGCCGTGCCGCATCGCGGCCAGCAGCTGCGGCAGCACCTGGTCCGCGGCGTGTTCGGTGCAACCGACCAGGATGCCCCGCTCCGCCACCACCTCCAGGCGGCGCAGCGACTCGTCGTGCACCGCCAGGATCCGTCGCGCCTCGATCAGCAGCGCCTCGCCGTGTGCCGTCAGCCGCACCCCGCGGCCGGCCTTCTCGACCAGCGGCTCCTTGAGCCGCCGCTCCAGCAGCCGCACGTGCTGGCTCACGGTGGACTGGCTCACCCGGATCGCGGCCGCGGCACGATGGAAGCCGCCGCAGTCGGCGATGGCCACCAGCGTCCGAAGATGGACCAGGTCCAGCGGATCAGTCATGACACGTGACTCCACACGGGGAACCTGTAGTAATTACTAGTGAACCTATCGGGAATAGGTACTTTACTGCAGCGATTCACGAATGCCTAGTGCTGCCGGCGACTTGCCGATCGGGCGGCCGCCGAGCTGGTGCAGCAGGAAACCGATCCGTTGCGCGAGCTCGGCCGCCGTGCGGCGGAACGCGGCCACGCCGTCGGGCTGACCGGCCGGGTCGACGGTCGACCAGTGCACGGCGTCGGGAGCACCCGGAAGCGCCGGGCAGACCTCCCGGACCTTGTCGCACAACGTGATGACGTGGTCGAACCGGTCCGCGGCGAACTCGTCCAGATGCTTGCTCCGCGCGCCGGTGAGGTCCACGCCGTGCTCACCCATCACCTTGACCGCGGTGCGGTGCACCGGCTTGGGATGGCTGCCGGCGCTGCGCACCAGCACCCGATCGCCGCCCCGGCTGCGCAGCAGCCCTTCGGCCATCTGCGACCGGGCGCTGTTGCCCGTGCACAGGAACAGCACCGACCCGTCGGCGCCGTCCGGCTGCGGCGGTGGTGCCAGCATCAGCGCCGGATGCAGCGCGCCGCCGGCCCCGGCCAGCAGGTCCGCGCAGCGAGCCAGGTCGACGGCGTAGTAGGTGTCCCGGCCGTCGAAGGAGCTGCGCCGGCCGTGCACCAGGCCACCTTTGCGCAGGAGGCCGAGGTGGTAGGACACCAGGTTCTGCGGTTTGCCGATCAGCTCGGTCAGCTCGGTCACCTGCCGGTCGCTGCGAGCGAGTTCGCCGAGCAGCCGCCACCGCAGCGGATGCCCGGCGAGGCGCAGAAAGTCCGGCGGATCGAAGCCACTGCCGGCCGGGGACTGTCGACGCTGCACACGCGGATAATACATCAAAGCAGTAAGATACATTCCGTCAGGAGTGGTGCGCGGCACCGCGTCATCGCAGGCCGCACGGCGCCGCATCGAGATGTTCACCGAGGCGTCGCCAGGCGGCCATGATCGCCCCGGCCGGTCCGATTACGCTCCGGCGCACCACGGCGCACCCCAGGGAGTGGAACACGGTGACGGCAGCCCAGCCATCCGACCCGGACGACCTCACGACCGGACCCCATCCGCCGCACGTGTCGCTGCGCACGATCATGACGCAGTGGACGCGGATCGGGATCACCGGATTCGGCGGGCCGCCGGCGCACATCAGCCTCCTGCGGCAGCTGTGCGTCACGAAGCGGGGCTGGATCAACGCCCACGAGTTCGAGGACGGCATCGCCGCCACCAACCTGCTGCCCGGCCCGGCCTCCACCCAGCTGGCGATCTTCTGCGCCTGGCGGCTGCGCGGCTGGGTCGGCGGGCTGCTCGGCGGGGTCTGTTTCATCGTCCCGGGCCTGATCGTCATCCTCGGCCTGTCCGTGCTGCTGCTGTCCTGGCACCCGGCCCCGGCAGTGATCGGCGCCGCCGCCGGAGCCGGCGCAGCCGTCGCCCCGGTCGCCGTCCAGGCCGGTGCCAGCCTCGTCCCGGCGAGCTGGCAGCGCACCGGAGCGACCCGCGGCGGGCGGGCGCGGTGGGTCGCGTACGCGGCCGTCTCGGCGGCCGCGGCGATGCTGCTCGGCCCCTGGCTGGTCCTGGTCCTGCTCGCCGCCGGGGTCGTCGAAGCGGCCTGCCAGGGCCATCGCCTCCGAATCACGCGCGCTCCCCTGCCGGGGCTCGCGCTGGCGGGCTGGGCTTCGGTCGGGACCCTCGGCTCGGTGGCCTGGACCGCGCTGAAGGTCGGCGCGCTGTCCTACGGCGGCGGCTTCGTCATCATCCCGCTCATGCGCGCCGACGCCGTCGACCGGCACCATTGGCTGACCGGCGACGAGTTCCTGTACGCGGTCGCGCTCGGCCAGATCACCCCCGGGCCCGTGGTGCAGACCGTCTCGGTCATCGGCTACGCCGCCGCCGGCATCGCCGGTGGCCTGCTCGCCGCCGTGGTCGCGTTCACCCCGTCGTTCGTGTTCGTCCTCGGCGGCGGCCGGCACTTCGACCGCCTCCGCGCCAACCCCGCCGCACAGGCATTCCTGTCCGGAGCCGGACCCGCCGCGATCGGCGCCATCCTCGGCTCGTCGGTGCTGCTCGCCCGCTCCATCTCGCACCCCTGGCAATGGCCGATCCTGGCCCTCGCCGCCATCTGGCTGCTGGTGTTCAAACGTGGCGTCGTCAGTGCCCTCATCGGCGCAGCCGCGCTCGGCGTCGCCGCCGCACTGGTCGGCCTGCCGTTGCACTGAGCCACCGGCGGGGCCGAACTCCGGCAGATCGAGTACATCAAGCTGATTAGATGTATTCTGTGGATGACTGGACACTCCTGGAGGTGCGTCATGACCGACCCGGACCGGCACGCCAGCGTCCGCTACCTGGTCGACGACGTCGCGGCAGCCGTCGACTTCTACACCGCCCACCTCGGGTTCGAACTGCACACCCGCGCCGGGGACGCCTTCGCGGACGTCCTGCGCGGCCCGCTCAGGCTGCTGTTGTCCGGCCCCGCCAGCTCCGGCGCCCGGGCCACACCCCCGGACGCCGCGACACCCGGCCACAACCGCATCCACCTCGTCGTCGACGACCTCGACCGCGAAGTCGACCGGCTCCACACCGCGGGCGTGCACTTCCGCAGTGCACCGATCTCCGGGCCCGGCGGCCGCCAGATCCTGCTCGCAGACCCGGCCGGCAACCTCATCGAACTGTTCCAGCCCGTCGCCCGATAGCGGCGGACCGGCACCGCAACGACAGCCCGTCAGGGTCGTCGACGCATTCGGCCCGCCCGACGGACCGTGCAAATCAATGCCGGTGTCCGCGCCGGATTTCTCATCCCACGGGCGAGATCACAAATGAGTGATTCGTTGTGGGAGATGGCGGACGCGCGATACCGGGCCCGCCCGGTGGGTGCCAGCATCGGTCCATGAGCAGCGGCAAAGGCTTGGCGGAACCGCGCACATCGCGCGCTTGCCGCCGCAGTGTGCCAATGGCGCTCGCTCTGCTCGTGACGCTGGTCGTCGCCGCGCCGCTGTCGGCGGCGCGGGTGCTCCATCTCGCCGTCGGGCATGCGTCCGCGGCGACCGTGACGGTCGACCACTTCGACGAGGACGACGTGGACCACCACGGCAACGATGAACACCAGTTCCTGGACACCGCCATCACACCCGTGCCCCAGCAACGCTCACAGTCCATCGGTGACGCACCGCCGGCATTGGACAAGCCCATCAGCGTTCTTCACACCGTCCCGGACACTCTTGCTCTCCCCTGTGCCCGACGGCCGAGCATCGCACCCACCACCGCGGTGTTGCGACTGTAGGCCGCCGCGACGTTCGAGACACGGTCCCGGTCGATCCGCCCACACAGGAGTCCGAACATGTCCCCAACCGCCGGCCGGCGGTCAGTCCGCCGCGCCATCATCACCGGCATCTCCCGCGGCCTCGGCGCCGCCCTCTTCGACGTCCTCAACGACGGCCGGACGCCACTGCTCGGCATCGGTCGCACCTTCACCGACGCGCAGCACCGCACGGCAGACCAGTCCGACGGCCTCGTCACCTTGCGCACCACCGACCTGTCCGACCCCGACCAGTTGCCCACCCGGGCCGAGCTGACCGCGTTCACGGCAGGGTGCGCCGGCGACGATGAGCTGCTGCTGATCCACAACGCGGCGACGATCGGTCCGATCGGGTTGGTCGGCAGGCTCGACGACCGCCAGGTCCAGGACGCGCTCGCAACGAATCTCCTCGCACCGGCATTGCTCACCAATTCGCTGCTGTACGCCGCGCCGGCAGCGCTGCACACCATCCGCATCCTGTTCATCTCCTCGGCCGCGGCCCATCGCGCGTACGCGGGCTGGGCGACCTACTGCGCGACGAAGGCGGGAGCGGAGGTGTTCATGCGTTGCATCGCCGAAACCGCACCACGACCATGCACCGTCGAGATCATCGACCCGGGTGCGATGGAGACCGAGATGCAGCAGGCCATCCGTACACTCGGCCACGGCCTGCCCGGCCACGAACGCCTCGTTGAACGGCACCGCCTCGGCCAGATCGGCGACGCGAACATCGTTGCCCAGCGCATCGCGTCCGAGCACCTCACTCCACCCGCGGAACTCCTCGGGGCGTGAAGGGCCCGGGAGGTGCCGGTCGGTGAGCACGAAGGGGCGGCGGACCTGTCAGTGGTGCGCCGCCACGGGTTCGTGGTGGATGGCCCGGTCAGGGCCGTCGGGCTCGGCGTGCACGACCGCCGCGGTCAGCCGGGGCACCGTGTGGATGAGCCGATGCTCGGCGTCGTGCGCGACGGCGTGCGCCTCCACGATGGTGGCGGTGTCGGCGACGGCGATCTGGCACTCCGCGCGCAGCTGGTGGCCGATCCACCGCAGCCGTACCTCACCGACGCCACGGACCTGTGGCGTGCCGCGCAGCGTCTCCTCGACCTGGTCGACGAGTTCCGGGTCGACGGCGTCCATGAGCCGCCGGTACACCTCACGCGCGGCGTCCTTGAGCACGAACAGGATCGCGACGGTGATCAGCAGCCCGACCACCGGGTCGGCCCACCGCCAGCCGATCGCCACGCCACCCGCGCCGACGAGCACGGCGAGGGACGTGAACCCGTCGGTGCGGGCGTGCAGGCCGTCGGCGACGAGCGCCGCAGAACCGATCCGGCGGCCGACGCTGATGCGGTACCGGGCGACGACCTCGTTGCCGACGAACCCGATCAGTGCCGCCGCGGCCACGTACCAGAGGTACTGCACGTCGGCCGGGTGACGCAGCCGCTGGATCGCCTCGTAGGCGGCCAGCGCCGCCGAGACGGCGATGAACACCACGATGACGATGCCGGCGAGGTCTTCCGAACGACCGTAGCCGTAGGTGTACCGCCGGGTCGCGGCGCGGCGGCCCAGCATGAACGCGATGCCGAGCGGCACCGCGGTCAGTGCGTCGGCGACGTTGTGCAACGTGTCACCGAGCAGCGCGACGGATTGGGAGTACACCACGACGACGGCCTGCATCACGGCGGTCGCGCCCAGCACGGCAAGGGAGATCCACAGCGCGCGGATCCCCTCCTTGGAGGCCTCCATCGCCGAGTCGACCTTGTCCATGGCGTCGTGCGAGTGCGGCGTCACCACGTGCCGGACCTTGTGCCACCAGCTCGACGGACCCGTCCCGTGGTCGTGCCTGCCGGCACCGTGCCCGTGGTCGCCGTGCTCGTGATCGTTGTGGTCGTGATCGCCGTGGTCGTGGACGTGCGGCTGACCACGGTTGCTGCTCTGGGGCTGGCCCTGCTCGGCGGTCATCGGTGCGCTCCAGGACTGATCGTCGGATGTCGTCCGTCTCGCACTATAGGTGCTCATGTACGCACGCGACAACGCTGCAACTGCCAACCGGCTGCAACAAGCACCTGGAGGCGGCCGCCCGGTCCGGTCAGCGTGGCCTCCGCCCCGGTGGCGCTCAATCGTGGTCGGGTTTGCCCGAGAGGTGATGATCGGCGGCGTGGAGCACCTCGGCGACGAGGCGGCGCACGTGACCACCGCGGGCCCGGTAGAGCACCCGACGCCCGTCCCGGCGGGTGATGACGAGGCCCGCCAGCAGCAGCTTGCCCAGATGCTGCGAGACAGCGGGACGGGCGGCACCGACCGCCGCGGTGAGCGTGGTGACATCGTGCTCGCCGTCGCTGAGCTCCCACAGGAGCCGCAGCCGGGTCGGGTCCGCAAGCATGCGTAGCGCGGTGACCGCGGCCTCGACCTGCGCACCCGACGGCGGCTGTTGCATATTCCTTGCAGGTGCATCAGGCTGGCGTGCTTGCATGAGCGCCAAGTGTGCCACCCTGCCACGGCGGATCGCCACCGTCTCCCGCTCAGCCCACCGATCCCGGCCGCAGGCATCAATACGGGTTGCCGCGGGGCGCGGCGTTCGTTCCACCACCGGGCAAGTACGACAGGGCAGCACAGGCCGAGGCCTGAGCCGGCCCTGGTTGGTGGAACGCTACCCGTGAACCGCGTCCTTGGAGCGGGTGATCGCGGGCCACGCGGTGATCCAAGTCGATCAGGAGGCGTTTCGGCAGGCTCAGGCGGCGGCGCTCACGTACACCCAGGCCCGCACGCCCGAGGCGAGCGACACCAGGATGCGGTGGTAGTCGTCGACCTCGTAACCGTCGGCGGCGACGAGGTCCTCGTCGGTCACGTCGAACACCACACCGGGGACCTGGTCGGTGGGCACACCGGTGGCCACGACGATCGGGTGGTGGGTCTCGCCGCTGACGGCGAGCACGTTCGGGTCGGTGATCTCCAGCAGCCGGGTCGCGTAGCCGGGCAGGGCATCCTCGCGGCCGTCGAGCTCCCGGCCGAAGTTGGCCCGCTGCACCGCCGGATCCCGCAGCGTGCCGTACGAGAAGAGCAGAGGCATGCGGTGATCATCGCACTCCCGAGCAGCTCCTCGACCTCCGGCACCAGCCGAACCGACCGGCGGGAGCAGCCCGGTCACTGGGACAGGGCCGGGGTGACGCCGCGGCCGCCGCCGTTGTAGACGATGACGTCGTCGCGGGCGCCGTACTCGGCGAAGGTGGCGAGGGCCTCGGCGCGCAGGACGTCGGTGTGGACCTCGACGCCGCGGGCCTGGAGTTGTTCCTTCCAGTCGGGGCGCATCGGGCCCTCGTCGAAGCCGGTGAGGTGTTCGACCTCGTCGCCCTCGCCGGCGATGACGAGGCGGGCGACGCCGGACCACAGGACGGCGCCGTAGCACATGGCGCACGGGCGCCAGTTGACGGCGAGCTCGATGGGGCCACGCTCGGGGCCGCCGAGGTTCCAGGTGCCGAGGTGGGCCTGGGCCAGGGACAGCGCGACGACCTCGGCGTGCATCCCGGACAGGCCGCTCGCCAGGACCAGGTTGACGCCCACGGCGATGATTTCGCCGGTACCGGCATCGGTGACCACCGCGGCGAACGGGCCTCCGGTGCCCTCGCGGTGGTTGCGGCCGGCGAGGCGGTGCGCGACCCGCATCCTCTCCTCGGCGTCCGGCAGGACGGGGTCGACGGCGGCCAGCTCAAGAGCGACCCAGTCGGGCAGCTGCGCGCCGAAGCGGGTGGTGGTCATCTGCATGGCGGGACCCCGTTCTACGCGGTGAAGAAGTGGCTGAGGCCGAGGCTGCGCAGGCCGCGCCGGTATGCCACGGAGCTGCGGTCGGCGGCGATGTTGACCTCGATGCGCGGGTCGAGGGGCAGGTTCTCCGGCTGCTGCACCTCGACGATGCGCCGGTCCTCCTCGAAGACCCGCAGGTTGAAGTCGAAGATCTCCTGCGCCGGCTGGCCGGTGTTGAAGTCCTTCGCGATCGGCGCGAACATCCGGGTGCGGCGCGCCGAGACCGGTGCGGCGGCGTTCATGATGCACAGCCGGCCGCCGTCGGGAAAGTGCACGACCAGGGTCGCGGTGAACGGCAGGTGCAGCGCGAACCGGCGCAGCCACAGGAACCCGGGCGGCGCCGGGTTCGGCACGCCGTGCGGGACGTTCGGCACGGTGGACCAGTAGTCGACCGTGAACCCGTCCGCGGTGCTGACCGGGTTGTACGCGGGCACCTCCACGTCGCCGGGGTCGCCGAACGTGTCCAGGTGCACGAAGCCGAAATGGGCCACGTCCAGGAACCCCTCGACCTGCCGCCCGGCGAACGCGGCCACGTCGAACGGCGGGCACGTCACCCGCTGGAAGCCGGGCTCGTCCCAGCCCGGCATCGGCGGCACGCCGTCGTCGGCAGGGCCGGTCAGGGTCGTCCAGATCAGGCCGTACCGCTCGATGACCGGATACGTGCGCAGCTGCAGTCTCGCCGGGATCTTCGCCGTGGGGTGCGCCGGCACCGCGACACACGCCCCGCCGGCCCCGAAGCGCAGGCCGTGGTAGGCGCAGGCGATCGCCGTGCCATCGCCGACGCCGAACGACAACGGCACGCCTCGATGCGGGCAGAGATCGTCGGCGACGACGACGGTGTCACCGGCGCGGTAGACGACCAGTTGCGCGTCGAGCAGCGTCGCCGCGACCGGAGCGGCACCGACGTCCGCACAGCGGGCGACCGGATACCAGGCACGGGCGAGGATGGCCCAGTCGGCCGGCTCGAAGGTGCAGTTGCGGGGCAGCGACGGCGCAGCGTCGACAACGGTCATCGCAATGGCTCCAGTGACGTGCGGAGGGCAGGGTGGACCGCGGGTTCAGCGCTGCGGTTGCCAGCCGTGCGCGACCCGGCCACGGGTCCACGCGCTCTGGTGGGTGCGGCGGCGCACATCGGTCACCTGCACTCACCTCCTCGACGCCTCGTCCCGCCCATGCTGCGCGGGCGGCGTTTCACCGACGTTTCCACGGTGTTGGATCCTGGACGCAGTCGCGGGCGCGCTCACAGCGGCCGGATCCGGTTCGGGAGGTCTTGGTTGCACGCGCGAACCCGGAACGGCACACCGTGGACACCCCGTTGCGGTGCGGTAGCGGCATGCCCGCCGCAGGAGCACAGGTGATCACGCCGATGACGGACCCGCGCCGGCCCGTGGGCCTGCCCTGGGCGCAGGCCCACGCCACCGCGTGGCAGGTCGCGTGGCCGCTGCCGCCGGTGTCGCTGCCGGTCGGCGACGCGGTGCGGCACCTGCTCGCGGCACCGGTGCGGGCGCGCACGGCGGCGCCGGCCTTCGACGCCGCCGCGATGGACGGCTACGCGGTCGCCGGCGCCGGACCGTGGCAGGTCGTCGGCAGGACGCTCGCCGGTGATCCGGATCCGCCGGCGCGGCTGGCGCCCGGCGACGCGGTCGAGATCGCCACCGGTGCCCGCGTCCCCGCCGGTGCCGAGGCGGTGCTGCCGCACGAGGACTGCCACCGGTGCGGTGACACCGTCTCCGGAACGCGGACCACGCGGACCCACATCCGGCGGGCCGGCGAGGACACAGTGCCCGGCGAACTGCTCGCGCCCGCCGGGCGGGTGGTGACGGCGACGGTGGCCGCGGCCGCCGCTCAGGTCGGCGTCGAGCGGGTCCAGGTGCATCCCCGGCCGGACGTGGACGTGCTCGTCACCGGCGACGAGGTGGTCCTGCACGGCCGTCCCGGGCCGGGGCAGGTCCGGGACGTGTTCGCACCCCTCATCACCGCGATCACCGAACGGGCGGGCGGCCGGCTCGGCGCGTACCGCCGCGTCGACGACGACCCGACGGCGTTGCGGACGGCGATCGACACCTCGGACGCTCCGGTCCTGGTCGTCACCGGCTCGTCGTCCGTCGGCGTCGCGGACCACCTCCACGACGTCCTCGACGAGCGGTCGGCGACGTGGCACGTCGACGGCGTGGCGTGCCGGCCCGGGCATCCGCAGGCCCTCGCCCGCACGGCCGACGGACGGTGGGTCGTCGGGCTGCCCGGCAACCCGTACGCCGGGCTGGTCGCCGCGCTCACCCTCCTCGAACCGCTGCTGTCCACCCTCGCCGGTCACCGCCGTCGCCCGCTGCCGGTGGCCCCGGTCTCCGGCACGGCCGGGCTCTACCCGGGCGGATGCCGGATCGTGCCGGTCGAGACGGTCGACGGCGGCGCCCGCATCGTGCCCGGCGCCCGGTCGGGGAGCCTGCGCGCCGCCGCCGCAGCCGACGCGCTCGCCGTCCTCGACGCCGGCTGGGCCACCGGCGCGGCGGCGCCGCTGCTGCGCCTCCCCTGACCTGGGCCCGACCGCATCTACCAGGTCAGGCGGGCACTACGGCCTGCATTTGCCGGGTCGGCATTGCGCGGAGCATGCGCCGGAGGCAAGCTGGTGGCAGAACCCTGGTGGCGGCCTCCGGGTCCGCTGATCGACGCCGGGTTGAAGCGGGGCGGCACGGTCAGTGGCGGGAGCTGATGGGCAACGCATGGCTCGCGGACGTCGGTGCGGACCCGCAGCAGCGGGCCCGCGAGATCGCGGCCGCCCATGAGCGGTTCCTGTCCACGCAGGCCCTGGCCGGGATCGGCCCGGGACTGCGGGATGTGGTGGCCAGGTCGTGGCAGCGTTCGTCGGACGCCCACCTCGGCCAGGAGGTGAGCCCGCCGGTCATCCTCACCGACGATGACCTGGTCGCGTACCGCTCGGCGCACCCCTTGTCCCGGGTCATCGGCGTGCTGCGGCAGCTCGTCGGGGAGACGGCCGACGACGGTGACTATCTGATGGCGGTGTCCGATGCCGCCGGCCAGCTGCTGTGGGTCGAGGGGCACCGGGTCGCCCGGGCCCGCGCCGAGCGGATGAACTTCGTCGAGGGCGCCCGCTGGGACGAGGCGCACGCCGGGACCAACGCGCCCGGCACCGCGCTCGCGCTCGATCATGAGGTGCAGATCTTCGCCACCGAGCACTACCTGTCGTCGGTGCAGGCGTGGACGTGCTCGGCGGCGCCGATCCACGACCCGGTGAGCGGGCGGCTGCTGGGTGCCATCGACATCACCGGAGGGCACGATGTGGCGAGCCCGCTGAGTCTGGCCCTGGTGCGCTCGGCGGCCCGCGCGTCGGAGGCCGAACTCGCCCGGCAGTTCCTCGCGCCGCAGGGTCTGTGGGTGCCGGGGTCCGGGCCGTCCGGGCGGCTCAGCGCGCTCGGCCGGGGCGACGGCACGCTGCACCTCGACGGGCGGGCGATCCGGCTGCACCGCCGGCACGCCGAGATCCTGACGATGCTGGCGTTGCATCCGGCGGGGCTGAGCGGCGAGCAGCTGCTCAGCGCCCTGTACGACGACCTGGCGAACCCGGCGACCCTGCGAGTGGAGCTGAACCGGCTCCGGCACGTCGTGGGTGATCTGCTCGGCTCGCGTCCGTACCGGTTGCGCGGGCAGATCGGCGCCGACTTCCTCGACGTGGCGGCTGCGCTGCGCGGCAACGACATCGCGCGAGCGCTCGCCGGCTACGCGGGGCCGTTGCTGCCCGGCTCGGAGGCGGCCGGTGTCGTGCGGCAGCGGCAGTGGCTGCACACCCAGCTCCGGTCGGCGGTGCTCGCCTCCCCCGACCCCGACCTCGTCCGGTCCTGGGCGGACCACAGCGGCTTCGACGACCTGGAGGTGTGGGAAAGGCTCACCGCCGTCGCGGCGCCCCGCTCGGCGCACCGGGCTGTCGCCACCGCCCGGATCCGTCAGCTGCGCCTCGAGTACGGCCTGAGCGCCGACGCTACATTCATGTAACGTCGCCGAAACTAGGGTGCCGTCACGGCCTGACCGTCCAACGGTGGACGGCGGCAGCTGACGGGAGGTCACCCACAATGACCGATTTCGCCGCGCCCGGCGCGTCCGGCGCGAAGATGAGCTACCAGCCCCGCTACGACAACTGGATCGGCGGCGAGTTCGTGCCGCCGGCGAAGGGCCAGTACTTCGAGAACCCGAGCCCGGTCACCGGCCAGACGTTCACCGAGATCGCCCGGGGCACCGCCGACGACGTCGAGCTGGCCCTCGACGCAGCGCACGGTGCCGCACCCGCCTGGGGGCGCACCTCGGCCGGCGACCGGGCCAACATCCTCAACAAGATCGCCGACCGGATGGAGGCCAACCTCGAGGCCCTCGCCGTCGCCGAGACCTGGGAGAACGGCAAACCGATCCGCGAGTCCCTCGCCGCCGACATCCCTCTCGCGATCGACCATTTCCGGTACTTCGCCGGCGCCATCCGCGCTCAGGAGGGGTCGCTGTCGGAGCTCGACGACGACACCGTCGCCTACCACTTCCACGAGCCGCTCGGCGTCGTCGCGCAGATCATCCCGTGGAACTTCCCGATCCTGATGGCGACGTGGAAGCTGGCGCCCGCGCTCGCCGCCGGCAACGCCGTCGTGCTCAAACCCGCCGAGCAGACCCCAGCCTCGATCCACTTCCTGATGAGCCTCATCGCCGACCTGCTCCCGCCCGGCGTCGTCAACATCGTCAACGGGTTCGGGATCGAGGCCGGCAAGCCCCTCGCCTCCAGCGCGCGGGTCGCGAAGGTCGCGTTCACCGGGGAGACCACGACCGGGCGGCTGATCATGCAGTACGCCTCCGAGAACATCAAACCGGTCACGCTGGAGCTCGGCGGCAAGAGCCCGAACATCTTCTTCGACGACGTCAGCAGCGCCGACGACGACTTCTACGACAAGGCCCTCGAGGGCTTCACCATGTTCGCGCTCAACCAGGGCGAGGTCTGCACCTGCCCGTCGCGGGCGCTGATCCAGCAGGGGCACTACGACCAGTTCCTGCACGCCGCGGTCGAGCGCACCCAGCGGATCGTGCAGGGGCACCCGCTCGACCTGGCCACGATGATCGGCGCGCAGGCGTCCAACGACCAGCTGGAGAAGATCCTGTCGTACCTCGACATCGGCCAGCAGGAAGGCGCCAAGATCCTCACCGGCGGCGCCCGCGCGGAGCTGTCCGGCGAGCTGGCCGGCGGGTACTACGTGCAGCCGACGATCTTCCAGGGCAACAACGCGATGCGCATCTTCCAGGAGGAGATCTTCGGACCCGTGGTCTCGGTCGCGCCCTTCGCCGACTTCGACGACGCCATCAAGATCGCCAACGACACCCTGTACGGCCTGGGCGCCGGCGTCTGGACCCGCGACGGCTCCACCGCCTACCGGGCCGGCCGGGCCATCCAGGCCGGTCGCGTGTGGACCAACTGCTACCACGCGTACCCGGCGCACGCCGCCTTCGGCGGCTACAAGGGCTCGGGCATCGGCCGGGAGAACCACAAGATGATGCTCGATCACTACCAGCAGACCAAGAACCTCCTCGTCAGCTACTCCCCCAAGAAGCTCGGCTTCTTCTAAGCCATGGCTTCGCTTTCCCGCGTCGAGGTCACCGAGGCCGCCGCCGAGCTGCTGCGCAAGCTGTACGCGGCGAACGGCCCGCTGATGTTCCACCAGAGCGGCGGCTGCTGCGACGGCAGCTCCCCCATGTGTTACGTCGACGGCGAGTTCCGCACCGGCGGCTCCGACGTGCTGCTCCAGTCGCTGCGGATCGACGGCGTGCCGGAGCCGGTGACGTTCTGGATGTCGGTCGCGCAGTTCGAGACGTGGCGGCACACCCACCTCACCGTCGACGTGGTCAAGGGGCGCGGCGGCGGGTTCTCCCTCGAGGCCCCCGAGGGCGTCCGGTTCCTGATCCGGTCCCGGCTGCTCACCCCCGAGGAGAACGCCGTGTTCAACCCGTAGACCCGTCCGGGTGCGACGACCCCCGCGTCGCACCCGGCCGGCCCATGATCTCGACAGCAGCCCGGCAGGCCTCATTGCACCGATGGCACGCGCGCCGTGCCGGGGCGCGGCCTTCCCGACCGATGGCCCGGAACTACGCGCGCCGGAACGTGGCCCTGTAGTTCGAACCGTCGTCGCCCGTCCAGACCAGTGTGGTCGCGTCGCACGTGTACGACGCACCGCAGTTGCCTTCGCTGAACAGCGTCCACGACGTGCAGTAGCCCGCGGCGAAGTCGCCGACGCCGTCGTGTTGCAGGAAGAAGAACTTGCCGTCGTAAGCGCGGAACTTGAACTTCTGGTACGGGTTGTTGGTCATGTCGGAGACGTCCGGATCCGTGGCTCGGTACCTCACTGGCGAGGTGTTGCCGTAGATGCCGTCCTGGCCGCTCAGGGTCAGGTGTACTCCACTGCTCTCCCAGGCGCCGATGTCCTCAGCGGTCGCGGTCCAGTCGCCGGTCACGCACTCGTCGACCCGGGTGGCGTACGCCCGGCTCATGGTGGCGGCAGTCAGCACAGTCACCAGAACGGCTGCGATCGCCGAGGACGACACGACCAGCCATCGCTGGCTCGGGGTGCGCTCACGCAACTGGATTGCCACGTTCACGACGCTCAGGAGCGACAACACCGCACCGACGGCGGCAACGGCCAGCGCGACCCCGGAGAAGCCGTTCCGGTACGCGGTCGTCGACGCCGCACCCAACAGCACCAGACCTGGGATCACCGGGCCCACCGCCCGGCCGGTCCCAGACCGCGCAACAGTCCGCAGCGCCCGGGCGACATGCCCCGGCCATGCAGACCGGGACCGGGTCGGTAGCGCCGGCGTCGCCGCAGGGACCGCAGGCGCGACGGCGGGAACTTGCGCGGCAGGTCCTGCTGGCGTGGCCGACGACGTAGGCACGCCGATGGCGGGTCCGTGTACGCTGCCGTGCGCGACCACCAGTTCGGGCTGTTCGATGACGACCGGCGCAACACCCAGTGCGCGGTGGATCAGCGTGGCCACCAACGGGATCCGGCTCGATCCGCCTACGAGAAACACGCCGGCCAGCCGGTCGGCGGTGACGCCGCTCGTGAACAGCGTCGCTGTGGTGAGCGTGAGGGTCCGGTCCAGGTGAGGTCATGCGAGCTCCTCGAATTCCTCGCGGGTGACGTGGATGTCCCGGTCCAGGAACGGCACCGGCATCCCGGTGGTGCTGCCGCGGGTCAGCTGCTCCTTGACTGCACGGGCGTCGTCCCACAACTGGCGGCGGGCCCGGTACTCGGCTGTGGTGCTCGGCGCGACCATGCGTTGCCACTGCTCGTCCTCGCCGACCAGTGTGCCGACACGTTTCACGATGGCCTCGTCGAGGTCCAGGCCGCCTACGTCGTCAAGTCCGGCCGCCGCTACGACGTCCCAGCCGTTGTCGGCCCGCCGGCGCACCACGGAGATGTCGAACGTGCCGGCGCCCAGGTCGTACACCACCAGCGCTTGACCGGCCTGCACCTGGTGGCCCAGCACAGTGGTGAATAGCCCGCCGCCGCGATTGGCTCTGCGATCAGTGTGACCTCACCCCGAGGCCGGCCGACATCGCGGCGGCCGCCAGCAGCGACTGGCGCGGTTGTGCCCAGGCCGCCGGATGCGTCAGCACGACCTTGGACGGGCTGGCACCGAGAACACGCCGCGCCTCCTGGCGGACGCGGCCCAGCACCGCTCCGACCGCTTCGATGACGGGGATCTCTGCGGATCCGAGCAGCAGCACACCGTCATCGATGCGGCGCTTGGGATTCGGTTCGTACGGCGCCGGGTTCATCCGGGCGGCTCGCTCGCCGTCCCGCCCGACAAGAAGCTTGCCGTTGTCCGCGTACACCCCGGAAGCCAGCAGCGGCGACGAGTCGAAGAGCAGCGCCTCGCTCCGGCCGTCGGGAAATACCACGCTGGCAACGGTGTGTGAGGTGCCGAAGTCAATGCCGAGCACTGAAGTCACGCCGCGACGGTATTTGGCGCTGTGCCCGAACGGCACGGCCGACCCGACGGACGAATCAAGCCGGATGGTCAATTGCCGGCGCTTGATGCCGTCCTGACTTCCGGAAAGCACTGCGCCATGGCGCAGGGCGCCTCTGAGCGGTGTGCCACCTCCGACTAGATGTCCCGCGTTCCAGGAATCTGCGGTGTCCAGAGGGATCTCGGGACCCAGAGCCACGTCAATCGGCCCGCCGAAACGGCAGAGTTCAACGCTATGACGATCACGATGCCCACCGCCGCACCGACGACTGCGCCGACGCCCGGGGATCCGTCTGCCGGTTTGCCGCCCACTACCGCCCATAGGAGGTTCTGGATACTGATGGAGGCCAGCAGGACGGTTCCGATCACTCCTGCCGTCGTGACGATTGTTCGCCGTTGCGCACTGCTGTCGGTTGGGTCGCCTTGAGCTGATCGTCGGGACGCTTCTCTCCCGACGGCGAAGAGGACCGGGCCAGCTATCGTGACGGCGGCCGGCGTGAAGAGGACTACAGCGATCTTCCTGGATGTACTCCACTGCTGCCATCTGGATCTCGACGGCGTGGGGACACCAGCGGACGACACGGCACCGGGATGAGGATCCCATCGTTGCCCAGGCCCGGCGAGTAACGCCAGGTGCTTCGCGAAGTCGTTGACAGCATTTGGAATGAGGCCGGGTCCGAAGGTGAACAATGCGATGCGAGCTTCGGTTGCATACGCGACGGCGGCAGGCGTGTAGCCGTTGAGGCTGAAGAACAATGCCGTGGCTACGTTGAACGAGGCTCCTCGTAGACGTTGCAGGTCAGGACGTCCCACCGGCGTCGCCAGGGCCTTCACTTGCGCGGCGGCCCCAGTTGCCACCACGTCCAAGCCGCCGTCTGCGCCCGCGCTGGTCGTCACGGCGTCAGTGAAACCAATGGTGTGCATGAACTGCAAAGCCGCCTGTTCTGCGCTCTGCCACAACGTCTGCTGCCCGAGGTAGCCGTTGTCGTTCGCTGTCATGTGCCTTCCCACGATCGGCGTTGCTGCTCAGCTGAGTTGGTGGGGTTCGTTCAGCAGGATGACCTCGTCACGTTCTTCCGCTTCGACCCAATAGCGAAGGATGACGACCGACGGGTTCTTGTCGCCGGCGGTGTCCGTCGCGAAACGCATCTCGTACTCCACGCGCACGCCGGCCTCCGAGAGGTTGCGGAACTCGTTCTCGAATCTCGCGAAGACGCTGGTGTTCATCCGCTCGTTCTGCCCGAACAGTGCCGGTCCCGAGGGGTATCCGCCGAGGCTGACCGCTCCGGAGTGTCCACCGACCAGTTTGCCCATGGCCTCGGTGGCCGTGGCCTGCGCCTCTCGGCCGACGTTCCGCTGGATGGAGCGGTGGCGGGGAGCGGCCGGCGTGTAGTGGGCGATTCCGCGCATATAGGCGAGTTGGCCGGCCTCGTCCGTGACGTAGACGTAGTCGCCGTAGTCGTACGCCGTGTGGGGTTGTACGTCCGCGGGACGCAGAGGCCGGTCGAGGTGGAGCGTCTCGCGCCGGGTGATTGTCAGCTCGGGCGGCACGATGGCGGCCCCGTCAAGTCGCACGTCGATGGACGGCCGCGCACTGGCCGGTGACGTACGGGTCGTCGGTTGACGGTCTGGCCTGGCCGAAGCGGGCACGCCAAGGCTGCGGCGGGCGAGGCGGTCGTGGACGGTGGACGTTTCCGGGACCTTCGTCCGTGCCTCGCGGCGGACCTTCTCAACGGCCCTTTCCAAGGCGCGCAGGACGGTCTTGTCGACGCCGGGGATGCGACGTGCGGCCTGGAGCGCGTTCTCGGCGTCGCGCACCGCCTGTGTTGCCGACTGCTGCGAGCTCGCCGCGTTGACTGCGCTCTCCGCCGCCGCGATGGCGAGGCGCGCCACCTGCTCGAGTTCGGTACGGCGGGACGCAGGCATCGGTGCCGAGGCGTGCACCGGGTGTGCCGGAGCGGTGGGTGCACTCTGCAGCCCGGCACGGGAGACCATGTTGTTTCCGCAGGCCATGGCGCTCCCCCTATCCCAGCAGTTCGAGCAGTCTGACATTTCCGTTGCCGATCCGCTACCAACCGAGTGTCCCGCACGGGGTGGGCGGACAGGCGATTGCTTCCGTGTGGAAGCCGCTTTCAGGATGGTGGCTCTACCGGCGCGAGGAGCGGTTCTTGTCCGACGACGTGATGACGCACCTCGCTGAACGCGGCCTTACCGCACCCGGATCGTTGCTCGAGGTGTACGAGGAGCAGTGGCCCTCGGCGGTTCGGGAACTGGTGTACCGGCCTGGCACCCCCGAAGGCCGGCCTTCGATGCGATGGGCTGAGGACCTGATCGGTGGCAGCTCATGGCCATTGTTGCCGAATCTGGTGCCGATCATGCCGGTCGACGAGCGCTCATTCGCCTGTGTCGTGGTCTCCGATCTCGGCGAGGAGCCACTGCCCGGCGAGGGTGCCGTGGTGCGGTGGCATCTGGACGTTCGTGCGGACGAGCATCAGGCGGCGTTGTTGGACACCGACTGCCACCTGTACGTAGCGTCGGTTGCTGACGAGCTCGCGGCCCGCGAGGAGGGCCTGCGACGTGTTCTTGACGAGATCGGTCCGGCCTATCAGGAAACGTATCTCGCCAATGAGAAGCGGCCGCGGGACTTCGTCGTGCGGCCGGTCCGGATCGCCTGTCAGAACGTCATCGTCGCGCTGGCCGCATTCGCGCAGGACTCTTCGTTCGACGGACTGGCGGTGGTCGCCTGGCAGACCTGCGAGGTGCCGCATGTGGGCACGCATGAGGCGAACCGGGCCCTTGCCGCGCTGACGCTCTGTGACGCGTTTCAGAGCGGCGGCACCATGGAGATCCGTTTCGACCGCCCTGCGAGCGTCCAGATTCACGGTGCGCGCCGGTCGTACCCGGGCCATCCGGAGCGCCGTGTCCCGGCCAGCCTTCGCCGGTACGGGCGGACCGTGGGTGTCGAGCTCGGCGTCGAGGACCCGGCCGCAATCAGCCCCGCCGAGGCGCGTGAGCTGTTCCTCGCCGTCACACCGATGCCGGACGACCTGCGCGACCGGGTCGCGGAGGCGATCTCACTGCGCGGCCTCGCGCCCGAGCGGCTGTGCTACGCACTCATGACGGGGACGTGGAGCCCGGTCGAACTCGACTTCCTGCTGGCCGGCAGCGGCCGGGTCGCCTCCATCATCGCTGGTGGGGCGCCGTGGACGGACCGGTCGGCGCGCCAGGCCGAGACGGAGGCGTGCCGGGCTGCGCTGCTGTCCGGCATGCTGTTCAACCGCTTCAACAACCGGGACCAGGCCGGCACGTCCGGCGCGGTACGGGTCCTCGAGGACGATCGGTTGGGTGTGCGCTGGTCGTGTCTGCCGGACGAGGGTGCGGTCCGGTTCAGCAATCTGGACGTCACCGCGCCGCTGCCGTGGCTGCGGGGCCGCACGATGCCCGGTGGTGAAGAGCTCACGGTGGTGCCGCGCGGCACGTTCGGGACAGGCACGGCAGAGACGCTCGAACGGCTGGCCGTATACGGCGCCGTCGCGCTCCTGCTGCCGTTGGACGTGGCCGAACCGCAGGTCCCGGAAGGAGTCATGGTGTTGCGCTGCCCCGACCGGCTGGCCGACCTGGACAAGGCCATCGAGGCCAAGCTGCTCACCGCGCGGATCTCCCGCGGATGACCATCGAACGCACGGTCCTGGTCACAATTGCAGTTTCCGACGACATCGACGGCCTCCTGCGGGACGTCGCTGCGGCGCGCCGACGGGCGGAGAAGGCCGATCCTGGCGACCGGGACGACGTCGTTCGCTACGAAGCGCTGTGCGCTCGGCTCGAGTCGACCGCCATGGAGATTGCGTCCGCCGGTCGCGCCCCCGTGACGGCGGCTGAGGCACCGCCGGATCCGTTTGTACGCCGGGGAAACGTGGTCGACGTGTTCGTGACTCAGCCGCTCGAGGCCGGCACGGCACAGTGGACGTGGGACGCCGCAGCCGGCGTTGCACCCGCGGCCGAGGCGTGGCGATCGCAGAGCGGTTCGGGTGGTCGCCGCGCGGTGGAGGAACGGTTCCGTGGACAGATCGAAGCTGCCGTGTCGGACGCGGCGACCGATCGCTCCGCGGCGCTGAGCCCGAGCGGCGTAAACAACAGGGTCATCACCGAGGTACTGCGCCAGTTCGTGGCCGGCGATCCCGGCCGGCGTCGCGACGTTCCGGTCGTGTACCGCGACGGGTCGGCGGCGTCCGCACCGTTCCCCCTGCGGTGCCTGCGGCTGCTCGACGAATCCTCCGGACCGGTCGACCTGGAGTTGCGGCTGGCGCTGTTGTCGATCCGGCACACCGAGATGGACCCGGTCATTGACGGCGCTTGGCTGCGCAACGCCGACGTTTCCCGCCCGCGTCCGGCCGGGCAGACCGACGACTTCGTCTACCGGGCGAGTGTTCAGCAGCTCGACGCGCTGTTCGGCGATGGGGTGGACCGGTTGCGGATCATCATGTTCCAGACCGGCCTGGACACCGCGGTCGTCGGGTTCTACCGCGCGGTGGTCGACCGCCTGCTGCGTCGGCCGGGTTCGCTCGAGGTCGTGCCGATGTTCTACGCCGCAGGCGGCGGCGATGCGGGGGCGACCGTGACGCAGAGCGCGAACTTCGAACCCGGCGCCGTCTGGGCTGCCGGCTGAGACGGGGACTGCGATGACACAGCCAGGGGACCGCGGCTCGTCCAGCTCCCAGATGCGAAGCGCCGCGTGCAAGGACTGCCTGCGGGAGTACCGCGCCGGGCTGCGTGGTGAGGACGAACTGCGGTTCGTCTACAACGAGGGGGCCGCGCTCGCCAAGGTCGATCGTGGGCAGAGCCGGTCCGACCGCTGTCCCGAGCACCGGGGCAAGCATCGGCTCAACACACAGGGCATGGCGGTGCCGTACATCGATCTGGAGACGATCGGTGAGGTGGCCGATCGGGACAACCCGACCGGGCCGTTCGGTGGGCTGGGCCCGCTGCCGGGGGTGCACGAGCAGCGGGATGGCTCGGTCGATCTCGGCACGTTCGGGTTCGGCATGGAGGACCGCGACATCCGCCAGATCCTCACCTATCTCGCCGATCCCCGGACCCGGATCGTGGTCGTGAAGGCCGGCACCGGGACCGGAAAATCCACTTACATGCCGTACCGGCTGCTCGACCCGCCGGCGGACGCCCCGATCCGCCTGGCCGATCTCGGCCCGATCGTCGTCACCGAGCCGCGGGTGCAGGCGACGACCGGTGTGGCCGGTTTCGTCGGTACCAAGATGTCCGGCGCGGGTGGCGTCGGTCCGGGGTTCCCGGTCGGTTTCCAGGTCAGCGGCTCGCGCGCCCACGACGAGTCTTGCCAGCTCATCTACGTCACCGACGGCACTATGATCAACTGGTTGCGTGAGGGCAGGCTGAGCCGCATCGGGACGGTCATCGTCGACGAAGCTCACGAGCGGTCGACGAACATCGACTTCATCATGGGGTACCTGAAGCGGGAGATCGACCGGTACCCGCACCTGCGGGTGATCATCACGTCAGCGACGTTCAACGAGGAGTTCTACCGCGAGTATTTCGGCGGCCACGGCCAGGTCGAGGTCGTCAACGTCCCGGCGGTCAAAACCATCGGGTACGGCTTTCCGCTGTTCAGTGAACTGGACCGCGAGGAGAGGGCCGGCCAGGGCGAGCGCTGGCAGGCGACGTTCGGCGCGGACATGCCGCTCGGCCAGGACTACGACGAGGCAGCGTTCGTCGGGCGGCACTTCACCCACCACGCCCCGCCGTTGAAACGCGACGAGGTCAGCGACGCAGCCGCGAACGATGTGGGCTGGGCCGAGGACCTCCACAAGACGACCCGCAGTCTGCTGCCGCTGCGCTGGAGCCGGGTGATCCCGGCACATCTGTGGAAGGAGCAGATGCCGGGTGCGCTGGGCCGGTTCGTCGTCGAACTGGCTGCCGGTCTCGACGAGGCCGGCATCTACGGTGACATTCTGGGCTTCCTGCCGACCGCGAAGTCCATCGACGAGGCCGTCGCGATCATCAAGGACGGTGTGGGTGACACCGCGGACGTGTTCGCGCTGCTGTCGAGCCTGCCCGTCGAGGAGAAGGAGGATGCGCTCGCCGCCCGTCGCAAGGGTGACCGTCGCAAGATCGTGGTCTCGACGAACCTGGCGGAGACGTCCCTGACGGTCGAGGGGGTCCGCTTCGTCGTCGACTCCGGCCTGATCGCCCAGTCGGACTGGGACCCGGAGCTCGCTCAGGGCGGCATCCCGACCATTCCGCACAGCCGCGCCGGTATCCGGCAGCGCTGGGGACGGGTCGGCCGCAAATCGCCGGGGTGGGTGTTCCCGCTCTACTCCAAGGAACAGTTCCTCGAGCTTCCCGAGGACACCCCACCCGGGTCCACCCGCGACAGCCTCGAACAGTTCGTCATGACCGCGAAGATGGGTGGCATCGACGACGTGGTCGGGTTCCCCTGGCCGGCCGCGTTCGAGCCGAAGACCGTCGAGCTCGACGAGTCGGCCCGCGCGGCCCGTGACGTGTTCGTGCGTGAGCTCCAACGCGCGGCACAAGCGCTCGGCACGTCGGGGGCGATCGACGCGCAGGGCGACCCGACGTCGTTCGGCAAGGAACTGTCACGCTCCCCAGGCCTGGGCTCCACCGCAAGCGCGATCGCGATCATGTACGCCGACCGGCTCGCCTGCGTACCCGAGGTCGTCACCATCCTGGCACTGCTGGAAAGCAAGTCGATCGTCGGCTCGAAAGGTATCCTGCTCGATTCGCCGAGCTGGCCCGACGAGTGGCGCTACGAAGCGGCCGAACGCCATCGGGCGTTGTCGTCCGCGTGCCAGGACGACGCCGAACTGGTCCTGCAGGCCATGGCGGTCTGGGAACGCAGCGACTCCGACTCCCCTCCGTGGGTCGACTCCCCCGCCCGCCGCCTCTGGGCGGACCGCTGGTGGATCAACCACGACGTGCTCCTTGCTGTCGCGGTGAAACGACGCGAAGTCCTCTCGGCGCTGTCACCGGCGATGAAGGAGGAGGTCAAGCGCTTCGTCGAGCCCGCGTTGATCGGTCGGGCGCGCGGTGTCATCACCCGGGCCATGGGTTCGCTACGCCACCGAAAGACCGGCTCAGGAGAGTACGCGGCAGTGGAGCCTCCGCCGGGTGAGCCTGCAATCGCCGTCCTCGCCCCGAACGTCATGGCCGAAGCGAACGACATCATCCCCCTGGCCCGCCGCAAGGACCGGCGCACCGGCAACACCGTGCTGTCCAACATCGTCACCGTCGAGCAGTGGGCGCTCGCCACGGACGACTCGGCCACCTCGGACAACGCGGAGATGATGCGACTGCTGAAACTGGCGGCTGTCCACGCTCGCCCGGACGGGACCCGCGACGTGCTCAGCAGCCTCCAGCACGTGTGGCCGGCCGGCGCCCGCCTGCGTCTCAGGTTCGGTCGCGGCGACGACAGCATTCCGGTCGTCGACACGGCCCTCGCCATGATCGCGCCGTCCGGCCTGCCCGCGAAGCCGGAGCCGGAGGCGGCCGGGGATGACGCCACCGCCACGGACGCGCAGCCCGAACTCGACACGAGCTGGCCGTCGCCCGTTGCGCTGACCCCCGACCCGGACGTCGTCAACGCCCGCGCGCTCCTGCACGTCGAGCGGCTCGAGACGCTGACTCGGGCGTGCGACGTCTGCCACCGGTGCCTGGCCGGGGAGCCCGAGAACTGCCTCGACCCGCTGCACACCGCGGAAGCACACGCGACCGACGAACTCGAGGCCTGGCGGAACCGTGCCTCCCGCCGGCCCGACGTCAGCCACCCGCGCGCCGTCGTCGTCGGTGGCGAGATGCTCGACGAACAGTGGTATGAGATCGTCGGCTACGACCTCGACCACGGCGTGCCCTGTCTGATCCTGCGCCAGGACTGGCGTCCGCCGGGCACCGCCTGGGCTCCGGCTGTCCACCCCGGGGCAACCGCCGGTGAAGCCGTCGAGGTCGTCGTCGGTGACCTCGTCCACGACCATCAGGGCGAGTTGCGTGTCTTCCACCGGGCCGACGGCCTCGGGCGGTTCGTGCTCCGGGAGGCCCACTACAAGCCCGAACACCAACTCGAGCACCGCCAGCTGGCGATGTCGCTCAACCGGCGGATCCCCGGCCTGCTCCGCAACCTCACCCCGGGCCAGCGTCTCACCGGACGCGCGATCCCCCGAACACAGCCCGGTTGCTTCACCATCACCTTCCTGGAAACGCTTCACGCACACTGGCAGACCGCCACGCACGAGGAGTACTTCTACCCGGCGATCGCCGTGACGGCGCCCAACGACGCCGGGTACGTCCAGTTCGAGTTCCTCGTCCACGACCCAGACACGGGCATCACGCACACCGCGTCGATGCAGATGACCGACGTGTTCCCGGAACCGGTGCGGATCGGTGACCCGGTGGCCATCCGCGTCGGCACCGATGTCGCGCGGCTCGGTGTCGGCGGCCGGCTCCTGGCTCCACTGCTCGAACTGGCCGACCGGCACAGATCCGCGTTCTACCCACTGCTGAAATCCGACGAGGCGATCACCGAAATCGCGGCCCGGGATCTGACCCTGAACGTCCGCGGGCCGCTGGACCGCGACATTGCCGAGACCCTCGCGGCGCTGGACCCGGCGCCGGAATGGCAGGCGGACTGCTGGCTCTTCTGGGCGCGCAGCCACCACCTACGCACCTACCCGGGCGACGTGCGTCCCGGCAGCGCCGTCGACCGGATCGTGCAGCCGGTCACCGCTCCGGCGACCACCGCTCCCGGAGAGCCCATCGTCGTGGTACGCGCCCAACCCGAACCATTCCGCATCGCCTCGCTGCGCCGCCAGTCCGCGCGGCTCCGCGCCGACCTCGGCGCGACCGCGCTCGACGTGGACGGGTCGGAGATCGTCGCGACATTCGGCTCGGCCGAGGCCGCCGAGACCGGCACGAAACTGCTCCAGGCGGTGCTCAACCTTCCCGCCGCCGCCATAGTCGTTCCTCGCGACCAGGTCGGTGCGGTCATCGGCAAGGGTGGGCAGAACCTCAACGCGCTGCGAGCGACAGCCGGCCTCCTCGGCTGCGACCTGGACAACGACTCAGGCGAACTGGTCGCGATCGGCACGGCAGACGCCGTACGCGACGTCGTCGCCGCCGTCCTCGCAAAAGCCACCACCGCCACCGGCCTGCTGCACCTTGCCTCACCCGGCGACGTCGGCGCGCTGATCGGCCGGGGCGGCAGCGTCGTGAAGGACCTGCGGGAGCGGTCCGGCCTACGACGCGCCGACTTCGGCCGCGGCACCACTGCCGCCACGCTCGGCCCGGGACCGATCGCTGCGATCGAGGAATTCATCCGCCTGGCCGCCGAGATCGTCCCGACGGTGCGCGGCGAGCTGGTCGACGCGCGGATTCCCTCGGTCACTGATCTCGTCAGCGGCCAGTCGATCACCAACGTGGTGGAGCACAGGTTCAGTTGACCGTTGATTTGAAGAGGAGTGCGATGGCGAGCGTGATCGGGCCGCGAAGAGTGGTGCGGTACGAACTGGAGGACGGTTCGCAAGCACTCTTCGAGATCCAACCCGTGCCGGGGTTCGAGGACGCGGCGGGTCCGGACCGAGCGGTCGGAATGGTCCGCGACGCGACGCGGCAGGCGTTGCGAGCGGCGACGGAGGTCCTGCAGCAGGTCCGAGCGCACGGGCCGCAGGAGGTCGAGGTCAAGTTCGGCCTGAAGGTCAGCGGAAAGGCCGACTGGCTGGTCGCGTCGGCGGCCAGCGAGGGCAGCTTCGAAGTGACGTTGAAGTGGACCCACGCCGCCACGAGCGGAGCTGATACCGACCAGCCGGACGAGGTGCCCGGCACGTGAACGCACCAGCGCGACCGACGGCGGCCACGTGGACGTTGGGCGTCCACGATCAGCCGACAGGGTTCGCACCCATAGGGACGGCGCTGGCCATCGGGCCGCGACTGGCCTTGACGTGCGCCCACGTCGTCCTCGACAACAGCGGAAAGCAGACGTCCCCGCTGTTCGTGTCCTTCCCCAACGTTCCGGCGGCGTGGAAGCGCCGATGGGAGGTTCGCCAGGTCGAGCTCGACGTGGACGACTGGCAGGTCGCCGACGTGGCGCTGCTGCACCTGGCCGAGGACGCACCACCGGGTGCGCAGCCGCCGCGGTTACGGCTGCTGGAGCCGGGAGCGCTGGTCGGGCGCCGGTGGTGGGCTTTCGGCTTCCCGGGCGGCAACCGCCACGGCAACGAGGCGGACGGGACCGTCGGTGCGCCGCTGGCCAACGGCTGGGTCCGGTTGGACACCGGATCGCGGTTTCCGGTGGAGCGCGGCTTCTCCGGCGGCGGGCTGTGGCTGCCCGACTACCAGGCGGTCGCCGGGATCGTCGGGCGGGCGCTGGTCAGCGCCCAGCAGGAGGGTGACGCTCAGGCGCTGACCCTGGCCCAGGCCGACGTATTCCTGCCCGACGCCAAACTCCGGGTGCTGTCCGGCTGGTCGCCACCCGACGCCGGCCATGCCGCGATGGCAGCATGGGGATGGCGGCTGGACACCGACCCCGAAGCAGGCCAACACTGGCGACCCCGCGGGCGTGGGGTGATGACCGACCACGATCCCGGCTTCCGGTTCACCGGCCGTCGCGCGGCGCTCCGGCAGATCGTCGCCTGGCTCGACCGCGACGCGACAGACCGGCGGGTGCTGGTGGTCACCGGTTCGCCGGGCGTGGGCAAGTCAGCGGTGCTCGGGCGGGTCGTGACGACCGCAGACCCGGCGCTGCGGGCGCAGCTCCCGTCCGGTGACACGGCGGTGCGGGCATCGGTCGGCTCCGTCGGCTGCGCGGTCCACGTCAAGGGCAAGACCGCCCTCGACGTCGCAGCCGAGATCGCCCGCGCGGTGGGCGTCGCCCTGCCGGAGCGGATCGAGGACCTGCTGTCCGCCGTCCAGGAACGTCTGGCGGCAGAGCCTGGCCACCGGCTGAACATCGTGATCGATGCGATCGACGAGGCGAGCAGCCCCGCCGACGCACGGCTGGTCCTGGCCAGAGTGGTGCTTCCCCTCGTGCAGGCATGCGGTGACGCCGGAGTGCAGGTCGTGTGCGGCAGCCGGCGGGGCGACGCGGCCGGGGAGCTACTGAGCGCGCTCGCCGGGGCCGCGGTCGAAATCGACCTGGACGACCCCGCCTACTTCGACCTGGTCGACCTGGAGACGTACACCCTCGCATCGTTGCGGCTCCTCGGAGCGGAGCGGCCCGGCAACCCATACATGGACGCGACGACGGCAACACCCGTCGCGCGGCGCATCGCCCTGCTCGCCGAGCCGAACTTCCTCATCGCCGGTCTCGAGGCGCGGCGTCGCGGCCTGTACGACGACGTCGCGGCCCATCCCTCGACACTGACGCTGACCGCGACCGTCGACGCCACGCTGCACGCCTACCTGGAGCGGCTCCCGGCCGTCGACGGCGTCGCCGCCCGCGAACTGCTGACCGCGCTCGCCTACGCAGAAGCACCCGGCTGGTCCAGCGAACTGTGGCACACCGCCACCGTCGCCCTCGGCTGCGGCGTCGGCGCCGTCCAACTTGACCGCTTCGCCCGCACGGCCGCCGCCGCGTTCCTGATCGAGACCAGCGGCAACCGGGACGCTTCTGTCTTCAGGCTGTTCCACCAGGCCCTGAACGACGCGCTGTTGCGCGGCCGCGGGCCTGGCGGCATGCAACTGGATGAACTGCAGATCACCACTGCATTCCGCCGGCTCGGTGCCAGCACGGACTGGGCCGATGTCGACACGTACCTCCTTCGCTCACTGGCTGGCCACGCCGACCGGGCCGGTCGCATCGACGATCTGCTCGCCGACGACGACTACCTCCTGCACGCTGACCTGTTGCGGCTGCTGCGGCCGGCGAACCGCGCCACCACCGAACACGGCCGGCAACGAGCCAGACTGCTGCACCTCACGTTGCCCGCGGTGAGCGCCGGCCCAGCCGAACGCGCCGCGATGTTCAGCATCACCCAGGTCCTCGAACAGCTCCCGGCAATGATTCCCCGGACAGCCGCCCCGTATCGAGGACGCTGGGCCGTCGCCCGCCGACGCACCGAAGTCCGCGAGCTTCACGGGCACTCCGGACCGGTGTACGCGGTCTGCGCGGTGCCGGTCGACAACCATGCCCTCCTGGCCACCGCCGGCAAGGACGGGACGGCGCGGCTCTGGGACCCTGCCACCGGCACCGAACTTCGGCGATTGGCCCCGTATCCCGGGACGTTGCAGGCAATGTGCTCAGTGCCGGTGAACGGTCGCACCTACCTGGCCACCGCCAGCAAGGACGGGACGGTGCGGCTCTGGGACCCGGACACTGGGACCGTGGTTCGGCAGCTGACTCCCAATCCCGCAGCGTCGCAGGCGATGTGCGCGATACAGGTCGATGGACACGATCTCCTTGCAACGGCTGGGGTCGGCAAAATTGTCCAGCTGTTCGATCCGGCCACCGGCATGGAACTGCGCCGGTCTGATGGTCCTTCGTGGCGAGTAAGGGCCATGTGCGCGTTGCTGGTCAACGGCAGAATCCAGTTGGCGATTGCCGGCGACAACGCCGTGGAATTCTGGAACCCGGCCGCCGACACCCGACTGCGCCGGTCCGCCAGTCCCGACGGCGCCTGGAGCCTCTTCCTCCAAGATCTCTCCACCGTCTGGTTGGACCCGTTCGCGCCACGTCCGACGTTGCAGGCCATGTGTGTGATGCCGGTCGACGGACGGCACCTGGTCGCCACAGTCCTCAGCACGGGGACGGTAGAACTCTGGGACCCGGCCACCGGCAAGAAACTCCCCCGACCCGTCGACCCCGTCCCTCCCAGCCACCCCCGCGACCCATTCCAGCGGCCACCGGCGGTGAAGGCGAGGAAGGCTGCCTGCGCGGTGCCGGTCGATGGCAAGACCTTGCTGGCGATCACTGGCACCGCGGGAAGGGTGCAGCTCTGGGATCCTGCCGCAGGTGTGCAAGGCCGACAGATCGCCCGTCACATCGGATCGGTCGATGCGGTGTGCACGGTGGCCGTCGACGGGCAAACCCTGCTTGCCACCGCTGGCAGCGACCGCGCGGTTCGGCTTTGGGATCTCGATTCCGCCGCCGGTCGCGGCCAGCCCGCACACCGGAGCGGTTCGATGGAAGCGGTGTGCACTGTGCCATTCGACGGGCGGGCCGCGCTGGCTACCGCCGGTCCGGCAGTGCGCTTGTGGGATCTCGCCACCGGCGCGGAGCTGCGCCGGCTGGCACATCGCACCGGCCGCGTGCACGCCGTATGCACAGTGCCGGTCAACGGCGAGGCACTGCTGGTCACCGCCGGCAGCGACCGGACGGTGCGGCTCTGGAATCCGTCCACCGGCACCGAACTGCACCAGCTCACCCGCCATACCCGACCGGTACGGACGATGTGCACGTTGACCGTCGGCGGACAGTCCTTGCTGGCCACCGCGACCGACGCCGGAATCGTGAGGCTGTGGCACCCGGCCACCGGCGAGCTGCAGCACGAGATTGCCGGCAGCCCCGGCCACCTGGAGGCAATGTGCGCGATGCCGGCTGGGGACAGCACCTTCGTGGTCACAGCCGGGGAGATCGGGACAGTGCACATCTGGGATGTGGCGGGCAGTCCTCGGGTGCGCCACCTCACCGGCAACACAGGCCTGGTCTACGCAATGTGCCCGGTGCCGGCCAACGGGCGAACGCTGCTGGCCATCAGCAGCGAGAATGTCTTCGCAGGTCCGGGCAGCAGAACGGCGGTGCGGCTGTGGGATCCGGTCACTGGTGCCGAACTGCGACGGTTCTCCGGCCATGCCGGCACCGTCAAGGCCATGTGTGCCCTCCGCATCGAGGGACGCACGGTGCTGGCCACCGCCGGCGACGACCGGACCGTGCGCATCTGGGACGTGGAGTCAGGCCGGATACTTGCGGTCATCCCCGTGTATCACGCGGCCACGGATTGCACGTCCACCGCCACCGGGCTTGCCGTGCTCCTGGACGCGGGCCTGCTCGTCATTGACCTCGGCGCGCTGCCGTCAACCAAACGGTAGGTCCTGCAGCAGGCACGACGCGCTTCGCTGTCGTCACCGCGGATACCGCCCCACCACCTGAGGTGGCCTTTTCCGCGGGCCGGTCGGGGAGCTGAGGTTTCGTGCGAGGAACCGTTCAGGTGCAGCGCGGTTGCGCCGACGGTCTGGGCGTCACACGGACGCGACGGACCGCAGGGGGCACGGATGAACCGCAGCACGATCACGACGACGCTCGCACTCGCCGGGTTCGCCGCCGCTGCCGGGCTCAGCAGCCTGATCGGCGCGACCGCCGCGCACGCGGCGCACACCGGCACCGAGGTCTACGCCCGCGCCGGGGTCATCTACGCCAGCACCGCCGGTCACGAGACCCGCCTCACCGAGGACGAGGTCAACGCGGAGCCGGCGCTGTCCCCCGACGGCAAGCGCATCACGTACACGCACAACAACACCGTCTGGGTCATGCGCGCCAACGGGGCCGGCAAGCACCAGGTCAGCGACCGCACCGCAACCGCACCCGCCTGGGCACCGGACAGCACCCACATCACGTACACCGCGACGTCCTGCACCGGTGCTCCCGGCACGTTCCGCGTGGGCCTCGCCGGCGGCACCGCCTCCGAGGCGGTCCTGCCCGCCGCGTGCCGCGACCAGGACACTCCCCAGGTCGGCTACATCACCGACCAGCCCGGCGCGCAGCCCGCCACGATCTGACGGCGGATCGCAACACCCGATTGCTGCGCCGCGGACACCCGTTCCGCACCGAACGGCCGACAGACTTCTCGGCATGGTGGTGATCAGCAGCTGGCGCCCGGAAGACCGGCCGCAGGGAACGCTCGACGTGGCCCGCGAGTTGGTCACCGTCTGGATCGTGCATCTGCAGCGGTCCTACCGGATGATCCGGGACGCCTGACGGCGCTCAGGCCGCGTCAGATGTCCGGCGACGCTGAAGGTGCCGGCCCTATTCGGCGATCCGGGTGCGGGTGGTCCAGCGGAAGACGGCGAGACCGTCGGTGGTGCGCTCGCTGGTGCGCTCGAAGTGTTCGTGTCCACCGCAGTATTCGAGCTTGACCTTCTCCGGGTCGCCGGTGAGCTGGAGCGTGCGCTGATCGGGCGTCAGATCCTGCGGACCGCCCGTGAGCAGTATGAGGACGTTGTCGGTCACGGTCACACCTCCGTCGGCCGGCAACCGGGAGTGATTGCCGTCTCATCCGACGGTAGGGGTGCCCGGAGGCCTCCTCAGCCCCTAAGCCACCCTGGGAACGTCCGGACCGGACCGGTAGGGGTCAATAGGGGGCTGGATACGGGTTGGACCGTCCACCCCCTTGCCCTAGCCTCCTCGGGGTGAGGCCGAACCTGTGTGTCCATCGTGGAGGAGGCAGGTGCGCGACGAGCGAGCACGACACTGCCGGCAGCCGCCTCGCACCAAGTCCACGCAGGCAACTTCAACGGGCGCATACCCCGACCAGATCGGCGTCGAACCCGGGCGCGAATCCCGCAAGCGGCCCGATATGGACACCCCTGTGTATACGAATCGTAACGTAATCTTTCCCAGATGATGGAAAGCGGCCGCATCCGCCGAGCTACTTTATACTGAAATCCGAGGGTGGATTCCGCACATCACCTGCACATTCACACCGACATTGGCATTACCCCTAAACATCGGCAGAATTATCCAGCCTGATCATCGGGCCGGCACGGTGCGCGGCCAGGCGCCGCATTCCCGGTCCGGCGTCCCGAGGGCCTTCCTCACCGGCCGCTGCGGGCCGGGGCCGGTCATCCGCGCGCGCGTCGTTCGGTGTCGATTACTGCCGGCGTGGCATCCCGGCCGCCGCAGACGTGACCCAGACGTATCGTCACAGCAGGTGAGCCGCCCAAACCCGGGGACCGTGGCCGCCGAATCACGCGCCGCGGCCCGGCGTGTCGCGCAGCGTGCCGCGATGTTCACGACTATTCCTTGCCATCAATATGGTCGCTGTATATATTGACCCAGGCGGATCAACGGGCGATAACCCATGCGTATGACGTCGTCCCACGAACCAGAGCACCACCGACTCGACTCAGCCCGGCCCTCGGGCGATGCCCCCGGGGATCGCGGGCTTTGCCACGGTACGGCCGATGTTCTGGGTTTGGCTACGGGGGAGGCAACAATGAATCATTCCACGGGGGCGCTGGTCGAGAGGGATGAGCACTTAAACGTACTGAAGGATCTGTTGTCCGCATCCGTCCGGGGACAGGGCCGGGCCGTCATGCTCACCGGCGCCTCCGGCAGCGGCAAGACCGTCCTGCTGAACCGTCTCGCCCAGCTCGCATGGGAGGCCGGCGCCAAGGTGGTCACGGCCGTGGCCTCGCATGCCGAGCAGTCGCTGCCGCTGGGCGTGATCGGGCAGCTGGCCCACAGCGCCGGGCTGCTGGCCGAGAGCGACTCGCCGGTCGCGGGACTTCTCGAAGAGGCCATGTCCGCCCGCTGGGACAGCACCGATACGGAGCAGGCCCGCGACGCGACACCGGCCCGGAAACTGCACGCGCTGTGCATGGCGCTGCTGAGCCGGGCCGCTGACCAGCCACTGCTGCTCTACGTGGATGACGTGCATCACGCCGACCCGTCGTCCCTGCAATGCCTGTCCTACCTGATGCGCCGGATTCACACCGCGCGGATACTCGTCGTCCTGGCGGCGATACCGCAGCTCGCGCCGGTCCATCCCATGCAGTACGCGGAGCTGCTGCACAGTTCGTCCTCCGTCCCGCTGTCACTGCGCCCGCTGACCCGTCAGGGCATCGGCCAGGTGCTGGCACAGCTCCCGCAGCCCGCCGACCGCGGCCTGGCCGCGCAGTACCACGCCATCACCGGTGGCAACCCGAGACTGGCCACCGCGCTGGCGGACGACTCGCTGCGGCGCATCGACCACGGCGCGGAAGGCGCCCGCACGGTGGTCGGCGAGAAGTTCATCGAGGCCGTGCGCACCTGCCTCTACCGCAGCGAGCCGCCGGCCCTGCCGGTGGCCCGGGCCCTCGCCGTGGCCGGGCAACCGACCGAGCCCCCGGTGCTGGCCCGCCTGCTGAACATCAATGAGGAGATGGTCCGGTGCGCGCTGTTGACGCTGCGCCGGGTCGGCCTGCTCGCCGACGGCACCTTCCGGGATCCGCGGATCCGCACCGCCGTACTTGCGGGCATGCTCCCCGACGAGAGGATGGACCTGCACCGGCGGCTGGCGAGCGCCAGCCACGCGGCCGGCGAGCCCGCTATCGTCGTGGCCCGCCATCTCGTCGACGCAGACCGGGTCGACGAGGCATGGGCGGCGCCCACCCTGCACGAGGCCGCCGATCAGGCCCTGGCCGAAGGCCGGATCGAAGACGCCATCAGCTTTCTGGACTCCGCCTGCACGGCCAGTGTCGACGATCGCCAGCGGGCCGAGGCCACCTCGGCGCTGACCCGGATCGAGTGGCAGACCAACCCCGCCGACGCCGCCCGCCGGTTACCGGAGCTGGTCGCGGCCGTGCGGGCCGGCCTGCTGGTGCGCCGGCACGCGGTCGCTTCGGCGGCGCACCTGCTCTGGCACGGCCTCATCGACGACGCGGTGGACGTGATCCTCATGATCAGCGCGGCCGAACAGATGGAGCCGGAGTTCGCCGCCAGCCTGAGCGTGCCGCTCCTGCTGCTCGCCTACCTCTTCCCCGGCCACCTGGACCGGGTCCGCGGGCCGTGGGAGAGCCTCGCCGCCCGCGGGCTGATGCCGCCGCCGTGCCGGCCGTTGCAGGCGGCGGCGGAGCTGACGGCGCTGGCCGCCCGGAGTCCGCACGGCGACGCGGTGGCCGCCGCCGAACAGGTCGTGCACAACACCCGGGTCGATCATGAGGCGCTCGGACCGATCGCGATCGCGCTGCTGGCGACGATCTTCGCGGACCGGATCGGTGCCACGGGCACCTCGCACTACCCCGTGCTGCACCGCGCTGCCGGCCGCCGGACGCCGACCACACACGCGCTGGTGTCCGCGATCCTCGCCGAAGGCAACCTGCGCCGCGGCGACCTCGCGGCGACCGAGGAGCACGCCCGGCGCGCCCTGGACCTGATTCCGGCGAAGGGCTGGGGGGTGGCCGTCGGCGCGCCGCTGTCCGACCTGGTCATGGCCACCACCATCTCCGGCGCCTACGACGCGGCCGAGGAGTGGCTGTCCGTCCCCGTTCCCGCGGCCATGTTCGACACCCCGTTCAGCCTCAAGTACCTGCACGCGCGGGGCACCTATTACCTGCGGACCAACTGCGTGCGGGCCGCGCTCATCGACTTCCAGGCCTGCGGGCGGATGATGGTCGCGTGGGACCTCGACCTGCCGGAGCTCGTGCCCTGGCGCACCGAGCTGGCCAGGGCGCACATCGCCCTCGGCCGCGCTCAGCACGGTCGGGAGCTGGCCCGTGACCAGCTGAGCCGCCTGCCGCAGCACAACGTGCGGGAGCGCGGGTCCGCGCTGTGGGTGCTGGCCATGGCCAGTGATCCCGCCGAGCGGCTCACGCTGCTGCAGGAGGCGGTGATGCTGCTGCGGGCCAGCGACGACGAGCTGTCGACGGCCTACGCCATGGCGGACCTGGGTGAAGCCCTGCACCGGGCCGGCGACGTCGACGCGGCGCGGGCGACCTGGCAGACGGCCCGCCGCCTGGCCCGGCGCAGCGACGCCGGGCCGCTGCTGGACCGGATCCGACCGATCATCGGCACCGACGATCCGGAGGAGCCCTCGGCGCCGGATGCGGCCGGCGGGTCCCGCCCGGACCTCGCCGCGGCCGTCGCCCTCGACGGGCTCACCGACGCCGAGCGGCGGGTGGCCGCGCTCGCGGCGCTCGGGCACACGAACCGGGCGATCGCCACCAAGCTCTACGTCACGGTCAGCACCGTCGAGCAGCACCTGACCAGGGCCTACCGGAAACTTCAGGTGAGCCGACGCGCCGACCTGCCCACCGGCCTCATCGACGACGGCGCCGCGGAGCGCTTCCCCGACGGCAGCGAGGTCAGCGCGGCTTGAGCGGTCGGCGGGCACGGTGCGGACGGTCCCGCTGACTGGTGGCACCGCCGAGACGCCGGGCACGACTGATCGGGCTGCGCGGCCAGGCACTGTCCATGTTCGACGGCACGGCGCGTCCGCGTACCCGTGAATCCTGTTCTTGATCTTGCTCTTGCTCTTGGTCCGGCACCGCTTTAGGCGGCGGCAAGGCCCGGTCAAGCCCGGACGGCGACCCTGGTGAGGGCCGGCGCGGGACACAGCGACGGCCACCGTGCAAGCGTAAGGGGCCGACACGATGACCGATGCGCACCGGCAGCCGACCGACGAGCCGATCGCGGTGATCGGCATGGCCTGCCGGTTGCCACAGGCCCCCGACCCGGATGCGTTCTGGCGTCTGCTGGCCGCCGGCGGCGACGCCGTGACCGACGCACCCACGGACCGCTGGCCCGTCGAACGGCTCGCCACCGCGGAGCCCGGGGCACGTCGTGGCGGCTACCTGACGGACGTCGGCGGATTCGACGCGGGCTTCTTCGGCGTCTCACCGCGCGAGGCGCTCGCGATGGACCCGCAGCAGCGGCTGATGCTGGAGCTGGCCTGGGAGGCGCTGGAGGACGCCGCGATCGTCGCCGGCGACCTGCGGGACAGCGCCACCGGTGTTTTCGTGGGCGCCACCTGGGACGACTACGCGACACTGACGACGGCACCGGGCCCCGACGGTGCCTCCCCCTATGCCATGACCGGCGTGAACCGGGCCATCATCGCCAACCGGGTGTCCTACACGCTCGGCCTGCACGGTCCCAGCATGACGGTCGACGCCGCCCAGGCCTCGTCGCTGGTAGCCGTCCAGCTGGCCGCGGCGAGCCTGCGCCGCGGCGAGTCCACGATGGCGCTGGCCGGCGGCGTCAGCCTGATCCTGACGCCGGACAGCACGCTGCGGGCCGCGGCGTTCGGCGGACTCTCACCGGACGGGCGCTGCCACACCTTCGATGCCCGGGCCAACGGCTTCGTCCGGGGCGAGGGCGGCGCCGTCGTCGTGCTCAAGCCGCTGGCCGCCGCGCTGGCCGACGGCAACCACGTCGTCTGCGTGCTGCTCGGCGGAGCGATGAACAGCGACGGCGGAACCGACGGGCTGACCGTCCCCAGCCGCAAGGCCCAGGCACACGTCATCTCGGCCGCCGTTGCCCGCTCCGGGCTCGACCCCGCCGACGTGCAGTACGTCGAGCTGCACGGCACCGGCACCCGCGTCGGCGACCCGATCGAGGCCGGCGCCCTCGGCGACGCGCTCGGCGCGGCCCGACCGGCCCGCGACCCGCTGATCGTCGGCTCGGCGAAGACCAACGTCGGCCACCTGGAGGGCGCCGCCGGCATCACCGGCCTGCTGAAGGTGGCGCTGAGCATCCGGCACCGGGAGTTGCCGCCGAGCCTGCACTTCCGCACCGCCAACCCGGAGGCCCGGCTCGACGAGGCGGGCCTGTCGGTCCGGCTCGGGCACGGGCCGTGGCCGCACCCCGGGCAGCGGCTGGTCGCCGGGGTCAGCGCGTTCGGCATGGGCGGCACCAACTGCCATCTGGTCCTCGCCGAGGCACCCCGCACCGAGACGCCCGCCGCCGAGCCCTCCTCGCCCCGGATCGCCACCGCGCTGACGCCATGGGTCCTTTCCGGGCAGACCGGTGCCGCCCTGCGGGCCCAGGCCGGCCGGTTGCGCTCCTGGGCCGACCGCTACCCGGACCTCGCCCCCGGCGACGTGGGCCGGGAGCTGGTCACCTCGCGCAGCACCTTCGCCCATCGTGCCGTCCTGGTCGCCGAGGACCTGCCGGGTCTCGCCCAACGGCTGGACGCGCTGGCGGCCGGCGAGGACGCCGAAGGTCTCGTGGAGGGGGCCACCGGCCCGGGCGAGGTCGCCTTCGTCTTCCCCGGGCAGGGCTCGCAGTGGCCGCTGATGGCCCGGGAACTGCTCGACACCTCCGCGGTGT
This sequence comes from Dactylosporangium cerinum, assembly GCF_042653625.1. Classification (NCBI taxonomy): domain Bacteria; kingdom Bacillati; phylum Actinomycetota; class Actinomycetes; order Micromonosporales; family Micromonosporaceae; genus Dactylosporangium; species Dactylosporangium cerinum. Next base: position 1,933 of record NZ_JBHSIU010000121.1, on the reverse strand, counting down.
TCCGTGAGCAGATCGCGGCGTGCGCCGCCGCCCTGGAACCGCACGTGGACTGGCGGCTGGCGGAGGTGCTGCGCGGCAGCCCGGACGCGCCGCCGCTGACGCGGGTCGACGTGGTCCAGCCGGTGCTGTTCGCGATGATGGTCTCGATCGCCCGGCTGTGGGAGTCGTTCGGGGTCGTGCCCAGCGCCGTCGTCGGCCACTCGCAGGGCGAGATCGCCGCCGCGCACATCGCCGGGGCGCTGTCGCTGTCCGACGCGGCGAAAGTGGTCGCGCTGCGCGCCCGCGCCCTGGCCACGATCGCCGGCAGTGGTGGTATGGCGTCGATCCCCCTGTCCGCGGCCGACGTCACGGCCCGAATCGCACCGTGGGGCGACCGCCTCACCGTCGCCGCGGAGAACGGGCCGTCCGCCACCGTCGTCGCCGGCGACAGCGCGGCCGTGGACGCCCTGGTGGACGCCTGCCAGGCCGAGAACATCCGGGCCCGCCGCGTGCCGGTCGACTACGCCTCGCACTCGCCGCACGTCGAGGCGGTCCGGGAGCGGCTGCTGCGCGACCTCGCCGACGTGACGCCGATGTCGGCGCCCATCGCGTTCTGTTCGACGGTGACCGGCGGGATGCTCGACACCGCCCGGCTCGACGCGGGCTACTGGTACGACAACCTGCGCCAGCCGGTCCGGCTGGAGGCGGCGGTCCGATCGCTCGCCGCGGCGGGGCACCGGGTGTTCGTCGAGTGCAGCCCGCACCCGGTGCTGGTGGCGGGCGTGCAGGAAACCGTCGGCGGTCTGGCGGGCGATGCCGAAGACGACGCCGAGCCGCTGGTGGTGAGCTCGCTGCGCCGCAACCACGGCGCCTGGCAGCGGATGCTGGACGGGTTGGCGCAGGCGTACACCCGCGGGGTCGGCGTCGACTGGCGTGCGTTCTTCGCCGGGCGCCCGGGAGCCCGGGTGCCGCTGCCGACGTATGCGTTCCAGCGCCGCGACTACTGGCCTTCGGTGTCGGCACCGGCCGCGGTCGGCCCGGCGCTCCCGGTCGGCGTGCCGGAGCCGGTGGCCGACGGGTGGGCGGACCGGATCCGGGTCATGCCGAAGGCCGACCGGGACCGGCGACTGCGGGAGCTGGTCCGGCGCACCGTGGCCGTCGTGCTCGGCCACGCCGCGCCGGAGGAGGTCGACCTCGGCCGGGCGTTCAAGGACCTCGGCTTCGAGTCGGCCGCAGCGGTCGAGCTGCGCGACCGGCTGGCGAGGATCACCGGACTGCGGCTGCCCAGCAGTCTGCTCTACGACAACCCGACGCCGGCGGCACTGGTGCGCCACCTGCGGGCGCGCGCGCTGGGCGAGAGCGGCACCGCGGCCGACCACCACGCCCGCGGCGCGGGCGACGGCAGCGACCCGATCGTCGTCGTGGGAATGGCCTGCCGGTTCCCGGGCGGCGCGGCGTCACCGGAGGCGCTCTGGGAGCTCGTCACGGCCGGCGGGGACGCGATCGGCGACTTCCCCACCGGCCGCGGTTGGGGCGACATCCACGACCCGGACCCGCAGGCACACGGCAAGACCTACGTCCAGCGGGGCGGCTTCCTGCACGACGCGGACCGCTTCGACGCGGAGTTCTTCGGGATCAGCCCGCGGGAGGCCCTCGCCATCGACCCGCAGCAGCGGCTGCTGCTGGAGACCTCGTGGGAGGCGCTCGAACGGGCCGGCATCGATCCGGCGTCGTTGCGGGGCAGCCGCACCGGTGTGTTCGCCGGCTGCATGCCCTCCGGTTACGGGCCGCAGCTGCACGAAGCGCCGGAGCAGCTCGGCGGTTACCTGCTGACCGGGACCTCCATGAGCGTCGCGTCGGGCCGGATCGCCTACACGTTCGGTCTCGAGGGCCCGGCCGTCACCGTCGACACCGCCTGCTCCTCGTCGCTGGTCGCCATGCACCTGGCCGGTCA
>NZ_JBHSIU010000120.1:0-6144 GCF_042653625.1 Dactylosporangium cerinum | reverse complement strand
GACCCCATCGAAGCCCAGGCCCTCCTCGCCACCTACGGCCAGGACCGCCCAGCCGACCGGCCGCTGTGGCTCGGCTCCCTGAAGTCGAACATCGGCCACACGCAGGCCGCCGCCGGGGTGGCCGGGGTCATCAAGATGGTCCTCGCCATGCAACACGGCCGGCTCCCGCAGACCCTCCACGTCGGCGAGCCCTCCCCGCACATCGACTGGAGCAGCGGGAATGTCGCGCTGCTCACCGAGGCCCAGTCGTGGACCCCGAACGGGCATCCGCGCCGGGCCGGTGTCTCGTCGTTCGGCATCAGCGGCACCAACGCCCACGTGATCGTCGAGGAGCCGCCACCGGTGCCGGAGGACGACGACGCCCTGGCACCGGTGCCGTGGTTGCTGTCGGCCCGGACGGCGCCGGCCCTGCAGCATGTCGCCGAGGCGCTCGCCGGGCACCTCGGCGCGCATCCGCAGATCCCCGACGAGGACGTGGCGCACACGCTGGCCCGCCGGGCGCAGCACGCCCACCGGGCGGTACTGCTCGGTGACGACCCGACAACCCGGCGGGAGGCGCTGCTGGCCCTGGCCGCCGGCAGGCCGCACGGACTGCTGGTCGACGGCACCGCCCGGGCGGGCGGGGGCATCGCCCTGATCTGCACCGGCCAGGGGAGCCAGCACCCGGGGATGGCGCACCATCTGCACCACCGGGAGCCGGTCTTCGCGGCGGCACTCGACGCCGCCTGCGCCGAGCTGGACAAGCACCTCGGCCGGCCGCTCCGCGAGGTCATGTTCGACCTCGACTCCGTCCTGATTCACGAAACCCGCTACGCCCAGCCCGCCCTGTTCGCCGTGCACGTCGCGTTGCACGCCCTGGTGACCAGCTGGGGCATCACCCCCGACTACCTCACCGGACACTCCATCGGCGAACTGTCCGCCGCACACCTCGCCGGAGTCCTCAGCCTCCCCGACGCCGCGCTCCTCGTTGCTGCCCGAGGCAGACTGATGAACGCCGCCACACCCGGCGGCACCATGATCGCCATCGAAGCCACCGAAGCCGAACTCGCACCGACGCTCGACCCCACGCTGGCCAGCATCGCCGGAATCAACTCACTCACCAGCACCGTCATCTCCGGCGACACCGACACCGTCACCCAGGTAGCCGCGCACTGGGCCGCGCTCGGACGACGCACGAAGAAGCTGACCACCTCACACGCGTTCCACTCCCCGCACATGGACGCGATCCTCGACGAATTCGCCGCGATCGCCGCGACCGTCACCTACCACCCCGCCACCACCCCCGTCATCTCCAACCAGACCGGCAACATCGCCACCGACGAACAACTCTCCAGCCCCGAATACTGGACCCGGCACATCCGCGAAGCCGTCCGCCACCGCGACATGGTGACCACCCTGCACGGCGCCGGCGTCACCACCTACGTCGAACTCGGGCCGGACAACACCCTCAGCGCCCTCACCCACGCCTGCCTGCCCGACGGGCACACCGCGACCATCGTCCCCACGCAACATCCCGTGCACCCGGCGCACGCACACGCTCGTGCCCAGGCCCAACTGCACGTCCACGGCCACCGGACCTCGTGGCTCGGCGCGCTGACCGGCGGGCGGCACACCCCACTGCCCACCTACCCGTTCGAGCACCGGGGGTACTGGCTGAACCGGCCGGAGACCACGGACCCGGCCGGGCTGGGCCTCGCCGTCAGCGAGCACCCGTTCCTGGCCGCGTCCACCGACCTGCCCGACGGCGGTCACCTGCTCACCGGGCGGGTGTCACTGCAGAGCCACCCGTGGCTGGCCGACCACACCATCCACGACGCGGTCCTGCTCCCCGCGACCGCGTTCGCCGACCTCGCGCTGCACGCCGTCGACCAGGCCGGGGGCGGTCACGTCGACGAGCTCACCCTGCACGCGCCGCTGCGGCTGCCGGTGCCGGGTGCCGCCCGTCTCCAGGTGCACCTGGCACCCGCCGACAGCGACGGGCGCCGGGCGCTGACCATCCGGGCGCAGACCGCGGACGGGCCATGGGTCCGGCATGCCACCGGCACCCTGCTGACCGCAGCCGGCGGCACCGCGGCCGCCGTCGCCGCGCCGGAGGCCCAATGGCCGCCGGCCGGGGCCACGCCGATCGGCCTGGACGACGTCTATTCCACGCTGGACGCCCGCGGCTACCGCTACGGTCCGGCCTTCCGCGGGTTGACGGCGATGTGGCGGCGCGGCGACGACCTCTTCGCCGAGGTGCGGCTACCAGCGGCGGAACGGCCCGCCGCCGGGCGATTCCTGGTGCACCCGGCGCTGCTCGACGCGGCGCTGCACGCCGTCCTCGTCACCGGCGGCGCGGACCCCGGCCCGGACGGGGGCGGGGAGCTGCTGCTCCCGTTCGCCGTGACCGGGCTGCACTGGCACGCCGGCGGCGCGACCGCCCTGCGGGTTCGGCTGAGCCCGGCCGGGACGCACGCATACGCGCTGACCGCCACCGACCACACCGGGCAGCCGGTCCTCGACGTCGAGTCCCTCGCGTTCCGGCCGGTCCCCCGGCACCGGCTCACCGAGGCGCCGGAGGACCGGGACGGCCTCTACCGGCTCGGCTGGCTGCCGGCCGGCCCCGCCTCGCCCCGCCTGCCCGACGCGCCGTGGGCCGTCCTCGGCGACGACGCCGAACTGTTCGGCGCGCTCGCCGACAGTGGCGTGGCGGTCCGCGACTACCGGGACCTGAGGACCCTGGCGACGGCCGTGCGCACCGGCGGGCCGATGTCGACCGTGGTGCTGTCCGCCACCCCGCCGAGCACGCCGGGCGGGGACCCGGTCGCGGGCGCGCACCGGTACACCGCCGGCACCCTCGCCCTGTTGCAGGACTGGCTGGCCAACAACGACTTCGGCGGTTCGAGGCTGATCGTCCTCACCCGCAACGCGGTGTCCGTCGAGGGCGCCGACCCGTCCCCGGACCTCGGGACCGCGCCGGTCTGGGGGCTGATCCGCGCCGCCCAGGTGGAGCATCCCGGGCGGTTCACGCTCCTGGACGTCGACGGGCAGCCGGAGTCGTACCGCATGCTGGTCTCGGCTGTGATCAGCGGTGAGCCGCAGGCGGCCATCCGCGAGGGAACGGTGCTGGTGCCACGGCTGGCCCGGGTGACGCCGCAGACGGCGCTCGCCGCCGCCGGAACGGACCGCAGCTGGCGGGTGGACGTGCGGGAGCGCGGCTCGCTGGAAAGCCTGGCCCTGGTGCCGAACCCGGACGCGGACCGGCCACTCGGTCCCGGTGAGGTGCGGGTCGCGGTCCGGGCGGCCGGCCTGAACTTCCGGGACGTGGCGCTCGCCCTCGGCATGATCCCCGAGCACACGGTGCTGGGGTTGGAAGGCGCGGGGGTGGTGACCGGGACCGGGCCGGGCGTCACCCGGTTCGCGCCCGGCGACCGGGTGCTCGGGCTGCTGACCGGCGCGTTCGCGCCGATCGCGGTCGCCGACGAGCGCACCTTGGCGCCGATGCCCGCCGGGTGGACGTACGCGCAGGCGGCGACGGTCCCGGTGGTGTTCCTGACCGCCTGGCACGGGCTCGTCGAACTGGCCTCCCTGCGCCGCGGTGAGCGGCTGCTGGTCCACGCCGCGGCCGGTGGCGTCGGCATGGCCGCGGTGCAGCTGGCCCGGCACCTCGGCGCGGACGTGTACGGCACCGCCAGCCCTGCCAAGTGGGAGACGCTGCGCGAGCAGGGCCTTGCGGAGTCCCGGATCGCCTCCTCCCGCACCCTCGACTTCGCCGAGCGGATCCTGGCCGCCACCGACGGCGCCGGGGTCGACGTGGTGCTCGACTGCCTGGCCCGCGAATTCGTCGACGCCTCGCTGCGCCTGCTGCCGCACGGCGGCCGGTTCATCGAGCTGGGAAAGACCGACATCCGCGACCCGGATGTGGTCGCCGCCGACCATCCCGGCGTCGACTACCGGGCTTTCGACCTGCTGGCGCTGCCCCCGGAACGGATCGGCGCGATGCTGGACCGGCTGATGCCGCTGTTCACGGAGGGCGTCCTGCGCCCGCTGCCGGCGGCCGGCTGGGACGTGCGGCAGGCTCCGGAGGCGTTCCGTTTCCTGGCCCAGGCACGGCACGTCGGGAAGCTGGTGCTGACCGTGCCCCGGCCGCTGGACCCGGACGGCACCGTGCTCGTCACCGGCGGCACGGGTGGAGTGGGCGCCCTGGTGGCCCGGCACCTGGTGGCCCGGCACGGGGTCCGGCGACTGCTGCTGGCCAGCCGGCGCGGCGGCGGCGCGGACGGGGCTGGTGACCTGGTCACGGAGCTGGCCGGCCTCGGCGCGGAGGTGTCGGTGATCGCCGCCGACCTCGCCGACCCCGCAGCGGTCCGCGGGCTGCTGGCCACCGTGCCGGCGGCGCATCCGCTGACCGCCGTGGTGCACGCCGCCGGCGTCGTCGCGGACGGGACCGTCGAGCGGCTGGACGCCGACGCCGTCTCGGCCACGCTGCGCCCCAAGGCGGATGCGGCCTGGCTGCTGCACGAGCTGACCCGCGACGCCGACCTCGCCGAGTTCGTGCTCTTCTCCTCGGTGGTCGGCACGTTCGGCAACGCCGGACAGGCCAACTACGCCGCCGCGAACGCGTTCCTGGACGCGCTCGCCGTCCATCGGCAGTCCGCAGGCCTGCCGGCGACGTCGCTGGCGTGGGGTCTCTGGGCCGGCCTGGGCATGGCGGACCTGCTGGACGAGGCGGGTCTGCTGCGGATGGCCCGCAACGGCATCACCGCCATCACCGCGGAGGAAGGGCTGGCGCTGTTCGACGCGGCCCGGGAGACGAGCCTGCCGGTGGTGGTGCCGACCCGGCTGGACGTCTCCGCGTTGCGGGTCCGCACGGACCCGGTGCCGGCCATCCTGCGCGGCATCATCCGGCCGGCGGTCCGGCGCGCGGCGGAGCCCACCGCGGCCGACGAGTCCCCGGCGGCCGGCTGGGCGCGGCGGCTGGCCGGGCTGTCCATGGCCGAACGGCACGCCACCCTGCTCGACCTGGTCCGCACCGAGGCCGCGACGGTCCTTGGGCACGCCGGCGCCGGGGCGGTCGACGGCGACCGGTCGTTCAAGGAGGCCGGTTTCGACTCGCTCTCCGCCGTGGAGCTGCGGAACCGGCTCGGTTCCGCGGTCGGGCTGCGGCTGCCTTCGACGCTCACCTTCGACCGGCCCACCCCGGCCGCAGTCGCCGAGCTGCTGCTGACGGAACTGGCCGGAGAAGAAGCGCCGCCGCCCGCCCTGGCCGACCTCGACCGCCTGGAGGAAGCCGTCCGGCAGTCGCCGCCGGACGAGCGACTGCGGGAGGTGCTCACCGCCCGCGTCGAGGACCTGCTGTTCGCGCTGCGCCGCGCCGGGGACCCGGAGCACGACCTGACGGCGTCCATGCACGAACGGATCGACTCGGCCACCGACGACGAGATCTTCGACTTCATCGACAACGAGCTCGACGCGATCTGAGCCACCGCCTGCCTGAAGGACATCGAGGTTATTCGTGAACGAGGGAAAGCTTCGCGACTATCTGAAGCGCGTGACGGCGGATCTGGCCCACGCACGACGGCAACTGCGCAAGGCGGAAGCCGACCGGCAGGAGCCGATCGCCATCGTGGCCATGGCGTGCCGCTTCCCGGGCGGGGCCGACACCCCCGAGGCGCTGTGGTCGCTCGTCGAGGGCGGGGTGGACGCGATCGGCGGCTTCCCGGTCACCCGTGGCTGGGACCTGGACAGCCTCTACGACCCGGATCCAGGCGCGACCGGGCACACGTACGCCCGGCACGGTGGTTTCCTCTACGACGCCGACCGCTTCGACGCGGAGTTCTTCGGGATCAGCCCGCGGGAGGCCCTCGCCATCGAGCCGCAGCAGCGGCTGCTACTGGAGACCTCGTGGGAGGCGCTCGAACGGGCCGGCATCGACCCCGCGACGTTGCACGGCAGCCGCACCGGGGTCTACGTCGGCGCGATCGGGCAGGAATACGCATCGCTCTGCTACACCGGCGGAGCGGACGTCGACGGCTACGTGCTGACCGGGACGACGACCAGTGTGGCGTCGGGCCGGATCGCATTCACGCTCGGTCTCGAGGGGCCGGCCGTCACCGTCGACACCGCCTGCTCCTCGTCGCTGGTCGCCATGCACCTGGCCGGTCA
>NZ_JBHSIU010000119.1:0-8180 GCF_042653625.1 Dactylosporangium cerinum | reverse complement strand
GGCCACAAGCTCATAGCGACCATGGTGAGCGAGAAAGGCGGGTCTTGGGCCGGTTCGTACGAGGTGACTGGCAAGCGGACCGCCGCATGACCGTACGACCGGGACACTCGCGGCAAGTCCGGACGGTCGACCACGCAAATCCGCGGGCGCGGGTACGCAGGCCCTGCCGCGTCGCGCCCATGTGCAGGCCGGCGTTCGTGAAAGGCGCCGACGGTACGGGTAACCAGCCGAACCGCCGTGACAGTTGCCGAAGGTAGTGCGAGTTGCAATACTGCAACTTGCCATAGGAGGTGGGATGCAGAAGGCCGATCGGGATACCGCCGCGCTGTGCGTGCTGGGGCTGCTGAAGACAGGGCCCCGGCATCCGTACGAAATGCACATCATGATCGTTCGGACCCACAAGACCTTTGTATCCGGTCTGCCACGCAGCATCTACCACGCGGCGCAGCGCCTCCTGGCCGCCGCGCACATCCGGGTCGCGGCGACAACGCGGGACGGGGTGCGGCCCGAGCGGACCGTCTACGAGCTGACCGACTCCGGGGAGCAGCGGCTGCGGAACTGGGTGCTGTTGCTGCTGGGCGAGCCGGATGCGAACTCAAGCCTCTTCGTGCCGGCTCTCACCTTCGCCGGTGTGCTGACCCCGGGCGAGGTGGCCGCCGCGTTACGCGACCGGCGGGCGGAACTCGCCCGCCGGGAGGAAGCGGCGACGTCCGTGCCGCCGGAACTGCCCCGCATTCTCGTGCTCGAGGCCGAGTACGAGGCTGCTCGGCTACGCGCGGAGACCGAATGGGTCGGCCGGGTCATCGACGATCTCGACGCCGGCGTTCTCCACTGGCCGGCCGATCTAACTGCCCTGGCCGACATCGAGGCACTCATCAAGGAGGACTGACCAGCCCGAAACGGATCAGGGAGCCGCGCCAACGACTCCCCGACCGGCGAGAAACCGTGACGGATCAGCGGCCCTCGACTCTTGCAGGACCGAGCTTACCCGCGGATGCCGGCACACCACCCGAGCTGCTCACCGAAGCAGCCGTCCGAGTAGGGAGCTCGATCCACTATGCCCACGATCAACGACACCATCGACCGCCTCAACCAGGCCTGGAACGACAGGGACGCGACCGCCTACGCCGCGACGTTCACCCCGGATGCCACATACATCGTCTTCGACGGCACCGTCCTGCGCGGCCGGGCCGAGATCGAAGACACCCACCGGTTCCTCATGCACGGCCCCCTACGCGGCTCCCGCATCGACGGCGGCCCCGCGCCGTTGGTGCGATACCTACGCCCGGACGTCGCCCATGCGGTGATCGGTGGCGGCGTACGACTCGACGCGCAGCCGACCGTACCCGCCGACCGCGCATCGGTGATCTCACTCGTTCTCGCCGCCGACCCGGACGGCGCATGGCTGATCGCGGCCTTTCAGAACACCCGGCGGGACGCGTGATGAAGCTGCTGTTCGAAGCGTCCGCCCCGGTACACGCTCCCCTCGCGCAAGTGCGGCGGCTCATCGACAGCGAGTGGGTGCTGGAGACGGTCGTCGGTGCGGCCGGACGGGCCTACGTCGACATCGACCACCGCGACGGAGTAGTCGGATTTCAAGGACACTGGTGGTACCGCGGCGAAATCAGCGCATCCACATCCGGCAGCCACACAATGATCACCTACCGCGTATTTAATATGGCACGCCGCGGAGCATGGGCCGTGCCGCTGGCCAACCGGCTGTTCATCGGCTACAAAAGCGCGGTCCGCGACACCGCCACCCGCCTCGCCCGGGCCGTCGAGTCACACCTGGCCCAGGCAGCGTGAGCCGGTGGTCGCATGCCATGGTCACGTAATGTGACGATCTCCGAGTCGGCGGCCGCGCAAGACCTGCGGCATGAGAGGGCGTGCCCGCCCGCGTGAGTGACTGCTGCGGTAATGAGTTGGCCTCCTGCCCGTGGAGATCCTTATGCTCTTGAAGTGAGCAGCTTCCCGGCTCAGGCCGGCCGAGTTCGGAACGTCGGTTTGCCGCTGCGCCGCCGGTTGCTCGCGTTACGTGAATGCGTTCTGCATTTCGCCCCGTACGGTTTTCGTGCCACCTGGCATCACCTGATCCTCCGGGCAGGCGTGCCCGTGTCGTTGGAGTCAGATCCTGACTCGCTGCTGCGTGCCGTCGGCGAGTTGGAGGATGCTCGACAACTCTGGCTCGCTGAGGTGCAGGCGTTCTCCCTGCGACGTCGGCAGGAGAAGGCGTTGGGCCGACGCCGGCCGGAACGCTACAAGGCCTGGTATGCATGGCCGCAACGGCTCGCTTTCTGCCCAGATCCGGAGCAACATCCGACGGAGTCCTTGGCGACGGTGGTAGCGCGACTGATCACCGCGTACCGATCAGGAGTAGTCCCGGCTGACCGCTGCCCGGCGTGTGGGAACACTCGGCTGCCGCCGCACTGTCCGCACTGCGGAGTTCGTTCCTGGGACCCATCGGCGCATCCCTGGAGTCCGCCCGGCGATCGGCCCTCGGCGCCTCGTCGCACCGGCTTGCCGTGGCCCTTGATCTGGCACCGCGCGATCCGGCGGGGCACGACGGTCGGCGGTGGGGACATCTCCGAGTTCAGAGCGGAGTACACGCCGACCAGCAACGACGGCCGCTTCGGAATCTTCCAACTCTACGTTCGTGGCAACGCGCTCGGTGATGCCACCACCACCGCCCTCTATCCACATGTCCAGCATCTGCAGAACTTGGGTGGCGTCGCCGAACGGCCTGGCACGCGCGGGCCAGAGCCCCTAATCCTCGGCGACACCTTCGATCACCTGACCATCACGCTTGAAACAACCGAGCAAGATATGGCCTTCGCGTTCACCACACGCCCGAAACGAGAGTGGGGGGACCCGCCACCATGGGCGCCGCCGCCAGGGAGGAGAATGCGCCTGTTGGTGCGGCGTGCAGAGGTGATCAGTGCATGGCGTGAGGCAGAACCGGAACTCCGACGACTTCTGACGCACGCGTAGCCGGAGCCCTTTGTCGGCAGACGACTACGTCAAGAAAGATCGAACACTCATGCACTGTTCTCGGCAGAACAGAAAGCGTCGGCGTCGCCAGAGTCCTGTCACCCGCTGTGACAAACCATGGTCCGAGGCCGCGCCAAACCAGCGGCATGAGCGGACACCATGACTACCGTCCACAGCTTCGAGGCCGGCGGCGATGTGGGCCTGGGGTGTCATCCGTGGTCGGGGCCGCAGAGCACACTGTGGCGATGAACGGCGGTTGGGCTCAGCGGCAGACGTCAGCGTTCCTTGCACTGCAAGGCCATGTTGTCCGCTCCTGGCAGGGCATTGAGATGGCCGTTCGCGGCGACGACACGCACTTCGAATTCGGCGGCCCGGACGTGCCGTGTCTGCAACTGCTCACACTGCGCCTAACGCTCGCCACCGACTCGCCGGTCGTCGTCACCACGTACCAGGACAATGATGCGTTCGGGCTGGCGATCGGCACCTCCAGCAACTGGCCTACCGAAGAGCTGGGCGCCGGGTACCGGCTGCGAGCCCTGCCCGAGTTACCCACTGGTCGGGTCCAAGAAGTGTTGGCCTACCTGGATGGTGACCTGCTCGCCGAGTTGACGCTTCGGGTGGAAGGCCAGGAACTGTTGCTCGTCGCCGGCGAGGCAGACGAAGATCATTTCGGCCGGCTCGTATGGCATCGCCTTGACGAATCCGTACTCGTCTTCACCCGGCCAGGCGACGTCGAAGCGATGTCCTGGGTGCCGGCACGCACGCCGCTTCGTCTCGTCGCACCAGAGTGCCCGTGACCGGGTATCCGCTTCTTGGCAAGACGGAAACTCAGCCTCGCAGAAGCTGGTCACAGCCGGTTACGAGTTCGGGCGCCTGTCGCACCATCGGCGGCATGAGTGGATACCGGCGAACGCCTGAGCTCAGCGGTCATCATTGCCGGCTCAGCACCAGATAGCGCCCGTCGGTGATCGTCTTGCCCCAAAGCGTGTCCTCGTTCAAGAGCCGCAACTCGGCCTTCCGGCCGCGACCTCGCACCAGTGAGGTGCACTCTGCCGCTGACAATCCAGCACCCGTTGCCCACCTGCCTTCGATGAGGACGAGTCTTTGGGAGGCTTTTGGCTCGTACACCCACCAATGTTGATCTCGTAGTCATGTCCGATCTCTCGGCGTGCTTGGAGCTCTGGGCTTCAATTCGATCTCTACAAGGCGTCGGGCGAACTATTACCTCAAAGCTCCTGGCTCGCAAGCGACCACGGCTGATCCCAGTACAGGACGCTGTGGTGATGAAAGGGCTGGGCGATCCGACGGAGTTCTGGGAGCCACTCCGTCGACGACTGCAGGAGGGGTTGCACTCCCAACTTGTCGACGTCGCCGCGCCTGTCCGCGAAGTTCCGGCCGGGACCAGCACCATCCGAGTGCTTGACGTGCTGCTTTGGATGGAGCACCACTGACGCTTGTGGGTGCGATCGCACCGGACAGCGGCAGATCCGCGCATCCGATCAAGTCACGACGCGATGCAGATACGCGGCTGGCCTGGGCAACTTTGCGCGGAGCGGGGCAGACCCTAGCTAGCAGAACTCGATGGCGTGCCCGCTGGCGATGCTGACCTCGCATGCCTCATGCAGCGTCAGCCAGACCGTCGACTCGATGAAGTAGCTGGCGTCCTCGGGCAGGTCCGCGAGGCGCTCCGCCTCGGCGTCGGGTAGCGAGCCGTCCGGGGTGAGCCGGATGCCAATCGCCGGCGCGCATCGGCGCAGCTCTGCGCGGAGGCCTTGGCTGGAGCCGACCATGCCACCGCCGGCCACTCCCGACTCCTCGGTCAGGAACAGCGGCTCGTTGAAGTCCACGGGAACGTAGTAGCCCTCGCAGTCGGAGTGGCACAGCAGGTGCGAGGAGAACATCGCGGTCTCGTCCTCGACCGCATCGTTGTCCCGGTCGCGCTCGTCGGGCCCGTCGACCGGCGTCACCGGCCGCCCGATGCTCACCAATGCGTACACCCGCCGCAGATAGTGCAGCCACGAGTAGGGGAAGCTCAGCACCGGCGCACGCGACGGCGGCACAGGCGCGCCGATCGGCTCGGTCCAGATCACGCCCTCGGCGGCGAGCGCGGCGCTGAGGCCCTTGAACATGGCGCGCGCCTCGGCCAGCTCCTCCTCGTCGTCGGCCAGCTCAGGCTCGATGCCCACGGATATCGCAAGACCCATACCTTGGACCCTATCGGCCCGGGAACCATTGCCGCCCCACGCCCGGCCGTGCTTGGTCCGATCCTGGAACTGCCCGACGAGGTGGCGACGGCCCACCGCTTCGCCGAACTCGCGACACCGTTGCGGGCCTAGATAACTACGTGTTCTCCGCAAGGTCCGGTATGCGCACATCGGCTACGAGCGGTGAGTCGCCCACGTGCCACGGCGCCGCGATCGCGACCGCGCAGCGTGACGATCTCCGAGCCGGCCGCCGCGCGAGACGTGCGGCAGATGAGGACGCCCACGGCGCGCTCGGTTCTCAGCGTCCGCGTAGGTCATCCGGGTATGGGTGGTGGCCCTCAACCGGCTGGCGAACGGTGCCGTGGTCGACTCATGTTTGGTGGGTGAGGCGGTGCGCTCCACCTGCCGAAGGATAGGGGGAAGCGACCAGCGTCGGAGGGGGTATTGACGTGACCGGGCTCGAGCATCGACTCCAAGATCGTGTGGCCGTGGTGACGGGTGCGTCGAAGGGCATCGGCGCGGCCATTGCCAAGGCGTTCGCCGACGAAGGTGCGTCCGTGGTCGTGAACTACGCCACCGGCAGGCACGACGCCGAGGCTGTCGTCTCCGGCATCGCGAGTGCAGGTGGCACGGCGGTCGCCGTCGCTGGTGACGTCTCCAAGGTCGCCGAGGCACGGGCTATTACCGACGCGGCCGTCGAGCATTACGGTCACCTCGATATCCTCGTCAACAACGCCGGCGTCTACGAGTTCGCCCCGGTCGAGGACGTCACCGAGCAGCAGTTCCACCGGATGTTCGATATCAACGTGCTGGGGCTGCTGCTCACCACTCAGGCCGCGCTCAGGCACATGGGCGCCGGCGCCAGCATCATCAACGTCGGCTCCGCCGCCAGCCGTGTGACGCCGCCGGAAACCGTTGTCTACACCGCTACCAAGGGTGCAGTCGACGCGGTCACCGGCGTACTGGCCAAGGAGCTCGGCCCGAAGCAGATCCGCGTCAACTCCATCAACCCGGGCTTCGTCGAAACCGAGGGCACCGACGCCGCCGGGGTGACCAGCTCCGACTTCGGGCGGGAACTCATCGAGCACACCGTGCTCGGCCGGGCCGGGCAACCGGAGGACATCGCCTCGGTCGCCACGTTCCTTGCCTCCGACGACGCGGCGTGGGTGACCGGAGAACAACTCACCGCCGCCGGCGGCCTCCGCTGACGTCCGCGCATCGACGTCTCCGTGTGTTGATCTTTATCGCCGCTGGCGCGTCGGAGATCGCTTGCCGGCGGAACGGGTGGCCAACCGAATGGTTCGCGCGCGTCTTCGTGCCGCCGGCATCTCGCCACTCCGGGGCCGGCCGACGCGGATCGGCGGCACGTCATCGTCCACGTATGGCCAGACGCCTCTCACACGGTTGTCGATCTTGGTCACGGACGATGCCGGTCGTCACCAACGGGCTGCCGATGCACCTGGTCGCGGGCTGGATCATCAGTGGTTTGTGGATCGACTTCGGTCACGAAGCACGTGGGCACCCGCCACAACGGCCCGGAGGCGATCGCCCGGCCGTGGCGGCCCTTTGCTGGGGCCGGGGTCTCTCTGCTTGGCCGCGTTCGGGGCGGGCGCGGCGGCGCTCAAGGGCAGCCCGGCTGTGGCAGCTTTGCTGGGCATGACGCCGCCTGACGACTTTGCGATGACCCTGGGAGGCTGTCGCTCCTGCTGACCTCGGAAAAGATCACACTGAGTGCGTGTGCTGGATCCGTTGCCGCGAAGGGGAAGGCGACGCTCAGCTTGTATCCGTCCGGGATTGGAGCGGGAGACGTCATCCACCACGACGACGCCTTCGCGGTCTATGGCGTCCAACAACCGGCATCAATCCGGACACAGCTGAACAACGCCGGGGCCGTGGCAGGAGTCCCGCCTGCGTTGACAGCCAAAGAACGCCGATCCGGCCGCCCCACCGGTGCCGGATGAACACCGTCGCCAAGCCCGGGGCTCGGCTCGATACATGCCGGCAATCGGCCCGGCCACACCGATTTTGAGACTGATACCGCCATCCACGTGCCGGACGATCTCACGAAGCGGTCGTAGTGCTCCGCCGAGTAGGCGACCGCGGGCCTCATCCCATCCGGCTGGTGAACTGGTTCATGTCGAAATAGTCCCGCCACGCCTTGATCTTGCCGTCACTGACCTCGAAGGTTCCCATGACCGGCAGCTCGAACGACTTGTCAGGGAGCGTGAAGACGTCCACCCGCTCAGTCATCACGACCGGACCATCGGCCGCGATGTTGATGACCCTGAACTCGATTCGCTCAATGCCTGGCGGGCCAGGGCGGATGAACGAGGCGATGGTGTTGGCGATGGCCTCCCTGCCGGCGACCGGCGCGAGCGGGATGTTGTGGTAGACGGCGTCATCGGTGAAAAAAGCGGCCAGCTCGACGGGCCCGAAATTGTCGGACCACGCCGCGCAGAACCTGCGCACCACCTCGATTGGGCTGCCCATCTGGCTCCTCCTGTACTCGATCTTCGGCGAAGTTAACAATACGTGTGTCCGCTCCTGACAGCGACCATCGCGGCGGGACTGGACAGCGCGGCGGCGGTCAGCGATCACTACGCCGCAATCGACCGACTCGACGTCTTCGCTCGCCCTGCCCAAGCGAAGTAGACATCCAGCACACCCGCAGTGCTGCGTCGCGTCACCGACCCGGACTACCTTTTCCACACCTGAACGCCGGCTCGGCACTGGCCCATCGCGGCACGAGGGCCCGCGCTTCGCGGACAGCGGCGTCGGCACGGGGTCCCACGCCTCGTGGACGCCGCGCTGGACGAGGCTGGGGAGTCGGGATGCCGGGTGAGGGGCGGGAACCATATCAAGATCGGGTGAGCGCTCATCGGCTACTTCTTTAATTGGATCTACGATCTGTGCCCGGCCGGGCTGGGTCGAGGTAGCCGGTGGGATCGCTCGTATTTGCGGCTGTCCACCTGAGTCTGGGGTGTGACT
>NZ_JBHSIU010000118.1:0-50722 GCF_042653625.1 Dactylosporangium cerinum | reverse complement strand
TACCGTGACCTGCAGACCGACATCCCGGTCGCGGACATGTGGGGCATCACCAACAAGGGGGTTCGCGTATGACCCTCATGCCGCAGGTGTCTGTGGTGATCCCGGTGTACAACGAGGGCGAGGCGATCGTGCCCTGCCTGGAGCGGATCCTGCGGGCCGTGCTGATGCCGGCCGAGGTCCTCGTCGTGCACGACATGCCGGAGGACACCACGGTGCCCTTCGCCCACTCCGTCGCGGCCCGCGACCCCCGCGTCCGCACCGTGCTCAACACGTACGGTCGTGGCCCGGCCAACGCGATCCGCTTCGGTATCGACGTGGCGCAGGCCCCCGTCGCCGTGGTCACCATGGCCGACGGCTCCGACGACCCGCGCCAGATCGAGGACCTCGCCCGGCTCGTCGAGCGGGGCGTGGTCGTGGCGGCGGCGTCGCGGTACATGCCCGGTGGGCAGCAGGTCGGCGGTCCCCGGTTCAAGCGGGCGCTGTCCCGCGGCGCGGGGCGGTCCCTGCACCTGTTCGCGCGGGTCGGGACCCGGGACGCGACGAACAGTTTCAAGGCGTACTCGACGACGTTCGTCCGGCAGGTCGGGATCGAGAGCAAGACCGGGTTCGAGATCGGGATCGAGCTGACCGCGAAGGCGGCCCGGCTGCGGTTGCCGGTGGCGGAGATCCCGACGATCTGGCTCGACCGGCAGCTGGGCGAGTCCCGGTTCGACGTCGGCCGGTTCCTGCCCAGTTATCTGAAGTGGTGGCGGTTCGCGTTCGGTCGCCGGCTCACGATGGAGCAGGTCGCGAAGCGGCCCGCGTCGTCGGCGGCGCGGGACGACGCACAGGCCGCCCGCGCCAACTTTTCCAGCAACGCCGTTCAGAACTAAGGAGTGTTTGTGGCAAAGGTCCTGGTCACCGGTTCGGCCGGGTTCATCGGTGGGTACGTCGTGGAGGAGCTGCTGTCCCGCGGCTATCAGGTGGTCGGCCTGGACAACTACTCGAAGTACGGTCCGGTCACCCGCAGCTACGACTCGCACCCCGACTACCGGTTCGTGGAGGGCGACGCGCGGGACGTCGACCTGGTCACCGAGCTCCTCGACGGCTGCGACCACTTCATCGCCGGCGCGGCGATGATCGGTGGCATCTCCTACTTCCACGCCTACGCCTACGACCTGCTCGCGACCAACGAGCGGATCATGGCCTCGTCGTGCGACGCGGCGATCAAGGCGCACCGCGACGGCACCCTCAAGAAGATGACCTACCTGTCGTCGTCGATGGTGTTCGAGTCCACGACGCACTGGCCGTCGAAGGAGGGCGACGAGCGGCTCGTGCCGCCGCCGCTGTCGTCCTACGGCTTCCAGAAGCTGGCCGTGGAGTACTACGCGAAGGCCGCCTGGGACCAGTACAAGCTGCCGTACACGATCGTGCGGCCGTTCAACTGCGTCGGCGTCGGCGAGGGCCGCGCGCTCGGCGAGGTCGAGGTGCTGTCCGGCAACGTGAAGCTCGCCATGTCGCACGTCGTGCCCGACCTGGTGCAGAAGATCGTGAAGGGGCAGGACCCGCTGCACATCCTCGGCGCCGGTGACCAGGTCCGGCACTACACCTACGGTGGTGACCTGGCCAAGGGCATCATCGCCGCGATGGAGCACGAGGACGCGGTCAACCAGGACTTCAACATCTCCACCGCCGAGTCGACCACGGTGCTCGAACTGGCCGAGGTGATCTGGAAGAAGATCAAGGGCGCCGACGTGCCGTTCAGCGTCGTGTCCGACGACCCGTACGAGTACGACGTGCAGAAGCGCGTCCCGGACGTGTCGAAGGCCAAGGAGATCCTCGGCTACGAGGCCAACACCTCGCTTGACGAGATGCTCGACGAGGTCATCCCCTGGGTGACCCAGGCCGTCAAGGACGGCAAGCTGTAAGGCCCGGGTACCTCCTGCGGGCGCCTCGCACCACGGTGCGGGGCGCCCGTTCGTTTGACCTGTGTGACCATGCTCCGCTGGGCCTTCCCGGTGTTCGTCGTCATCAGCCTGTCCCGGGGCGGCTTCAACAGCGTCTGGGCCGAGGACGGGCAGGAGTTCCTGACCGACGCGCTCACCCTGCCCTGGTACGAACCGTTCGCGACGCCCTTCAACGGCTACTTCCACACCGTGGCCCGCGCCTGCTTCGCGCTCATCGCCCTGTTCCCGGTCCCGTGGGCGGCGGCGCTGAACGCCGGCACCGCCGCCGCCCTCACCGCGGCGCTCGCCTGTCTCGTCGCGGCCGCCGCCCGGGACCGGCTCGGCCCCGCGGCGGGCCTGGTCATCGGCGCGAGCGCGGCCGTGCCGATGGGCTACGTGCCGAACACCCTCGCCCAGCTGCAGTTCCCCCTCGTGTACGCGGGACTGTGGATGCTGCTGTGGACCCCCACGACCCGGGCCGCCCGCGCCGCCGCCGTCGCGCTGCCGGGCCTGGCGGCGCTCAGCTCGATGCTCGGGCTGCTGCTCGTGCCGGTGGCGCTGCTGCGAACGGCGCGACGGCGGGACCGCGACTCGGTGCTGCGCGCCCTCGCCCTGCTGCCCGGCGTGGCGCTGCAACTCGGGTCGTTGCTGCTCGGCGGGTCGCGGCGGGCCGTCGGGGAGCGACCGGACCTGGACCCGTTCTCCGTCGCCGGGACCTACCTGCGCTGGGGGGTGCCGCGCTCGTTCCTCGGCGACGCGTGGCTGGCCCCGCCCGTCACCGACCCCTTCGGGCACCGCGCCCTCGTCCTGCTCGGCCTCGCCGTCCCGATCGCGGTCGTCGCCGTCGCCCTGCTCCGCGGGACCTCGGAGCGGCGGTGGCGGCTCGCCGCGTTCCTCGCCGGGTTCGCCGCGTTCGCCGGGGCGTTCCAGCTCGCCGTGCACGGCGCCCCCGAGGGCCGCTACCTGGTGCTGATCACCCTGCCGAACATCGCCGCCGCGGTCGCGCTCGCCGTGCCCGCCGGCCCGCCGTCGAGAAGCGTCCCGTTTGTCGCGTTGGCGACACTCGTGGCCGTCGTCGGCATCGCCAATCTGCGACCGGGCGGCTACACCGACGGCCTGCCGCGCTGGGACACGACCGTTGCCGAGGCGCGCACGCAATGCCAAGCGGAGCCACATTTGCGGAGGGTGACGGTCCATACCGCACAGTGGCCGATGCTCGGCTGGGAGGCGGTCCTGCCCTGCGACCGGCTCCGCTGACAGTGTTCAACATCGCGTCGCCCGGAGGTCCGTCCGCGTTGGGCAGGCGTTGCGGCGAGATGGCGTTCGGGAGAGACTCGGCGTCTGAATGGCATCGAGGAGTGGAGCAGTGGTGGTGAGCACCTGGCCGGCCGCGCCGTTCGGCCGCGCTGAACTGCTGGCTCACGCCCGCGAGCGGCTCACGGGCGGCGGCGGCGTGCTGCTCTACGGCCCCGCCGGGATCGGCAAGTCCACCATCCTCGACGCCATCGCCGGCGGGGAGACCGACGCCCTCGTGCTGCGGGCCGCGGCCGCCGAGGCCGAGGCCGACCTGCCCTACCTCGCGCTGGTCGACCTGTTCGACGGCGCCCCCGACGCCGCCGAGCACCTGCCGCCGCACCTGCGGGCCGCGCTGGACGGCGCCCTGCTCAGGAGCGCGCTGCCGGCGACCCCGCACGACCAGCTCGCGGTGCGCCTCGCCGTCCTGGAGCTGCTGCGCGCCCTCGCCGCGGAACGCGCCGTGCTGCTCGTCCTGGACGACGTGCAGTGGATCGACGAACCCAGCGCCGAGGTGCTGCGGTTCGTCGCCCGCCGGATCGGTGAGACGCCGGTGCGGATCCTCGCCGCCGAACGGGTCCCCGACGGCGACCCGGCGACCCGCCTGGACCTGTGCCCGCCGCCGGGCACGACGCTGCCCGTGCCGCCGCTGCCGGAGAGCGACGTGGCGGACCTGCTGCGCGCCCGGTTCGGTGCCGAGGCCGGCCGGGCGCACCTGCACCGCATCTACGAGGCCAGCGCCGGCAACCCCCTCTACGCCGTCGAGCTGGGCCGGGCCCTGGGCAGCACGCCGTTCCCCACCACCGACCCGCTGCCCGTGCCGGACCGGCTCCGCGAGCTCCTGGCCGCGCGCCTCGCCGCGCTGCCGGCGCCCGACTGGCCGGCGCTGCTGGTCGTGGCCGCCGCCGCCCGCCCCAGCCTGGCGCTGCTGCGGCGGTGCGGCCTCGCCGAGCACCACCTCGACGCGGCCCTCGCCTCGTCGGTGCTGGACGTCGACGGCGAGGGTGCGATCCGGTTCAGCCACCCGTTGCTGCGGGAGATGGTGTACGCCGACGCGACCGCCGCCGCCCGGCGCGAGGCGCATGAGCGGCTCGCCGACACCGTCTCCGACCCGGTCGACCGGGCCAGGCACCTCGCCGCCGCCCGCCCCGAGCCGGACGAGGCCCTCGCGGAGTGCCTCGCCGACGCCGCGTCCGCCGCCCGGCTGCGCGGCGCCCCGGCGATGGCCGCCGACCTCGCCGCGCTCGCCGCGGACCGCACCCCGCGCGACACCCCCGGCGTCGGCGCGGTCCGCCGGCTCAGCGCCGCGCAGTACGCGTACGCGGCCGGCTCGCCCGTCGACGCCCGGCGGCACGCGACCGCCGCGCTGCGCGACGCCGCGGACCGGCGCACCCGCATCGGCGCGCGGCTGCTGCTGGTGGAGATGTCCGGCGAGGACCATTCCAACTCCGGCCCGCTGCTGGACGCCGCGTTCGTCGAGGCCGTCGACACCCCCGACCTGCTCGCTCACGTGCGGCTGTACAAGGGCGTCAAGGCCTACTACGACGGCGACGGCGAGGGCGCCCTGGCGGAGCTCAAGCGCGCCGAGGAGGCCGCCGAGCTGTGCGGTGACATGGAACGCCTCGTCGAGGTGCTCAGCTGGAAGGGCAACATCCTGCTCGGCACCCAGGGCGACGAGTACCTCGAACGGGCCGGGAAGCTCGCCCGTGGGCTGTCGCTGACCCCGGCGACGGTCGCGGCCCGGCAGGTCGCCGCGATGAGCCGGCTGTTCAAGGGCGAGACCGCCGAGGCGGTGCGCCGCATCGAGGCGCTGCGCATCGCCGTGGAGCGGGCTGGCACCGTGCGTGACCTGGCCTCCGTGCTGGTGTCCGTGGCCGGCGTCTACTGGCGGGCCGGCCGCTGCGCCGACGCGGTCGCCGCGGGCCGCGAGTGCGTGCGGCTGTATGTCGACGTCGAGACCACCCCGGGCCCCGGCTACCTGGTCGCCGCGCTCGCGGAGAGCGGTGGCGGCACCGCGACCGCCGCCGCCGGCTACGCGGAGCGCGGTCTCGCCGCCTGCCTCGCCGCCGGCGACGAGGACTGGATCAAGCTCGCCTACGCCGCGTCGGGCCTCGTGCACGTGCTGCGCGGCGACCCGGTCGCGGCGGCCGAGGCGATGCGCGAGGCGTACGCCCTGGACCAGCGGCTCGGCCGGCTCGACCCGGGCGTCCTGCCGTGGCACGCCGACTTCATCGAGGCGCTCGTCGGTGCCGGCGCCCGCGCCGAGGCCGCCGAGGTCCTCGAAGAGGTGAACAAGCACGCCCGGCACCTGGACCGCACCATCGTGTTCCTCGGCCTGGCCCGGGCCCGGGCGGTCCTCACCGCCGCCACCGGCGAGGCCCGCGAGGCCGCCGAGACGCTGCACCGGGCGATCGAGGAGTGGCAGGACCACCCGTATCCGCTCGAGGTCGCGCGGGCCTACTACACGCTCGGCGGCCTGGAGCGCCGTGCCCACCGTCGGGGCGCGGCCCGGGCGGCGCTGTCGGAGGCGGTGCGCCGGTATGCGGCCGCCGAGGCGCACCCGTGGCGCGAGGTCGCCGCGGCCGACCTGGCCCGGCTCGACGGCGGCCGGGGCGCGGGGCTGTCGGAGACCGAGCGGCGGATCGTGGAGCTGGTGCGCGCCGGCGCCACCAACCGCGAGATCGCCCGCGCGCTGTTCCTGTCGATCAAGGCGGTCGAGGCGAACCTGACCCGGCTCTACCGGCGGCTCAACGTCCGCAACCGCGCCCAGCTCGCCAGGGTCCTCGACCCCGAGTAGCCCACCCGCCAGATCCCCCGATCGACCGGTCCGGGTGAGCGCGATGTGAATCGCCGCCCGGGGCGGTGATGCTCGCCGCAATCCGCTTGAAACACGGCGATGCATAGAGATACAGTGCAACGCATGGGAATACGAGTCGCTGTCGCCGGTGCGTCCGGGTACGCGGGCGGGGAGCTGCTCCGGCTGATCGCCGGGCATCCCCACCTCGACCTGGCCGTCGCCACCGGGTTCGCGCAGGCCGGATCGAGGATCGGCGCGGTGCACCCACACGTGCGCTCGCTGCGGGACGTCGTGCTGGCGAAGACCGAGCCGGACGTGCTCGCCGACGCCGACCTGGTGTTCCTGGCGCTGCCGCACGGCGAGTCCGCGGCCCTCGCCGCGCAGCTGCCGGACACGGTGAAGGTCGTCGACATCGGCGCCGACTTCCGGCTGCGGGAGGCGACCGACTGGACGAGGTACTACCCCGGAGCGCACGCCGGCACCTGGACCTACGGCCTGCCCGAGCTGCCCGGCCAGCGGGACCGCATCGCCGCGTCGAGCCGGGTCGCCAACACCGGATGTTATGCGGTGTCGGTGACCCTGGCCCTCGCGCCGCTGATCGCGGCCGGGGTCGCCGACCCCGAGGACGTCGTGGTCGTCGCCGCGTCCGGCACGTCCGGCGCGGGCCGCTCCGCGAAGGTGCACCTGCTGGCCTCGGAGGTGATGGGGTCGCTGTCGCCGTACAAGGTGGGCGCGCACCAGCACGTGCCGGAGATCAAGCAGGCGACCGGGGCGCGCACGCTGTCGATGACGCCGGTCCTGGCGCCGATGCCCCGGGGCATCCTCGCCACCGTGACCGCCCGGCCGCTGACGGGCGCCGACCCGCGCGAGGTCCTGGCGGCGGCCTACGACGGCGAGCCGTTCGTGCAGGTGCTCCCCGAGGGGCAGTGGCCGCACACGGCGAGCACGTTCGGCGCGAACGCCGCGCACCTGCAGGCGACCGTCGACGTCGACAGCGGCCGGATCATCGTCGTGTCCGCGATCGACAACCTCGTCAAGGGCGCCGCGGGACAGGCCGTGCAGAACGCCAACCTGATGCTCGGGCTGCCGGAGACGGCCGGGCTCACCGCCGACGGGATCGCGCCGTGAGCGGGCCGGAGCGTAGCGGAGGAACCGTGAACCATGATCGCAGCCTCAGGTCAGGACGGCGCCGGAGCGCAGCGGAGGTGACGTCATGACTGTCACCGCCCCCAAGGGGTTCCGGGCCGCGGGTGTCGCGGCCGGGCTGAAGGCGACCGCGGGCGCCCTGGACGTGGCGCTCGTCGTCAACGACGGGCCGGACTGGACCGCGGCGGCCGTGTTCACCAGCAACCGGATCAAGGCCGCGCCGGTGCTGTGGAGCCAGCAGGTGCTGCGCGCCGGCATCGTGCGGGCCGTCATCCTCAACTCCGGCGGCGCCAACGCGTGCACCGGGCCGGCCGGCTTCCAGGACACCCACGCCACCGCGGAGCACACCGCGGCCGTGCTGTCCGGGCGGGCGTCGCGGTTCCCGGTCGGCGCCGGCGACGTCGCCGTGTGCTCCACCGGCCTCATCGGGGAGCGGCTGCCGCTGAAGAAGCTGCTGTCCGGGGTCGACGCCGCCGCCCGCGGGCTCGCCCGGGACGGCGGGGCGGCCGCCGCGACCGCCATCATGACCACCGACACCGTGTCCAAGACCGCCGTCCGCAGCGGGCAGGGGTTCACCGTCGGCGGGATGGCCAAGGGCGCCGGGATGCTCGCGCCGGGCCTCGCCACGATGCTGGTGGTGCTGACCACCGACGCCGTCGCCGACGCGGACGTGCTCGACGCCGCGCTGCGGGCGGCGACCCGGGTCTCCTTCGACCGGATCGACTCCGACGGCTGCATGTCGACCAACGACACGGTGCTGCTCATGGCCAGCGGCGCGGCCGGGATCCAGCCGACCCAGGAGGAGCTGACCGAGGCCGTCACCGCGGTCTGCGCCGACCTGGCCACGCAGCTCATCGCCGACGCCGAGGGCGCCACGAAGGAGATCGCGATCGAGGTCACCGGCGCGGCCGGCGAGGACGACGCGGTCGAGGTCGGCCGGTCGATCGCCCGCAACAACCTGGTGAAGACCGCGTTCTTCGGCAACGACCCCAACTGGGGCCGGATCCTGGCCGCGATCGGCACCACGGCGGCCGCGTTCGAGCCCGACGAGGTCGACGTCGCCATCAACGGCGTGTGGATCTGCAAGGGCGGCGCCGCGGGGGAGGACCGCGCGACGGTCGACCTCAGCGCCCGCGCGGTCACCGTCACCGTCGACCTGCACGCCGGCGACGCCAGCGCCACGGTCCGGACCAACGACCTGTCGATGGGCTACGTGCACGAGAACTCGGCATATTCATCGTGAACGGGCGCAACCTCGGGATCGCGCTGGGCAAGGCGAACACGCTCATCGAGGCGCTGCCGTGGCTGGAGCGGTTCTCCGGCTCCACGATCGTGGTCAAGTACGGTGGCAACGCCATGCTCGACAACGAGCTGAAGCGGGCGTTCGCCGCCGACATGGTGTTCCTGCGGCACGTCGGCATCAAGCCGGTCGTCGTGCACGGCGGCGGCCCGCAGATCTCGGCGATGCTCAAGCGGCTCGGCATCGCCAGCGAGTTCAAGGGCGGCCTGCGCGTCACCACCCCCGAGACCGCGGACGTGGTCCGGATGGTGCTCGTCGGGCAGGTCGGCCGGGAGCTCGTCGGGCTCATCAACGAGCACGGCCCGCACGCGGTCGGCATGTCCGGTGAGGACGCCGGGCTGTTCACCGCGGTGCGGCGGCCCGCGATCATCGACGGTTCACCGGTCGACATCGGCCAGGTCGGCGACGTCGAGCACGTCAACATCGGCGCCGTCGCGGACCTCATCGCGGCCGGCCGCATCCCGGTCGTGTCGACGGTCGCGCCGGACGCCGACGGCGTGCTGCACAACCTCAACGCGGACACCGCCGCCGGGGCCCTGGCGATCGCGCTCAAGGCGCGCAAGCTCGTCGTCCTGACCGACGTGGAGGGGCTCTACGCCCGCTACCCGGACCCGGAATCGCTGATCTCACAACTGACCGCGGACCAGCTCGCGGACCTGCTGCCGACACTGGAGTCGGGCATGGTGCCGAAGATGGAGGCGTGCCTGCGCGCCGTCAAGGGCGGGGTGCCGGCCGCGCACGTCGTCGACGGCCGGGTGCCGCACTCGCTGCTGCTGGAAGTCTTCACATCGGAGGGGTTCGGGACCATGGTGGTGGCAGAATGACGCTGGTTCAGCGCTTCGAGGCGTCGGTGATGAACACGTACGGTCCGCCGTCGCTGGGACTCGTCAGCGGCAGCGGGTCCGTGGTGGTCGACGAGGCCGGACGCTCCTATGTGGACCTCCTCGGCGGGATCGCGGTCAACCTCCTCGGCCACGCCCACCCGGCCGTCGTCGCGGCCGTGACCGCGCAGATCTCGACCCTCGGGCACGTGTCGAACCTGTTCGCCTCGCCGCCGGTGGTCGCGCTCGCCGAGCGGCTCCTGGACCTCGCCGGCCGGCCCGGGGCCGTGTTCTTCGGCAACTCCGGCGCGGAGGCGAACGAGGCCGCGTTCAAGCTGTCCCGGCGCACCGGCCGCACGAAGATCGTCGCCGCGCAGGCCGGGTTCCACGGCCGCACGATGGGTGCCCTCGCGCTCACCGGGCAGCCCGCGAAGCAGGACCCGTTCCGGCCGCTGCCCGGCGAGGTCGTGCACATCCCCTACGGTGACGTCGCCGCGCTGGAAGCCGCCGTCGACGACGCCACGGCGATGGTGCTGCTCGAACCGATCCAGGGCGAGTCGGGCGTCGTCGTCCCGCCCGCCGGCTACCTCACCGCCGCCCGGGAGATCACCGCCCGGCACGGCGCGCTGCTCGCCCTCGACGAGGTGCAGACCGGGATCGGCCGGACCGGGTACTGGTTCGCCCACCAGGCCGAAGGGGTCCGTCCCGACGTCGTCACCCTCGCCAAGGGCCTCGGCGGCGGGCTGCCGCTCGGCGCGATGATCGCCTTCGACGACGCGGCCACGCTCCTGGGCCCCGGCATGCACGCCTCGACGTTCGGCGGCAACCCGGTCTGCTGCGCCGCCGCCCTCGCCGTGCTCGACACCATCGAGTCCGAGCAGCTCCTCGACCACGTGAAGCAGCTCAGCGAACGGATCCGCCGCGGCGTCGAGGCCCTCGCGCACCCCCTCACCAAGGAGGTCCGCGGCGCCGGGCTGCTGCTCGGCATCGTCCTGCACGGCCCCGCGGCGGGAGCCCTCGCCGCGGTGCTGCGCGACGCCGGCTTCCTCGCCCAGGCGGCCCAGCCGGACGTGCTGCGCATCGCCCCGCCGCTGATCCTCACCGACGGGCAGGCCGACGCGTTCGTCGCCGCGCTCGGCCCGGCCCTGGACGCGGTGCAGGCCTGATGGCGCACCACCCGCCCCGGCACCTCCTCCGTGACGACGACCTGACCCCGGCCGAGCAGGCCGAGATCCTGGACCTGGCGGCGGCGATGAAAGCCGACCGGTACGGTCACAAACCCCTCGCCGGGCCGAAGGCCGTCGCCGTCATCTTCGAGAAGCAGTCGCTGCGGACCCGGGTGTCGTTCGAGGCCGGCATCGCCGAGCTCGGCGGCGCGCCGCTCATCATCGATGCCCTCAGCACCCACTTCGGGCGCGGCGAGGACATCGGCGACGCGGCGAAGGTCCTGTCCCGCTACGTGTCGGCGATCGTCATCAGGTCGAATGTGGACGCCCGGGTCGCGGAGCTCGCGCGGCACGCGACGGTGCCGGTGGTCAACGCGCTCACCGACGGCTTCCACCCGTGCCAGCTGCTCGCCGACCTCCTCACGGTCCGCGAGCGGCTCGGTTCGACGCAGGGCCGGGTGCTCACGTATCTCGGCGACACCGCGAACAACATGGCCAACTCCTACGCCCTCGCCGGCGCGACCGCCGGCATGGCGGTGCGCCTGAGCGGCCCGGCCGGCTTCGAACCGGACCCGGCGATCCTGGACGCCGCCCGGTTGCGGGGGCCCGTCGAGTGGGTCCCGGACCCGGCGGACGCGGTCAAGGGCGCCGACGTGGTCGTCACGGACACCTGGACGTCGATGGGGCAGGAGGCCGACGGGCTCGACCGGATCACGCCGTTCCTGCCGTATCAGGTCAACGCGGCGCTCATGGCGGGCGCGCCCGAGGCGATCGTGCTGCACTGCCTGCCCGCGCACCGCGGTGACGAGATCACCTCGGAGGTCATGGACGGGCCGCAGAGCGCGATCTGGGACGAGGCCGAGAACCGGCTGCACGCGCAGAAGGCGCTCCTGGCCTGGCTGCTGGCGTGAGCGGGCCGGAGCGCAGCGGAGGCCCGCTCATCGCGGGAACAAGCAGTGGAAGCATCGTGCCGGAGCGCAGCGGGGGCCCGCTCATCGCGGGCACAACAGAGGAGGCGCCGTGAGCACACCCGTCTCCAAGGCGGCGCGGCACGACCGGATCGCGGGGCTGATCCGCGGGTCGGCGGTGCGGTCGCAGACCGAGCTGGCCGAGCTGCTCGCCGGCGACGGGATCCAGGTGACGCAGGCGACGCTGTCGCGGGACCTGGAGGAGCTGCGGGCCGTGAAGGTCCGCGGCGAGTACCTCATCCCGGAGGACGGCGAGCGGGCGCTGCGCCCGGCCGAGGAGGCGCCGACCCGGCTGATCCGGCTGCTGCGGGAGCTGCTGACCGGCGTCGACTGCTCCGGCAACCTCGTCGTGCTGCGCACGCCGCCCGGCGCCGCGCAGTTCCTGGCCAGCGCGATCGACCGCACCGGCCTGCCGGACATCGTGGGCACCATCGCGGGCGACGACACCATCATGGTCGTCGCCCGCGAGGCACCCGACCCGCAGGGACGCCCGACCGCCGGCGAGCTCCTCGCGGCGAAACTCACCGACTGGGCGCACCTCGAAGGCCCGTCAAAGTGACGCGATCTTGCGCTATGGAAGGATCGTCGCGTGGCAACTTCGTCTTCTGAGTCCCCGACCCGCCTCTGGGGCGGCCGCTTCGCCGGCGGTCCCGCCGAGGCGCTCGCCCGGTTGTCGGTGAGCGTGCAGTTCGACTGGCGGTTGGCGCCGTACGATCTGGCCGGGTCACGGGCACACGCGCGGGTCCTGGCCCGGGCCGGCCTGCTCGACGCCGACGAGCTCGGCCGGATGCTGGCCGCCCTCGACGACCTCGAGTCGGCCTGCGCCGCCGGGGACTTCCGGCCGACCGTCGACGACGAGGACGTGCACACCGCCCTGGAGCGGGGGCTGCTGGAGCGGCTCGGCGCCCTCGGCGGGAAGCTGCGCGCCGGCCGGTCCCGCAACGACCAGGTCGCCACCGACCTGCGGCTGTACCTGCGCGACCACGCCCGCGGGGTGGCCGCCCGGATCGTGGAGCTCGCCGACGCGCTCGTCGAGCAGTCCGCCCGGCACGTCGACACGCCCGCGCCGGGGTTCACGCACCTGCAGCCGGCGCAGCCGATCGCGTTCGGCCACCAGCTGCTCGCCCACGTGCAGGCGCTGCTGCGGGACCTGGACCGGCTGCGGGACTGGGACGTGCGGGCCGCGGTGAGCCCGCTCGGCGCCGGTGCGCTCGCCGGGTCGTCGCTGCCGCTCGACCCGACGCAGGTGGCGAAGGAGCTCGGCTTCAGCTCGGCCGCGGCGAACTCCATCGACGCCGTTTCCGACCGGGACTTCGTCGCGGAGTTCCTGTTCATCGCGGCCCTCACCGGCGTGCACCTGTCGCGCCTCGGTGAGGAGGTCGTGCTGTGGACGACCCCGGCGTTCGGCTGGGTGCAGCTCGACGACGCGTTCGCGACCGGGTCGTCGATCATGCCGCAGAAGAAGAACCCCGACATCGCCGAGCTCGCCCGCGGCAAGTCCGGCCGGCTCATCGGTCACGTCGCCGGTGTCCTGGCGATGCTGAAGGGCCTGCCCCTGGCGTACGACCGGGACCTGCAGGAGGACAAGGAACCCGTCTTCGACGCGGTCGACACGCTCGAGCTGGTGCTGCCGGCCCTGGCCGGCATGATCTCCACGATGACGGTCCGGGTCGACCGGCTCGCCGAGCAGGCACCGGTCGGCTACACCCTCGCGACCGAGGTCGCCGAGTGGCTGGTCCGGCAGGGTGTGGCGTTCCGCGACGCGCACGAGATCACCGGCAAGCTCGTCGTCATCGCCGCGGCCCGCGACGTCGGCCTCGACGAGGTCTCCGACGAGGACCTGCACGCCGTCAGCCCGCACCTGACCCCGGACGTCCGGTCCGTGTTCTCCGTCCCCGGCGCCCTCGCCGCGCGCACCACCCCGGGTTCCACCGGTCCCGGGCCGGTGTCCGACCAGCTCGCCGTCGCCGCCGACAAGCTCGACCGGTGGCGGACCTGGTCCGCGGAGTCGGTGCTACCGTCCGAATGATGCGACGTGTGACACAGGACGTCCTCGGTGACGCGTCGGTGCTGCGGATCGTCGAGGCCGAGATCCCGGTGCCCGGCCCGACGGAGATCCTGGTCGAGATGCGCGCCGCGGGCGTCAACCCGGTCGACTGGAAGGTCCGCACCGGCGGCGGCGTCCTGGGCGTCCCGCCGTTCACGGTCGGCTGGGAGCTGTCCGGCGTCGT
This sequence comes from Dactylosporangium cerinum, assembly GCF_042653625.1. NCBI lineage: Bacteria > Bacillati > Actinomycetota > Actinomycetes > Micromonosporales > Micromonosporaceae > Dactylosporangium > Dactylosporangium cerinum. The sequence goes on along the minus strand of NZ_JBHSIU010000118.1, from coordinate 37,075 downwards.
CGCCGCCACCGGCACCGGTGTCACCCGGTTCGCCGTCGGCGACGAGGTGTTCGGCATGCCCCGCTTCCCCGGTGAGGCGGCCGCCTACGCCGAGTACGTCACCGGACCCGCCCGGCAGTTCGCCCTCAAACCGCCGAACCTGAGCCACGAGCAGGCCGGTGGGCTCGCCCTCGCCGGCCTCACCGCCTGGCAGGTCCTGGTCGAGACCGCCGGGGTCCTTGCGGGGCAGCGCGTGCTGATCCCGGCGGCGGCCGGTGGTGTCGGGCATCTCGCGGTCCAGATCGCGAAGTGCCGCGGCGCGTATGTCATCGGCACGGCGTCAGCCCCGAAACACGACTTCGTGCGGTCCCTCGGCGCCGACGAGGTCCACGACCACCGCGCCGGTGGCCCGGCAGTCGTGTTCGGAGGGGTGAAGGACGTCGACGTGGCCGTCGCCACCGTCGCCGGGCAGATCCCGGCCCTCGCGGCGGCCCTGGCCCCGGATGGGGCGCTCATCGCGCTCAACGGCGTCGACGCCGACGCGGTCACCGAGGCCGGCGGCGTGTTCCTGCTCGCCGAGCCCGACCGGGCCGGTCTGGAGCATCTGACCGCCCTCGTCCTCGACGGCCGGCTCACCGTCCACGTCGACCGGGTCTTCCCGCTCGACCTGGTCGCGGAGGCGCACCGCTACGGTGAGCTCGGCCACACCACCGGCAAGATCGTCCTGATCCCCTGACCGGGCGGGCCGTCAGTGCCCGGTCGCGTAGTGCAGGATCACGTTGTGGATGTGCTGGGTCTTCTCGACCCCGCGGACCTCGATCTCGAAGATGTGGGCGCCGACGTGCACGGCGATGTTGCCGCTGCTGAAGAAGCTGCCGGCCCAGGACTTGTTGCTCACGATGGAGACCGCGGTGACCTTGGCGTAGGGGATCGACGTGAGGGCGAGGCGCTTGCCGACGAACGACTTGTCCTGCAGGATCACCCGGCGGTCGGTGAGGCCGATGAACCCGGTGCCGATGCCGACCGCGTCGTAGACGGCGATGATGGTCTCGCCGGGCAGGAGCCCGGACACGATCTGCTCGTACTGCTCGCGCCGGTCGTATTTCACCTGTTGTGCCATACGTCCAACGTAGACGGACCCCTCAACCCGGGCCCTGGCGCGCATGGTTCATCCTGGATGGCACACCCCCCGAGGAGGACCCGTGCCGATCCTGTTCCGCAAGGCGATGCGCTTCGGCCCACTGGTGCTGAACTTCACCCCGAAGGGCCTGTCCTCCTGGGGCCTGAAGATCGGCAAGTGGTCGTGGAACTCGAAGACCAGGGCGCACCGCTACGACCTGCCCGGCCCGTTCTCGTGGCGCAGCCGCGGCCGGCGCGGCGGCAGCTGACCGCCCGCTACCGCCCGTCCTGACGGACCGTCCCGGTGCTGAACACCCGCACCGGGACGTTCACCGTGCCCGGGTCGACGCTCCACCGCGCCGCGACCCGGTGAACGTCGCCGTCGTCGACGAGCTCGCCGAAGGACCGCTCCAGGTCCGACGCCTCGCCCACCTCGTCGATCTCGCCCTCGGCCGAGGCGAACGAGCGCAGCAGGTCACCTTCGCGGGCGCGCTGCCACCGGTACACCTGCAGCCCCCGATGTGACGAGAAGAACTGCACCTCCGTGCCGAGGGTCGCGGACAGCCCCGTCACGTCCGGCCGGTCCTTCAGCAGCGCCATGCCCAGGACCAGGATCCAACCGTCGAGCTGCGGGGTCACGATCACCCGGTCGTCGGTGAAATACGCCAGGTCGACGCCGGAGCGCCAGTCGACCTCGCCGAGCTCGGTGAGCCCGAGCGCCGCCGCCGGATCCCGGTCGCGCACGGCCAGCCACGCCATCTTCTGCACACCTCGACGCTACCCGTTGACACGCACCCGGCGAGGTTGCATGGTTCATTACATGAGTAATGAACCGACGAACCACGCCGATGGATGACGGACGGCCGATCTTCCTGCAGATCGCCGCGCAGCTCGAGACGTCGATCATCGACGGATCGCTGCCCGAGGAGGCGCAGGTCCCGTCGACGAACGAGCTCGCGGCCTTCCACCGGATCAACCCCGCCACCGCGGCCAAGGGCGTCAACCAGCTCGTCGACGACGGTGTGCTCTACAAGAAGCGAGGCATCGGCATGTTCGTCTCCCCCGGCGCGCAGGCCAAGCTCCGGCAGCGCCGCAAGGACCAGTTCGGCGAGCAGTACCTGCAGCCGCTGCTGGCCGAGGCGGCCAAGCTCGGCATCCACCCGGCCGAGCTCAAGATGATGATCGACCGCTACCTCGGCGCCAACAAGGAGCAGCGATGACCCCGGTCGTTTCCGTGCAGGACGTGTCGAAGCACTACCGATCCGTGGCCGCGCTCGACGGCGTCAGCTTCGAGCTGCGGCGCAACGGCATCTACGGCCTGCTCGGCCGCAACGGTGCCGGCAAGACCACCCTCATGCAGCTGCTCACCGGGCAGCAGTTCGCCACCGGCGGCACCATCCGCGTCTTCGGCGCCGACCCCGTCGAGAACAGCGATGTGCTCAAGCAGGTCGCGTTCGTCAAGGAGAGCCAGCGCTACCCGGACACGTTCCGGGTCCGCCACGTCCTGCTCGCCGGCCGGCTGCTGTTCCCCGCGTGGGACGAGGCCTTCGCCCGCTCGCTCGTCGCCGACTTCGAGCTGCCGGTGGGCCGGCCGGTGAAGAAGCTGTCCCGCGGCATGCTGTCCGCGCTCGGCGTCATCGTCGGGCTCGCCTCCCGCGCCCCGCTGACGTTCTTCGACGAGCCGTACCTGGGCCTGGACGCCACGTCCCGCCGGCTGTTCTACGACCGGCTCCTCGCCGACTACGCCGAGTTCCCGCGCACCGTCGTGCTCTCCACCCACCTCATCGACGAGGTCAGCGACCTCATCGAGCACGTGCTGCTCATCGAACGCGGCCGGCTCGTCCTGGACGAGGCCGCCGACGCGCTGCGCGGCCAGGTCGTCACCCTCACCGGCCCGGCGTCGGCCGTCGACCAGCTCACCGTCAACGCCGACGAGCTGCACCGCGAGCACCTCGGCCCGCTCACCCGCGCCACCGTGCGGGGCGACGTCCCCGCCGGCCGGGCCCGCGAGGCCGGCGTCCAGCTGGAGCCCGTCTCGTTGCAGCAGCTCGTCGTCCGCATCACCGCCCGGGAGGCCGTCTCATGAACCGCGTCTTCGCCGTCACCCGCCTGCAGGCGGCGGGCCGCCGCGACGGGCTGCTCTGGCCCCTCGTGGTCCTCGGCATCGCCTTCGCCGTCAACCTGCTCGTCTTCGGCTCGATGGGCGACGAGATCGGCGACCGTCCGGTCACCGGCGGCCTGGCCAGCGTCTACATCACCGGCCTGGCCTTCGGCGCCGTCGCGGTGGCCCAGCAGTTCCCGTTCGCCCTCGGCATGAGCGTCACCCGGCGCGAGTTCGCCACCGCGCTCGGCCTGTTCACCCTCGCCCAGACCGCGATCTACGCCGTGCTGCTGGTCGTCCTGCAGGCCGTGGAGAACGCCACCGACGGCTGGGGGCTGCGGCTGCGGTTCTTCGGCCTGGGCCTGATCGACGGGTACGGGGTGCCGGCCCAGCTGCTGATCTACGCCGTGCCGATGCTGCTGATGAGCGTCATCGGGATCGCCCTCGGCACCGTCTACGTGCGCTGGCACACCAACGGCGTCTTCGGCGCGATCTGCGCCGTCGTGATCGTCCTCGGCGGCACCGCGGGGCTGGTCACGAAGTACGGGCGCTGGCCCGCGGTCGGCGCGTGGCTCGCCGACCAGGGCGCGCTGCCGCTGGTCGCCGGCTGGCCGTCGGTCGTGGCCGGGCTGCTGGCCCTGCTCTCCTGGACCGCGCTGCGCCGCGCCACCCCCTGACGACCTGACGGTCAGGGGGCCGGGTTGAGGGCGGCGAGGATCGAGCGGGCGCGGCGGCGGTGGTCGGCGGCGGTGACCGGGTCGGCGGCGGCGTCGTGGGCGTCGGCGAGGTGGGCCAGGACGCCGGCCTCGCCGGAGCAGTCGCCGAGCTCGCGATACGCCCGCAGCGCGTGGCCGTAGCAGGCGATCGCCTGGCGCGGGTCGCCGAGGTGCTGGTGGGCGTGCCCGACGGCGTCCCAGGCGCCGGCCTCGCCGTGCCGGTCGTCGAGCGCGATCGTCTCGGTGAGCGCCTCGCGGCAGCGTTGCAGGGCCTCGCGGTGCTCGCCGAGGCGGCCGTGGATCCAGCCGGTGGCGTTGAGGGCCCGGGCCCGCCAGAGCCGGTCGCCGAGCCGGTCGAAGAGCCGCAGGGCGCGGCCGGTGAGGGCGAGGGCCTCGGGGTAGCGGCGCAGGTCGTGGGCGAGCCAGCCGAGGTGGTGACCGGCCCGGGCCAGGCCGGCCGCGTCACCGAACTGTTCGTGGATCCACATCGCGGCGCCGAGGTGGTGTTCGGCGTCCTCGTGGCGGCCGATGCGGGCGTACGTGCGGCCGAGCGCGCACGCGGCGTCGCCGAGGCCGGCCCGGTCGCCGGCGCGGCGGCGGGCCCGCAGCGCCGCCTCCTGGGTGGCGGTGAGGTCGTGCCAGCGGCCGCGGCGGTCGAGGTACGTGGTCGTCGCGTCGGCGAGCTGCCAGGTGTGCGCGTCGAGGCCGGCCTCCGCGGCGAGGTGCACGGCGGACAGCAGCGGGCGGCGTTCGGTGTCGAACCAGGCGAGGGCCTCGTCGCGGGTGGCGAGGCGGGAGACGACGGTGCCGGGCTGCGGGCCGGTGAGCGGCTCGCCGGTGCGGGTCGGGTCGAGCAGCCGCGCGGCGGCGTCGGCGGTGTGCAGGTAGTGGTCGAGCAGCCGGTGGACGGCGAGCCGGTAGCCGGGTGCGGCGTCGTGGACGGCGGCCTGTTCGGCGGCGTACGCGTGCAGCAGGTCGTGCAGGCAGAACCGGCCGGGGGCGGGCTCGGCGACGAGGTTGGCGCGCAGCAGCTCGGCCAGGGGCTGCATCGAGGTGGGGGCTGGAGCGAGGCGAGGCGCAGCGCCTGGGCCGGGCCGGTCCGGCGCAGCGCGCCGGGCCGGCCCGGGCGAGTGGTCGGGCCGCGCCGGGCGCGCCTGGTTACCGGTGTTGTGTCCAGGTGTGACCGGCGTGGGTCCAGCGCCTGGGCCGGGCCGGTCTGGCGCAGCGCGCCGGGCCGGCCTGGGCGAGGCGTCTGAGTCCGCCGCAGCCCGGCCATCCACTTCGATACGGCCCCTGGAAGCGCCGGCCGCCGCGGCGGGCCCGCCGGCGAGGCTGGCGATCGCGTCGGCGCCGAGGTCGGGGCCGGGGGCGAGGCTGAGGCGGCGCAGCAGCTCCGCGGCGGCCGGCCGCAGCGCCCGGTAGGACCAGGAGAACACCGCCCGCGGGTCGCTGACCGGGTCGTCGCCGGCGATCGCGTCGAGGGTGCCGGCGGCGCGCAGGGACCCGGCGAGGTCCGCCAGGGGCAGCTCGGGGCGGGTCGCGGCGCGGCCGGCGACGACGGCCAGGGCGAGGGGCAGCCGCGCGCAGCGGGTCACGATCTCGGCGACGGCGGCCGGTTCGGCGGCGACCCGGGCCGCACCGAGGCGGCGGATCAGCAGGTCGCCGGCCTCGCCGTCGCTGAGCAGGCCGACGGTGACGGGCAGCGCGCCCTCGAGCGCGACGAGCGAGCCGAGCGCGTCGCGGCTGGTGACGACGGTGAGGCAGCCGGGCGCGCCGGGCAGCAGCGGGCGGACCTGCCCGGCGTCGCGGGCGTTGTCGAGCACGATGAGGACCCGCCGGCCGGCCAGGAGGCTGCGCAGCAGCGCGGCCTGCGCGGCGACGTCGGCGGGGACCCTGGCGGCGGCGACGCCGAACGCGTCGAGGAAGCCGCGCAGGGCGTCGGACACCTCGACGGGGCGGCCACCGGGGTCGAAGCCGCGCAGGTTGACGTACAGCTGCCCGTCGGGGAACTGCCCGGCGGCGCGGTGTGCCCAGTGCACGACGAGCGCGGACTTGCCGACGCCGGCGGTGCCGGTGACGGCGGCGACCGCGACCTCGCGCTCGCCGGTGAGCAGCTGGTCGAGGTCGGCGAGTTCCCCGGCCCGCCCCGCGAAGGTGGGCACGGTCAGCGGCAGCTGCGCCGGCACCGGGCCGGCGGCGGGGGCCGCGCCGGCCGGTTCGAGGGGCCCGTCGGCGGCGGGCGGGGCGTCCAGGTCCGGGTCCTGGCGCAGGATCGCGGACTCGAGGTCCCGCACTGCCGCGCCGGGTTCGATGCCGAGGTCGTCGTGCAGCGTGCGGCGCAGCCGCCGGAACGCGGCGAGGGCGTCGGCCTGGCGGCCCAGCCGGTACAGGGCCAGGATCAGCTGCCCGTGCAACTGCTCGTCGAACGGGTGCTCCCGGGTCAGCTGCTCCAGGTCGGGCAGCAGGTCCGCGTGCTGGCCGAGGTCGAGCCGGGCCTCGATCAGGGCGCGCCGCCCGCGCAGCCACAGCTGGCCGAGGCGCTCGGCCTGCTCGTCGAGCCACGGCAGCCCGCCGGCGTCGGCCAGGGGCGCGCCCCGCCACAGCTCCAGCGCGGCCTGCAGGTGCCGGGCGCGGGTGGCGGGACCGGCGGCGTGCAGGCCCGCGGCGATGAGCCGTTCGGCGACCGCGACGTCGGTGCCGTCAGTGCCCGTGTCGAGCAGGTAGCCCGGTGGGCGGGCGGTGACGGCGGCCTTGTCGTCGAGGGTGCGCCGCAGGTATGACACGTGGCTCTGCAACGCGTTGACCGCGTTCGGCGGGGCGGCGTCGCCCCACACCAGGTCGACGAGGCGGCCGGTGCTGACGGCCTCGCCCGGGTGCAGGCCGAGGATTGCGAGGACCGCCTTGCGCCGCTGCCCCCGCACCGGGCGCGCGGCGCCGCCGACCAGCACGTCGACCGGACCGAGAAGCCTCACCCGCAAGCCGACCGCCCCCCAACGGTAGATTGATTGCGCCGAATCTATCGACGGATCGGCCCGTGCGCCGCCGGGTGTCCGACTCTCGGCGACGCAACCGGCCGCGGGCACCATCGGTCCGCATCGACGGCGGACCGGCACCGGTGGCGGGGGATCCCGCACCGGGGGTGCGCGGCGGATGATCCGGATAGGTTGGACCGATGAGCGCGTTGGAGCAACTCCGGGCCGCCGCGCCCGTCATGCGTGAGGACCTTGCCGGGCTCGTCGCCGTCGAGTCGCCGTCGGCCGACCTCGACGCCCTGGCCAGGTGCGCCGACGTCGTCGCCGAGCTCGGCAAGCGGTGCACCGGGCTGGCGCCGGAGCGGGTCGTCGTCGCGGACCGGCCGCACCTGCGGTGGCGCTTCGGCGGCGGGCCGGTCCGGGTCGTGCTGGTCGGGCACTTCGACACGGTGTGGCCGCTGGGCACCCTGGCCCGGTGGCCGTTCGCGATCGACGGCGACCGGTGCACCGGACCCGGCGTGGTCGACATGAAGGGCGGCCTGGTCGTGCTGTTCCACGCGCTGGCGGACCTGGCGGCCCGGTCGGACCTCGACGGGGTCGCCGTGGTGTGCAATTCCGACGAGGAGATCGGCTCGCCGACGTCGCAGGCGCTCATCGAGGACACCGCGGCCGGCGCGGCCGGCGCGCTGATCCTGGAGGGCAGCGCCGGGGGGCGGCTGAAGATCGCCCGGAAGGGCATCGCGCACTACTCGCTGCGGGTCACCGGCCGGGCGTCGCACGCCGGGGTCGCCCCGCACCTCGGGATCAACGCCGGGATCGAGCTGGCGCACCAGGTGCTGCGGATCGCGGCGCTCGGCGCCCCGCCGGACACGACCGTGACCCCGACCGACTCGAGCGCCGGCACGACCAGCAACACCGTGCCGGCGGGCGCGCGGCTCAGCGTCGACGCGCGGGCGTTCGACCCGGCGGAGCTGGCCCGGGTCGACGCGGCGCTGCGCGGCCTGCGCCCGGTGCTGCCGGGCGCGGAGCTGCTGGTGGAGCTCGGCCCGTCCCGGCCGGCGATGCCCGCGTCGGCGTCGGCGGCGATGTTCGCCCTCGCCCAGCGGGTGGGCCTGGAGCTCGGGCTGCCGCCGCTGGTGGGCGAGGCGGTCGGCGGCGGCTCCGACGGCAACCTCACCGCCGGGATCGGCGTGCCGACCCTCGACGGCCTCGGTGTCATCGGCGGCAACGCGCACGCCGAGGGGGAGTGGTCCGACCTGGCCAGCATGCCGGACCGGGCCGCGCTCGTCGCCGGGCTGGTGGACGCGATCGGCCGCGAGCCGTGAACTCCCTGGTGGCGGACGCGTGGGCGTGCGCCCGGGCGGCGGGGGAGCGGGCCGGGGTCGAGGTGATCGAGGTCGCCGACGCCGGGGACGCGGCCGCGTTCGAGGACACGTCGCTGCTGCTGCAACGGGTGTGGCGGGCCGACCACCCGGCCGAGATCGCGGCACCGGGGCTGCTGCGGACGTATGCGCACTCGGGCAACTACGTCGCCGGGGCGCTGCGGGCCGGCCGGCTGGTCGGGGCGGCCGTCGGCTTCTTCGGCCGGGACGAGACCGGCACCCCGCACCTGCACTCGTTCGTCGCCGGGGTCGAGCCCGGCGGCCTCGGCCGGGGCGTCGGGTTCGCGCTGAAACAGCACCAGCGGGCCTGGACCCTGGCCCGGGACGTGCCGGAGGTGCGCTGGACCTACGACCCGCTCGTCCTGCGCAACGCGTACTTCAACCTGGGCAAGCTCGGCGGGCAGGCGGTGCGCTACCTGCCGGAGTTCTACGGCGCGATGGCCGACGGCATCAACAGCGGCGACCTCAGCGACCGGCTGCTGCTCGTGTGGCGGCTGGCCTCCCCCGAGGCCGTCGCCGCCGCCCACGGCGATCAGGTCGTCGTGGATCTGGCGGGTACGCCGAAGCTCCTCGACCGCACCACGGACGGCGCACCGGTCGCCGGGCCCGGCGGTGCCGGCGCTGCCGCCGTACCGACGCCGCGGTTGCTCGTGGCAGTGCCCACCGACGTGGAGGACCTGCGGCGGCGCGATCCGGCGGCGGCGACGGCGTGGCGCCTGGCGGTGCGCGCGGCGATGGTCGGCCGGCTGGCGGCCGGATGGCGGGTCGCGGGCGTCTCCCGCGACGGGTTCTATGTGCTGGAGGAAGCGTAGATGCGGTTGGCAGGGTTGGAGTTGCGGCGGATCGCGATGCCGCTGGTCGCGCCGTTCCGCACCTCGTTCGGGACCGAACGGGAGCGGGACGTGCTGCTGGTGCGGGCGGTCGGCGCGGACGCCGAGGGCTGGGGCGAGTGCGTGGCGATGGGGGCGCCGCTGTACTCCTCGGAGTACGTCGACGGCGCGGCCGAGGTGATCCGCCGGTTCCTCGCGCCCGCCCTCGCGGGCCGCGACGTGGACGCCTGGTCGGCCGAGGCGCTGTTCGCGCCGTTCAAGGGGCACCCGATGGCGAAGGCGGCGGTGCAGACGGCGGTGCTCGACGCGGTGCTGCGGGCGGCCGGCACGCCGCTGGGCGGGTTCCTCGGCGCGGTCCGCGACCGGGTGCCGGCAGGGGTCTCGGTCGGCATCATGGACTCGGTCCCGGCGCTGCTGGACGCGGTCGCCGGGTATCTCGACGCCGGATATCTGCGGATCAAGCTCAAGATCGAGCCGGGCTGGGACGTCGAACCGGTCCGCGCGGTCCGGGAACGGTTCGGTGACGCGGTGCTGCTGCAGGTGGACGCGAACACCGCGTACACCCTCGGCGACGCGCGGCAGCTCGCCCGGCTCGACCCGTTCGACCTGCTGCTCATCGAGCAGCCGCTGCCGGAGGACGACGTGCGCGGGCACGCGGCCCTGGCGCGGCTGGTCCGCACGCCGATCTGCCTGGACGAGTCGATCGTCAGCGCCCGCGCCGCCGCGGACGCCATCGCGCTCGGCGCGTGCTCGATCGTCAACATCAAGCCCGGCCGGGTCGGCGGCTACCTGGAGGCGCGGCGGGTGCACGACGTGTGCGTCGCCAACGGGGTCGCGGTGTGGGCGGGCGGGATGCTGGAGACCGGGCTCGGCCGGGCCGCGAACGTGACCCTCGCCGCGCTGCCCGGGTTCACGCTGCCCGGCGACACGTCCGCCTCGGACCGCTACTACGCCCGCGACATCACCGCGCCGTTCGTTCTGGAGGCGGGCCATGTGGCGGTGCCGGCCGGCCCGGGGATCGGCGTCACGCCCATTCCGGACGTTCTGGCGGAGGTGACGACCGCCACGTCCTGGATCCCGTTCAAGTAACTTTACAGGCGTTAGCTGACGTGGTTAACCTTACGGGCGTAAACACACGTCCCTAAGGGGTGCCTGCAATGTCCGAACATCCGCGCCGGTGGGCCGCGCTCGCGGTGCTCAGCCTCACCCTCGTCGCCGTCACCCTCGACAACTCCGTGCTGAACACCGCCCTGCCGTCCCTGGCGCACGGGCTGCACGCCACCACGTCGGACCTGCAGTGGATCACCGACGCGTACACCCTCGTCTTCGCCTCGGCGCTGATCCTCGCCGGCAGCCTCGGCGCCCGGCTCGGCTCGCGCCGGGCGCTCATCGGCGGCCTGGTCGTCTTCGGCGGCGGGTCCGCGATCGCGGCGCTGTCCGACTCGCCTGGGCAACTGATCGCGTGGCGGGCGGTGATGGGGCTCGGCGCCGCGTTCGTCATGCCGGCGACCCTCGCGATCATCACCCGCATCTTCACCCCCGCGGAGCGGCCGAAGGCGTTCGCGGCCTGGTCGGCGGCGGCCGGCGTCGGCGTGCTCATCGGGCCGGTGACCGGCGGGGCGCTGCTGGAGCACTACTCGTGGAGCAGCGCCTTCTGGATCAACGTGCCGCTCGTCGCTGCTGCTCTGGTCGCCGTTTTCCGTCTGGTACCGGCGGTGCCCGCGGTGCGCACCGGGCGGCTGGACGTGCTCGGGGCTGTGTTGTCCACCGCCGCGGTGGCCTTGCTGGTGGACTTCGTGATCCAGGCGCCGTCGCGGGGCTGGACCTCGATCTTCGGCTTCGGGGAGTTGGCCGTTGCAGCGTTTTTGTCCGTCTTTTTCGTGATCTGGCAGTTGCGGACCTCGTCGCCGCTGGTGCGCCTGGACCTGTTCGCCAACCGGACCTTCCTGCTCGCCGCCCTGTCCCTCGCCGTGGTGTTCTTCGTCCTGTTCGGCACGCTGTTCGAGCTGTCGCAGTACCTGCAGCTGGTGCACGGCTACAGCCCGCTCGTCGCCGGGCTCGGCGCGATGCCGTTCGCCGTCGCCATGGCGACCACGTCGGCGACCTCGGCGCTGCTGTCCAAGCGGCTCGGGGTGCGCTGGACCCTCGTCCTCGGCCTGTCCCTCGCGGTCGTCGGCCTGCTGTCGCTGTCCACCACGGCGGTGCACACCGCCTTCTGGCAGGTCGCGTTCGGCACCGGGATCATCGGCCTCGGCATGGGCATGATGATGGCCCCGGCCAGCCTGCAGATCAGCGGCTCCGTCCCGGCCGAGTACAGCTCCATGGCCGGCGCGCTCAACAGCGTCATCCGGGAGCTCGGCGGCGTCCTGGGCATCGCGGTCCTCGGCACCGTGGTCTCCTCGGCGTACCGCGGCGACCCGGCGCTCGTCCTGCCGGACGCCGACCTGCCGGCCGCGCACGCCGCCGCGGCCGCCCTGCCGCCGGCCGACGCGCAGCGCGTCCTGTCCGCCGCCGACGCCGCGTTCACCGCCGCGATGGACCGTGGTGCCCTCGTCGCGGCCGGGATCGCGCTCCTGATGGCCCTGGCGGTGGCGGTCATCCGGCCCGCCGCACCGGTTCCCGCCGTGCCGGTCCTCGTCCCGCAACCGGCATGATGGACCGATGAGCACCTCGGGAGGCCGCACTCGCAACCGCAGGGGCGAGGGCGGCCTCCTGCGTGACGAGATCGTCGCCGCGGCGGAACGCATCCTGGAACGCGAGGGCGACGAGGCCGCGATCACCCTGCGGTCCGTCGCCCGCGAGGCCGGCATCGCCGCCCCGTCGATCTACGCGCACTTCGCCGACCGCGACGCCATCGTCGAGGCCGTCCTCGACATCGCGTTCGAGCGGCTCCGCCAGCTGATCCTGAGCACCACCGGCACCCGGCAGGACGACCCGGTCGCGTCGCTGCTGGCCGGCTGCCACGCCTACGTCGACTTCGCCCAGCGGGAGCCCGCCCGCTACCGGGTCCTCTTCGGCCGCCTCCGCGAGGGCCGCCCCGAGCTGAAGCTGCCACTGCGGATGGAGGACGTGCCGCCCCGGTGGCGCAGCCGCCTGCAGGCCTTCGAGGTGCTCGTCGACGGGCTCGCGAACTGCGTCGCCGCCGGCCGCTCCGACAGCACCGACCCGTTCGTCGACGCGACCACCCTGTGGACGTCGCTGCACGGCGCGGTCATGATGCGCCAGTTCGTGCCCGGCTTCCCGTGGCCGCCGTTCGACGAGGCCGTCGACGCGCTCGTCCTGCGGATCGGCCGGATCACCGGATGACCCTCGACCTCACCGGCCCCGTCGACGTCGCCGCGCGGGCCCTGCTCGGCTGCACCCTCACCGCCAACGGGGTGACGGTCCGCCTCACCGAGGTCGAGGCGTACTCCGGCACCGGCGAGGACCCCGCCTCGCACGCCCACCGCGGCCGCACCCCGCGCAACGCCGTCATGTTCGGCCCGGCCGGCTACGCGTACGTCTACTTCACCTATGGCATGTACTACTGCGTCAACGTCGTCACCGGCGTCGACGGCGTCGCCTCGGCCGTGCTCCTGCGCGCCGGCGAGATCGTCGACGGCCTGCCCACCGCCCGGGCCCGCCGCCCGGCCGCCCGCACGGACGTGGAGCTGGCCCGCGGGCCGGCCCGGCTGTGCGCCGCGCTCGCCATCGACCGTGGGTTCTACGGCACGTACCTGCTCGGCGACCCGCCCCTGCTGCGACCGCCCACGCCGGCCCCGGCGGCCGTCGTCTCCGCCGGCCCGCGGGTCGGGGTCACCGGCGCGCACGACATCCCGTGGCGGTTCTGGCTGACCGGCGACCCGACCGTGAGCGCGTACCGCCGGCACACCGCCAGGGCCCGGACCCCGCGGCCGTGACAGCCGCGGGACGGCACCGGAACCGGGAAGCGCTACCAGCACGCCTCGCGCTGCGGGACCCGGTCCCGGTCCGGCTGGCGGATCATCGCGGTGATCGGTGGCAGCCGGTACTCGGCGTCGGTCACCTGCTCGCCCCACTGCGTGCCGGTGCCGGTGCCGTCCGTGCCGGTGCCGTCCGGTCCGGTCTCGTGTGCCGACACCACGGCCATGGGCGTGTTCGGTGCCGCGCCGTGCCAGTGCCACTCACCGGCCGCGACGACGACGGTGTCCCCGGCGCGCACCTCGTGGACCGGGCCGCCCCGGCGCCGCACCCGGCCCACGCCGTGCAGGACGGTCAGGATCCGTTCGTACGGGCAGCGGTGCCAGGCCGTCCGGGCACCGGGACTGAACTGCGCGTGGAACGCCCGCAGGTGGGACGCTTCCAGACCGGTGACGTCCCGGTCGATCCACACGACGCCGGAGTAGCACTCTTGCGGGGCCGGCCGGCCCCGGCTCGAGGCGCGGATGACTTCCATGGTCCTTCCTCTCTGGATCGAACTCCTTGGTCGGATTTCCCTGGTCGGAGTTCCTTGGTCGGGTTCGCTGGTTCGGGTTCGCTGGTTCGGGTTCGCTGGTTCGGGTTCGCTGGTTCGGGTTCGCTGGTTCGGGTGCCCGGCGGGAAACAGCCTCGCCGGGCCGGCGCGTCAGGTCTTGTAGTCGGCCCAGGACAGGTCCCATGCGGTCCAGCCGTCACCGGGATCCAGCGGGACCCCGGTGTTGCGCGTGGTGACCGGGTCGCCGACGAGTGTCTGCTCGTACAGCCACTTCGCGTTCGCGGTCGAGACGTTGGTGCAGCCGTGGGAGACGTTGCGTCTCCCCTGGTCGCCCACCGACCACGGCGCGGCGTGGATGTACTGGCCGCCCCACGTCAGCCGCATGGCGTACTGCACCGCGACGGTGTACTCCGGGGTGCGGAACACCGTCGAGGCCTCCCGCGACATGACCACGGTGACGCCGCTCGACGTCGGCGTCGACGGCTTGCCGAGGCTCACCGGCATGCTCCGCACGAGCGCGTCGTTCTGGTAGACGTTCAGCTGTTTCGTGGCGTTGTCGATGTCGATGGTCAGCTTCCGGCCGATGGTGACCGTCGCGGCGAAGTCCTCGTCGGCGTGGCCGGCGCCGATCCGCACGCCGTTGAGTGCCTTGCGGGCGGTGATCTTCGTGCCCGGCTGCCAGTACTGCTCCGGCCGGTACATCACCTGCCGGCCGCCGAACCAGTGCCACGCACCGGCCTGCGGCGGATCGCTCTTCACGAACAGACGCTGCTGCACCGCGGCGCGTGACTCCTGCGGGACGTCGGAGCCGAACTGCACGACGATCGGCATGCCGACGCCGTAGGTCCCGCCGTTGGTCAGCATCAGGTCGGACGTGACGACCGGGCCGCTGGGCTTCGCCGCCGTGGTGAAGGCCGTCTCCCGGGTCACCGGCTTGTTGTCGGTGCCGGCCGCGGTGACCTTCGCGGTGTAGGCCGTGCCGTAGCGCAGCGCGGTGGCAGGCACCCATGAGGACCCGTCGTCGCGCAGCTCGCCGGCGACCCGCTGGCCCGCCGCGTCGGTCAGGGCGACCTCGGTGACCTTCCCGTCGCTCACCTTCGTGCCGATCTCGGTGCTGATCGGCACCCCCGACTCACCCGCCGCCGGGCTGACGGCCAGCGCGACCACCGGCGGCGCGGGAGCGGTCCACTTCGCCGCCGTGTGCTTCTTCGAACTGTGGCACGCCGATAGGCCCAGTTGCGCTCCCAACGCGAGCGCGACCAGCGCAACGGCCGTCCGGCCGGGCCGTCTCATGTTCTCTGCCTGTGCATGGACATGGGGGCATCGTCGTGCCCGTCCGTGCGAGGCCGGGCCGGGAAGTGGGTGACATCGCGGAGGACCCGGGACCGCGCGAGGCGGTCCCTACCCGACGGCGTCCGCGATCTGCTGGGCGAGCCCTTCCCACTTCGCATAGGCGTCCGGGAACGCCGAGCGCTGCACCAGCTGCGCCGCGACGGTGACGGCCTGCTGCTCCCAGCCCTGGATCCGGGCCAGCGCCGCGAAGAACCTGCGCGCGGACTCGCGCGCGTCCATCAGCTGGTCGACCGAACCCCAGCTCGGCCGCTGCTGGAACAGGCCGACCGAGTCGTAGTCGTACCCGACGCCCTCGTTGGGATGCTGCAGCGACTGCGGCAGGTTCGGGTTCGCGAGGTTTCGCAGGTGGCTCTCCTGCAGCGCGGTGGCGATCCCCACGACGGCCGCGCGGCGCGGCAGGTTCAGCTGCCGGGCAACCTCGATGATCGCGACGGCGTTGTTCATCTCGGCCTGGGTCAGCCCGCCGACGGGCGCGTGCACGGTCGGCGAGGGCGACGCGGGTTGCCCGGCCGGCGACGGCGACGCCGGCGGCTTGGCGGCCGTCGTCGGGGCGGCCGTCGTCGGTGCCGGGGCGGCATCCGCGCCGTCGGCGGGTTTCCGGGCGCGGCTGCGCGAGGCGGGCGCGTCGGCCGCCGACCGTCCGTCGTCGACGGCGAGCGCCACCCCGTTCACCGGCGCGGCGACCGGCCCGGTCGACGACGACAGCGTCGCGGACAGGGCGACCGCCGCGACGGCGGCGACGGCGACGGCGTGCCGGCGCAGCTGCGCCGGCACGGGTGCGCGCAGCCGGAAGCGGGTCGCGTGCCGCCCCCGGCGGGAGCGGCGGAGGTGGCGGGGACCGCGCACCTGCGCACCGTTGAGCTGCTGGTCATCATCGGCGCCCGGGAGCATCCGGCGAGCTTAGGGGTGGCCCTGACCAGGGGTCCTGGCAGGCGTGCGGACCAGCCGACCGGAGACCGGGCGGGCCGCAGAGCGCCGGGACGCGGTCGGCGAGGTGCACCGGGGGCGCCACCCGGCCGACCGGCGGCCCGCCCACGGTGTGCACCAGGTCCGTTCGCCACGCCGTCGTCTCGCCCGGTAGCCGAGCCGCACGGCGGGATCCGGTGCCCTTGCGCCGCCCCGGTAGGGTCCTCGCATCCGCCCGGCCCACCGTCACCCACCTCGGATGACACCGCGGCGGATCCGCTGAGTCGCGTCCACGCGAGCCGGGGAACCGAGCACCACCGGGGTGAATCCGCGGGGCCTGCGCCCCGAGGTAGGGCGATCTTCCCGCCCGAACCCGTCAGCTAACCCGGTAGGCGGCACCGGAAGGAGCACCACCGTGCAGCCATTGACCCGGTATCACCCGTGTCGCACCACCTCGACCCTCGGCCCGGCCCGGTAGCCGCCGGTCCTCACCGCACCGGCCCGCGCCGGTCGGGCCGGCCCGCTGCCCGGATCACGTCCGGCACCGGCAACAGCAGCCGTTATCCAGCATGTCTGTCGAGGTACCCGTGAGCTACCTGTACAAACCCAGGCACCAGAGTCCCGTCGCGGCACGTTCCCGCGTGCTGCCGATCGCGGCACGTTCCCGCGTGTTGCCGATCGCGGCCGCCGCGGCGGTCCTCGCGGTGACGGCGGTCGTCGGCGTGGCCGTGCACGCCTCGGCGCCCGCGCCGATGGCCGACGCGCAGTCGCTGACCTCCGCGGATCCGTCGTGGTCCGGTGCCGCACCGGCCGCGCGTGACCGGCAGCGGACGCAGGCGGCGCCCAACGCCGCGACCACCCCCTCGAAGGCCGCCGGTGCGGCGCCGTCCACGGCCGCCCCGCCCGCCGCCACCACACCGGCCGCCACCACGCCGGCCGCTCCGCCGGCGGCGAAGGAGCTCGCGTACCGGTTCGCCTGGCAGGAGAACTACTACTTCTGCGGCCCGGCCGCGACCCGCATCGCACTGACCGCGCGAGAGCTGTACCCGTCCCAGTCCGAGGTCGCCCAGAGCCTGCGCACGACCGTCAACGGCACCAACTCCGCCGACGACACCACCCGGTCGCTCAACGCGTACACGAAGAGCTCCTTCTACAAGTCGCACTTCATCACCGGTCAGTCGGCCACCCAGGCGGAGATCGACCGGATGCAGGCGGACATCGTCAACGCGATCACCAACGGCTACGCCGTGGTCGCCAACATCGCCGGCTCCACTGTGGACGACAAGGGAGGTTCGCACTCGTACCCGGGCGGCCACTACCTCACGGTGGTGGGCTACAGCAACGGCGGCAGGACGGTGAAGATCGCCGACCCCGCGGACGCTCTGGGCGTCGGGTACTACACGCTGACGACGGCCAAGCTCGCCCACTGGACCGCCCTGCGCGGGTATTCTGCCTGACCCGGCGCGGTCAGCGGCCCAGGGCCCGCACCCGGCTGGGTGGCTGGAACGCCTGGACCGGCTGGCCGCGCAGCGCGGCCGCGATGGTCTGCGCGACGGCGGCGTTGACCGAGCCGGCGACGCCGCTGCCCACCTGGTCGTTGGGGTTGTCCACGTTCACCGCGATGCCGGCCGCCGCGATCTGCGGGGTGAAGCCGACGAACGTCTCCGTCGAGTTGTACTCGGAGCTGCCGGTCTTGCCCGCGACCGGGCGGCCGCCGAGGATGCCGGACACGTTCTCGGCCGTGCCGCCGTCGCACTTGTTGTACGCCGACGACCGGCTGACCGGGCACCGGGCCGCGTCGGTCGCGGCGGCCGCCACGTCGGCGCTGATCACCTGCCGGCACTTCGGGGCGGCGGCGTCGACCGGTCTGCCGTTGGTGTCGGTGATCGACAGCACCGGCAGCGGCTGGCAGTACAGGCCTCCGGCGGCGACCGCGGCGTAGGCGTTGGCGAGGTCGAGCGGTGTGGTCGAGGCGACGCCGAGGGTGAACGACCCCCACTGGTCCGCCTTGGCCGCCATCGCGGCGTCCGCGCCGGAGCGGAACGTGATGCCGAGCCGCTGCGCCATCTCGACCACGCGGCGCGCGCCGATCTGCTGCTCGAGCCAGACGAAGTAGGTGTTGACCGAACGGCCGAAGCCGTTCCACATCGTCCGGTCCCCGTTCATCCAGCTCGGGGACTCGTTCGCGGGGCACCACCGGCCTCCGCAGCTGCCCGGCCCGCTGCCCGGCCACCCGGTCGCCAGCCGGCTCGGTGCGTTGAACCTGGTGTTCAGCGGCAGGCCCGCGTCGAGCGCGGCGAGCATGGTGAACATCTTGAACGTCGAGCCCGCCTGATATCCGGCGACGCCGCCACCGCCCGCGATGAGCTGGTTGACGCTGTTCGGGTACCGCGGGTGCTGGGGCGGGTTGGGAGCCAGGCTGTAGTGGCGGTTGACGGCCATCGCGAGGACCCGGCCGCTGCCGGGGGTGACGACGGCCAGCGGCATCGACCGCGCGCTGCCGTAGCCGTAGACGCTCAGGGACTGGTTCAGCGTGCTCGCCTGGATCCCCGGGTCGAGCGACGTGACCACCGTGTAGCCGCCGGTGCGCAGCGTCTCGTCGCGCTCGGCGCGGGTGGCGCCGAACTCCGGCTGGCTGCCCCACCACTGGCGGAAGTAGTCGCAGAAGAAGCCCCAGTCGTTGTGCGCCGGCGGGACGGACACGCAGTTGTTGGGCAGGTCGCGCTCGTTGATCTTCAGCTCCTGGGCCTGCGCCGCGGCGGCGTCCGCGGCGCTGATCACCCCCATCTTCGTCATCGCGTCGAGCGTGTAGGCACGGCGCTGCAGGGCCGCGGTCCGGTCGCCGCTGATCGGGTTGTCGCCGTCCGGTGACTGCAGCAGCCCGGCCAGCAGCGCCGCCTCGGGCAGCGTCAGGTCCAGGGCCGACTTGCCGAAGTACGTCTGGCTCGCGGCGTAGATGCCGTAGGCGCCGGCCCCGAAGTAGGCGATGTTCAGGTACCCCTTGAGGATGTCCTGCTTGCTCAGGTGCTGTTCCAGCATCGTCGCGTAGCGCATCTCACGCACCTTGCGGGCGGGCGTGTCGGCACCCGCGTCGACCCGCTGCTGCGGCGACAGGCTCGGGTCGTTCTTCAGCACGTTGCGGACGTACTGCATCGTCAGCGTCGAGGCGCCCTGCTGGGCGCCGCCCCGGCCGTTGGAGACCAGCGCCCGCAGGACGCTCCTGCCGTCGACACCGCGGTGCTGGTAGAAGCGGGTGTCCTCGGCCGCGACGACGGCCTGCTGGAGCACCGGTGCGATCTGGTCCAGCGGCACGTCCTTGCGGTTCTCGTCGTAGAACGTGGTGATGAGCGTCCTGCCGTCGTTGGCGTAGACGTAGGTGGCCTGCGGCGGCGGTGGCATCGCCAGGTTCGACGGCAGGTTCACCCACACGTCGCGGCCGGCGTTCACCGTGGAGCCGCCGATGAGTGCGAGCGGGAGCACACCGGCGGCCACGACCAGACCCGAGATGACACCGCACAGGGCGAGCCGGGCCATCCCCCTGAGCCCGCGTGCCAGCGCTGAGCGGCTCGGCGCGTCGGTGCCGGCTTCGTGTGCGGGTCGGCGTCGGACGCGGACGAGGCGCATTGGCTACTCCCCAACAAGACAACGGGTGGTTCGCTTCCTGCCGATCCGGGACGGACCGATGTGACCGGCGCGCCGCTACCCGAGGGGTCGTCCGGCCAAACGGCAGGCTGGCCCGGCCGCCCGGATAGTCACCCTTGGGCTGGTTCACCCACCTGTATCCCCTGGTGAGGAGCGATCGGATGACGGCCGGGCAATCGGGCGCCGAACGTGGCGGGTTCTGTTCGGCTGGATCGCGCGGCGCATTGTGGCCGTTCGAACGGGGGCTCGGCCGGCACCGCCGGGAGCTCACCGGCGACGGCTCACCGGCGACCGCCGACAGAGCGGTCTGCGGCCCGACACCGCTGCCACGCGAGGCGACCGAAGGGAAACGACGCCATGTGCGGCTTCCTGATGTACGTGGGGGACTTCGCTATCTCCCCAGAGACCCTCGGCCAGGTGGAACGGCAGCTCGAGCTGCTGCACCACCGCGGCCCCGACGACATGGCCCTGGAACGGTCCGGACAATGCGTGGCGGCCGGTTTCAAACGGCTCGCCATCATCGACGTGCACGGCAGCCGGCAGCCGTTGCAGTACCCGCCGAGCGGGCCGGACGCGGGCCGGTGGACGCTGGTGTTCAACGGCGAGATCTACAACTTCGAGGAACTGCGCGAGGAACTCATCCGCGGGCACGACGCGGAGTTCGCCACCGACGGCGACAGCGAGGTGGTTGCCGCCGCCTACCACTACTGGGGCGACGCGGCGCTGGAGCGGTTCCGCGGCATGTTCGCCTTCGCCCTCTGGGACTCGGCCACCGAGACGGTGCACGCGGCGCGGGACCAGTTCGGGATCAAACCCCTGTACTACCTGCCGACCATCGAGGGACTGTGGCTGTCGAGCGAGAAGCCGCCGCTGCTGGGGATCGCCGGCGGGGAGCTCGACCGGACCGCGCTGTCGCTCTACCTGACGATGCAGTACGTGCCCGAGCCGTACACCCTGCACCGGCACATCGCGCGGCTGCCCAGCGGCGGCCTGCTCACCCGCGCGCTCGGCTACCCGCCGGTGGTCCGGCGATACGCCAGGCCCACGTTCCGCCCGGACCCGGCGGTCCTGGAGGAGTCCATTGTGGACGAACTGCGCGACGCGCTGCGGGAGAGCGTGCGTTGCCATCTGCGTGCGGACGTCCCGGTCGGCGCGTTCCTGTCCAGCGGGATCGACTCGACCGCGATCGTCGCACTCGCCGCCGAGGTCCATCCCCGCCTGCACGCCTTCACCGCCGGCTTCGACACCGCCACCGCGTACTCCGAGTTCGACGTGGCCGAGCGGTCGGCCCGGCACCTCGGCGTCGACCTGATACCCACTATCGTCAAGCCGGAGCAGGTGATGGAGGCGCTGCCGCGCATCATCTGGCACCTCGGCGACCCGGTCGCCGATCCGTCGATCGTCCCGCTGTACTTCCTGGCGCAGACGGCGGCCGAACACGTCACCGTGGTGCTGTCGGGCGAGGGCGCGGACGAGCTCGCCGGCGGCTACACCATCTACCGGGAGCCGCGGTCCCTCGCGCCGGTGCGCCGCCTCGGCGCACCGCTCCAGCGCGGCCTGCGTGCCCTGGCCCGGGCGATCCCGGAGGGCGTCAAGGGCAAGAGCTATCTGCAGCGGGCCACGACGCCGATCGAGACGCGCTACTTCGGCAACGCACGTGTCCTCAGCGACGAGGAGAAGGCCCGGATCCTCCGCGGCGAGCCGGGGGTGGGTCACCAGCACGTGACCGCGGCGCTCTACGCCGAGGCCGCGGACCTCGACGACGTCACCACCATGCAGCACATCGACGTCAACACGTGGTTGCCCGGCGACATCCTGACCAAGGCCGACCGGATGTCGATGGCGCATTCGCTGGAACTGCGCGTGCCGTTCCTGGACCGGGGCGTGTTCGAGGTCATGTCGCGGCTGCCCGACCGGCTGAAGGTCCCGGCCGGCAGCCGCACCACCAAGTACGCACTGCGCCGGGCCCTCGCGGGCATCGTGCCGGACTTCATCACCGACCGGCCGAAGCTCGGCTTCCCGACGCCGGCCCGGCGGTGGCTGCGCACGGAACTCGCGGAATGGGCCCACCACGTGCTGTCCACGTCGGGAGCGGGGCACCTGATCGACCTCGAATACGGGCACGAACTGCTGAAACAGCACGAACGCGGCGACGCCGACAACGCCCGGAAGTTGTGGATCCTGCTGTCGTTCTCCCTGTGGCACGGCATCTTCGTCGACGGCTCGGTCGTGCCGGCGCTACCCGAGCGGCGGCCCGTCCGGTGGGCGGGCGGGGACGGCGGTTCGCCGGCTGTCACCGCGGCGGGTCCCCGGCTGTGAATTCGGCGGTTCGCCGGCTGTCACCGCGACGGGTCGCCTGTCACGGTGGTGGGCTGCGGGCTGTCACCGCGACTGGTCGCTGTCTGCCGTGAGGTTGGTCGTCGGCTGTCATTGCGATGGGTCGCCCGGTCACGGTGGTGGGTGGCGAGCTGGAGTCATGGCTGGTCGCCGGTTGCCGTGACGGCGGGTCGTCGGCGCCACCGGGTCGGGCCACGAAGGGCCACCGCGGCGGGTCCGGAAAGCCACTGCGGCGGGTCCCGAAAGCCACTGCGGCGGGTCACGAATGCCCGCCGCGGCGGGGCGCGGACAGTCGGCGAGGTGACCCGCGTGCAGGTCGAGGTGCTGTCACCGCGACGGGTCGCGGTGGGCCGCTCGCCGGCCCGCCCGGCTACGTCTCCTCGGAGCGCTCGGGTGCTTGGTCTGCCTGCCCGTGCGGGTCTGCTTGCCTGTGCTGGTCTGCCTGCTCGTGCTGGTCTGCCTGCTCGTGCTGGTCTGCCTGCTCGTGCTGGTCTGCGTGCTCGTGCTGGTCTGCCTGCCTGTGCTGGTCTGCGTGCTCGTGCTGGTCTGCCTGCCCGTGCTGGTTTGCCCGCTCGGGTGCTTGGTCTGCCCGCTCGTCCTTCCTGGAGCAGCTCGGGTGCTGGTCTGCCCGGCCGGCCGTGCCTTCCTGGAGCAGCTCAGGTGCCATCCGCGGCGAGGTGCGGGCGGCGGCGCCGATCACGCCGGCTCCGGGTCGCCGAGGGCGTCGAGGACCTGCTGACCGAACTTGGCGAGCTTGTTCTCCCCGACACCGCTGATCGTCGACAGCTGCGCGAGCGTCGTCGGGGCCTCCGTGGCGATCTGCCGCAGCGTCGCGTCGTGGAAGATGACATACGCCGGGACGCTCAGCTCCTTCGCCGTCGCCGAACGCCACGCACGCAGCCGCTCGAACAGCGGCGCCGCCTGCGCCGGCAGCTCCGTCGCGGCGGCTGCGCTGCGCTGCTTGGCGACCTTCGCCGCCGACACGGGCCGCTCGGGCTCCCGGCGCAGCATCACCTGCCGCCGCCGGCCGAGCACCTCGGCGCTGTCGTCGGTGAGCACCAACGTGCCGTAGTCACCCTCGACCGCGAGCAGCCCCTGCGCGAGCAACTGCCGCACCACCGCTCGCCATTCGGCCTCCCGCAGGTCGGCGCCGACCCCGAACACCGTCAGCTCGTCGTGGTGCCACTGCACGACCTTGTCGGTCTTCCTGCCCAGCAGGATGTCGATGCACTGCCCCGCGCCGAACTTCTGGTTGCGCTCCTTCTGCAGTCGGAACACCGTCGACAGCAGCTTCTGCGCCGGCACTGTGCCGTCCCAGGACTCCGGCGGGCTCAGGCACGTGTCGCAGTTGCCGCACGGTCCGCTCTGCTGCCCGAAGTAGGCCAGCAGCTGCACCCGCCGGCATTCCACCGTCTCGCACAGCGCCAGCATCGCGTCGAGGTGCCGGGCCAGCCCCCGCCGGTGCGCGGCGTCGCCCTCGGACCCCTCGATCATCTTGCGCTGCTGGACCACGTCCTGCAGCCCATAGGCCAGCCACGCGTTGGACGGCAGGCCGTCCCGCCCGGCCCGGCCGGTTTCCTGGTAGTAGCCCTCCACCGACTTCGGCAGGTCCAGGTGTGCGACGAAGCGCACGTCGGGCTTGTCGATGCCCATCCCGAACGCGATCGTCGCGACCATGACGAGGCCGTCCTCCCGCAGGAACCGCGCCTGGTTGTCCGCCCTGACCCGCGCGTCGAGCCCCGCGTGATACGGCAGCGCGGGCACGCCGTTGTCCTTCAGGAACTCCGCGACCTTCTCCACGCTGGCGCGAGACAGGCAGTAGACGATGCCGGCGTCGCCGGGGTGCTCGGTGCGCAGCAGCTCCAGCAGCTGCCGCCGCGGCTCCTGCTTCGGCACGATTCGATACTGGATGTTGGGCCGGTCGAAGCTCGACACGAAGTGCCGCGCGCCGGTCAGCCCCAGCCGGGTGCCGATCTCCTTGTGCGTGGCCGTCGTCGCCGTCGCCGTCAACGCGATCCGTGGCACGTCCGGCCATCGCTCGTGCAGCACCGAGAGGTTGAGGTAGTCGGGCCGGAAGTCGTGCCCCCACTGCGACACGCAGTGCGCCTCGTCGATCGCGAACAGAGCGATCCTGCCCCGCTCCAGCAACCGCATCGTCCCCGGCGACGCGAGTGCCTCCGGCGCGAGATACAGCAGGTCCAGCTGCCCGCCGACGAACGCGGCCTCGACCGCCCGGCGGCTGTCGAAGTCGAGCGTCGAGTTGATGAATCCGGCCCGCACCCCCAACGCGGTCAGCGCGTCCACCTGGTCCTGCATCAGCGCGATCAGCGGCGACACCACCACGCCGGTGCCGTCGCGCACCAGCGCCGGGATCTGGTAGCACAGTGACTTGCCGCCGCCGGTCGGCATGAGCACCAGCGCGTCGCCGCCGCCGATGACGTGCTCGATGATCTCCTGCTGGCTGCCCCGGAACGTGTCATAGCCGAACACCCGCCCCAGGACCTCGAGTGCCGGCCCGGTCGTCTCAACCCCCACGGTGCTGTCCACGCGGCGATTCTACGGAGGGCGACCGACAGAAACGGCCGCCCCGTTCGCAGCGGATCGAAGTGGTGACGGTGCGTGCCTACTGGCTGAACACGATCGGGCGGACCTCGATCGCGTTCCACTTCGCGTCCGGGATCATCGCGGCGAGCTCCACCGCGCGTTCCTTCGTCTCGCACTCAACCAGGTAGAAGCCGGCGAGGAACTCCTTGGCCTCCACGTACGGCCCGTCGGTCACCGTCTCCGCCCCGGCCCTGATCCGGACGACCGCGCTCTCCTTCGGATCGGCCAGGGCGAGGGTGCTCACCATCTCTCCCGACTCGGTGATCGTCGTGATGAACCGGTCATGCCCGGCCATCACCTCGTCCACGTCGGTCTGCGTCAGCGTCGCCCAGACGTCCGGGTTCATGTGGATCAGCAGCAGGTACTTCACGGAAACGTCGCTCCTTCAGCGTCGGTGCCTTCTGAGGACAGGTCGGTGCCGGCGGGCGTCGCTCGACATGCCCCGCGCAGGAATTCCCGTCCGGTGGGTAACGGTCCACCTCGACGACGCGGTGCGCCGCGCGTTCAGCGGTACCCCGGCGCCGGCGTCGCGGGGCCGCTCAGCCGGCCTTGACCGCGGCGGGCAGCGGCAGCGACCCGGTCAGTTTCGTCAACGCCGCGGCCGCCTTCGCGAACTGCGTCCCGTTCGGATGCACCGACAGCACCGCCACGATGTACCGGTCGCCGTCACCGACCGTGCCCGTGGTGTGCAGGACCTCGCCGCTCATGTCCGGCTGGTTCGGCGTGGCGGCGTCCACGAAGTGTGCCTGCCCGGCATCGACGGGCAGCGACGCGTCGGCCACGCACGGTGTCGCCGGGTTGTCGCCGAACCCGGACCAGCCCTGCTTCGCCGACCACGGTTTCCGGAACGAACCCGGGATGCCGAACGACTGGTCATACCGGTCCGTCCCGCACTTCGTCGACTGGTGCAGGTCGCCCATGATCACGTCGCGCACCGGCGCCGGCGCCTTGTCGAGGATGTACTGGTACACCCGCACCAGGTCACCGGCGCTCACGGCGGTGTACCCCCAGTAGCCCGGCTGGTTCGCCGGTGGCGGCGCGGTGTCCTGCAGCCCCAGCCGCTGCACCATCCGGGTCACGATCTCCCGCTGCCCGCGGGCCTTCCAGAACCCGGTCGCGGCGGTGTCGTCGCTGCTGCGCAGCATGATGTCGAGCTTCGGCCGGTCCGCCGCCGGCACCGTGTAGGACGGCCCCCGGTCCCAGAAGTAGTCCAGCGCGATCAGCAGCTTCACCAGCGACGCCGACCTGAACCGCCAGCTCGCCTTCTGCTGCACCACGAACGTCCCCGACTGCCGATCGAAGATCACGATCCCCGCGGTCACGCCGGCCGGCACCGCGACCGTCACCGGGCCTGACGGTGAGGGGCCGGCCGCCGCGGAGGTCGCACCGAGTCCGGCCGAGGCGCTGCCCGCGGCGCTGCCCGACGGGGCGGGCTGGGCGGGCTGGGCGGTGCCCTGGTCCCCGGACCCGCACCCAGCCAGGACGAGCACGGCGAGGCCCGCGGCGACGGCGCTGAGCACGAACCGCACCCGCCGTGCCCCGGCCACGCCCCGCGCCGGCGGGAGCGTCGACGAGGTGGTGGGCGGTGCTGCCGGCTGGGTGACCCGGGTCGAGAGCATGGCCCATCCTCGCGCCGCGCCCGGCTGGGCACAAACCCCGGGCGGTATTTGGCGTGAGGTGGCCGGGGCGGGAGCGTTCGCCGAGGTCGGGTGCGGTCCGGCGTGCGTCACCATGGCGGGGTGGGGGGCCGGGGGCGTCCGTGGTGGGCCGCTCTCGTCCTGGCGGTCCCGGTCGCGCTGCTGCTCGCCGGGTTGTGGAAGGCGATCGCGCTGTTCGCCGCCGTGTGCGCCGGCCTGGTCGCACCGGTGCTGGCCGGGCAGTGGTGGAGCCGGCGCCGGCAGCGGGCGGCGAATGTGGGCGGGGCCCAGGTGTGGGCCGGGCACCTGGCACTGGACTGCGCCGCCGGGCTGTGGGAGTTCGGCGTCGGCTCGGCGTTTCTGTTCGGTGCGGGTGTACCGGTGTGCCTGGCCCCGCAACCGCTCGGGCTCCTGGTCGGGTTGCGCCGGTCACCACTGCGCCGGGCCGCGGCCCGGCGCCGGGCGGCGGTGCGCCACGCCACGGCGCGGTGGGCGCCGGCCCGGCCCGCGCCCCGCTACGGTGCAGCGCCCCAGGGCCCGGCCCGGCCCACCGCGGGACGGACCGGGGCGGGCCCGCCGGGCGCCGGAGGTCCTGATCCGGGCGGCGGTGCGGGTCAGGCCCCGATCCTGGTCTCGTGGGCGGACATCGCGGCGGTGCGGCAGGCCGGGCCGACCCGGGTGACCGACTGGGGCAGGGCCGGCGTGCTGCCGTTCGACGTCGTGGAGGTGGTGCTGCACGACGGCGGGGTGCTGCCGTTCGCCACGCCGGACGCGACCGGGCTGGCCGACCTGATCACGCTGCGGACCTCCGCCGGAACCGGACCGGGAGCCGAATGACCGGGTGATGGACCGGAGACTCTGCGTGGCTGAGTTGCGCCGGTTTTTGGCGGTTCCGTACGGTGGTCTTCCATGGCAGAACTGATCGAGGTCGGTGTCTGGTTCGAGAGCCGGCCGATCACCGTTGAGCAGGGCGTCGACCGGTTCGAGGCGCTGCGGCGCGGTGACACGGGATGGGCCGCGGCCGATCCGGGGGTCGAGCGGTTCCACCGTGCGGTGCTCGCCGGGATCGACGCGCCCTGGTGGGCGGGGCCGGTCGTCGCGGCGGACACACATGTGCTGCTGAGCCTGCGGCCGGACACGCCGCAGGAGGCGCTGGACCTGGTGCACAAGCTCGCCGACGAGTGCGAGCTGCTGTGCTTCCAGCGGCCCGGCCGGCACCAGCCCGCGGCGCTGTGGCAGCCGCGCCGGCTGCTGCTGGTGCCGGTGCCGCGGCTGTCGACCGACGACGGCTCGCTCGCGCACCACCCGACCGGCGACGACATCCGCGAGTTCCTGGGGCGGCTCGACGCCGACAACCTGTCGGCGGTGCTGTGGCGCGGGGACGGGTCCTCGATCCGGGTGACGTACGTGCCCGGCCAGCGCCGCTGGCGCCTCGAGACCGCCGTCGGGGACGAGCGCAGCGAGGCGGTCCAGGACGACCTGTCCGGTGTGGCCGAGCAGTTCGAGGCGTTCGCGCACTCATGACGTTGTGACCGGGCACTCGTCGGCGTATGCTCGTGGACGAGTAAACGGCGGCGAGCATCGGGGGTGGGGCATGGCGAAGCGACGCAAGGTCGGCAACCTGCTCGGCCTCCAGCTGCTCGCCATGCTGGTCGAGCGGCCCATGCACCCCTACGAGATGGCCACCGAGCTGCGCGGCCGCGGCAAGGAGCAGGACCTCAAGATCCAGTGGGGTTCGCTGTACACCGTCGTGCAGAACCTGGAGAAGCACGGATTCATCGAAGCGGCGGAGACGACCCGGGAAGGTCGCCGGCCGGAGCGCACGGTGTATCAGCTGACCCAGGCGGGCCACGAGGAGGCCCTCGACTGGCTCCGCGAGATCGTCGGCGTCCCCGAGCGGGAGTTCCCGAGGCTCAAGACGGCCCTGTCCGTCCTCGGCGTGCTCCCACCCGACGAGGTGATCGACCTCGTCGCGCAGCGCATCGACGTCCTGGACCGGCGGCTCGCCGAGGCCAGGGCCGACCTGGTGGAGACCCAGGACCTGGTGCCGAGGATCTTCCTGGTCGAGACCGAGTATTCGATCGCGATCGAGCAGGCGGAGGCCGACTGGCTGCGCGGACTCCTGGCCGAGCTACGGGCCGGCACACTGCCGGGCATGGCCGCCTGGCGCAACTACCACGACACGGGAGAGCTGGACGTCGAGGCGTTCATGGATCCCTGACCACGCAGAAAGCCCCGGTCCGGTGCGGGAACACCGGGCCGGGGCCTGACCTCGACCGATCCCGCGGGAACGAGCCCGGCGAAGGTGTGTGCAACCGCCAGGATAGCGAACTCCCGCAGGACCGGTCCCGACCCACGGAACCGGAGACCACCATGTCCGCTGCCGTCACGGCACACGACCTCGTCAAGACGTACCCCAAGGACGTCACGGCGCTCGACCGGCTGTCGCTGACCGTCGAACCCGGGGAGGTGCTCGGCCTGCTCGGCCCGAACGGGGCCGGCAAGTCGACCACCGTCAAGATCCTCACCACGCTCGCCCGCCCCGACTCGGGCACGGCGAGCGTCGGCGGCCACGACGTGTTGCGCCACCCTGAGCGGGTGCGCCGCGTCATTGGCGTCGTCTCGCAGCGCTCCGGCCTGGACCCGGCCGCGTCCGGCCGGGACAACCTGATGCTGCAGGGCCACCTCTTCGGGATGCGGGGCGCGACGCTGCGACGCCGCGTCGACGAACTGCTCGAGACGTTCGGCGTCGCCGACGCCCAGCACCGCGCCGTCCGCGGCTGGTCCGGCGGCATGCAGCGCCGCCTCGACGTCGCGCTCGGCCTGGTGCACCGCCCCGACGTGCTGTTCCTCGACGAGCCGACCACCGGCCTGGACCCGGAGGGCCGCGCCCGGCTGTGGACGGAGATCGCCCGCCTCGCCGGCGCCGACCTCGCGATCCTGCTGATGACCCACTACCTCGACGAGGCCGACCGGCTCGCCGACCGGGTCGCGATCGTCGCCGGCGGCCGGATCGTCACGGAGGGCACACCTGCGCAGCTCAAGGCGGAGTTGCGGGGCGACGCCGTGCACCTGGAGCTGCGAGGGACGCACGAAGCCCTCGACGCGGTGCGGGTGGTGACGGCGCTGCCGGGGCTGCGGGACGTCTCCGTCGACCAGCGGCGGCTGTCCGCGCGCGCCGACGACGGAGCGGCCGCGGTGCCGGGGGTCCTCGCGGCCCTGGAGACCGCGGGGCTGCCGGTCGCGAGCGTGACCGTCGCCCGGCCGTCGCTGGACGACGTCTACCTCAAGCACGCCGGCCAGCGCATCGCGGCGGAGGTGGCGGCGTGAACGGCCCGGAGCGCATCGGAGGGGCCGGTGTGAGTGGTCCGGAGCGCATCGGAGGGGCCGGTGTGAGTGGTCCGGAGCGCATCGGAGGGGCCGGTGTGAGTGGTCCGGAGCACGGCGGAGGGGCCGGTGTGAGTGGTCCGGAGCGCATCGGAGGGGCCGGTGTGAGTGGTCCGGAGCACGGCGGAGGGTCCGGTCACCGGAATCGCGGTGTTGGCTCGGGCCGGCGCCGGAGCGTGGCGGAGGTGGCGGCATGAGCGGCACGTTCTGGTTGACGGCGCGGCGGTTGCAGGCGCTCGTCCGGCTGCCCGCGTTCCTGTTCATCATGCTCATCCAGCCGGCGATCTGGCTGTTCCTGTTCGGCAACCTGTTCCGGCGGGTCGTCGAGCTGCCCGGCTTCGGCACCGGCAGCTACCTGGACTACCTGGTGCCGGGCGTGATCGTGATGAGCGCCGTGTCGTCCAGCATGTGGTCCGGCATGGGCGTGCTGGAGGAGATCGACCGGGGCACCATGAACCGGTTCCTGATCACCCCGGTCAGCCGCGGCGCGATTCTCAACGCCGCCGTCATCGAGCAGGCCATCAGCACCGCCGTGCAGTCGCTGATCATCGCGCTGCTCGGCATGGCGGCCGGCGCGAGCTTCCCCGGGGTCCTGCTGATCGTCGCGTCGGTGCTGCTCGGCACCGTGTTCAGCGCGTTCTCCAACACGGTCGGCATGCTGGTCCGGCAGCGGGAGACGATCATCGGGCTCAACACGTTACTGCTGCTGCCGCTGACGTTCCTGTCCTCGGCGTTCATCGCCAAGAGCCTGATGCCGGGCTGGATGCAGGCGATCGCCGCCGGCAACCCGGTCAACTGGGCGCTCCAGGCAGGACGCGAGTCACCCGACCTGGTCGCCGGCGGCGGTCTGCTCGCCCTCGCCGCGGCCATGGTGTGGCTGTCGACGCGGACGTTCCGGACGTATCAGAACGCGGTCTGACTCCGGACGGTGAGCTGGGCGCGGTGGTGCTTGGGGGACACCGCCTCGTCCAGCATCGCCACCGCCAGGTCCGCGTAGGTCGTGATCCCGTCGACGATCCGCCCGTCCGCGGTGATCGCGTACGACCCGGTGCCGGGCTCGTCGACCAGCTGCATCGTCGGCGTGAACAGCACCCAGTCCACCGGCCCGCGCTCCAGTTCGGCCACCTCGGCCGCGCGACCGAGCGAGAACGGCCGGTACGCATCGGGGAAGTCGGCGCTGTCGTAGATCTTCACCCCGTCGGGCCCTTCGAGGGTCGAGGCGACGCCCACCACGAGGAGCCGGCCGACCCCGGCGCGGGCCAGGCCGTCGAGCAGCGCGCGGGTGCCGTCGCCGTACAGCTTCGTCGGGTCGACGTCCGCGGTGTAGATGGCGCTGACCGCGACGTCGTGGCCCGCGGCGACGGCGGCGACGCTGTCCGCGTCCGTGACGTCCCCGGCGACCGCACTCTCCACGTCCGTGTGCCGGGCCGGATCCCGCACGACCGGAGTCACCCGCAGCCCTCGCTCCCGCGCCCCGGCCGTGATCCGCCGACCGGCCCGTCCACCCGCTCCGAACACCACCAAAGAGGTCATGGCGGGGACCGTAGAACGGGAGACGTCGGTAACTGCAACGTAACCGGGGCGTGCGTTACGGTCGGCGGTGTGATCTCGCCGCTGCCACGCGACCTGTTCGACCCCGCGTGCCCGTCGAACGCCACCCCGTTCCAGATCGGCGACAAGTGGGCCGGGATGGTGCTGGTCTGCCTCGAGGAAGGCCCGCGCCGCTTCAGCGAGCTGCGGGTGCCGCTGCACCGGGTCTCCGCGAAGGTCCTCGCCGAGACCCTGCGCGCCCTCGAACGCGACGGCATGATCACCCGCACCGCGTACGACGAGGTTCCGCCCCGGGTCGAGTACGCGCTGACCCCGCTCGGCCGCACCCTCTTCCCGGCCATGGACGCCTGCCGCGCCTGGGCCGCCGAACACCTGACCGAGGTCCTCGACGCCCGCGACGACTACGCCCGCCGGGGCGCCTGATGTTCCACCGCTACGTGGCGATCGGCGACAGCACCACCGAAGGCATGGACGACCCCGACGGCGCCGGCGGCTACCGCGGCTGGGCGGACCGGTTCGCCCGGCACGTCGCGCACGCGCAGCCCGGCCACCCCCTCGAATACGCGAACCTGGCGATCCGCGGGCGCACCACCGCCCGCATCCGCGCCGAGCAGCTGCGCCCGGCGCTGGACCTCGCACCCGACCTCGCCACCGTCGTCGCCGGCATGAACGACATCCTGCGCGGCTCGTTCGACGTGGCCGGCGTCGCCGGCGACCTCTTCGCGATGCAGGAGGCCCTGGTCGCCAGGGGCGCGACGGTGCTCACGTTCACGCTGCCCGACCCGGTGCCGGTGATGCCGATCGCGAAGCCGCTGCGCGGCCGGGTCGTCGCCCTCAACGCCGCGATCCGCAAGGCGTGCGCCGACAGCGGGGCGATCCTGCTCGACCTCGGGGCATACCCGGTCGCGTCCGACCCGAGGCTGTGGAGCGACGACCGGCTGCACGCGAACACCGCCGGCCACGAACGCATCGCCGCCGCCCTCGCCCACGCCGTCGGCCTGCCCGGCACCGACGACACCTGGACGCTGCCGCTGCCGGCCGCCCCGGCCCGACGCCGGCACGAGGTGCTGCGCGCGGAACTGGCCTGGAGCCGCCGGCACCTGCTGCCGTGGGTGGGCCGCCACCTGCGCGGCCGCTCGTCCGGCGACGACCGCTTCCCGAAACGCCCAGATCCGTCACCGGTCGAGCTCCCCGGCACCTGAGCTTGCGGCCCGCCCGGCGCGGTGCGCCTCACCCCCCGGGTGCGGTGCGGGGGAGAGGCGCACCTGGTGTGGTGCGGTGACAGCCAGGTCAGGGGATGAGGATGACCTTGCCGCGGACGTGGCCGGACTGGCTCAGGTCGTGGGCGGCGGCCGCTTCGGAGAGCGGGAACGTCCGCTCCACCGGCATCGTGAAGCGGCCCTGGCGGTAGAGGTCGGCGGCCTCGTCCAGGGTGTGCCAGGCGCGGCCCTCCGAGCCGTCGGTGACACGGGCACCGAGCTTCGGCGCGTCGAAGTCGGCGAGGCTGACCACGGCGGCGGGGACGCCGGTGAGGGTGATCAGGTCGGCGACGGCGCCGTGGCCCGCGGCGTCGAGGGCGAGGTCCACGCCCTGCGGCGCTGCGGCGCGGACCCGGTCGACGAGGCCTTCGCCGTATGTGACGGGAACGGCGCCGAGGGAGCGCAGGAAGTCGTGGTTGCGGGCGCTGGCGGTGCCGATGACGGTGGCGCCGCGGGCGACGGCGAGCTGGGTCGCGGCGATGCCGACACCGCCGGCGGCGCCGTTGACGACGACCGTCTGGCCCTTCTCGACGCCGAGCAGCGCGAGCGCCCGCCCGGCCGCCTCCACGACGCCGGGCAGCCCGGCGGCCTCCTCGAACGACATCCCAGCCGGCTTCGCCACCCACAGTTTCAGCACCGCGAACTCGGCGGCACCACCACCGGCGGCCAGCCCGAACACCTCGTCGCCCACCCGTGGCGGGGAGCCGCCCGAGGCACTGCCCGGATCGGCGGGGCCGACGGCGTCGACGACGCCCGAGACGTCACCGTGCGGGATGACCGGCAGCCGGGTCGGGGTGGTGTCGCCGAAGGCACCGCTGCGGACCTTCCAGTCGAACGGGTTGATGCCGGCGGCACGCACCCGGATCCGGACCTGGCCCGGACCGGGCGTGGGCTCGGGGACGTCGACGACGTGCAGGACGCTCGAGGGACCGTACTCGGAATATTGCAGCGCTTTCACGTGAGCCACCTCCGATGGATGGTGAGTGAACGGACCGAGCCGGGCGCCGGGGGCGGAAACCCGCGGCGGCGCGCCGGGGTCAGGTGTTGAGCGGGCGGCGGGCGACCAGCAGCACGTGCGTGTCGGGCCACGGCAGTGGTGTGCCGTCCTGGGAGGACAGGTGCGCGACCGGGGCGAGGCGGTGCTCGACGATCCAGTCGTTGCGCCACGAGTGCGACGCGCCGTCGACCTCGAAGCCGACGTCGGTCAGCAGCGCCTTCCAGTCCGCGAACTCGAGGCCGCAGAACTGCTCGTGCGCCTCGGACAGCCAGTTGTCGGGATAGTCCTTGTGGGTGAGGAACTCCATCGCGTCGCCGAGGGCGATGTCGATGGTGCCGTCGGGACGGGCGTCGAACGGCAGCGGGAAGTGGAAGTCGGCGGCGAACCGGTCGAGTCGGGCCCGGGTCGGCAGACCCTCGACCAGGGCGGCGATCGCGTCCCGGGACAGGCCCGCCAGGTCGGCGGGCGCGCCACCGGCCGCGCCCTGCAGGTCGAGCCGCACCCGCAGGTCGCGGTTGTCGGGGCCGCAGACGTCGGAGTTGATCCAGACGCCGCCGGGCACCGTGTGGTCGTAGATGGCCTGGGCGAAGCGGCGCAGCGACGTCATCTGCTGCCCGTATGACCAGATCTCATGGGTCAGCGCGAACGTCAGCGTGGTGTCGACCGACCGCGGCGCGAACACGGCGCCGCCGAGCACGTTGCGGCAGTAGAAGTAGACGTTGGGGTTGGTGAACCAGCCCTGGGCCTTGCGGTGGACGCACTCCTCGAACAGGTGCCGGGCCACCTCGACGCCGATGAGGTCGCTCTCCCGCAGCGCCGGCTCGCGGTCGGCGAGGGCGAGGACCGCGCCGGCGCCGCAGCCGACGTCGACGATCCGGCCGGGACGCACGTGCCGGCGCACCAGGTCCCACTTGCGCTCGGCGCTCGCCTCGAACGCCTCGGCGTAGGTGCGGTAGTCGCGGGTGGTGGTGAGCCCACCCTCCTCGCCGACGACCGGGTCGTTGACGACCTGGGCGACCTGCTCGGCGAGCCGATACCGGTCGTAGAGGTCGAGGCTCGCCGGGTGCGCCAGGTCCCGCCACGCCGGGTCGCCGGCGGCGAGCCGCAGCAGCACGTCCCACGGCCGGTCCGGCACCGGGTCCTGCTCGGCCTCGACCCCGGCGATGGCGAACCCGAACTCCGCATACATCGCCGCGACCTCGGGCGTCGAGCACGCCACCACCGTGTCCCGGGGCGTCAGCGTCCGCCCGAGCACCGACTCGACACTCTTGAGGGTGACGCCGGCGAACCGGTCGGTGTGCGCGGTGTCGAACACCGGCACGACCAGGGACCGCAGGCCCTCCTGGACGCTGAACCGCTCGATCGCCGCCTGCCGCCGGTCATAGCCGACGGGGTTGCGTTTGGTGTTCTGATGGTTGGCGCTCGTCACCGCCCACACGACCGTCTGCCCGCCGGCGCCGGCGAGACCACGCAGGTAGTCCGCCTGGAACCTGGTCAGCAGATGATGCCGTCCGGGGAAGAGGACGAAGCGCTCCAACGGTCAGCCCTCGGCGGCGGGTGCCGGGTCGGCGTGCTGCACGACCTCGAACTCCAGCAGGCTCGAGCCGGACGCGACCGGCTTGGCCCGCTCACCGGAGTGCGCCTCGAGCGCGGGACCCTTCGCCCACGCCTGGAAGTCCTCCTCGGTCTCCCACCGGGTGTAGACGAAGTAGCGGGTCTCACCGGCCACCGGGCGCAGCAGCTCGAAGCCCAGGAACCCCTTCGACCCCTCCACGGCACCGTGCCTGGCGCCGAACCGGCGCTCCAGCTCCGGGCCCGCACCGTCAGGAACTTCGATCGCGTTGATCTTCACAACCGCCATGGGACAACCCTAGCGTTCAGCTACGACACTTCCGGCGAACGATCGGATGAGTGCCGTGGGCGAGGCACATGGCGTACACCTGCCGCAGAGGAAACGAACAGCACCGGCGGGAATGCGTTGGGCCACCGAAGTGGGCGGGTGCGAGAATCGCGGGCGTGACCGATGTGCTTGATGATCTGCAGTGGCGGGGCCTGATCGCGCTCTCGACGGACCTCGACGAGTTGCGCGCCGAGATGGCGAAGGGACCGCTGACGTACTACTGCGGGTTCGACCCGACCGCGCCGAGCCTGCACATCGGCAACCTCCTGCAGATCATCACCGTGCGCCGCCTCCAGCTGGCCGGGCACCGCCCCCTCGCGCTGGTCGGCGGGGCGACGGGCCTCATCGGCGACCCCCGCCCGTCCGCCGAGCGCCAGCTCAACTCGGCGGACACGGTGGCGGAGTGGGTCGAGCGGATCCGTGGGCAGATCGAGCCGTTCCTGGACTTCACCGGCGACAACGCGGCGCAGATGGTCAACAACCTCGACTGGACCGCGCCGATGTCGGCGATCGACTTCCTCCGCGACGTCGGCAAGCACTTCCGGGTCAACAAGATGCTGACCAAGGACGCCGTCAGCGCGCGGCTCAACTCCGACGCGGGGATCAGTTACACCGAGTTCAGCTACCAGATCCTGCAGGGGATGGACTTCCTGGAGCTGTTCCGGCGGCACGGATGCCGCCTGCAGACCGGTGGCAGCGACCAGTGGGGCAACCTGACCGCGGGCACCGACCTGATCCGCCGGGTCACCGGGGAGTCGGCGCACCTGTTGGCCACCCCGTTGCTGGTCAACAGCGCGGGGGAGAAGCTCGGCAAGTCCACCGGCGGCGGGAGCCTGTGGATGGACGCGTCGATGACGTCGCCGTACTCGCTGTACCAGTACTTCGTGAACCTCGAGGACGACCTGGTCGGCGGGCTGCTGCGCAAGCTGACGTTCCTGTCCCGGGAGGAGATCGAGGCGCTGGAGAAGGAGACGGCGGACCGGCCCGCGGCGCGGATCGGCCAGCGCCGGCTCGCGGAGGAGCTCACCCGCATGGTGCACGGCACGCACGAGACCGAGCAGGTGATCGCCGCGTCGCAGGCACTGTTCGGTCGCGGGGAGCTCGCGACCCTGTCCGCGTCGACCCTGCGTGCCGCCCTTTCAGAAGCAGGGTTGGTGCGGGCAGCGCCTGGCACGTCCGTCGCCGACCTGTTCATCGCCGCCGGTCTCGTCAGCAGTCGCAACGAGGCACGGCGGACGGTCGCGGAGGGTGGTGCGTACGTGAACAACGAACGGGTGAGTGACGCGGAGGAACTCGTGGCCGCCGACCGCGCCCTGGCCGGCGGGCTGCTGGTGCTGCGGAAGGGGAAGCGGACGTTCGCCGGGGTCGAGCTCGGCTCGATTTGACTCTGTCGCAGCACTCCACGTAGCTTTTGCGAGCGCCACGGGGCATCTGCCCGGTGGCGCTCTGCGCGACCGGACCACGGACACCACCGAGCGAGTGATCGATTTGGTGGAGATCGGGAACCCGGGTAACGTAGATGACCGGCGGGGAAACGGACGACATGCGTCGGGCGTCCTGCCGAGAAGCCAAACGACCAGCGACCGGGTGACCGGCCGAAGGTCATGCCCACGAGGCGGACGGCAGCCAGTCGACAGCGTCGATTTGGATGCGGGACGCGGAGCGGGTAAGGTTTACAGCCGGCAGGGATGCGGACGAGGCACGCGGGTCACGGAAGTGAGCCGCAGCGGACGTCCTGCCGCAACCATACGACACTCGACCGGGTTACCGGAAGAGCAGTTGTGTGTCTGCAAAACGGGACAAAGTACGGCGAGCCGGACTTGACTCCGCAAAGCGGATGTGCTAGAGTAAAGCAGAACGAAGCGCCCTGGGTGAGCGGGACTGGAAACAGTTTGGCTCTGCGGTGTGCGTTGGTTGTTTGAGAACTCAACAGGGTGCTTGTTAAGCCAGTGCCAATTGATATGACCCCGT
>NZ_JBHSIU010000117.1:0-2699 GCF_042653625.1 Dactylosporangium cerinum | reverse complement strand
TCCAACCAGACCGGCGACATCGCCACCGACGAGCAGCTGGCGGACCCGACCTACTGGACCCGACACATCCGCGAAGCCGTCCGCTACCGCGACATGGTGACCACACTGCACGGCGCCGGCGTCACGACCTACGTCGAACTCGGGCCCGACAACACCCTCAGCGCCCTCACCCACACCTGCCTACCCGACGAGCACACCGCCACCATCACCGCCGCGCACCTCGGTGACCACGCTCAGGCCGCGTTGCACGCCGCCGGGCACCGCACCGTCTGGACCACGACCACCCCCGCCGGACGGCACACCGACCTGCCGACGTACCCCTTCCAACGCCGGCCCTACTGGCTGGCCGCGCCGTCCGGCGGTGACCCGGACGCGTTCGGGCTCGCCGCGGCCGGCCACCCGCTGCTCGGCGCCGCCGCCGAACTGGCCGACGGCGACGGCCTGCTCTTCACCGGCCGGATCGGGGTGCAGAGCCATCCATGGCTCACCGGGCACGCCGTGCACGGCACCGTCCTGCTGCCGGCCACCGCGCTCGCCGACCTGGTGCTGCACGTGGCCGACGAGATCGGCGCCCCGCACATCGAGGAGCTGGTCCTCGAGGCACCGTTGACGCTGCCCACCCGGGGTGCCGTCCAGGTCCAGGTGCGGATTGGATTGCCGCAGGGCGACCTGCGGCCGGTGTCGGTGCACGCCCGGCCGGCCGGCGACGAGGACGAGCCGTGGATCCGGCATGCGTCCGGCACGGTAAGTGTCGCGCCGTCCGTCTCCGCCGTCGGTTTTCCCTGGCCGCCGCCCGGCGAGCCGGTCGATGTCGACGGCCTCTACCCCCGTCTGGCCGCCGCCGGCATCGAGTACGGTCCGGAGTTCCAGGGCCTGCGCGCCGCCTGGCGCGACGGCGACACGCTGTACGCGGAGGTCGCCCTCGGCGGTGACGCCGACCCGGCCGGTTTCGGCCTGCACCCGGCGCTGTTCGACGCGGCCCTGCACGCCGCCGCCCTCACCTACGACGACGTACGGTTGCCGTTCGCGCTGCGCGGTGTGACGCTGCACGCCGCCGGTGCGGCGGTGCTGCGGGCCAGGCTGGTCGTCTCCGCCGGCGAGGTGTCCCTGGACCTGATGGACGTCGCCGGTCTGCCGGTCGCGTCCGTCGCGTCCCTGGCGCTGCGCCCGGTCTCGCCGGAGCAGCTGGCTACGGCCGGGGATCCGGCCCGGCGCGGACTGTACCGGGTCCATTGGGCGCCGGTGCCGGTCGGCGGGCCCCCGGCGGGCGGTGTGGCGGTGCTCGGCAAGCCGATCGACGGTCTGGCCGCCACCCACCATCGCGACCTGTCGGCGCTGGTCGCTTCCGGGGCCACCACGGAGCTCGTGGTGGCCGAGGTCGCCGCCGGCAGCGATCCGACCGGTCACCGGGCCGTGGCGCATGCGCTGGAGCTGGTGCAGGGCTGGCTGGCGGCGGACCGTCCGCCGGCCGGCCGGCTGGTGATCGTCACCCGTGGCGCGGTCGCGGCACGGCCGGGCGACCCGGTCGACGGCCTGCCTTCCGCCGGGGTCTGGGGGCTGGTCCGCACGGCGCAGTCCGAACACCCGGGCGTCTTCCAGTTGGTGGATCTCGGCCCCGAGGACGTAACGGACGTGGCGGACGCGGCGCTGCTGACCGCGGCGGTCGCCACCGGTGAGCCGCAGCTGGCCGTCCGCGACGGCGCGGCCTACGCGCCGCGGCTCGCCCAGACCGCCGAGTCCTCGCCACTCACCCCGCCCGGTGGTCCGTGGCGTCTGGACGTGACCGCGGCCGGGACGCTGGAGAACCTGGCCCTGCTGCCCGCGCCGGAACTCACCGAACCCCTCGCACCCGGCCAGGTACGCATCGCAGTCCGCGCCGCCGGACTCAACTTCCGCGACGTCCTCATCGCCCTCGACATGTACCCCGGCACCGCCGTCATCGGCGGCGAAGCCGCCGGCATCGTCACCGAAGTCGCCGACGACGTCACCACCATCACCCCCGGCCAGCGCGTCATGGGCCTGTTCACCGGCGCCATGGGCCCGGTGGCCGTCACCGACCGTCGGCTGCTGGCGCCGATGCCGCACGGGTGGACCTTCGCGGAGGCCGCCGCCGCACCGGTCGTCTTCCTCACCGCCTACTACGGCCTGACCCGCCTGATGCGGCTGGGCCACGGCGAGCGGATCCTGATCCACGCGGCGACCGGCGGCGTCGGCACGGCCGCGGTGCAGCTGGCCCGGCACCTCGGCGCCGAGGTCTACGCGACCGCCGGGCGGGCGAAGCAGCGGGTGCTGCGCGCGCTCGGCATCCCGGACGATCACATCGGCGACAGCCGTACCCTCGACTTCGAGGAGCGGTTCCTGGACGCCACCGGCGGCGCGGGCATGGACGTCGTGCTCGACTCCCTGGCCCGCGAGTTCGTCGACGCCTCCCTGCGGCTGCTGCCGCGCGGCGGTCACTTCCTGGAGATGGGCAAGACCGACATCCGCGACCCGCAGGATGTCGCGGCCGCCCACCCGGGCGTGGAGTATCAGGCGTTCGACATGGTCGACGCCGGACCGGACGCGATCCGGGAGATGCTGGACGAGCTCGGGCTGCTGTTCGCGTCGGGGGTGCTGCGGCCGCTGCCGGTCACCGCGTTCGACATCCGCGAGGCACCCGCCGCCTTCCGGCACCTCAGCCAGGCCCGGCACATCGGCAA
>NZ_JBHSIU010000116.1:0-32397 GCF_042653625.1 Dactylosporangium cerinum | reverse complement strand
GCCGCCGGCACCAACATCATCCGACTCGCCCAACACCGGCCCGACCCACGTCGACGGCCACGAAGCCGTCTTCAACAGATCTTCCGCATGAACGACTGACCCCAAGATCACCAACAGCATCCGAAATATGCGCCAGAGCCCCGTTCTCGCGAACGAAGCCACCGCCTCCGGCGCCAAGGCCGACCGGCCGCAGCTCACCGTGTCCTGGACTACCTGCGGACCGGCGATGTCCTGGTGATGTGGCAACTCGACCGGCTCGGCCGCAACATGCGCCACCTCATCGACACCGTGACGAGCCTGCACGAACGCCGGATCCAGTTCCGAAGTCTGCGGGAGAATATCGACACGACCACCGCGTCCGGCCGCGCCGCCAGTGGCAGGCGACGCGGCAGCAGCGACCTTTGTGCTGGGGCCGCGATGCGTGGCGTCACGCCACGGCGATGGCCGCTCCTGGTGTCCGCTTCGGCAGGCGGTGGTCGCGCCATCGGTTCACGGTCGCGGCGGCGGTGTGGGTGAACCAGCCGGTAAACCGGCTGTTGGAACGGGCGACGACGGCTCGGCCGACGGCCAGCGCCGCAGGCCGGTGCACCGCAGCCGGTGGTGCCGCAACGGGCGGTGTCGTCCCGGTACGGAGGGCAGGGGGACGGCGGGCCGCCGCCAGGGCGTGCTGCGCGTGGCGCATGGGCTCGCATGCTCCGAACTGACCGGCGCAGCGCAGGTTTGTGCAGTTGCCGGTCGAGTCGCGCTGGTGCTCCACGGCGACGTCGAAGGCCAGGCGCCAGAGCATGACGTCGACGACGTCGTCGGGTACGGGGGCATCGGCCGAGGGCCGCTGGTGGGTCCGCATGGCGGTGGTGAGCATGGCTGGCATCTGGCGTTGCCTCCCCGGGGGCGCGTCTGGTGGTGCGGGCAACGACCGTGGGTGGCACAGCCGTTCGCCACCCGCCGTCGTTGCCCGCACAATGATCGACGCTTGTCTTTCTGTTTTGGTCAAGTCGTCGATCCGCCGCTGATGCCCGCCAACGCCAGGACGCACCCGTGGCGCGGCATGAGGCGTTGTCGGGCTTCTGGGTCACGCGCGTTTCGCGAAGGTCCTGAAGGGTGTGACCGGACGCGGTGATCTAGGCGGGCCATCCTTTGCACGGGTGGCCTGCGATCGCGCTGGCGCACATGTCCGGGGTCAGGTAACTCGGCCCGTCTGCGGCCACCAGGTGGTCTGCCGCGTCGATGGTGGCGGTATGGACCTCGCCGCTTCGGGGCCGAGTCCAGGTGACGGTCTCACCGACGGTGAGGGTGCCGTCGGTGACGAGGTCCAGCAGTGCGCCCGCTGACCCGGCCACGGCTCCTGGCTGCGCAGGAGGCAGTCCGAGCAAGGCACGGACGGCGTCGTTGAAGGTGTCACCCACCTTCCTGCGGGACTGCGGGTAGGCGTGCATCTCAGTGTCGATGCTGATCATGGGCATCGTAGTTTCGCTCCTCGGATCGTGGGGCCAGCTCAGGCCGTACGGGGCGACATGGATGGACACCCCGCCGGGCCTCGGAGGTCAAGTCATGGTCGGCTGCTGCGCCGTTTCACAACTGGGCCGCACCGCAGTCCTCGACGTCGGACGAGCGGGGTGCCGGCCAGTGCGAGCGTCGTGATCGAACGAGGCCGGCGCCCCCACCGGCGGTGCGGTCAGTGGCTCGCCCAGCCGAAGAACAGCCAGCCGTCCGGGTGGGTCTGAGCCCGCAGGTCGGCGAGGCTGCGCCGGACGGTCAACTCGACAACGGCCCCGAAGGGGGCTGCTCAGCGCGGCTCGCGGAGACCGGCCGACCGGCGGTGACCGCTTCGCCTGGGGCGAGCTGGCCGCGGGCGTGGGCTACGCCGGCGGCACGGTTCAGGTCTGGCTGATTGAGGGTGTAGCCCGTCCAGGTTCCGGACAGGTTGTCGACCCGGACGGTGCGGATGGTCTGCCGGACCGGGATGGCGCCGGCTGGTCCCCACGTGCCGGCGAGGCGCGGGTCGTCGCGGTCGAGGAGGTCTGCGGCGAGGGCTTCGGCCTCGTCGAGGTCGGTCACTGTGTCGGTGACGATGACGTAGAAGGTCTTCTCGGCGATGGTGCCGGTGTAGCCGCCGTGTCCGCAGTCGCGGACGGCGTCGCGTCGGGCGGTGTTGAACGCCCGGTCGGGGTCATCGCCATCGGCGTAGGTCTCAAACGTCACGGCGCCCATGCGGGTGGTCTCCCGTCGTCTCGGCAGGGTCCGGGCCGCGGGGGTTCGGTGCCCGGTCGGCGGATGGGGTGCAGGCGCGCAGGAGCGCGGTGAGCAGGTGAGTGGGGGCGGACTCGCTGGCGGTGATGTGCCACGGGTCGCCGTTACCGTCGGCGGCGCCGCTGAGGAAGAGGGCGCCGTCGGCGCCGAGGTCGGCGTGCACCGCGCCGACGCACAGGTCGTCGTGCTGGCTCGTGTGGTCCTCGGCGCTGCTGTGGTGGAGGCGGTAGCCGCGGGTGGTGGTGCGGTGCTCGTCGAGGACGGCGAGGAACCCGGCGTCGTCGAGGGCGGCCAGTGGGGCGGCGTCACGGCGCGGCGGGTCCAGCGGTGCCGGTGTGTGCCGCGTGGCGGTGGTGACGCCGGCGACGGTGAGGCCGCGGCAGGCGTCGGCGACGTCGCGGATCGCCTGTTGCCGCTGCTGGAGGAGCTGCTTGCGCAGGTGCAGCAGTGCGGTCAGCTGTTGCAGGTCCGCCTCGTGGGTGTCGATCGGGCCGTCGCTGATGACCTCCAGCAGGAAGGTCAGCGGCTCGTCGAACTGGTGCCAGAGGTGCGTCGCGGCGGCGTGCCGCCCGGCGGCGTCGACCAGCAGCGAGACAAGTTCGCCGAAGGCGGGGAGGGTGGGGTCCAGCGCGTCGGGGTTGAGGTCGTGGCCGACGTGCCAGGCGAGGGCAGTCAGGTGTCGCTGCAGCGGGAAGCGCAGCAGATCGTCGTCCAACATGTGGCGTTCCAATGGGCTTGGGGCGTGGTGGAGCGGGAAGCGCAGCGGATCGGTGGGGTCGGGCATGTGCCCTCCATCCGGGTGCTGACGTGCGGCGTTGCCCGGCTGCGGCCGGGCAACGCCGCAGCGCGGGATGAGTCAGGAGGCTGACGGTGCAGCCGTGGCCGGGTACGGCCGCGGCACCGCGGCCGTGCTTGATGTTCGGCGCCGGTGCGTCCTGACGGCGCGTCGGTCTGGGTAACCGAATCGTCGGACGGTCGTGGGGCAGTTTCGCCGATGGCGCTCGGGGGCTACGCCTGAGCGAGCGCGGTGACGGCGGCGTCGGCGATGGCCGCGACGGCGGCGACGGGGTCGGCGACGGTCAGCGTGGTGGTGTGTTCGAAGGTGTGCGGCGTGATCGCGGCCCGACGTGCCCGTCTCCCCGCACCTGCTGGCGCGGTCGACACGGTTGGCGCGGGCGGCTCGGCGGGGTGAAGCCAGAGGACGGCGCAGCCGGCGCGGTGCAGGGTGGTGATGAGCCGTTGCGCGGCGGGTTTGTCGGCGAGGTCGCCGTCGGAGACGACAGCGACCATGCGCAGGGTGCGGCCGTGGCGCAGGTTCAGCAGCTGGTCGGCGACCTTGACCGCCTGCGGGAAGGTGGTGGTGCCGCCGCCGGTGCGCATGTGCAGGACCTGCTGCGGGCGCTGTCGGGGTGTGACGAGTACGGTGGTACGGCTGCCGAACCCGATCGTGGTGGTGCTGGCCTCGGCGCGTCGGGCTGCATGGGAGAACACCCACGCGGCCGAGGACATCGCCTCGGCGTAGGCGGCCATGGACCCGGACAGGTCGACCAGGACAGCCAGGTGCAGCTTCGGCTTCTCCGGTGGCAGTTGGGCGCGTTGCTGCCATGGCGCGGCGGTGGGGATCTGCCCTGCGGCGGTCTGGGCCTCGGCGGTGATCGCGGCTCGGGCGCGGAGCCGTCCGGGCGGGATCAGCGACGGGCGTTTCCCGGGTTCGGGATGTTCGCTGTGGGCCTGCCGCAGCCGGGCGGCGAGGTCGCGGGCCGCGCGTTGTTCCGGTTCGGTGGGGTCGGTGCGGAGCCAGTCGGTCGGCGGGCTGTGCCGGTGGGCGAGGATGATGCTGGCGTACTCGGCCGGGGTGATCCCGAAACTGACGGCGAGATATTCGGCGAGTGCCTGGGCGAGCCGCCCGGGAAAGATGCCCGGGTCGGCGGCCGGGGCGGTGTGCTGCCGGTCCGGGTCGATGCCGAGGACCTCGCACCACCGCCGGGCGAGGGCGATCATCGTGGCGGCGTCGGTGTCGCCGGTGGTGTGCGCATCCCGCCAGATGTCGCGCAGTTGCCGGAGCCGGGCCCGGCCGA
Organism: Dactylosporangium cerinum; assembly: GCF_042653625.1. Lineage (NCBI taxonomy): Bacteria > Bacillati > Actinomycetota > Actinomycetes > Micromonosporales > Micromonosporaceae > Dactylosporangium > Dactylosporangium cerinum. The sequence continues at coordinate 28,069 of NZ_JBHSIU010000116.1, read as the reverse complement.
GGACACCGGTGACGGCCGCGCGGACCGCGCGGACGTCTTTGCCGGTGACGATGCGGGCATCGACGCGGGCGAGGAGCAGCGCGGCGAGTTGCCCGGCGTGCCAGGGGTCATCGACGGCGGCGTCGTCGGGGTTGAGGAGGGTCTTGACGACGTGCCGCAGCCAGCGGCGGTCACTACGGCGGCGGGCGCGCTGCCGGCCTTCGGCGCGGGACTCCTCGAGCAGTTCGGCGACCTCGGCGAGGATCGGCGCCGTGCCGGGTGGGGCGTTCCAGCGGCTGTGTGCCGCGTGCGCGGCACCGTGTACGAGCAGCCCATACCCGGTGGGTACGACGTTCTTGTGGCGGGCTTTGGCCGGGTCGGTGATATCCGGTGCGGCGGCGACGAAGTTCGCGTCGACCTCGATGCGGTTCAGCGCCGGGTAGAAGCATTCCGGGGCGCTGCCAGCGGCGCCGGGTGCGACGAGCACGGTGAGGTCGGTACGTCCGGCGAGGACCGGCACGTGCCGGGTCCAGGCGTCGGACCATGCCTGCCAGGCGTCGGCACCAGCGTGCGCCGCTGGTCGTCCGGGCTGGCGGTGGGTGCTGGGATGTGGCATGACGGATCGTCCTTTCCAAATGGCGTGTCGGGATGTGCGGCGGGTCAGCGTTTGCCGAGGGTGAGCGCGGAGATCGGGGTGCTGGTGTGCCGGGACAGGGCGGCGACGACGTCGTCGCGGGCGTCCTCGGGGGCGATCCCGGCGAGGTTGGCGAGGGCGGCGGTCAGGCCGAGGCTCTTGCTGACCTTGACGAAGCCGAGTGCCTCCCGCAGCTGCGGCGCCCATGAGGTCTTGCCCGCGGCGAGGTCGGCGTTGAGGTCGATCGCGGCGGCGACCACCGCCTTGGGGACGCCGAGCTGCCTGGCGAGGTCCCAGTCGGTGGTCACCTCCAGGTGCACGGTGAACCGGCTCGCGAGGGCCTCGGTGAGGACGGCGCCGTGCACGCCGGGGTTGTGCCCGGCGGCGACGTAGAACCCGTCGACGGCCTGGACGGGTTCGTTGCCGTTGGCCGGTATGGTGATCACGCCGCGGCCATCCATCGCCGGGTACAGCACCGCCAGGACCCGCGGCGGGATGAGGGTGGCGTCATCGACGAGCAGCGCCCGGCCCTCCCGCATCGCGGTGACCAGGGGTCCGTGGACGAACTCGTAGCCGCCGCCGGGCAGCGGGACGTGGGAGCCGAGGAAGTCGTCCACGACGGTGTCGCCGGTCCCGGCGACGGTGAGCAGATCGGGGAGCGCGGCCTCGACCATGGCGGTCTTGCCGGTGCCGGGCGGCCCGTACAGCAGGACCGGGATCTGCTGCTCGCGTAGCCGACGCAGTTCCTCGACGTCCCAGCCCTTGCCGAGCCTGCGCGGGTGGTACAAGGTGCCGTTCGGGCGGGGCACCGGCGCGGGCCGGCTTGCCCGGCCGCCGCCGCTGTTGCCGCCGCCGGGATGCGGTGCGGTGGGCGGCATGGCGCCGGCGGCGTCGATACCGGCCTGCGTGATCTGGTAGCGGTGATGCGGGTCGCGGCGGTGGGTGGCATGCCCGGCCAAGGACATCTTCTTCAGGACTTCGGTCACTGCTCCGGAGGACGGGACGCCGAGGGCCTTGGTGATCTGGCCGACCTTGTGGAAGTCGTCCGGATGGTCGACCAGGTAGAGGGCGACCAGCCGGTACAGGTAACCGGACCGCGCGGCAGGAGCGCCAGCGCCGGTGGCTGCGCCAGTGCCGGTGGTCGGGGCAGGGGTTGGGCCAGGGCTAGGGATGGTCATGGGGGTTTCTCCTCCACGTGGACGTGGAGGTGGCCCCGCCGTCCGGCAGGGCCACCTCAACGGGCAAGGTGGCGGCCTGCCAGGACCGGTCGACCGGGGGCGGTCAGACGGTCGGCGAGCTGCCGGATCGGGGCGCCGGTGGCGCCGAGTGGACAAGGACGTCAGGACCGCGGTGGATGCCTGAGCTGGCCTCCGGCGGGTGCCGGTGTCGTGCTCACGGGCATCGCGGTCGGCGGGTCAGCGGTTGCTGCAGCACGGCTGCATGCGCGCGGTGCCGGTGCCAGCGCCATCGGAGCGGGCGTCCTGCGCCTGTGTGCGGCTGCTGGTGCCGCGTGGCTGGTGCGGTGAACCGATCAGCGACCGGGTTCGTCGTCGGGGTCACGCATCCCGACGCTCTCGTTGGATCAGTTTCGGCGCGAGGGTTGCAGGGAGCCGAGGCCGGTGGGGCTGTCGGGGCCGGTGCCACTCGAGCGGCCACAGGTGCTGCTGTTGCGGGATGCCGCAGGTGTTGTCGTGGATGTTGATGAGCGTGTCGGTGATCGGGTCGGTGAGCCGGGTCAGGCGCAGGACCAGCCAGACCGCGGCGGGTCCGTCGCCGCTGACGACGATGCTGAACGTGTCCGGGTACGCCGCCTGCAGGGCGTCGTACGCGTCGCGCTGCGCGTGGCGCTCCCACGAGCGGGTCGCGTCCCAGCAGGTGATGTGGCCGAGGTCGACGTAGCGGGCCCCGGACACGGACAGGTCGCCGTCGGAGAACTCGCCGCCGAAGGCGAGCAGCGGCAGTTCGGGGATAGCGCATATCGGGCCATAGCGTGCGGTGAGGAAGAACCGTCCGTCGAGCCGCCAGTAGCAGTCGGGGAGATGCTCACCGTCGTCAGCCGGTGCCGGGTCGTCGATCATTCGGGCTCCGCTCCGCCATGGTCCTGCGCTGCCGCGCGACCGGCAAGGCCGGCCGTGGTGTCGCGATCGGGGGCCACGCCGGCGCGGATCGATGCGCGGGTGTGGACGTCGAACCGGTCGAGGAATCGGGTCTGCTCCAGCACCGCCACGACGGCCGCTTCGGCAAGCCGGACGGCCTCGTCGCGGCTGCGGGCGATGACGGTGACCGTGAGGTCGACGGACACGTCGGTGGTGAAGCACTGGGGCAGCGGCGGCAGGCCGAGCGCCTCGAGCATCGCGTTGCTGACGTCGAGGTCGAGGTTGCCGACCTCGACGCCGGTCCGGACACGCTGCAGAATCTGTGCCCGGCGCGCGGCGTGGGCGGCGAGTTCGGCCTCGGCGTCCAAGGCTCGCTGCTGCCAATCGCACGGCGGCCAACTTGCCGGGGCGGTTGTGTCGGGCGGGCTGCCCAACGGTAGGGCGGTGTTCGTCATCGCTGCTCCTGCTCGGTGGTGCGGACGGAGTTGCCGGCCGGATTGGCCGGCGCTCGGGTATCCACGGGGTGGTACTCCTTGGTGCGATCGCTGGTGCCGGACCGGGTTCGGCCGGCGAAATTCGCGGGTCGCGCGGGTCGCGCCGCGTGGCTGACGCCGCTTGCAGGCCGCGACCGTGGTCGCGGGTGGTGTCAGCGGCGGCGGCCGAGGTGATTGAGACGGTGCAGGCCGGCCAGGATGCGGCTGGCGGCGATGCGCTGGCCGGGGTTGTCGCTGGTGGTCAGGCTGGCCCGGTTGGCCCCGCGCGGGCGGATGAGTTGCCAGGTGTGGCCGTGCCGGTCGAGCGCGGCGACGGCGCGGACTTCGGTGCGCTGCCAGGCGGGCGCTTGGGCGAGGTCGCCGTGCCGGTAGCCGGGCCGGATCCGGCCCTGCCAGGCTTCGAAGCAGAACCCGAACCCGAGCAGCTGCCGGCCGTCGCGGTGCAGCCAGCCGTCCAGCCAGGACCGCATGGCCGGGCCGTCGAGCTCGTCGGGCAGGCTGAGCAGGATGTCGACCGGGTGTAGGTTCGCGTCTGATCCGGCCGGGACGGCCGGGTCGGGGCGGTGCCACGTGCCGGGCCCGACGAGGCTCCCGTCGAGCTCGACCGCATAGTCGGCGCTGGCCGGGTGCGGGTGCGGGTGGTGGAAGATGCCGAACAGCGCGGGCGGCTGGTCCCAGCCGTCCTGGTCGACGTCGGTCTCCAGTCGGATGAGCAGGGATGTGACCGCGCCGCGCAGGGCGGACAGGCGCGCGTCGGCCGCGTGGTCGGTGCGGTGGTCGTTGATGGTCAACTGGACTCCTTTGCTGCGGGCCGGCGCCACAGTCGGCGGCTTGCCGGCTGAGGCGGTTGATGTGGTCGCGTTCCGAGCGGGGTCAGCTGTCGGCTACCTCCGCGGCTCGCGCGAGGTCCTCCGCGGACTGCGGTGTCCCGGAGTTGTTGATGAGCAGGTAGATCGCCGCCTCGGCGGCCTCGGTGGCGACCTTGGCGCGGACGCACGACAGGTCCATGAGCCGCTGGACGCGGCGCGGTGTGCGCAGACTGCTGACTCGCACGTAGGGGCCGTCGGTGGTCTCCTCGGTGGTGTGGACCCAGTCCGGTGGAAGCCACGAGGCGGGGATGGCGAGGCGTCCGTCCTGCCAGGCCAGGGCCGTCTCCAACCGTTGCCTGCCGTCGACGACGGCGTAGGTCACGCGCAGTTCGGGGTCGACCCGGTGCCAGGCCGGGTTCGTCCGCTCGTTGACGACGACGGCGGGGATCGGGACGCCCTGCAGCCATGAGCGCATGAGGTCAATCCGTTGCCCGTTGGCCCAACGGGGACCGCGCTGGTAGGCCGGGTTGAGCAGCATCTCGCCGCTGCGGATCGGTCGGTGTACTCCTCGATGGACCACAGGCTCGTCGAGGTGGGCACACGGGTCAGCGGCGCAAAGATCTGACGGGACATCTCATATCCGAAGCCGCCGACGTTCAAGTCGGCTCCGCGAAGCTGCGGTGACCGGCAATGTCGTTGTTCGGCGGCCAGTGGTCCGCGACGTCGAGCGGCGCGTCGACCAGCACCATGAACCACACCGGGTCCTTGGCGCTGTCCAGGCTGTGGTCGTGGCTGCCGTCGCCGCTGATGTGCACCTCGTAGTGCAGGTGCGGACTCGACGAGTGGCCGCTGCTGCCGACAATGCCGATGACCTCGCCGGCCGCGACCGTCTGGCCTTCGCGGACCAGCGGCTGGGTGAGCATGTGGCAGTAGCGGGTGACGACGCCGCCGGGGTGGTCGATGTCGACGTACCAGCCGCAGCCGACGGTCTGATTGGGGTCGCCGTCGCGGTCGCAGCCCCACGGCTGGCGGGTGTTTCTGTCGGCGGCGTTGCAGCGCACGCGGCTGACAGTGCCGGCCGAGGCGGCGTGGATCGGTGTGCCGCGGGCCGCGATGAGGTCGACGCCGTCGTGGGTCGGCCGGTCCGCGGTCCGGAACCCGGATCCGACGTGCGCTTGGACCGGCTGCGTCCAGCCCTGCCCGCTGATGCTGATGTTGCAGGCGGCGACGCCGCCGGCCTGGCCGGTGAGGGTCTGCACGATGGTGACCGCGTCGGGTTCCCACCGGGTGTAGGCGTCGGGGAAGGCGCTGATCTGGACGGCCTGGGCGGCTTCGGTCAGCGGCAGCGTCTGCCAGTTCGGGATGGTGACGAGCTTGTCGTAGAACTTCCCGGCCGCGTAGACGGAATCGGTCAGCTGCGCCACGGTGCCCCAACCTTGGGAGGGGCGTTGCTGGAACAGCCCGACCGAGTCCCGGTCACCGCCAGGCAGGTTGCGCAGGCTGGACTCCTGCATCGCGGTGGCGACGGCGATCACCCAGGCGCGGGCCGGGAGCGCGCGGGCGACGCCGACGGAGATGATGGTGGCGGCGTTGCCGACCTGGACTGGGTCCCACTGGTCGATTGCCGGGAGGGGTCCGCTCGGTGGCGCCGTCGGTCCGGACGGCCTGCTGGGAGTTCCGCTGCCGGCCGGGCCAGGGACACAGTTGGCTGCGGCGCTGCCGCCGGTGAGCAGGACACCGCCGAGGCCGGCGCAGGCGACGATGACGCCGCAGACGAGCGCCGCGGCGATGGCGAGGATCCGGGCGGTCATGGCTGCTCCGTCCGCACCGGTGGGCCGCCGGTCCGGGGTCCGTCGGCGCGGCGGTCCTCGCGGCGGTGCAGGGTCGTGGCGCGACGGACGTGGCAGGGGCGGTGCATCGAGGTGGTCCCTTCGGGGTTGCTGCGCGGCGGAGAGCTGGACGTGATGCGCCGCGGCGCCCCGCTCGGCTCAGCGCGGATCCGCCGGACGGTTCCCGGCGGTTGGCTGAGTCGGGCTGGGCGCCGCACGGCAAATTGCTGTTCGTCGGTTCACCGGGTGCGGCATCTCCTGCGCTGCGGCGATGTCGCGTGCCAGGTGTCAGTGGTGGAGGGGGTGGCGGCTGACGAGGTCGCCGTCGCCGGTGTGGACGGTGACGGTGTCGGCGGCAGGGTCGAGCAGGTACAGCCAGCCCGCGTCGAGCACGGCGAGGTGGGCGAGCGGGACGACCGTGATCGGGTCGCCGCCGGCGTCGCTGGACGGGATGCTGGTCCGGGGCACGCCGACGCCTGCGATGGCCTGCCTGCCGCTGGTGGTCTGCCCGGCGGGGTGGTGCCGAGCCGTGACGGTCGCGTCGAGGTAGAGCCAGTCGTGGGCGAGGAGCCGTGCGGTGAGGCGGGTGCTGTCCTGGCCGGTGGCGGCCCAGATCCGGCGCAGGGTTGGCAGCATGGTGCGCGGGTGGCCGCCGTGGTCGACGGCGCGGGCCTGCACGAGGTCGCCGCGGCGGACGTCCCGCATCCCGATCAGGCAGTCGCTGTCCACGTGGCGAACCGTTGCCGGCCGCTGCAGCTGCCGGTCGTCGACGAGATCACCATCCGGGACGGCGTCCGCAGGCCAGGCCGAGCACGGCGCGGCAACGCTCCGGCGCGGGAAGAGGCCCTGCGGCGGGATGGTGAACGGGCTGGTGCGGTAGGTGGTAGGCCGGCCGGTGCGGTACGTGGCGGGTGTGTGGCTGCGGTCGCTGGATGGCACCTTGTCCTCCTGAGGATCTGGCACGTCTGGGATCCCGCCGGGCCGGCAGGGCGAGAGGTTCGGGCGGAGCGCCCTGCGGGCGCGGGACAGCGGCGCGCCACCGCCGAAGCGGTGGCGCGCGTCGTGCTGCAGCCCGCCGTGGCGCGGGCGGTGGAAGTCGACAGCGGTCGCTGTGCTCAGGCGGCCGTTTCCGTGTCGTCGAGGTGCAGGCGCTGCCGTTCCAGGGCGATGAGCGCCCGGACGGGCGCCTGCCAGCTGTCCTCGCCGGCCGGGGTGGGGGTGCGGCCTTCGGTGAGGGCGCGCAGCGCGGGGACCTGTTCGGCGTAGCCGCCGCCGAGCGCCTCCAGGTCCGTGCAGGCCGTTGAAACCAGGTCGCGGATCCGCCGAGCCCAGCGGCGGCCGGGCTCGTTCCAGCGTCGGCGGGCGATGCCGTACAGCGGGCCCTCGCAGAGGTTGGTGCCCAGCCACATCACGGGCGGGTGAACGCCGACGGCCTCGGCGAGCACGGCGACCTTGTCGTAGTCCCAGGCGGTGCTGACGCCCTGCGTTCGGCGGAACCCGGCGGTCTTCGGGTCGGTCATGAGCCGCCAGTAGCGGGGGTCGACGGCGGTGGAGGCGACCAGGTCGGCGGCGTTGGTGAAGCCGCCGCCGACGAGAGCGTGCGGGAGCCGGTCGAGGAGCAGGTGCGCGAGGTCGCGGCGGCTGATCGGCACCGCCGGGTCGTCCGCGCCGGACAGCCGGACCCGGCGACGCTGCGGCGCCTGGCCGGACGGCGAGGCCGGCTGTTCGGGTACGTCGGGCAGGGTGCCGCCGTCGGCGAGGTAGCCCAGCAGCAGCCCGGCGAAGTCGCTGAGCAGGTTCTCGAACCCGCGGCTGCGGTCGGCGTAGTCGTGGATCGGGTGCCAGCGGCCACCGCCGCGGTGCCCGACCCGGTGCGCTGCCTCGTGCAGCAGCGTGCTGAGGGTCTGTTGCCGGTCGGCGAGGGTGTCGCGGTGGATGGCGACGTCGCCGGTGGTCGGGGTGTAGAACCCGCTGGCGCACGGGGTTTCCTCGCTGGCGCTGTATACGCGGACCCGGTCCAGGGCGAACGCCCCGATGGCGCGGCGCACCAGGCTGGTCGTGTCGGTGAGCGTGCCGCGTTCCTGTGCGGTGAGGTCCTGCTCGTTGACCCAGGTGGTCTTGCCGCGGTTGCGTTCGTAGTGCTGTTGCTGGCGGGCGCGGGCGAGTTCGACGCCGAGCAGCGCCATCAGGGCGTGTTCCTGGAGTGCGGGGATGCCGCTGGCGGAAACTGCGGTGTAGTTCTTGTCCCGCAGGTCCAGCACCGCCTCCTCCTGTTGGCGGCGGCCGGCGTAGTACGTCTTGGCGGGCAGGGTGGCCCGTGCCCAGGCACGCCACGCGGCACGCGGGCGGGCGGCGGTGACGGCGTCGAAGATCAGTTCCTGTTCGCGGAGGCTTCCACCGGCCAGTACGTGGGCGGCGAACAGTTCGATGATCACGGGGTCCTCGTGCGCGGCGAGGATGCCGCGGACCGCGTCGCGCAGCGCACCCGCTTCGATGACCGTCCGGTCCCGGTTCTGCAATCCTTTGACGTCCAGGGGCAGGTCGTAGGACGCGAGCAGGCCGTCGACGGTGCTGACCAGGACACCGCCGATCCAGACACGGCCCGGCTCGCCGGTGAGCACGCAGGTGCCCGGCAGTTGCGGCGGCTGGTAGCCGGGTTCGGTCAGCGCCCGGAACCGGCCGATCGCCTCCTCAGCGAGTTCCTGCGGGCAGACGACCGTGAATACGGTGCCGCGGGTGCGGTCGTTGCGGGACAGGTGGTAGACGAGGACCTCGGCGCCCTCTCCGGAGCGCGACGGGATCAGCCCGGCGAGCAGCCGGCGGCGTTCCACGCTCGGGGTCCACCGGTACCCGACGGTCTCGCAGCGCACGGCGCCGATCTCCGGGCTGCGCGCCAGAACGAGGCACGCGAGCTTCTTGCCTTCCCCGAACTGGCCGATCTGCTGCATGGTCTTGCTGGAGGCGCCGAGGATCATCCCTTCCTCGGGGATGCCGGGGCCGTCGTCGGTGATGCTCAGGACGCCGTCGGCCCACGCCACCTGCGCGGCGGGGTCCTCGTCGAGGGCGTTGGCGATCAGTTCGCACAGTGCGCGGACCGGGGTCCAGGACCGCACGTACTCCGGGGAGATCGGGTACGTCAGGGTGTCGGCGTCGACGGTGTCGGCGACGTCGGGGCTGTGCTGTGACGCGAGCGAGTTGCCGCTGGTCATGGTGCGTCTCCTCGTGGTGGTGTATCGGACGGTGGCTGTTGGAGCCGGGTGCGTCGGGTGCGGTGACCGCGGCCCGATCGCGGGGTTGGAAGGCATGCCGCTGCGGCGAACGGCGTTTCCCGCCAGGGCGGGACCGTTCGCGGTGTGGTCTTGGGTTGCTGGGCCTCCTGCGGGCGCGGCCGGCGACGCAGGTGCATGTCGTGCGGGTCTGCGCGCCGAGGTTGGCGAAGGTCGCCGTCCAGGCCCGGCGGGCCTGGGAGCTCGTGTCACGCGGGCCCGGACGGCGACAGCACAGATCGACGCTTGCCGTTCGACGAAGGTCAAGTCGTCGGGTCGGCGCCGTGTGGGTGAGGTGCTGCGGTTATGCCGCTGCCGGTCTGCCGGCGGGACGGCCGCGCGGTGCATCCGGGCGGACAGCCGGCGCGGCGCTGTCCTCGGGCGTGCCGCGTCAGGCGGCGGCGATGAGGTGCAGAGCGGCGGTGATCAGGGCCGTGAGGCCGGCGTACGTGGCCGGTGTGTCGAGGACATCCGGTTCGTCGTCGACGAGGATGACGGCGTCGGGACGATCGGACTGGCGCACGACCTGGTACACGCGCCCGTCGACGTCGACGGCGTCGACCCTGCGGGTCAGCACGATCGTCGGGCTGTTGTCGTGGCCGGTGCTCGGCTCGGTGTGGATGTCGTCGTAGAGGACGGCGCAGGCCACCAGTCGCGCACCCGGCCTCGGGACGATCGCTCTGGTAAGGGCCGGCGCAACCGACTGCCGGTCCAGCGGGACCCTGGCGCCGGCCGTGCTCGGCTCGTCGGCGGGCGGCTGCAGCGTGCCGGCAAAGTCCGTCAGGAGGTCGACGAGCCCGCCGTGGTAGGCGTCGACCAGTTCGGGGTGGATCGCCACGGCGCCGCCGCTCATGCGGCGGGTGCCGGGCGGCGCGTCGGGCTCCTCGCCGTCGTGCAGCACGAGCAGCGTGTACTCGGGCAGCACGTCGGCGAAGCCGGACAGGCGGTGGTGGTTGGGTAGTTCGGTGCGCGGCGGCGCGGCGGTCGGGGCGGCGGCGGTCGCCAGGTAACCGATGACCGCATGGATGGTGTCGAGCGGCAGCATGGTGCTCCAAGCCGGTGAGCGGTGGACGGGTGAGGGATGCACCTCGACGCGCGGACAAGCAGCAGCTGCCGGCGCCCGTGTGGAGGCGCGCCGGCAGCGGTCGAGGTCGGATCGGGTTGAACGGATGTAGGCGGGTCGGTCGCGGCGGCTCAGCGGCGGTCGCGGCACCGTCCCGGGCGCGGCTGCGCGCTGGCCTCCGCCGGTTCGTACCGGCGGATACCGTCGGCGGCCTGTTTGGCGCCGAACATGGCCTCGTCGGCCTCTTGCAGCAGCTCCCGGGCGGTGACGCCGAGCCGGCCGACGGTGTAGCCGACGCTCGCGCCGACGGTGACAATGACTGGCCCCGGTCGTGGGACCGGTTCGGCGGTGGTGCCAATGAAGGGTCCGTGCAGCGTCACCGGTTCGGACCTGACGGTTGTCGCCGCGAGCCGGGCCGCGTGGAACGTGTCGTGCGGGTCACCGTCGACGAGGAGCGCGAACTCGTCGCCTGAGAGCCGGGCGGCGAGCCGGATCGGGCTGGGAAGTGCGGCCAGCCGCTGGCCGAGCGCGGCGAGCAGGTCGTTGCCGGCCTCGTGGCCGAGGCCGTCGTTGACCGTCTTGAACCGGTTGAGGTCGAGCATGATGATCCCGAACGGCCGGTCGGCGCTCTGGGCGTCGTGGACGGCGGCGAGGAACGCGCGCCGGTTGGGCAGTGCGGTGGTGTCGTCGAAGTTGGCCTGCCGACGTGCGGTGCCGAGCGCTCGGGACAGCCGCCACAGCGGCAGCGCCGCGATGAGCAGCCCGGCGAGCAGCCCGTAGGCCGCTGCGGTAAGGAGAGGAATCGGGGACACTGGTCACGCTCCTGTGTGCGATGCGGGAGCGCCGCCGGGCGGGCGTGGTAGGCGTCGAAACTTCCCGACGCCCGCCCAGCGGCTCACTTGCGCTGATCACCCGAGCGGCACGGCCTGGGCCGTGCCGCTCACGGCAGGTTCTCTCAGGCGTTCTGGGCGTCGCCGCCGACCGTCGGCGCCGCGGCCGTCGGGACGGTCGCGGCGGTCACGGCGGTCGCGCGGAACTGGAAGCCGACCGGCTTCTCCGAGGCGAGGATCGCCTCGCTGCGCCCGACGAGGCGCTGTCCGGCGAGCACGACCGCGCCCGGGCTGGCCTTGGCGACGCCGGTGCCCGCCTCGGCCGCGTCGATCAGCTTGCTGAGCCTGCCGACCGTGAACACCTCGTCGGGGTGGGCGGCCAGGATCGTCAGGGTCGTTCGGTCCAGGCTGCCCGGCGCGCGGCGGTTCGCCTGCGTGCGCTTCGGCTTCGCCCCCGTCGCGGGTGAGTCCTCCCCGACGGTCGTGTTGGTCCCGGCCGACGCTGCGGTCGGGTCCGGCTCGTCGGCGGCAGCGGAGACCGCCTCGACGGAGGCATCGCCGGGCTGGGGCTCCATCGGCTCGTCCGCGGGGTGGTGCCCGGCGTCGTCGCTCGACTCGGTCCGCGCGACGGCGTCGTCGCTGGTCTGCGCGGCGGTGTCGGCATCAGCGGGGTCGTGAGTGTCGGCGGGCTCGTCGGGGGTGTCGCCGCCGTCGGTCTCGGCGTCCGCAGGGTCGGCGGGTTCCTCGGCGGTGACCGTCTCGTCCGGGTCGCCGTCGTCCACCGCAGCAGCGTCGGCCGGTGTGCCGCTGGTGCTGTCGCCGGTCGGCTGGGCCGCGATGTCGGCCGCCGGCTGCGGTACGGCGTCGGCTTCCGACGGGCCGCTCACGTCATGCTGGTCACCGGCGTCGGCCTGATCGGCGTCGCCAACGGCGGGGTGCTGCCTGCCGGCGTCGGTCAGCTGCCAGACGGTCTGGCCGTTGTCGGCCTTGATGCTCTCAGCCAGGCCGAGGCTGTTGAGTTTGCGCAGCTTCGGGGTGGCGGTCGAGTAGGGCATGCCGGCCTCCACGGCGAGGGCCGCAGCGGTGGCCTGGCCAAGCCCGGTCAGAGCGACGAGCAGCTGCTGCGACCTGTCGTCCAGGACAGGCAGTTCACGCTCGGCGGCAGGGCCGTCAGTGTTCGGCGCGCCGCTGGCGGCGCGGTCGGTGCTGGTGGCAGATGACATGGGCGTCTACTTTCTCTCGTGGTGACAGGATTCGATGGGTCAGGTGCACTGATGGACGCTTGACCGGCGCGGACAAGCAAGTGCACGAAGGCGACCTGGACCGGCGCCGCGCGCTGCGGCGACTCAGTCCGGCGCGGTGCGGTGGGCGCTGGACGGCGTCGGTGCCGGTCAGGTCCAGCGGACGTCGCGGTAGGGCAGCGGGTCGCCGGCCACGGTGCCGCCGCCGTACCACTCGACGTGGCCGTCGCCGCCGAACGGGTCTCTGCCGCGGTGCCGTCCTTTGTGCCCAGGCGCGTGGTCGCAGCTCGTGCCGTACGGGTCGTGGCCGCCCGTGGCGTAGTGCGCGTTGCAGGTCTCGGGCCAGTCGGGTCCGTCGTCCATGCGCTGTTCCTCCTGTTGGCTGCTGCCTGGTCCGATGGGTGTCGGAAGCGGTTGCCACGGGGTCCGCGCGAATCACATCTGCAAGCCGCTGCGGCGTGCGCCGGTGGGCTCGGACGTGGTCCATGGCGGTCGCGTGGCGAGGTGTGGAGGCGGAAAGAGCCCCGCGGCGGGGACGGCGGGGCACACGGCGTCGCCGATGCGGCGAGATGGTGTTGCGGGGTGGCGTTTCGGCTGATCCGAGCGGCCGTCAGTCGACGAGGTAGATGATGTGGCCGTCGGCGTGGCGGGCCTGGCGCAGCGGCGCCGGAGACACCAGGCGGAGCCATTCGCGGGGCTGGTTGCGCCACTCGAGCCCGTCGCCGCCGAGGGCTGCCAAGGCGATCCCGTCCTGCCGGAATCCGTCGATGATGACGAATGCCTGATTGGGCGGGGTGTCCCGGTGCGGGTCGTCGTCACAGCGCACGGTGACGATGTCACCGGGTTCGAGTGGCCGGTCGGCGTCGGGTGTCTGGTCCGCGGGTTGGTCTGATGCGGTCATGGCTGCCCTTTCGGCGGTTGGCGTGACGGCCACGGTCGGTCGGCCGGGTGCGTGGCGGTCGCGTGGCGAGGTATGGACACGGAAAGTGCCCCGCTGCCGAGGACAGCGGGGCACAGCGATGTGGAGCGGGTTGCGTCGCCGTCCCGACTGGCGCCGGTCAGGCCGTTCCGGCGGCCGTGCTCAGCTCGTGCAGGCGCAGCAGCGCGCGACGCTCGAGGCTCTCGATGGCGGCGACCGTGCGGCGCATGCGCACGGCGGCGTCACCGCGGCTGTACCCGTCGAGGTAGCGCAGTTGCACGGCGTGGCGCTGGTCGGCCGTGAGCCGGGCCAAGGCCGCGCTGAGGGCGCCGTTGCTGACGCCGCTGTGGGCGACTGCGGTGATGGCGCGCCGGTCGGCCGGTCCCGGCGCGGCGTCGGCGGTCCGGACGGTGTAGACAGTGTGCGCGGCGCGCAGGTAGCGCCGCTGCGACCAGCTGTGGCTGGTCAGCGCCCGGGCGGCCAGGGCGTACATGGAACCGACCAGGTCGGGGCCGACGCGGTGCGGTTTGGTCAGGGCGAGGCAGTACGCGTCGTGCACGAGGTCGTCCACGAGGTCGAGCTCGCTGCGGTGGACGCGGGCGGTGACGAACGCGGTCACCCGTTGGACGGTGTGCCGGTACAGGTCAGCGAAGGCGTCGCGGTCGCCGACCCGGACGCGGGCGGCGAGCACGAGGTCGGCCTCGGCGACCGGCTGCCGGTGCCGTGCGGCGGTCTCGGCTGCGGCGGGTGCCGCGCCGCCGTCGGCCGGGGTCTGGCTGGTGGTGTGGCGCAGGGCCATGAACGGACTCCTCTCGGCTGCGGCCCGGATGTTCGGGCCGGGGACGGAATCCGGGCACGGCCGGACGGCCGTGCCCGGAGGTCAGGTGCGCGTGTTCGCGCGGGCGGCCGGGCATCGGCCAGGGGTCGAGCGGGTGGCGTGGGCCGCTCAGCGGCCGGGTGGTTCGTCTGGGGCAGGTCGGTGCTGGTGACGCGTCAGCGGCGGCTTGGTCGGGCCAGCGTCGGTCAGCGAGTCAGGAGGCGAGCTGCCACGGCCAGGTGTAGGCGCCGACGCTGTACCGCTGGTCGGCGTCGCAGCGGGCCGCGTCCACCCGGCGGGAGCTGGTAGTTGTGCCGTCGTCGAGTTCTTCGCCGATCAGCACGACGTTGCCGAAACGGCCGCAGAACAGACGCCGCGTCGGAGTCCGTCCGAGCGTCGGATCGCTGCTGCGGTCCCGGCGGGCGTGCATCGCATCGAGGTCAGCGATGAGCCGCACGACGGTGGCGAGATCGAAACGCGGCAGTAGGTACCCGGAGTCGGTGGTGTAGCCATCCGGGATCAGCGCCCGGTAGGCCGCACCGGCGACCGCGTCGCAGGTGACCATGGCCGGTGTCCAGATGGTGCCGGCCGGGACGAGCTCGGGGCGGTCCTCGGCAAATCCGACCCGTCGATGGTCGATCAGGTGCGCGTCGGCAGGGTCGATGTCGACCCACATCCAGTGCCGGTCGGCGGCGACGGCGTCGCGGAGGGCAACAATCAGGGCCGGCTGGCCGTCAACGGGCCCGAGGGGCAGGTAGCCGGTGTGGTAACCGTCGATGTCGGCAGCGCCGTAACGGCCGGTGGCGGTGTGCCGCCAGGTGTGGGCCTCGGCGGCGTGGATGGTGCCGCGCACGCCGTGCCAGGCCGGGATGCCGTTGGACTGCAGGATGTCGAGCTTGGGGCTGCCCGTCCAGTACAGGGCGGGCCGCAGCGGCTGCCCGGCGCGGACCTGGGCGTCGGTGAGCTGATGCGTCGGGCAGGCCATCGCATGCTCAGCGAGGGGCAGAACGTCGTCGAGGCGGAACCACAAGCGATGATGCACAGTTCGCTCCTTTGCGGACAGTGGATGGACAACGTTCGGAAAAGGGGCAAAGGGCGGCCGGCCGGGCTTGGTGTCGCGCCCCGGCCCGGGGCGCCGGGCGGTGGACGGTGGTCAGCCGCAGGCCGTGGCCGGAGACGGGGCGCAGGTGCCGCCGGGGTGGCGGCGGGCGACGCCGAGGATGGTGTGGGTGGCGGTGAGGGTGAGGGTGCACAGGTCGTGGCTGTCGGCGTTGGCCCGCAGTCGGCGTACGGCCGGTGCGGTCAGCGGCAGGCTCAGCACGTCGCCGGCGGCGGCCTGGGGGTTCGCGTCGGGCCGGTGACGCCATGGGTGGCGTTCTCGGCGTAGACGGCTCGCAGTCCGCAGATGTGCGGCTGTCCGGGTGCGGCGTCCAGCTGCGGCAGTCCGTTGGACAGCAGGCAGTTGCCGTCGTCGGTGGTCAGCAGCAGCAGCGCCGGGCCGGGTGGCCTGTTGCCGACCGGCGCAGTGTGCGACGGTGCGGCGAGCGCGTGCTCGGCGAGGCCGAGGACGTCGTCGAGCGGGAAGATCAGTTCGGACACGTGGGCCCTCCAGGCCTAAGGCGTCGAGTTCGCGTGGGGTGCAGCGCTTCGCGGGTTGTGCCGCGGGCTGTTTCGCGCCGGGCATGGCGGGCTGCCGGTGCGTGGGGCACGTCGGGGTGGACCGCCCGAGGTGCTGGACGCGCTGGTGCGCCGTCGCTGCCCGTGCTGGCGGCGCAGGGTGGAGCCGGTCGGGCAGCACAGGCGTCGCGTCCCCCGGGTACAGGGAAGGGATGCGGTGCGTGGCTGGCCCGACCGGTTCCGGTTGTGGTGTCAGACGGCGACGGCAAGCAGTTGCCGCTCCCCGTTGTTGTAGGCGAGGAAGGTGCTCGCCTGCTTGAGGCAGGTCACCGGCTCGCTCGGTTCGTACTGGTGGGGTCTGGTGGGGTCAGGACACGCGCCGCAGCATCGGCTGGCTGGTGCCGCTGCTGCTGTAGGGCAGCGGTTGCACCGAAAGGCGTGGCTGTCCGACCAGGGTCGCGACGTGCGGGCCGGTTGGTGTGGCGACGCTGCGGAGACGGCGGCGACCGACACCCAGATGGAGTGTGGCCGGGTTGAGCACGGCCAGCTGCATTCCTGCGGCGAGACCCTGGTGCAGGTCGTCGATCAGCGACGGCCCATCCGGGTTCAGGAGTGGCAGTACGGCGGCGTGGCTGCGGTCCGGGGGGCGTACGGCCGGTGTGGTGAGCGCGGCGTGTGATTGCGCAGGGACGCTGGCTGGGCCGCGGGATTGCAGGTGGTGCCGCATGAATCCGTTGCCGTGGAGGTGTACCTGTCCTCCTTCCCGGAAGTACCACAGCGCGGGGCGGGCGGAGGCGTCGGTGGCGGCCTCCTGCTCAGTCCTCAGGTTGTAGTCGGCGAGGACGGCGAACCGGGCGTGCTCGAGCACTGCTTTGAGCTCGAAGTACAGGTGTGCGGGCATGGCTGCTCCCTCGTTTGTTCTGTCGTTTGTGCGGATCCGTCCGGCGGCACCGCTGGCCTGTGCCGGTCGAGGTGGTGAGAGCCGGTCGGGCAGTGCACGCGTTGTGTCCCCCGGGTGCAGGGATGCGGTGCGTGGGCTGGCCGGACCGGTTTCCGGTCGTGGTGTCAGACGGTGACGGCGAGCAGCCGCTGGTCGGCGTCGATGCAGCCGAAGTAGCGGTTGGTCTGCTCCAGGAACGTCACCCGGTCGGCGAAGGCGTCGCTCGCGGGAGCGAAGCGGTGTCCCTCGGTGGTGAGCACGGTGTCACCGGCCAGCGCCGTGGAGGCGCTGTAGTGCTGGTACGCCATGCAGCCGGCCTGGAACATCTCCAGCTCGCACAGGTCGATGCGCCCGGCGCCGTAGGTGACGGCGTTGTGCATCCGGATCGCGTTGACGCGCGGTTGCGCGTTGTACGCCGCGATCGCGGTGTCACGCGGGAATGTGTAGGGGTCGGCGAGGTGCCGGGTCAGGAACTGGGTCCACGGGGTGGCCGGGCGGGTGCCGTGCACGACCCGTGACCACAGCTGGTAGCGGACTGCTGCGCCGACACCGGCGGCGTGGCGCATGCCGTCGAGGTTGAGCAGCCGGGCGGGTCCTCCGGCGCAGTAGACAGGGTGACCCTTGCGGGGGTCGACCAGCTGGCTGCGCTGCCATACCCACATGCTGGGGATGGCCCAGAAGCGGTGGGTGAGGGTGCCCTGCACGTTGAAGTGCTGATCAAGGGCGCGGTTGGTGAGCGCCTCACCGGGCAGCTCGTCCGGCACAGCGACGATCATGATGCGGACCGTCGGGGCCAGCGTCGCAGCGCCGTTCGCGCCACGGTTCGTGCTCGTCGACGACGTCGTGAACGTGCAGCGGTGCTTCTTGGACATGAGGGGCCTCCTGCAGGGGTTTGGGCGCCGTGCGGGCGCGCAGCAAGGACCGGCCCACCGGGTTCGTGGGTCGGGTGCTGGAAGCGGGCTTTGGCTGGCGCTTGGGTGCGGCGCCTGAGGTGGTGCTGGTTGGTTGGGTGCGACCTTGGGGTCGCCGCGCAGGTTTGGGACCGACCGGCCCGGAGGCGGGTGGGTGTCTGCACCTGGTGGTGCGGCGGGTGGCCCGAGGTGGGACCGAACCGGGTGGAGCGAGATATATGGGGGTTGTGTAGTGCCGTGAACGGTAGCGGCCGTCGCTCTCAGCCCGCCTGCCGCGAAGGGTCGGCAGAAGGTGCCGCGACCTGCGCTGTGAGCGGCTGCGCGGTGCGGGTCGCGTCGTGCGTGGTGTCGCGGTGAGACGACACCACGCTCACAAACGATCTTGCATGTTGACAGTCACCGTCCGCGCCGGTCCGCCGTACGGGGAGCCAGCGCGGCGTTGACCTGCGCTGTGAGCCGAGTCCGGCGCAGGCGCGGCGAGCATCCAGACGAGATGCCGTCGGGATGCGGCACGAGGCGACTGGGTCGGTGCCGGTCAGTCGTCGTAGCGGCCGGGGTTGGTGCCGGAGCGGGGGCCGTGCTCGGACGGCAGCTCGTGCAGCCGCCGGCGGCGGCCCGCGCCGGCGGGCAGGTCGGTGGTGAGGGTCCACACCCGTCCGGCCGGGTCGGGGCCGTGCACGGCGGTGGCGACCGGCATCGGGGTGTTGACCCCGGCGAGCAGCCGCAGCACGTTGGCTTCCCGCTGCAGGGTGGGCAGCCACAGCAGCACCGGGTACCGGGGCCCGAACTCGGCGAGCCGGGCATAGGCGCGCAACTTCGCCACCACCCGCGGGAGGTCCTCGGTGCCGCGGTCGTGTTCGAGGAAGAACCCGACGGTGTGCTCGTGGGCGTGCCAGATGCCGTGCCCGTCGGGGCGGATGCCGGACTGGGCGTAGACGTCGGTGGCGTGCTGCTCCGACCACCACCGCACCAGCCGCGCGCCGCTGGCGTTGGGCAGCCGGGTCGCGGCGAGCAGGTCGACGAAGAACTGGTTGACGCCGAGCAGGTGCGCCGCGGTGGCGCTGGCGGCGATCCTTCGGGCTCGTTCCAGCGCGTTGCGGGGCGCCCTGCCGTAACGGCTGTCGGGGTCGTCGTACGCGTCGGGGTACAGCTGCAGGCCGACCGGGCCGAGCGTGTACAGGTAGGGCACGGCGGTGTGCTCGGCGTTGGGGTAGGCGAAGCGGTGCACGACGCCGAGGCGGTGCAGCACGGTGAGGCGCCGCTGCGCGATGCGGAGGCTGTCGAAGAACGCCGCCGCGATCTGGCTGCTGGACAGCAGGTAGTGCTCCGCGAGCAGGGCGAGCAGGGCACGGTCACGCGGCACGATGCGCCGAAACACGGCGAGCGGATCGGCACGCGAGCCACGGGCGTCGGCGACCACATCGTCGGTCGGGCCGGACCGACCGGACCCGACAGCGCCGGAGCGAGTGGAGGACGAGACCGGACCAGCAGCGAACGACGGAGACGACCGACGGAACGACGGGGACGGAGAGGAGGAAGAGGACGGAGACGGGGGACCGGACGACCGGACAGCGAGAGAGGGAACAGCATCGATTGGAAGGGCAACGGGGCCGGATTGAGTGAGACGGTCGAATGGCATGGTGGATGAGCTCCTGGGCAGGAAGAGATCCCTCGTTGGCGAGGGGTGTCTGGCGGGTGAGGAAGGCTCGGCCGGGCGCTGTCAGGCGCACGTGCTGCACTGACAGCGCAGGTCAGGCATGCCGTGACCCGGTCGTGGCGGAGCGGGTGAACGACCCCCGCCGCGACCGGGTCAACGATCACCTCGGCGGCGTCACTGACAGCCGGTCGCGTCCGCGGTCACGGTCTGGGTTGCCGTGCCCGGCCCCGCCGGCCGTCGCCGGCATTGCCGTCGGACTGGCGGGGCTCGCGGGCCTGGGACAGTCGCTCGACGAGCGCGTCGATGGCGCTGGTGTCCTGTTCGGGAACCGCCGCGGCGGCGGTCTGCCGGATGGCGAGGGCCTCGCCGATGACCGGCTTCGGCGGCCGGGTCCGCATGGTAAACGCGGGGGTCTGCCGTCCCGCGACGACGAGGCGCGCCGCGGCGGTGTACGCGTCCAGATGCGCGAGGTCGTGCTCGTCGAGTTCGGGCAGAGTGTGCCGGCCGAGGACCCTGGCGTCCTCCGGCGCCACCGTGAAGTAGATCTTGTTGCGGGCGTTGGAGGACGCGGCGGCGAGGAGGTCCTTCGGGAACTGGGCGAGGTCCTGGTGGGCCAGGACCAACGAAAGCCGGTACTTGCGGGCTTCGGCAAGCATCGTGTCCAGCGAATTGGCCAGGGTGAGGAAGTTCTGCGCCTCGTCGATGATGAGCGTCGCGTCGCGGCGTTTGTCGGGCGCGACGGTGGCGCGCGCGGTGGCGGCCTGCCACACCTGCGCCAGGACGAGCGAGCCCAGCAGCCGGGTGGTGTCCTCCCCCAGCTGCCCTTTCGGGATACGCACGAGCAGCGCACCGCCGTTGAGGACCTTGCCCATGTCGAAGCTCGACTTCGGGAACCGCATCGTCTTCTTCACGAAGTCCCGCAGTAGGAAGGCCCTGAGACGTGCCAGGACCGGGCCGATCACCTGGGACCGCAACGCGGGGTTGAGCTCGTCGTACCACTGCCAGAACCCGCTCAGGCCGGCCGGGTCGTCGAGGTCGACGGTCATCGCCGACCGGAACTGGGCGCTGTTGAGCAGCGGCGGAATGTGCTGCAGGGTCACGTTCGCGTGCCGCAACAACGTGAGGCAGGCGACCCGCATGACGTCGTCCATTCGCGGGCCCCAGGCCTTGGCGAAGATGTTGCCGAAGATGGAGACCAGGTTGTCGACCACGAGGTCCGGGTCGTCGCCTTCGAGGGGGTTCAGGCACGGCGGGTTCGGCTGGTCCGGGTCGTAGATGACGAGCCGGTCCGCGACGTTGGCGGGGAGCCGGTCGAGGATGTCGGTGACCATGTCGCCGTGCGGGTCGATGACAACCGTGCCACGACCGGCGCGGATCTCGTCGACGGCCATGTTGACCAGCAGCGTCGTCTTGCCCGAACCCGTCGAGCCGACGACGTGCAGGTGGTAGCGGGAGTCCGGCACCGCCAGGCCGACACCGTGCCCGCCGACCTCCGCGTCACCGAGAACCTTGATCCCGCGGCCGCCGCCGGGCACCGCGACCGGCGCCGGCATCGGCTTGGCCCGCGCCCGGTCCAGGCCCGGCACCGCCAGATCACGCGGCAGCGCCGCGAGGACCGCGAGCTCGCCGCCGTTGACGAGGAAACCGGCGCCGAGCCGCCGCCCGGCCAGCACCGCCACCGGTTGCGACATGCGGGCGCGGTGGCCGAGACGGTTGCGAGCGGCGTACACGGCGAAGCTGGACGCGACGGCGTCGGCGATCCCGCGCAGCCGGCCCTGCGGGGTGGCGCCGCCGCGTTCGCTGGTGCTGGCGAGGCCGTAGCGGATGCCGGCCGTCCACAGCGGTTGCGCGGTCTTGTCCAGGATCGCCCGGACGTCGCGTTCGACGCCGGGATCCCGTCGGGCCGCCTGGTTGCCGGTGCTGGCGCGCCGGGCGGAGGTTCCGGTCTGGAACAGCTCCAGCAGCCACAGCACGGGCGCGGCGGGGTTGACCGTGGGGACGGCGGTCTTGCCGTCGCGGAGCCGCCCGGCCGCCCGTCTGGCCCGTGCCGCGCGGCGGGGCGGCGCGGGCCGGGCGAGGACCTGCACGCAGGCGTGCTCACCGGGGCGCAGCTGCGCGCCGGCGGCCATGAGCGCGCGGAGCGGGTCGGCGTCGAAGTCGGTGTTGTAGGGCAGCCATTCGGCGGCCTGGGGCAGCAGGTGTCCGCCGACCGCCGGCGCCGCTTGCAGGGGGATCGGTGGTGGCGCGTCCGGGTCGGTGGTGGTCGCGGCGCCGGGCCACGCGGCGCGGATCGCTGCCTCGACGGCGCCGGGCGGGACGGTGCCGGGCACCCACACCGTGATCCGCAGCTGCCGGCCGGTCCACGTGTACTGCCACACCACGTGTGGCGACCCGTACAGCAGCCGCCGCCGGCTGGAGGGCGTGAGGACGCCGTGCAGGTTCGCCCACAGCGCCCCGGCGGCGTGTTCGTCGACCTCCGGCGGCGGGGCGATGGTGACCAGGCGGGCGCCGGCGGCGTGGCGGGTGTGCCGCCACCCGGCCAGGAGGTTCCGCGCGGCGACCCAGGCGACGAGGACGGCGGCGGCCACGGCGAGCAGCCACGGCCGTCCACCGGCCCAGTGAACGGCGTCGAGCAGCCACGCCGCCACCGGTGAGGGTGGGGAAACGAAACCGGCGCCCGGCCCGGAAGGGCTGGGCGCCGGTGACGGCGAAGCGGACAGCTGCAGGTTCGGCGGCGGATGACCGGACGGGGCAGGCGCGTGGACCGCCGCCACTGCCTGTTGGAGGCGGCTCACAGCAGGTCCTGCTCGTCGTCCGGGTCTTCGAGGTCGAGCAGGTCGCTCGGCTTCGTTACCGGAACTCCCCACAGTTCCTGGGTGGCCGACCGCAGGCTGAAAGTCTTTGGAGCTGGCCAGGCGTGACACGCCGACGAGGTGGAGGTGTTTGACAGTCGGTCGGGATTCCTGACGAATTTTCGGAGTTGATGACCAGCTGTCGGTATTGGCAATCTGGGGTGGTCGTGGGACTGGCCGTGGTCCGGTCGCTCGACACCCTGCAGCGCTTGACGACCGGCCAGGGGGGTGAGGACTTCGAACATGAACCGCCCGACTAGTACCTGCTCACGGCGTTCGGAGCGGGTTGCGCGGAAAGTACCGTGGCGCACGATCGGTCGGCACTGCTTGAGTTCATCCGACTCCTGCAGCGTCCAGTGTGGACAGCGCAGCCTTAGGATGTGGACTGGTTCGTTGCCTATCAGCGCCCACGGCTGGGGTTGTCTCGGCTGGCAGTGCGGCGCAGGGTGTGGGCGTTGGGCCATCTTGGACCTCCTCCTTGCTCGGTATCAGGGCGACATCCACCGATTGGCTGGCTACCTGGTGGAGTAGGTCGCCGACGAGTTCAACTGGCCGGCGCAGGCCGACTACGGGGGGCGGGGGCGGAGCGACCGCAATATTGCATTTCTTCGGAATCGCGCACTTTCACCTGACCCCACCGTAGGGTGGGCCGTAGCCTGCGATGCCTTGCTCAACGGGACCCTGCGACACCTTGCATCACGTGGTAGCACCGGAAGGCAATTCGCGCTCCTGCACGTCGGGCCGGCCCGGCGGCAGCCGGCAACTG
Organism: Dactylosporangium cerinum; assembly: GCF_042653625.1. NCBI lineage: Bacteria > Bacillati > Actinomycetota > Actinomycetes > Micromonosporales > Micromonosporaceae > Dactylosporangium > Dactylosporangium cerinum. The sequence goes on along the minus strand of NZ_JBHSIU010000116.1, from coordinate 5,349 downwards.
CCCGTCCGGCTCGACCCGTCGATCGGGTCGGCCATGCCGGTCGGAGTGCAGCGCCGCATACCATCGCGGGGTGGCTTTTGCGCTCGGCGTTGACTTCGGCACCTCGCACACCGTTGCCACCGTTGTATTTCCCGGTGGCCGGAGCGAGACGCTGTTGTTCGACTCGTCGCCGCTGCTGGCTTCAGGGGTTTACGCGGACAACGGCAGGCTGTTAGTCGGGCGGGACGGCGAGCGCGCCGCGCGGATGAACCCCGCGCCGTACGAACCGAACCCCAAACGCCGCATCGATGACGGCGTGCTGCTACTTGGGTCTGCCGAGGTACCCGTCGTCGAGGCGGTCGGGGCGGTGCTAGACCGAGTCCATCAGGAGGCGCGGCGCGTGCTCGGTGCGAGCCCGTCCACGGTCGTGCTGACACATCCGGCCGCCTGGGCGCAACCTCGCCAGTCGCTGCTGGCCGCCGCAGCGCTGTCGGCCGGGCTCGGTGAGGTCATCCTGATTGCCGAGCCGGTCGCGGCGGCAGGCTACTTCACCACTGTGCTGGGTCATGAGGTGCCGGCCGGCCACGCGGTCGTAGTTTACGACCTGGGCGCCGGGACGTTCGACATCTCCGTCGTGCGCCGCGGAGCCGACGGTGGCTGGGACGTCGTGGCAGCCGCCGGGCTGGACGACGTCGGTGGCCTGGATTTCGACGAGGCCATCGTGACACGGGTCGGCACGCTGGTCGGCGACACCGAGCAATGGCGTCGCATGGCTGCGCCGAGCACCACGGCCGACTACCGGGCACGTCGCCAGCTGTGGGAGGACGCCCGTACGGTCAAGGAACAGCTCACCCGCGGCAGCAGCGCCGGCATGCCTGTGCCACTCCTGGAGCGAGACATCCACGTCACCCGCGAAGAGTTCGAGGCTCTCGCACGGCCGCATCTGGACCGGACCGTCGCGCTCACCACGGCCACGCTGTTCACGAGCGGCGTGACGGCCGACCGGCTGGCCGGCGTGTTCCTTGTGGGCGGGTCGAGCCGAATCCCGATGGTGGCCACGCTGATCCACCGGGCACTGGGTGTCGCGCCGGTCGTCATCGAACAGCCCGAGCTGGTGGTCGCCCACGGCAGCGTTCACGGACTCACCGCCAGCGAGTCCTCGCCGCCCGACGTGCTGCCGGGCGCGGCGCGGCAGGCGTTCGTCCCGGCCGCGGGCCATGCGCCGCAGCCGGGCCGCGCTGCGACGGCGTCCACCGCTGCGGACCGGTTCACGCCAGCGCCCGCGCTCGCCACCGTGTCCCCGGCTCTGGCCGGCACCGACCAGGGCGCACCGGGTACGCAATCGTCTGGGACGGCCGCCTCCGGCATGGCCGGCGAGCCTAGCGCGGCCACTCATCCGGTCCCTGAGACGGCGGCACCGGTGGCCCCTGGACGATCCCGGTCGATGTCGCCGGGTCGTCTCGCCCGGGTTCTGCGCACCTTCGGGGCCTCCAGGAGCGGCCAGGCAGTGGGCCTGCTGGTCCTCGGTCTGGTCCTCCTGGGCGTGGCGTCGGGAAGCGCATATTGGAGCGGTTTCTCCGGCGTCGCGCTGGCCGTTGCTGCCGCCGGCGGGGTGCTGTCGCTGCTAGGTGTCCGGAGCGTGGCGATCCGGCTGCGCGATCGCATGCCACGCCGTCGGTGGCTGGTCGTGTCGTCGGCGGTCGCCGCGGTCGTGGCTACCGCGCTCACCGCTGCCACCGTGAACCGGGCGTACGCCACCCAGGTCGACGAGTGCCTGACCGGCAACTGGACCGCGACCGCGGAGGACATCGGTGCCTGGGAGAGCAGCGGGGTGAAGCTGTCCATTCGCGGCGAGAACGGCACATACGGCGACGGCTCCGAGCTGAGCTATCGCGCCACGGACTCCGATGTGTCCGACATGACCAAGAACCCGTACCAGACCTTCAGGTTCCGCGCCTACGACGGAAAGTTCTTCTTCCTGCAAGCCGACGGCGTCGGGATGTTCGCCGCAGGGTACTGCACGTCGTGGACATTGTTCAGCGACGGCAACTGCGGTGCGTCGTACACGTGCGATACGACGACACTGGTCTGGACGGGTGCCGATTCAACGGGTTATCAGGCTACGTTCCGGCGCACATAGGCTGCATCGGGGACGGTCTGGAGACGTCTGTTTCACAGCCGGAAGACGTGACCCACACACGGTGGTACACGACCGGCGAGGACCTCGAGCCATGCGGTTCGCAGTGCGTCCGGGCCCTGGGCCAACCCTGATATCGACCCACTCGCCGCGAAACGCGCTCGCCGGTGTGGTCGGCTGGCTGCTCGGCGATCCGGACCGTCTCCTTCGTTCCCATGGCGCCGCCGTCGGCCGCTGGTTCAGCCTCGCCTCCTGCGGCCCCGTGCGGCGCGAATTGCAAGCGAGGAGGCCGACCTCTGGGTCCAGAACTCCTCGGGTCAGTACATGGACGTTCGCGTGTCAGCGCGTACCTGGCCGTGGACATAGATCCGTACGCCGAACGCAGTTCACACCAACTGTGGACCGCCGCTGACCGTCTCACCGCCCACCCAATCCAGAGCTCCGTCAGAAATCCTCCAAACTCGCGACGAACTCCGGAGAAGTCGTGGCGAGGGTGTGTTCGCTCGGGGAGGCGATCGACTCGAACGCAGTGCGGTTCGTGCCGGAGATGAGCAGGCCGTGGCCGGTGCGGGCGGCCAGCAGCATCCGCCGTTCCCCGACCGTCAACCCGAACGCGTCGCCGACCGCTTCGATCGCCTGCGGGGCTTGCTTGAGCAGGATCTGGGTGGCCGCGTTCGACACGACGGCCATGCCGAGGTCGGTGCCGAGGACGTCGGCGACGTCCTGGGTAATCACCGACAGGCCCGCATTTCGCTTCCGGCCGGCCTTCGACATGGTGAACAGGAACCGGGCGCCCTCGCCGTCGCGCATGAGCAGCCACGCCTCGTCGACCACGACGAGGCGCCGGACCGCGAGGCGGCGGTTGCCGGGGGCGTCGACGCTGCGCCAGATCGAGTCCAGCGCCAAGAGTGTGCCGACGGTGCGCAGCTCATCGGGGAGGTGCCGCAGCGACCACACGACGAGGTGCCCGTCGGGGCGGGTGCTGGTCGGGCCGTTGAACAGGTCGGCGAACGACCCGTCGACCCATGGGGCGAGGCGGGCGGCGAGCTGCGTGGCGGCCGGGTCGTCGTCGGCGCGGAGCGTGGCGGCGAGGTCCGCGAGCAGCGGGGCCGGCCGCCGGTGGGTGGTCGGGTCCGCGGTGATGCCGGCCGCGCGGTAGGTGGCCAGGATGGCCCGGTCCAGGGCGGCGCGTTCGGTCGGCGGCGGCTGGTGGCCGACCAGGACGCTGATCAAGGTGTGCAGGAACAACCCGCGCCGGGTCAGCACGTCCGGTCGGGTGTCGCCGACCGGCAGATCCAGGGGGTTGATCTTCACGCCGGGCTGGCCGAGCCGGACCACGGTGCCGCCGACGGCGTCGGCGAGGCGGAGGTACTCGTCCTCGGGGTCGACGATGGACACGACGACGCCCTGGTACAGGTTGCGCAGGACGTCGAGCTTGACGAAGTAGCTCTTGCCAGCCCCTGAGCGGGCGAGGACGACGCTGTTGTGGTTCTCCTGCGCCCACCGGTCCCACCAGACGATGCCGCTGGAGTCGGGGTTGATGCCGTAGAGGACGCCGCCGCTGGTGGCCGGGTCGCCTGGCAGCGGCGCCGGCAGGTCCGCGCTGGCGAGCGGGAACGCCGCGGCCAGGGCCTGGGTGTCCATGGTGCGCAGCATCTGCAGGCTGTCGGTCGCCAGGGGCAGGGTGGTGGTCCAGCCGGGCAGGTGCCGCCACGTCGCCGGCTGCACCTCGATCAGCGTCGACGCGGCGGCGGCTTTCACCTGCGCGCACGCGTCGAGCAGCTCGGGTTCGGTGCGGGCGTGGACGGTCAGGTACAGCCCGACCCGGAACAGTTTCGCGGCGCCGCGCGCCAACCTCTCGGCGAGGTCGGCGGCGTCTTCGGCGGCGGCCTCGACATACGGGTCGGTGAGTTTGCCCTTCTCCGCGTCGGCGCGGCGAGACGACTCGAACCGGGCGCGTTGGGTGCGCAGCCGCTTCGCGGCGACCGGCGCCGGCAGCGGGTCGATGTGCAGGGCCAGGTCGAGCCGGCCGGGCCAGGACAGGAGGGGTTCGAGCCAGGCGGGGCCGACCTCGGCCGGGTAGCCGGTGACGACAAGGGTGGCGGCGTAGCCGTCACCGACCCGCAGCATCCGCGGTGTGACCTCCACGGACGCGGGTGCGACCGCCGCGGCCAGCCCCGCCGTGGGCGGGGCCGGCTCGGCAGCGGAACGGGTGGCTGAACGGGTGCTGGGACGTGTGAGCAGCTTCATGACGGTGTCTTCCTGCGGGTCTTGGCCGCGGTCGGCTTGGCGGGTGCTGCGGTGATCACCGCGTCGGGTGCGGCGAGGCCGCCCGGCCGCGGCGGCCGGTACGGGTCCGCGGCGGCGGCGAGGGCGGCGGTGACGGCGTTGCCGTCCAGTGCGCGGGTGGTGACGCCGAGGCCGGACAGGGCGCGGACGGTGTCGTCGGCGCGGCGACGGGCGGCGTGCTCGCCGCGCTCCCCCGCCCCGGCGCGGGTGACGATGAGGACCTGCCGGCGCAGCGGGTCCCGGCGTTCCGCGAGGTCGGCCAGGAACTGGGCGTGGTCGGTACACGCGGCCGCGAGCGCCTGGTCCGGAAGCCGGTCCGCGGCGCGGGCGAGGTTCCGGGCGGAGGAGGCGAGGTCGACCGGCTGCGCCGACACGACGATCTGCGTCGGGGTGGCGAGCGAGTTGAGCCACCGGCCGAACGTGTCGATCAGCGCGGCCTGCTCGTCCGCGGTGCGCAGGGCGAGGTTGACGCTGGTCGCGGCGACCATCGCCGCCTTCGCGCCGCCATGTCGGTCAGGGAGGCTGATCTGCCCGTCGTCGCCGATCGCGTCGGCGGGCAGCTTCAGCGGCGCGGGCAGCATCACCTTGGTTGCCGGTGCCTGCACCCAGTCCGGTGCCCGGGCCGTGCTGTCCGTGCTGCTCAGCGCCCGGGGCGCGCGCGAGTGGCGTAGCCCGGCGAGGATCCACAGGTCCATCGGCAGCCCGTCGCGGCGGCCGACGGCCAGGCCGAAGACGAGGCCGCCGAGGACGACCGCGCCGCCGAGCAGCACCGGCACGGGCAGCAGGGTGTGCAGGGCGTTCCAGGCGCCGTAGCCGATGACGGCGGCGACGGCGAGGATCGCCAGCTGCCGGAACGTCAAGCCGTAGACGACCTTGTCCGGGGTGTCGACGTCGGCGGGGATACGAGCTCTATACCACTCGTCTTCGGAGTTCTTCGTCGGACT
>NZ_JBHSIU010000115.1:0-5385 GCF_042653625.1 Dactylosporangium cerinum | reverse complement strand
ACTGGTGGATGGTCGAGGTCCGCCATCAGTTCGGCGGCGACTACACCAATCCGGACGCGCCGCTGCTGCCCGCCGAGCGGCATCCGGACCCGCTGACCGGATGCTGTCCACGCGCTGGGACGCAGACGCTCCGCGACGGCTTGGCGGCCGCGGTGGTCCGCGGTCTGCCGTCGTGGCAGGGCCGGCTGACACCGCACGTGCTGCGGCACTTCTGCGCCTCGTCGTTGTATGCCCAGGGCCTGGACGTCAAAGCGATCCAGGAGGTCCTCGGCCATTCCTGGTTGTCGACCACGACCCGGTACATCCACGTCCCGGTCGAGCACGTGACGCAGGCGTGGAATGCCAGCAACGCCCGCACCGCGGCCAGACTGGGACAGCTCGAGAGGTGATGGGATGCAGTGGAACCTGCGGATGCGCGCCGCGCAGGCCGGGATCTGGAAGTCCACCGAGATGCGCCGCCGGCTGGCCGACGCCGGGCTGCAGATCAGTGCCGGGAAGATGTCCGCACTGTGGACGGGCACGCCGACCTCGATCCGCCTGGACGACCTGGATGTGATCTGCGCCGTGCTGGGATGCACGCCGGCGGATGTGCTGATCTGTGAACCGGAACAGGTCGCCGCGCGCCGCCCGCAGCAGGCCCGGACCGCCGGCGACACCAGGACGTTGCCGCCGCGGCTGGGCAGGCACACCTCGACACCACCGGCATGACCGGCAAACCGAAGCCCTGCACGGTTTGCGGGGTCCGGCCACCAGCGATGCGGGAGATCCCGTACTGCTTCGTCTGCTGGCCAGGCGGCCCGGTCACCGCTCCGCCCTGCTACAAGTGCGGATCGCGGACGGACTACTTCACGTCGGGGTTGTGCGCCCGTTGTCACCCGCACGCGCCCGGGCAGAAGTCCCCGGTCTGGGGCCTCGCCGGTCCGCTCGCGCGCCGCAAGGTGCTCATCGACGCCTGCCCGGACTGCCACGCCTGGGGCGTGACCCGAACCTACGGCTGGCTCTGCGTCGCCTGCCGCAGCTTCCGGGAAACCCACCGCACCGTCGCGGACTGCGTCACCTGCGGGCAGCACGTCGCGCTCTACGACGACGGTTCCTGCCGGTTGTGTCACCGCCAGCGCAGCATGGTCGCCCACGCCCTCGGACGGCGCACCAGCGACGTCAGCATCGCCGACGCCGTCCGGCACGGCCAGCAACTGTTCCTCGCCGGGATGTGGCATCAGCCCGGCACCGGCAAACGCCCCTACATCAAGAAGGCCGTCCCGGCGGACATGCGGCTGCTGCACCCGGTCAGCCACCGCCAGCTCGTCCTGTTCGAGCTGCCCCGCGACCTGAAAGCTGGACTGCGCAACGGATTCCCGCCACCACCAGACCCCGCAAGGGAGGCGGCGCTGATCGCGTTCGTCGGCGAACACGCCACCCGCTACGGCTGGCGAACGAGCAAAATCGACAAGGTCCGGCGGGCCGTGCGGATCATGCTCGGTATCCAGGACACCCCGGGCGCGCCGATCCGCCGCAGCGACGTCGCGCTGCTGTCGCGGATCAAACATTCCGCCGCCGTTGTTGCCGACGTCCTCGCCGACGCAGGACTGCTCGACGAGGACCGGGAGCCCGCCATCGTCACCTGGTACACCACGACCGTCGCCGACCTGCCCGCGCCGATGCGACATGAGCTCAACGTCTGGTTCGACGTGATGCGCAACGGCTCGACCCGGCCGCCACGACGCAAACCCCGAGCCGAGGGAACCATCGGCACCCAACTGCGCTGGGCGCTGCCCGCGTTGCGGCAGTGGGCCGATGTTCACCCGTCGCTGCGCGAGATCGCCGTCAACGACGTCCGCGCCGTTCTGCCCACCGACCCGCTCGCCCGCTACACCATGCTGCAGGGCCTGCGCTCCATCTTCCGAGTCCTCAAAGGACAGAAGCTGGTCTTCGTCAACCCGACCGCCCGAATGCCAGCACAGCAACCCGACGCACCCGCACCACGACCGGTCAACCTCGAGATGTTGCGAGCCGACCTCGACTCCGACCAGCCCGCCACCGCAGCCCTGGCATCGCTCCTCGCCTTCCACGCCGTGCGCATCGGCCAACTGCGCGAACTGCGGCTCACCGACATCCGCGACGGCCGCCTGCACGTCGCGGACCAGATCATCCCGCTCGCCCCAGCTGTCCAGACGCGAATACGCGCCTGGCTCGATCACCGGCAGCAGACCTGGCCAAACACGCCCAACCCGCACGTGTTCATCCACATCCGCAACGCGATCACCACACGACCGGTCACCAGCTGGTGGATCCGCCACCAACTCGGCACCGCCGGCCAGCACATCCGCACCGACCGCATCCTCGACGAAGCCCACGCCACCGGCGGCGACATCCGCCAACTCATCGACCTGTTCGGACTCTCCGTCCACGGCGCCAACCGCTACGTCGCAACCGTCACGACGGTCCGCAGTTCCCCAACCCCAGCATCCCGGTAGGCTCCTCACAGGTCATCGACCCCAGAGTTCGCACCGGAATCCTGCAAAGTTTCGTGGAACTCTATATCTCCGATGCAGAGCCGGTGCTCCTGCTTCGAGGCGATCGACTGGAACCCGACCCGCTGGCTGCCGGACAGCAGCAGCCCCTCCCCGCGGCGGGCGCTGAGCAGCAGCCTCGCCTCGCCACCGGTCAACCCGAATGCGTCAGCGACCCCATCGATGACCTGTGGTGCCTGTCGCAGCAGGATCTGGGTGGCGGCGTTGGCGACGACGACCTGCCCGAGGTCGGAGCCGAGCAGATCACTGACGTCCTGCGTGACGACGGCCAGGCCGGCCCGCCGCTTCCGGGCGCTTTTCGCGAGCCGGGCCAGGAACTTCGCGCCGGCACCGTCACGCAGCAGCGTCCACGCCTCGTCGACGAACACCAGCCGGCGCGGCAGGTCCGCCACCGGCTGCGTGGAGGCGTTGACGTCACGCCAGATCGCGTCCAGAGCGAGGAGCATCCCCGGGCCGCGGAGCTCCTCGGCGAGGTGCCGGGTGGACCACACCACCAGCTGCCCGGCTGGCAGGGTCGTGGTCGGCCCGTCGAACAGTTCCCGGAACGACCCGCTCGTCCACGGAGTCAGCCGCACCGCAAGGGCGTCCGCCGCGTCGGTGCGCTGCACGTGCAGGGCTGCTGCGACGTCACGCAGCAGCGGCGCGGGACGGTCCCAGGTGCTGGGGTCGTCGCTGATCCCGGCGGTGTCGTACGCGTCGATGATGGCCCGGTCCAACGCGGCCTGCTCCGACGGCGGCGGCGCCCCGCCGAGCAGCACCGCGATCAGGGTGTGCAGGAACATCGCCCGGTGGGTGCGGGCGTGCGCCCGGCGGTCACCGGGTGGGATGTCGAGCGGGTTGACCCGCACCCCGCCGGCGCCGAGGGCGATGCTCACCCCGCCGACGGCGTCGGCGAGACGCAGGTATTCGTTGTCCGGGTCGATGACGGCGCAGTGCACCCCGTCGGCGAGCGACCGCAGCACTTCGAGCTTGACGAAGTACGACTTGCCCGCGCCGGAGCGGGCCAATACGACACTGTTGGCGTTCTGCTGCGCCCATCGGTCCCACCACACCACCCCGGCGGAGTCCCGGTTGAGCCCGTACAACATGCCGCCGTCCGGGCCCGGTTCACCTGGCAGCGTCGCGGGTAGGTCCGCGGAGGCGAGCGGGAACGCGGCAGCGACCGCGTCAGTGTCCATCACCCGCCGCATCCCCAGCCCGTCAACGGCCAGGGGCAGCGTCGACAGCCACCCCTGCAGCTGCCGCCACGTCGCCGGCTGCGTGTCCAGCAGCACCGACGCCGCTGTGGCCCGCACGTCCGCGACCGCCTCCTGCAACTGCGGCAACGTCGCGGCGTGGACACACAGGTACAGCCCGACCCGGAACAGGCGTGCCTGACCGCGGGCGACCCGGTCGGCGAGATCCGCGGCGTCGTCGGCGGCCGCGTCCGTCACGGGGTCAGTGAGCCGCCCGTTGCCGGTGTCGGTACGCCGGTTCGACTCGAGCCGCGCCCGCTGCCGCCGCAGCCGCGCCGCGGCCACCGGCATCGTCATCGGGTCGACGTGGACCACGACGTCGAGGCGGCCCGGCCACGCCAGCAGCGGATCGAGCCAGGCCGCGCCGACCTCGGCCGGATACCCGGTGACGATCAGCGTCGCCGCGTATCCGTCGCCGACCCGCAGATGCTGCGGCGCCAGCTCGAGCGCCGCCGGACCGACCACAGCCGCGACGTCGCCGCCGGCCGCACCGTCGCGCGCGGTCGGCGCCGTCGACCCAGACGACCCAGACGATCCGGTCAGGCGGGCGTGTGCAGCGACGCCTGCCGTCCGTCGGCGAAACACGCTCATTGGCTGCCTCCGGGATGCTCGGGCCGCGGACGCGGCTGTTGTTGTAGTGCCGGGCCGGTGATGACCGCGTCAGGCCGAGCCCGCGACCAGCTGACGTCGGCCGCCACGTACGGGTCCACCGCACAGGTCAGTACGGCGGTGGCGCGCTCACCGTCCAGCACGGTGGTGTCCGCGCCGAGCGCGGCCAGCGCCGAAGCGGTCTGTTCAGCGCGGCGCAGGACCTCGGCAGCATGCCGCCGAACGCCACCACCCGACCCGGTACGGTCGCCTGCCGAGTTGCCGTCCGGCGGCCCGGTCACCGCGACCGTCACCGTCCGCGACAGCGGGTCCCGGTCGTGAACCAGCGCGTCGAGGAACGCCGCATAGTCCCGGGAGACCTCGGCCAATGCCGGGTTGCTCAGCGTGTCCGAGGCCGCCGAGATCCGCCGAGCCTGCGCGGACAGGTCGACGCGCTGCGTGGAGATGACGATCTGCACCGGGTCGTTGAGGCTGTTGAGCCACCGCCCGAACGCGGCAAGCAGCGCCGCCTGCTCCTCGCCGGTCCGCAACCTGATGTTGACCGTCGTACACGCGACCAGCACCACCGCCCGCCCCCCGGCGTCGATGATCCCCGACTCGGCGATCGCCGTCGCCGGCAGCCGCAGCACCGGCAGCATCGGCACCGGCTCCGTCGTCTGTGGCGCCCAGGCGGGCACCGGCACCGGGAGCCCGGACTGCGCCGGCGCGGACCGTCGCGGGCTGCGGCAGTACCGCACGGCCGCGACCACCCACCGGTCCATCGACACGCCGTCGCGGCGGCCGAGCGCCAGCACGACCGCCACCCCCGCATACGGCACCACCGCGGCGAACAACACCGGACGTGGCAGTGCCGCACCGACAGCCCGGTAGACGCCGTAGGCCGCGACCGCGGCGACGGCGAAGATCGCCAGCTGCCGCGCGGTCAACCCGTACACAATCTTGTCCGGGGTGTCGACGTCGGCGGGGATACGAGCTCTATACCACTCGTCTTCGGAGTTCTTCGTCGGACT
>NZ_JBHSIU010000114.1:0-49844 GCF_042653625.1 Dactylosporangium cerinum | reverse complement strand
ATGTACGGGACCCAGCGCGCGACGCAGTGGGGCTACTCGCTGTGGTCACTGCAGGTCTTCGGCAGTTGACGCACGCAGGATGAGTCCCGTCCGACGGATGGCCCCGGGTGCGTCGGCGCACCCGGGGCCGGCCCGAATTCAGCTGCGCAGCGTGCGATCCAGGCGGCGCACGGCGACGAGCAGGGCGGCGAGGCCCAGCACCGCGAGGTAGGCGATCGCGATCAGCGCGTGCTGCCAGCCGGTGCCGAGGAAGCAGGCCCGGACCAGCTCGATGCTGTGGTACAGCGGCAGCGCCTCCACCAGCCACTGCACCGGCCGGGGGTACACCGACAGCGGGAAGAACGTGGTGGAGAACAGGAACATCGGCAGCATCACCAGCTGGATCAGTTGGGTGTCCTGCCAGCTGCGCAGCAGGGTGACCACGACCAGCCCGAGCGAGGCGAAGGTCGCGCCGATGAGCAGGGCGGCCGGCACGACCAGCAGCGCGGTCCACGTGCCGGTGAGGCCGATGAGGCTCACCGCGACCAGGAACGTGGTGGACACGACGGTGCCGCGCAGCAGCGCCCAGGTGACCTCGCCGAGCGCCACGGCACGGCTGGACATCGGGGTGGTGAGGATCGCCTGGTAGGTCTTCTCGGTGGTGAGCTTCGCGTACATGTTGAACGTCGTCTCGTTCATGGCGCCGTTCATCGCCGCGGTGGCCAGCAGCGCGGGTGCCACGAAGCGGGGGAAGCTGACGGTGGTGTCGGCGAGGCCGGGCACGGTGCCGACGAGGACGCCGATGCCGACCCCGAACGCCAGCAGGTACATCATCGGTTCGAAGATCTCGGCCAGCAGCACCGGCCAGGTGTGCCGGTAGATGAGCAGGTTGCGCTCCACCATCGAGAACGCCCGGCCGGGGCGCAGGGTCAGCTCAGACATACAGCTGCCTCCGGTAGTTTCGCCGGGCGAAGGCGATGCCGGCGGCGGTGAACGCGGCGAGGTACGCCACGTGGACGAGCGTCATGGGCAGCGTCGCGGTGTCGAGCGCGACGCCGCGGGCCAGGTCGATGCCGTGCCACAGCGGGGTCGCCCAGGCGACCGGCTGCAGCCACGACGGCAGCTGCTCGATGGGGAAGAACGTGCCGGAGAACATGTACAGCGGCAGGATCACGAACCGGAACATCATGTTCAGCTTTGCGGGGCGGTCGACGGTCACCGCCCAGGCCGACGCGGGCGCGCAGAACGCCACTGCGACGAGGACCGCGATCGGGACCAGCAGCGTGCCGTGGACGAGATCGACGGCGCCGAAGCACGCGCAGACCGCGATGAACAACACGGCGTTCTGTGCCGCGCGCAGCAGCCAGTACAACATGTGCCCGTGGAAGATGTCGGCTGGCCGCAGCGGGGTGGCCGAGGCCGAGCGGTAGTTGCCGGTCGGGCGGGTGCTCTGGAACACCGGTCCGGCCGCTTCGAGGAACGCCGTCTGCATGACCGCTGCGACGAGCAGTCCGGGCACGATGAACTCGGCGTAGGTGTGCCCGTGCAGCTGCGGGTTGGTCCGGGCGTCGATGAGTTGGCCGAGGCCCAGCCCGAGGGCGATCATGAAGAACAGTGGGTTGACGACGCTGATCACGATGCTGCCGCGCCAGGTGCGGCGGTAGCGGAACAGCCAGTAGGTGAGCCCGCGCACGGCGGCGGTGGTCATCGGTGGTTCCCCCGTTATTCGATGAGCGAGCGGCCGGTGAGGGTGAGGAAGACGTCCTCGAGCGTCGAGCGCCGCACGACGGCGCCGGCCGGGCGCACGCCGAGCGCGTGGACCGCGGCGAGGGTCGACTCGCCGTCGCCGGTGTACAGCACCAGCCGGTCCGGCAGCACCTCCACCCGCTCGGTCACCTCGGCGCACTTGTCGATCATCAGCTGCCGCTCGTGGGCGGCGAAGCGCAGCTCGAGCACCTCGCGGGTGCTGTGCCGCTCGATGAGGTCGGCGGGGGAGCCCTCGGCCACGATCTTCCCGGCGTCCATCACCACCAGGCGGTCGCACAACTGCTCGGCCTCGTCCATGTAGTGCGTGGTGAGCAGCAGCGTGACCCCGTCCTCCTTGAGCTGGAACAGCCGCTCCCACAGCAGGTGGCGCGCCTGCGGGTCCAGGCCGGTGGTCGGCTCGTCGAGCAGGAGGATCTCCGGCTGGTTGATCAGCGCCCGGGCGATGGTGAGCCGCCGCCGCATGCCGCCGGACAGGGTGGAGACGGCCTGGCTGCCCTTGTCCTCGAGGCGGCTGAAGGCCAGCAACTGGTCGCAGCGTTCGCGCAGGGCCTTCCACGGGATGCCGAAGTAGCGGCCGTAGATGAGCAGGTTCTCCCGGACGGTGAGCTCCGTGTCGAGGGTGTCGTCCTGCGGCACGACGCCGAGGCGGGCGCGGATCCGCTCGCCGTCGCGGGCCGCGTCCATGCCGAGGATCCGCAGCGTGCCGCTGGTGACCGGGGAGACGCAGGCGATCATCCGCATGGTCGAGGACTTGCCTGCGCCGTTGGCGCCCAGCACACCGAACGCCTCGCCCGGGCGCACCTCGAAGTCGATCCCGTCGACCGCGGTGTACGGCTCCCCGGTCACGTAGGTCTTCGTCAGGTCACGGGCCTCAATGAGTGGCGCAGTGGTCATGGGTCGTGAAGCTAGTAGAGGTCGTCAAATATTTGCAACGCATTACCAAGTTTTGCGCACATGATCGTCAAGAACAGCGCGGGAGGGGTCGCCGGTGCCCCTCCCGCGCCTTCGGCTTACGCCTGGACCTGGTCGAACTGCTCCCAGCCGCCGATCGCCGCGCGGTTGGCGATCAGCGCCGCGGCCCCCGCGTTCTCCGCGCACACGTACTGGTTGTTGACCGTGGCGAGCAGGCTGACCGTGCCGTTGCTGTTGCGGATCAGCTTGAACGTCTCCCACGGTCCGGCGGCGGTACGGTTGGCGATCAGCGCCGACGCACCCGCGTTCTCCGCACACACCAGGCGGCTGTTGACCCTGGCGCGCAGCGCGATGTTCCCGCCGCCGAGGTCGACCACCTCGAACCGCTCCGCGTTGCCGACCGCGGTGGCGGAGGCGATCAGCGGCGAGTTGCCGCTGTTGGGCGCCGAGACGTAGCGGTTGTTGGCCCGGGACCGGAACGCGAACGCGGTGCCGGTCGGCGTGCTCGGCGGGTTCGTCGGGCCGCCGGCGATCGGCTGGGTCGGCCGGGTCGCGGTCAGCGGCGTCTCCCGCTTGAACATCCGGCCGCCGTCGGCGGTGAGCCGCAGGTAGTAGTCCGACGAGCAGGCGACCCCGTCGGCGTCGAGCGCGGGATGGCCGAAGTTCGTCGGCTGCATCGACGCGTTCTCGGCCGTCTTCGCGATCTGGTTGCCCTCGTTGAACTCGTCGAACATCGACACGTACAGGCCCTGCGCGCCGAGCCGGGTCATGTTGTAGATGTGCCGCCAGTAGAAGTCGCCGTGGGCACGGGCACCGTTGGACAGGTCACCGGGCATGACGCACGGCTGGTAGTCGATCCCCCTGGCGTTGCAGTCGGCCTGGTCGCCGACGTTGACGTTGTTGTAGTACGAGTCGAGCCCGGCCACGTCGCCGGTCCGCCCGACCATCCACGGCGAGATCATGTTGAACGCGTGGTACACGTCCAGGAACCCGGGCCGCGAGTCGTTGATACCGGTGCGCCACCAGGTCGGCACGCCGCCGATCACGTAGCAGCCCTGGGCCTTGAACCAGTTGATGACGTCCAGGCACGGACCCGGCGTGAACGGGCGCCCGGCGTCGTTGAACCCGAAGCCCCAGATGCACACGACCGGCTTGCCGTTCTGCCGCGCGTACGCCGGCGACGCCGTGTACGCGGACATCTTCGTCGTCCAGTCGGTCTTGATCTGCGACTGCATGTTCGTCCAGCTGGTGACGTCGTACATGATGTAGAACTTGCGCCCGTACGCCTCCGCGGCCTGGCGGACCTTCACGGTCATCGCGTCGCGGATCGGCCCTTCACCGCCGGTCGGGTTGAACCGCTGCAGCGCGGCCGTGTCACAGCCGTAGTCACGCATCCACTTGAAGTGCGTGTCGACGGTCTGCTGGTCGTAGGACGAGAACAGCTTGGCGGGCTGCCCGTTGCCCAGGTTCGCGTACGCGGTCGTGTAACTCTTGGTGTATTCGCGCATGTCCGGCCACGACACCAGCGTCGTGTTGCTCGGCGACGGCGGCTGACCGCCGTTGGCGCTGTAATGCCACCACTGGTTGATCGGTGACCCGTCGCCGGGGCAGGAGAACCAGCCCTGGTAACCGACGGAGATCTTCCCGACCACATCGCCCGGAGCGCTGGCGGCCTCGGCGTTGCCGGCGACGTACGCGGTCGCACCGAGCCCGGCGGCGGCCACTCCGGCGGCCAGGACCTGGCGCCTTGAGAGACTCATGAGGTGTCCTTTCAGACGGAAACGCGGGTGGAATGCCACATGGCGGTGGGCGCCTGCCGCATTGCAGGCTTCCGCGTCGTGCGCGAGGACAGGGATGGGCCCGGCCCACGCGAGTGGGCAGGCGGCGGCGAGCGACAGCGGCGCGCGGACATCGGGCGGACTCCGGCACTTCACGGAGGAGCGCGCCGACGCACCTGGAGGAACGGCGTCCTGCGGTGAGGGTGCGCAGGAGCAGGCCGTCTTCACCTGGACCTTTGCAAGTTACGCCCCGGTTTGTCAACAGTTTGATCAGATGTCTCCGTACCGGCCGGTACGGACGGCCGCCTGCCCCTTCGGCCGCTGGCGCTCCCGAGCACCCGCGTGGCCGGCACCGTGCGGGTGCGCATAGCGTCGCGTTGTGCAGAGAGGCTGGACGGACGGGCTGGAGCCGTGGCAGAGCCGGGTCTTCGCGGCCGGGTGTGCGCAGCGGGTGACGCCGCTGGTGGAGGCGTTCGGCACGGACACCGAGCGGTGGGCGTGGCGGGAGGCGCTCGCGGCAGTCTGGGCCGGCGCACCCTACGACCCGCAGATGGTGTACCGGTCCTGGCGGGCCGGGACGTGGGCGCCGACGCTGTTCCATCAGACCCAGGAACTGATCGGTGACGCGCTGGTGACCCGCAACCCCGACCCCGTGATCGCGGCGGCGGGGGCGCAGGACGCGGGCTTTGACGCTGACGACGTGGTGGCCGGCCTGGCGGAGGACTACGGCGCGCTGGCGCTCATCGCGGCCGAGATCGACGCGCAGGCGGCGACGCTGGAGCTGGTGCGGCAGTTGCCGACCGAGCAGGCAGCCGCGGCCGTGCGGGCGGTGTCGCTGGACCTCGAGCCGGTCCTGGCGGACATCGGCCTGCCGCGCTCCGGTCCGTTGGGGCCGCGCCCCGATCCGCGGATCCGGCACGCCGACCACCCGGCGGGCGGCGCCGTGCCCGCGGCGCCGCAGCAGCCGACCCAGCTGGTGGCGGCGGATGCACCGGCGTTCGAGCCCGGCCCGGACGGGCGCCCGCCGTTCCGCTCCGGTGACGTCCTGCGGCTGGACTGTCCACCGGCGGACACGATTGTCACGGCGGAGCACGAGGACCGGCTGACCGTGGAGCACCCGTGGCAGCCCGGGATGCTGTGGTCGCTGCCCCGCCGCCCGAACACGACCAGCAGCGGCGACAACTGGACGCCGGTGCGCATCGAACCCGGCCCGGAGACGCTCGGGGTCGGCGACGCGTGCCGGGTCGGTATCCCCGCCGTCGCCGTGTATCTGGTCGAGGCGTACACGTCCACGCCGCGCCGCTCGACCCGCCCGGTTGCGTGGATGGCTGCATGGCCGGCGGGAGTGCGGCCGCTGGGCGGGTACGGCCGGTACGACGAGCCGCTGGACCCGTACGAACTGCCGGTGCGGGTCGTGCTGGTGCACCGCGGGTATGCGTACCTGGCGCCGGGGGAACGGGTCGTCGACGCGGACGGGACGGAACTGGACTTCCACCCGCCGCTGCTGTTCCTGCACCCGGACGCGGACGTGCGGGACAACACGCGCTGGCCGGTGGCGCAGGTGCCGCGCTGGCCGTTGCGCCGGGTCGACGGCACGGTGATCGGCGAGACGGCGTCGGGCTGCCACGACGAGGAGGCCGACGCCTGGGAGGCGGCGTCCGGTGTCGCTCTGGGCGCCGAGTATGAGCTGGTGCCGTGGTTCCTCCGGGTCGGCGATCGCCCGCCGACCTACTGCCCGTAGGCGACGCCGTGGCGGTGGTCACGCCCCCCGCGTGACCACCGCCCGGCTGGACCCTGCCTCCCTCGGTGGGCAGGGTTGCACGTGGGGCTACGAGCCTTCCTGGACCTGGTAGATCTCGTCGGCGACCAGGCCGTGCGCCTCGCGGTGGACGGCGTGCGCCGCCTCCGCCGACGGCGCCTCGGCGAGGCAGAAGATCTTGCCGCGGTCCTCGTCGACCCAGTACCGCAGGTAGCTGACGTCGTACTTGCTCTGCACCCGCAGGTCGGCCATGTGGGCCTTGACGACGTCGTCGACGGAGACACCCCCGCCGATATGATGAATGTCCATGTACAGCGGCATCGGTGCTGCCTCCTCGGTCGTGACGTGCTTTGACCGTACGGAGCCGGCGGCCCGCCCCGGATCGGTAACCGACCCTGAGGTTTGCCGCGCCACTACCTAAAAACCTGGCACGGCCGCCGCGGACCCCTGCACCTTCCGGATCGCCTTCGCCCGCGTCGACACGCCCAGCTTGGACAGGACCGCGGACACGTGGTGGTCGACGGTCTTCACCGACAGCACGAGGTTGGCGGCGATCTCGGCGTTGGTGTTCCCGGCACAGATCAGGTGCAGCACCTCCTGCTCGCGCCGGGTCAGGCCGTGCGGGTCGGCCCGCGTCGCCGTCTGCGGGCCGGTGGGGACCGACCGGATCCCATGGTCGCGCATCAGCTGCCGGGCCACCCGCACCGCGGCCGTCGCGCCCAGGTCGCCGAGCATCCCCACCGCCCGGCGCAGCGACTGCTCGTCGGCGGCGCCCAGCAACGCCAGCGCCGCGTCGTAGGGGCAGCTCAGATCGAGCCAGGCCGCGGCCGCGCCGGCCCAGTCACCGTCGATCTCCAGCCGGAACGGCTCGGCCAGCTCGCCGCGCGCGGGCCGGTCGGAGCCGGTGCGGCGCAGCCAGACCGCGACCCAGCCGCGCAGCCACCCGTCGGCGTCGCCGACCGCGTCGTCGGCGAGTTCGGCCTCGATGCGGGCGTCCTGCACCTTGCCCGCCAGCCAGGACGCCTCGGCCCGGCCGATCCGCGACTTGACGATCCACTGCGGCTCGCCGCAGCCGTCGGCGGAGGCGGCCGCCTCGTCCAGCGCCGCCCAGACGCCGTCCTCGTCGCGCCGGGCCCGGACCGTCGCGACGCAGTACAGCACGTAGATCCGGTTGATCGGGGACGCCTCCTCGACCCGCGTCAGCACCTCACGGCACAGTGCCAGCGCGTCGTCCCAGCGCCCCATCCGTGACAGCGAGTTGGCCCGCTCGCCGCGCAGGCAGGTGCCGAACGTGTCGACGTCGAACTCGTCGCAGTAGGCGATGGCCTCCTGGTACACCGGATCCGCCTCGACGTAGCGGCGCTCCCGGCACAGCATGCCGTACAGGTTGGTGTACGCCCGGCCGGCCTGCCCGTCGAGCCGGTTCGCCACGGCGATGTCCAACGCGCGGCGGATCAGCCCGGTCCAGTCCTGGCCGAGCATGCGGCGCGCGACCGCCTCCGTGTTCATGGTGTCGCTGAGCACGTCGACCAGGCCGAGCGATTCGGCGATGTCCTGGCTGCGGCCGGCCAGCTCGACGGCCTCGGCGTTGCGGTCGGCGAGCAGCCGCTGCTTGGCCAGGTGCGCGTACGCGCGGGCCAGCTCGACGCCGGGCCCCAGCGGTTCGAGCACGGCGATGGCCGCCTCGGCGTCGCTGATCGCCTCCCGGCCCCGGCACAGGCTGACCATGGCGGCGGAGTGCAGCCGCAGCGCCGCGCCCTCCCGCAGCGGGTCGCCGGCGGCCCGCCACAGCGTCCGCGCCCGGTCCGCCGCCTCGGCCACCCCCGCCCAGCTGTCCACGAAGGACAGTTCGACGCCGAGCGCGTCGTAGAGCTGCGGATCGTCGGGGTCGCAGCGCACCGCGCGCTGATACTGCGCCGCCGCCTCCCGGTGCGACTTGAACCCGGCCGCCCGCCTGGCCGCCCGGACCGCGTGGTGCAGCGCCGCCCTGGTGTCACCGGCCGCCTCGGCGTGGTGCGCCATGCCCGCGTCGTCGTCGCTGCCGAGGTCCTGCAGCGCCGCGAGGATCCGCGTGTGGATGAGCCCGGTCCGGTGCGCCGGCACGGCCTGCTCCACGGCGAGGCGGCCCAGCTCGTGCCGGAACCGCAGGCCGGGCCCGTCGCCGACGAGCAGCCCCGAGTCGACGAGCTCGTCGAGGGCCGTGGCCGGGCCGCCGGTGGCCGCGGCGAGCAGCCGCGGCTCGATCCGGGTGCCGATCAGCGCCGCCGCGTCGAGCACCGCGCGGGTGTCGCCGGACAGCTCCGCCGCGCGGGCCAGCACGGCGTCGCGGGCCGAGGCCGGCACCCCCGCCGCCCCGGCCTTGCCGGCCCGCACGACCTCGCTGACGAAGTAGGGGTTGCCGCCGGTCAGCCGGTGCAGCTCGACCGGCTCCAGTCCGTGGTCCCCGGCCAGGACCGCAACCGCGTCCGCGGACAGCGGCGCGAGCCCGATCCGGCGGGTGGAGCGCTGCCGGCCCAGGTCGCCCAGCGCGATGCGCAGTGGGTGCCCGGGCGCCAGGCTGTCGTCGCGGTAGGTCACGACCAGCAGGACGGGGACGTTGCGCACCCGGCGGGCCAGGAACCGCACCAGGTCGATCGTCGCCTCGTCGGCCCAGTGCAGGTCCTCGATCACGACGACGTGCAGGGTGCCGGACCCGCCGAGCTGCCGCAGCAGCGCCCCGAACAGCTCCTCCCGGGACCCGCCGGACCGGGACAGCTCCAGCAGCTCCCCACCGAGCTCGGCGGCGATGTCGAACAGCGGCCCGAGCGGCCGGGGCGTGAACAGGCCGTCGCACAACCCCCACGCCCACCGCGCGTCGGCGAGGCGTTCGGCGAGGACCTCGACCAGCGTCGACTTGCCGACGCCCGCCTCCCCCGCCACGAGCACCAGACACCCCTGCCCGGCCCGCGCCTGCTGCGCGTACTCGCCCAGCGACGCCAGCGCGGCGTCCCGTTCCAGCAGCTGCATCCCCTACGCCTCCCGCCGGCCCCCCGTGGGCGTTTCCGACCGCCGAGACTACGCGGCCGGCGGCCCCACCGGCGGCGTGCTGTCGGACGTCCGGCACCACCTATGAGCACCGCGACGACCGGGTCGATGAAGGGATCAGCGGGTGGCGCCGAGCATCTGGCCCCGGGTGAGTGCCCGCTGGGCGATCACGAAGACGGCGAGCACCGGCGCGACCGTGACGAACGTGGCGACGGCCAGCTGGGGTGCGTAGAGGCGCACGTCGAGACCGGCGGCGTTGGTCGGGTCGAACAGCGGGCTGGAGGAGACCAGCTGCGGCAGGCCGACCGAGATGGTGGTGCTGGAGGACAGCGGGAGCAGGACCAGCGGCAGGAAGAAGTTGGTCCAGTTGGCGACGAAGCTGAAGAAGCCGACCAGGGCCACCGCCGGCTTCGACGCCGGCAGCGCGACCCGGCGGAAGATGTCGGTCTCCGACAGCCCGTCGATGCGGGCGGCCTCCAGGACCGGTATCGGCAGGGTGGTCCGGAAGTGGATGTAGGTGAGGTACACGCCGAACGGGTGGAAGCCCATGAGCAGGGCCACGACCCAGATGTTGTTGACCGCGCCGACCGCGCTGACCTCCAGGTAGAGCGGGATCACCAGCACGGTGTTCGGCACGACCATGGTCAGCAGGGTGCAGAAGCGCAGCAGCCGCCGGCCGGGGAAGCGCAGCCGGGCGAGGGCGTAGCCGGCCGGGATGCCGACCGCGACGGCGACGAGCGCGCCGCCGGTGGCGACGATCAGCGAGTTGCCGAGCCAGCTGAGCACGACGCCGTCGTTGAACCGCAGCACCGTCTGCCAGCTGTCCCACGCGTTGCGCAGGGCGAGGCCGGTGGGTCCGGTGCCGTCGTCGCGGCGCAGGCCGACCACGGCGAACGCGGCGACGGGGTAGGCGAAGCCGGCGGCGACGAGCAGCAGGGCCGCGATCCGGCCGGTGCGTCCTAAGGCTGGGGACATGTTCGGGTCACCGTCCGTCGTCGAAGAGGCCGCTGCGGCGTACGACCAGCAGGCCGACGCCGAGCGTGATGGCCAGCAGGATCACCGACATGGCGGCGGCCATCGGGGTGTCGAGGATCTGGTACGCGTAGGAGAAGCCGAGCTGGTTCGGCGTCCACTGGGGTGCGATCAGCCCGTGCGTGACCTGGCTGAGGACCTGCGGCTCGAGGAACAGCTGGAAGCCGTAGGCGAGGTTGAGCAGCGTGAGGTACCCCAGCCACGGCCGGATCATCGGCAGCTTGACCCGCCACGCGGTGTCCCAGGCGCCCGCGCCGTCGATCCGCGCCGCCTCCAGGACGTGGTCGGGGATGCTGTGCAGCCCGCCGCCGAGCACCACGACCCAGGTGCCGGCGCCCTGGAAGAACAGCATCGCGGCGAGGATGTAGGGCAGGTTGCCGGGTTGGGCGACCTCGTTGAGGGTGCTGTAGCCGAAGCCGTGCCACAGGAACGCGATCGGGCTCTGCCCGGGGTCGAGCAGGAACAGCCAGAGCATGAAGTTGGCGACGCCGGCGAGGGCGCCGGGCAGGTAGTAGACGAAGCGCATGGTGGTGCCGAAGCGGCCGGGGCTCGCGTCGACGAGCAGCGCGAGCCCGACGACGCCGATGAGCATCAGCGGCAGCCAGATCAGCAGGGTGAGCGCGACGTTGCCGAAGGTCTCGGCGAAGCGGAGGTCCGACACGACCCGCTGGTAGGCGCTGATCCCGCCGAAGCCGGTCTCGGACTCGTTCTGCAGGCTCTTGACGACCGCGTAGCCGGCGGGGACGAGGCCGCCGACGAGCAGCAGCGCGACGTAGGGCAGGACGAGGACCGCGGCGGCGCGGCGGCCCATCCGCCCGGCCCGCCCGGTCCTGCCGGTGCGCCCGACCCTGCGGGCCGGCACTGGTTCGGGGTGGACCTGGTGGCGGGGGGTCCACGGTTCGGTCTGGATGCTCCTGTACGTCGTCACGGTGGCCTCACGCACTGTCGTGGACGGTGTAACCGAAGGACCGTGCCTCGCCGACGAGCCGCTCGCCGAAGACGGTCCAGGCGTGGGCGAAGGAACGGCCCGAGGTGAGCGCCGGTGTGACGGTGTGCGTCCACACGGTGCCGGTGTTGTAGCGGGTGTAGTCGCGTTCGGGTCGCACGATCGTGCTGGCCAGGACGAACGCGGCCGCGGCGGCGTCGAAGTCGGCGAGGTAGCCGGTTTCGCGCTGCCTGGTCAGCCACGGCTGTTGCAGTGGCCCGACGCCGGGCAGGCCGACGCTGAGGTCGACCTGCCAGCGCGGGTCGGTGGCGACGAACCGGGCGAA
Source organism: Dactylosporangium cerinum (assembly GCF_042653625.1). Classification (NCBI taxonomy): domain Bacteria; kingdom Bacillati; phylum Actinomycetota; class Actinomycetes; order Micromonosporales; family Micromonosporaceae; genus Dactylosporangium; species Dactylosporangium cerinum. Next base: position 38,322 of record NZ_JBHSIU010000114.1, on the reverse strand, counting down.
GGTCAGGGTGTTCTGCAGCTGGGTGCCTTTGATGTGGCGGGAGAACCCCCACAGGCCGCCGCCTTCGGAGCTGGTGAACGGGGTGGGGTCGGCGCTCCAGCGCAGCGGGGCGGCGGCGGCGATGCGGCCGGGCGGGACCTTCCAGGTGTCGCGGAACAGGAAGCTGCCCCACCACACCGCGCCGGGGCTCATGACGAGGCGCCGGCCGAGCGCGGCGGCGTCGGGGGAGAAGATGCCGGCGGGTGCGACGACGTCGGCGGCGACGAGGTGGTCGAGCAGGTCGCGGACGCGGGTGCAGCGTGGGTCGGCGAGGTTGATGTGCACCTGCCGCTCGCTGAGCCGGTCGTTGGTGGGGCAGCCGCTGGCCCACAGGTACCGGTCGGGGGCGTAGGCGTCGCCGAGGAAGCCGGTGAGGTAGCCGGGGTGTTCGGCGGCGATGCGTAGGCTGAGCTTCTCGTAGTCCTCCCAGGTGGTCGGCGGCTGGTAGCCCCAGGCGGCCATCAGCTGCTTGTCGTACCACAGCACGTCGGGCGCGGCGTCGTTGCGCAGGCAGCGGAACAGCCCGTCGATGCGGCACTGGGCGATGGAGCTGGGCGCGTACTGGGCGATGACGTCGGCCAGGTCGGTGGTGAGGTCCCGCACGTAGTTGATCTTCGAGTTGACGGCCCAGGCGATGTCGTCGTTGGACGGGAAGAAGATCGCGTCCGGCCAGCCGGTGCCGGCCTGGTTGAACAGCACGAACTTCTGCTGCAGCTCGGTGCTGCCGACGTTGCCGTTGATCGTCATGACGTCGACGGGGATCTCGGGGTGCGCCTGCTGGAAGGCGTTGACGGCGGGTAGGCGGGGCGGGTCGACCCACACGGTGATGCGCCCGCCCGAGTCGGTCGCGTCGTCGGCGGTGCCGGTGCCCTCGGGGCCTTTGCAGGCGCCGAGTCCGATCAGCGCGATCAGCGCGATCGTCGTGCCGGTGCGGCGGATCATCACGGGCCCCTTACCGAAGCCATCGGATGTCTAGTGGAGCAACGGTGGGATTAGACATGGGAGGTCTGCAAACGTCAACCCGGACAAATCGCGTCGCAGACCAATCGTTACCGAAAAACATCCTATGAATGTGGCGCTTCGGGGGAGACGAACCGCACAGGGCGGTGCTAGTGTCCGACGCCAATAGATCGGATCATTGCTCACCAGCATGGTCCGCGCGCCGGACGGAAGTATGTGCATGACGACGATCACCGCAGTACGGGTCCACGACGTACGTTTCCCGACGTCGCTGAGGCTCGACGGGTCGGACGCGATGAACAAGGACGCCGACTACTCGGCCGCGTACGTGGTGCTGGAGACCGACACCCCCGGCCTCGCCGGGCACGGCTTCACCTTCACCATCGGCCGCGGCACCGACCTGGTCACCGAGGCCGTGCGGCAGCGCGCACAGCCGCTGCTCGGCCGCGACGCCGGCGAGCTGTGCGGCGACCTCGGCGCGGTGTACCGGGAGCTGAGCGGCGACTCGCAGCTGCGCTGGCTGGGGCCGGAGAAGGGGGTCGTGCACCTCGCTCTCGCCGCGGTGATGAACGCGCTGTGGGACCTCGCCGCCCGCCGCGCCGGCAAGCCGCTGTGGCGGCTGCTCGCCGAGATGTCGCCGGAGGAGCTCGTCGCCGCGACCGACTTCCGGTACATCACCGACGCCCTGACCCCCGACGAGGCCCTCGCCATGCTGCGGGAGATGGAGCCGACCCGGGCCCAGCGGCTGCAGCAGCTGCGTGAGCTGGGCGGCTACCCGTGCTACACGACCAGCGCGGGCTGGCTCGGCTACGACGACGACAAGCTGCGCCGGCTGCTGAAGGAGGCGGTCGACTCCGGCTACCGGCACGTCAAGCTCAAGGTCGGGCAGGACCTCGCCGACGACATGCGGCGCCTGCGGATCGCCCGCGAGGTGATCGGCTGGGACGCCAACCTGATGATCGACGCCAACCAGGTCTGGGACGTGCCGGAGGCGATCGACTGGGTCGGCAAGCTGGCCGAGTTCCGTCCACTGTGGATCGAGGAGCCGACCAGCCCCGACGACGTCCTCGGCCACGCCGCGATCCGGCGGGCGGTGGCGCCCATCGGCGTCGCCACCGGCGAGCACGGCATGAACCGGGTGCTGTTCAAGCAGCTCTTCCAGGCCGGCGCGATCGACTACTGCCAGCTCGACTCGGCCCGGCTCGCCGGCGTCAACGAGATCCTCGCGGTCTACCTGATGGCGAAGAAGTTCGGCGTCCCGGTGTGCCCGCACGCCGGCGGGGTCGGGCTGTGCGAGCTCGTCCAGCACCTGTCGATCTTCGACTACGTCGCGGTGTCCGGTTCCCTGGACAGCCGCGTCACGGAGTACGTCGACCACCTGCACGAGCACTTCACCGACCCGTGCATCGTCGTCGACGGCCACTACGTGCTGCCGTCGGCGCCCGGATACAGCGCGCAGATGCACGAGCGGTCGCTGATCGAGTTCGGGTACCCGAACGGCGGGTACTGGCAGACGCGGGTCGGGGGTGCCTGACATGACGCTGCTGGAGGTGCGCGGCGCGAGCAAGAACTTCCCCGGCGTCCGGGCGCTCGACAACGTCGACCTGGAACTGCGCCACGGCGAGGTCCTGGCCCTCGTCGGGGAGAACGGCGCCGGCAAGTCGACCCTGATGAAACTGCTGTCCGGCATCGACCGGCCGGACGGCGGCGAGTTCTTCCTCGACGGCGTGCAGTACACCCCGGCGAGCCCCCGGCACGCCCAGGAGCTCGGCATCTCGATCATCCATCAGGAACTCAACCTGATGCCGGACCTCACCGTCGCGCAGAACATCTACATCGGCCGCGAGCCGCGCATCGGCGGCCTGCTGCTGTCCGAGCGGGCGCTCAACCGCCGCACCACCGAGCTGCTCGCCCGGCTCGGCCTGCCGCTGGAGCCCACCGACCTCATCGGTGACCTGACGGTGGCCCGGCAGCAGATGGTCGAGATCGCCAGGGCGCTGAGCTTCAACGCCCGGGTCCTGGTCATGGACGAGCCGACCGCGGCGCTGAACGAGGTCGAGGTCAACACGCTGTTCGGGCTCATCCGGCGGTTCGTCACCCCGACGACCGGCGTCATCTACATCTCGCACCGGATGCACGAACTGGCCGAGATCACCGACCGGATCACGGTGCTGCGCGACGGGCGGTACGTCGACACCCTCGACACCGCGTCCAGCACCGTCCCGCAGGTGATCTCGCTGATGGTCGGTCGCACGATCACCGGCGAGCAGCGGCCCCGCGCCGCGGTCGTCACCGGTGAACCGGTGCTGTCCGTGCGCGGCCTGCACACCAAGGCCCTGCTCCGCGACGTCAGCTTCGAGGTGCGCCGCGGGGAGATCCTCGGGTTCGCCGGGCTCATGGGCGCCGGCCGCACCGAGCTCGCCCGGGCCCTCGTCGGTGCGGACCGCAAGGACGGCGGCACGGTCACCGTCCACGGCCGCGAGGTCGCCATCTCCAACCCGGCCGACGCCGCCCGGGCCGGCATCGGCTACCTGTCCGAGGACCGCAAACGCTACGGCGTCCTGCTCGGGCGCAGCGTGCGCGACAACGTCGTGCTCGCCTCGATGCCCCGCTTCACCTCCGCGTTCGGTCTCGTCGCCGACCGGATGATCGGCAAGACCGCCACCGACTACGTCGCCAAGCTGCGCATCCGCACCCCGTCGACCGGGCAGCTGGTGCAGAACCTCTCCGGCGGCAACCAGCAGAAGACCGTCATCGCCAAGTGGCTCGTCCGCGACTGCGACGTGCTCATCTTCGACGAGCCGACCCGCGGTATCGACGTAGGCGCGAAGGACGAGATCTACGCGCTGCTCGACGAGCTCGCCGCCGACGGCAAGGCGATCGTGATGATCTCCTCCGAGCTGCCCGAGATCCTGCGGATGTCGCACCGGATCGCGGTCATGTGTCAGGGGCGGATCACCGCCGTGCTCGACAGTACCGAAGCCTCCCAAGAATTGATCATGGACTATGCCACCCGCTTCAGCGCCCAAGGAACGGTGACCTCGTGACCGCGATCCCAATCCCCGCCAGGGTCCGGGGCTCCGTGCAGCAGCTGCTCGCGCTCGCCAGCCTCATCGCGATCCTCGTGTTCTTCTCGTTCGCCAGCCCGTACTTCTTCACCCCGAGCAACCTCGTCGGCATCCTCATGGCCGCCACGGTCACCGGGATCCTGGCCCTGGGCACGACGTTCGTCATCGTCTCCGGCGGCATCGACCTGTCCATCGGCACCGGCATGATCCTGTGCGGCGTGATGACGGGCGTGTTCATGACCTACTGGGGCTGGCCCGCCTGGGCCGGCGTCATCGGGGCGATCCTGTTCGGCGGCCTGATCGGCTTCATCAACGGGTTCAACGTGTCCGTGCTGGGGCTGCCACCGTTCATCGCGACGCTCGGCATGATGCTCGTCGCGTCCGGCCTGTCCCTGGTCATCTCCGGCACGAAACCGATCTACTTCAAGGAACACCCCGACTTCCAGCTCCTGATGAACTACGACGTGATCCCGGGCGCCCGCTTCCCGCTCGGCGTGCTCATCTTCCTCATCCTCACCGTCGTGGCCGCACTCGTGCTCGCCAAGACCATCGTCGGGCGGTACGCCTTCTCCATCGGCAGCAACGAGGCTGCCACCGCCCTGTCCGGTGTCAACGTGGTGCGCTGGAAGCTCACCATCTACACGATCGCCGGGCTGTTCGTCGGCATCGCCGGCGTCCTGGCCGCGTCCCGGCTCAGCTCCGCCCAACCCGTCGGCGGCATGGGCCTGGAGCTGGAAGCCATCGCCGCGGTCGTCATCGGCGGCACCTCACTGCAAGGCGGGCGCGGCTCGATCGCCGGCACCGTCGTCGGCGCCCTCATCGTCGCCGTGCTCACCAACGGCCTGCGCGTCACCGCCGTGCCGCAGGAGTGGCAATCGGTCGTGGTCGGCTGCGTCATCCTCGTCGCCGTCTACGTCGACATGCTGCGCAGAAAAGCGAACTGAACACCCCCCACCTTCAAGGAGTTCCAGATGCACAGGAAGGCGTTCGTCGCGCTGCTCGGCGCGACCGCGATCACCTTAGCGCTCGGCGCCTGCTCCGAGGCCGCCGAGAAGCCCGGCGCGGAGAAGAAGCCCTACGTCGCGCTCATCTCCAAGGGCTTCCGCCACCAGTTCTGGCAGGCCGTGAAGGCCGGCGCGGAACAGGCCGGCAAGGAGTTCAACGTCGACGTCACGTTCGAAGGCGCCCAGGAGGAGGGCAACGTCGAGCAGCAGATCCAGCTGCTGCAGACCGTCATCGACAAGAAGCCCGGCGCGATCGGTTTCGCGGCCATCGACAGCCAGGCCGCCGGCCCGCTCATGACCCAGGCGAAGAACGCCAAGATCCCGGTGATCGCGTTCGACTCCGGTGTCGACAGCGACGTGCCGATCACCACCGCCTCCACCGACAACCTCGCCGCCGCCGCCGAGGCCGCCAAGCACATGGCCGAGAAGATCGGCCACGAGGGCAAGATCGCCATGGTCGTCCACGACCAGACCAGCGTCACCGGCGTGCAGCGCCGCGACGGCTTCCAGGAGTACATCAAGAAGAACGAGCCGAAGATCCAGATCGTCGACGTCCAGTACAGCGGCGACCCGTTGAAGGCCACCGACCTCGCCAAGGCGATCCTCACCGCCAACCCCGACCTCAAGGGCATCTACGGCTCCAACGAGGGCGCCGCGATCGGCGTGCTGCACGCGGTCCAGGAGAAGGGCCTCACCGGCAAGATCACGATCGTCGGCTTCGACTCCGGCAAGGACCAGATCGACGCCATCAAGGCCGGCACGATGTACGGGGCCATCACCCAGAACCCCGTCGGCATCGGCTACGAGACCGTCAAGGCCGCCGTCGCCGCCATCAAGGGCGAGAAGCTGCCGAAGACGATCGACACCGGCTTCTACTGGTACGACAAGACCAACATCGACGACGCCAAGATCTCCGCAGTCCTGTACCAGTGACACACAGGCCGCCGGGCACGCCCTTCGCGGGGCGCGCCCGGCGGTCGTTCCCCGTCATGCTGACCGGATGCACCTGACCTGGTTGGACGAGCCGACCCTCGACGCGGTCCGCGATGGGCTGCGCAGAGTAGCGCCGGACCTGGCCGACGCCACCATCGTGCCCCGCGGACTCGAACCCGCCGACGATCCGCAATGGTGCGCCGCCAGCGCTGTCGTGGACGACCGGTTCGTCGTCAAGTTCGCCTGGGCGCAACCACCCGCCCGGCGGATCTGGCACGAGACACAGGTCCTGGACGCGCTGCGGGCGGCCGCACCCCGGCTGCCGCTGCCCGAGGTCGTGACTGCGTCCCGAGCGCCGGCGATGCTGGTCACACGCCGAGTGTCGGCCTTGCCGTTCTTCGACATACGTCACCTCATCGGGCCGGCCGACCGGAATCCTGCCGCGCGGGACCTTGCCACCGTCCTCGCCGACCTTCACCACCCCGACGTGCTGCACACGGTGTCCGACGCGATCGGCCCGCCGCCCGACCCGACAACACAAGCGGCAACGCACACGACCACCGACACCCTGCGGGACCGATTCGGTGTACTGGTCAGACCCGACCAGCGCGACCGGGTGCTGTCCTGGTGTGACTGGGCCGACCACACACTCGCAGCCCCGGGCAGGACCGTCCTGGTGCACGGCGACTTCCACGGCGGCAACCACCTTTGGGACCGGCACACACTGCGGCTGCGCCTGATCGTCGACCTGGAGACGGCCGGTGCCGGCGAACCCGAGTTCGACCTGCGCTGCCTACCGGCCGACTGCGGCATCGACCTGTTCACCGCCACCGTTGCCCACTACCAGGAGCTGACCGGCACCAACCTGGACATGCACCGAATCATGGCCTGGCACCTCCGCACCGTCCTCGGCGACGCGCTGTGGCGAGCCGAAGCCGGAGTCGCGTTGCCCGACAACCGCACACCGGCGCAATGGGTCGACAGTCTGACCGCCAGGTTCACCGCGCTCGGGACCTTCCACTAGGAGGCCGACCCAGCAGATACACACGGCCGGCCACTGTCAGCAGGCTCCTGGGGAGAACCCGTCAATTCGCGACAGATTCCCCAGCCGCCTGGACCTGCGGGTGTGCGGCGACCGTGGCGGCGACGAGATACACCACGAGCGCGACCGTGGTCCATGTCGCCAGCGGCGCGCCGCTGACCGTGGAGTGGGACGCCAGCTGCGGGCCGAACGCGGCAAGGGCCGCCAGCAGCTCGAAGCGCAGCACCGCGACCGCCGTCAACGCACCCACCGCGAGCGCGCAGCCGATCGTCCACAGGTACGCCGGCAGCCGCTTGCCGATGCCGACGACGGCCAGCAACCCGATCGCCACGACACAGGCGATCGCGAAGCCGTCCAGCACCCCCGGAACGGCGTGGCCCAGCGCGCTGCGGGCCGCGGCGTGCTCCCCGTCGTCGAACAGCTGCCGCATCGACGCCTCACCGTGCGCCGCGACCCGCCCGTCGGGGAACAGGTCCACGTCGAGGCGCCGGCCCGGGTCGGCGTCGTGGTTGCCGCGCGCGGTGCTCAACCCGAGCACGGTGCACGTCGCCCACGCTCCGGTGGTCAACCCGACCAGCGCCACCGCCGCCCCGGCCGCCGCGACCGCGGCCGCCCCCCGACCGAGCCACACCCGCACCGCGCCCTCGTCCATGCATCCCCCGTACAAGACCCGTCGATTCCTACAGCCGTCAATGTACCGGCCGTCGCGTCTCCGCCCGGCTCCTGCTGCGGCTTTACACGTCCGCGCAGGTCTCCCTACGATGCACGAATGCCGTCACCGGCCTCGTCCCGACCGCCAACGCTCGACGAGGTCGCCGAGCGCGCGCGGGTGTCCCGCACCGTCGCCTCCCGCGTCATCAACAACGGCCCCAATGTCAGCCGGGCCAAGCGGGACGCGGTCGAGAAGGCGATCCGGGAGCTCGGATTCACGCCCAATCGCAGCGCGCGGGCCCTCGCGACCCGGCAGACCGGCGTGGTGGTGCTGGCGGTCACCGGCGACGGGCCGGAGGTGTTCGCGGACCCGTTCTTCGCGCAGCTGATCGTCGGGGCGTCCGCCGCGCTGGAGAAGACCGACCTGCACCTGATGCTCAGCCTCATCACGTCCGGCCACGGCCAGCAGCGGCTGCGCAACTTCCTGCAGACCCGCGGCGCCGACGGGGTGATGCTGGTGGCGACGCGCGGCGTCGACCCGCTGGTCGACATCGTCGCGCAGTCGGGGCTGCCGACGGTGTTCATCGGGCTGCCGAAGGACGGGACGCCGCCGTACTACATCGACGTCGACAACGCCGGCGGGTCGCGGGCGGCGACCGAGCACCTCCTGCGCGGCGGCCGGCGGCGGATCGCCGTGATCACCGGGCCGCCGGACACGGCGGTCGGCCGGGAACGGCATCGCGGGTTTGTCGAGGCGTTGCGGCTGGCCGGGCTGGAGCCGTATGCCACCGCGGCGGGCGACTTCCTGGAGCCCAGCGGCGCCGAGGCCATGCGCGTGCTGCTGAGCACGCACCCGGACCTCGACGCCGTGGTCGTCGGCAACGACAACATGGCGGCCGGAGCGTTGCGGGTGCTGCGTGCCGCCGGCCGTTCGGTCCCCGGCGACGTGGCCCTGGTCGGCTTCGACGACCTGCCGATCGCGGAGCACACCGACCCGAAGCTGACCACCGTCCACCAGCCCGTCCAGGCGCTGGGCCGCGAGGCCGCCCGCATCCTGGTCGAGCTGCTGGACGGTGGTCAGCCGGCGTCGTCCGTCCTGCCGACGAGGCTCGTCGTGCGCGCGTCGGCCTGAGGCGGCCGTCAGTACCGGGTGTACTGCATCCGGTCGTAGAAGGCGGTCAGCTTGGTGCCCGGGTAGGTGAACGGCTGCAACCAGCCGTCGACGCCGATACCGGGCCAGAGGTTCATCATGATGCGTTGCGGGTGGGTGGGCAGCGGCCCGCGCGACCCGGTCTCCTGGTGGACGAGCCGTCCGTCGACGAACCAGTTGATGGTGCCCCCGTTCCACCACTCGAAGGCGTAGGAGTGATAGGCCGCCGAGGCGTCGAAGCCCAGGTTGATGACGGTCTCGTGGCCGCCGACGCCGCCGGTGAAGTAGTTGGTCTGCAGTTGCGTGGTGTTCTTGCCGAGGATCTCCACGTCGATCTCGTCCCAGGGCTGGCCGTCGCTGGGCCCGGTGTAGGTGAAGAACGAGGTCACGGTGCCGGGGTTCTTGACGGCCTTCAGGCGCGCCTCGAAGCGGCCGTACGTGTACAGGTCGGTCGTGCGGAACTCGCCGGCGGCGTACGGCTTGCCTGAGCAGCCACCCGGGCAGGACTCGGTGTCCAGGTTGATGCCCATGACGCCGCCGTTGAACCAGACGTGGTCGGCGCGCCAGCCGGCGTTGAACATGCTGCCGTTGCTGTAGCCGTCGGCCTTGTACCAGCGACCGGTGTCGAACGCGTCGAAGTTGTCGACGAAGCCGGCGCCGATGGCCGCCTCCGCCCGGTGCACACCGGTGCCGATCAGGGCGGCGACGAGGCCGAGCGTGGCGATGAGCAGTGCGATCGGAGTTTTCTGCACTGACGTCTCCAGTTCTCGGGGATTGGCGGATCCCTTGAACGCCGAACTGGAAGCGCTTCCAGTCGGCGCTACGCGCATCCTGTGCCCATTTCCGGTTCTTGTCAAACAGGTCTTTACGTCGACAGTCCTGGATGGGTACCTTCCGAACTGGAAGCGCTACCAGTCTGGAGGCACCATGCGGAGACGCACACTGCTGGGCACGTTGGCGGCTGCCGCCGTCGCGCCGGCGGTATCCGGTACACCCGCCGAAGCCGCGACACCGACCCGCTACCTGGGCATGTTCAGGGAGGAGGACCCCAGCGTCGCCGCCGCCAACGTCAGGCACCTGTACGGCGTCACCCCCGCCAGCGTGATGTGGTTCGACAGCTGGGCCAGCGGCCGCCCCTTCCCGGTGGACGAGGCCAGGATGCTCTGGCGGCGCGGCATCATGCCGCACTACACCTGGGAACCCTGGGACACCGCCCTCGGCCCGAACGACCCCGCCCAGATCCACCTGCAGGACATCATCGACGGCTCCTGGGACGCCTACATCACCGCACGCGCCAGGGAGTTCGCCGCGGTGCGTCAGCCGATCCTGGTCCGCTGGGGCCACGAGTTCAACGGCAACTGGTACCCGTGGGGCATCGCCAACAACAACGCCGACCCGTCCCTGTACGTGCGCGCGCACCGCCACATCCACGACCTCGTGTCGGCCACCGGCGCCCGGAACGTGCAATGGGTGTGGGCCTACAACAACGGCTCGTCACCCGACACCGCGTACAACGACCCGGCCGCCGCCTACCCGGGCGACCGGTACGTCGACTGGATCGGCATCGACGGCTACAACTGGGGCTTCGGCCCGTCCTGGGACCCGGCCGGCGACCACTGGACGACCTTCACCGCCACCTTCGACGCCGCCTACGCCAAGTCCCGTGCCATCGCCCCGCGCAAGCCGGTGATGCTCGGCGAGTTCGCGTCCACCGAGGACGGCGGCGACAAGGCCCAGTGGCTCAAGGACCTGGACACGACCCTGCGTTCGGGCGCGTACCCGGATCTGAAGCTGCTCACGTACTTCGACCTGACCAAGGAGGAGGCCTGGTCACCGAACTCATCCCCGGCCGCGCTCGCCGCCTTCAAGATCTGGGTCCAGCGGCGGTACATGAACGGCCGAGGCCACGAACTGGCCCGCATCGCTTGTTCATAGTCCGATCGGCACCGGCCCACCCTGCCGGGGCGGGCCCGCTACGGTGGGCCGGTGCGTGCCATTGAGGACCGGATCGCGGTCGCGCGGGAGACGGTTGAGCGTCAATATCCGGTGGAGGCGGCGGTGCGGGCAGTCCACGAGCTGGGCGAGCTTGCCCTGCTGCCCGGCAGCGACCTGCTCGGCATCGCGCGGGCGCTGGTCGACGCTTCCGACCACGGGCCCGAGCCGCTGGTGGCCGCCGCGCGGACCGTGCTGCAGGCCGTCACCAGCCTCGCTCCCGCGCCGGTGGTCGCGGACGGCGGCCGGGACGGGCAGGTGCGGTTCGAGGCGCTGCTCGGCCTCGGCGACCCCGGCGCCTTCGAGCCCGCGACGGCCTGGCGGCGCCTTCGCGGCCGGCTCCGGGTGCCGCTCGGGGTGGGGACGGACGGCACCCCGGTCACGATCGACTTCACGGACGCCACGCACGGGCTGATCGTGGGCGCACCCGGCTCGGGGAAGTCCGAGCTGCTGCGGGCGGTGATCCTCGCCCTCGCCGTCGCGCACCCGCCCGAGGACGTCAACTTCGTCTTCGTCGACCATCACGGTGGCTCGACGTTCGCCCCGTTCGAGCTGCTGCCGCACACCGCGGCGATGATGACCGGGATCGGGTGGTCGCCGGACCTCATCGACCGCTGCTTCGACACCATCGCCGGGGAACTGTCCCGCCGGGCGGCGCCCGGTTGGACCGGGCCCGCGCTGTTCGTCGTCGTGGACGAGTTCACCGAACTGCTCACCAGCCGGCCCGACGTCATCGACCTGTTCGTGCAGGTGGGTCGGGTAGGCCGGTCGCTGGGGGTACACCAGCTGCTGGCGACGCAACGGCTCGAGGAAGGCCGGCTACGGGGCCTGGACAACTACCTGCCGTCACGGATCGCGCTGCGCACGTTCAGCACGCGGGAGAGCCGCGCCGCGATCGGTGTGCCGGACGCCTACGAGCTGCCCATGACGCCTGGGGCGGGGTACCTGCGGACCGGCTCGGACGCGCCGGTCCGGTTCCGCGGGCCGACCGCGTTCCACCGGTACTGGCCGCAGGCGGACCCGGCGTGGCAGCGCGTCCTGCACAGCCTCGCCGCCTGGGGGTCGCCGAACGTGGCGGAGGTGCTGGTCGACCGGATGCGCGCCGCCGCCCCGCCGGTGCGCCCGCTGTGGCTGCCGCCGCTGACATCGTCGCCGACGCTCGGTTCACTGCCCGCGGACGCGCCCGGCCGTGGGGTGCCGCTGGCGCGCGTCGACGTTCCCTTCGAGCGGCGGTACGACGTCCTCACCGTGCCGATCGACGACGGCAACATCGCCATCGTGGGCGGGCCGCGCAGCGGGAAGTCGACCGCGCTGCAGACGCTCGCGCTCGGGCTGGCTCAGACCCACACGCCCGCGGAACTGCAGGTGTACGCCATCGGGCAGGCGCTGGCCCCGCTGACCGGCCTGCCGCACACCGCGGGCGTCGCCGACCGCCGCGGCGACCTGGTGCCGCGGATCCTGGGCGAGCTGCACGCGCGCCTGGACCGCCCACTCGCCGGCCGCGCGTACCTGCTCGTCGACGACTGGGGCGTGGCCCGCGACGACTTCGAAGACCTGTTGCTCGACCTCGCCGTGCGCGGACCCGCCCACGGCATCCACCTCGCCGTCACGGCCCGCCGCTGGGCGGAGCTGCGGCCGAGGATCCGGGACACCGTCACCGCCCGGATCGAGCTGCGCCTGGGCGACCCCGCCGAGTCGGGGATCGACCGCCGGGCCGCCAGCCGTGTCCCGTACGACCTGCCGGGCCGTGGCCTCACCGCCGACCGCCTGCAGATGATGGTGGCCCGGCCGCAACTGACCGAGGACGGCGACCTGGACGCGGCGGTCGCGGCGATCCGCGCGGCCTGGCCGTTCGAGCCGGCGCCGGCCGTCTCGCCGGTGCCGGAACGGCTGTCACCGGCGGTGCTGCCCGAGCCGCGGCGGGGCCTTCTCCCGATCGGCGTCGAGCAGATCACGCTGCGGCCGGTCGCGGTGGACTTCGCCGCCGAACCGCACCTGATCGTCCTGGGCGACGAAGGGTCCGGCAAGACCTCGTTCCTGCGCGGCCTGGCCCGGTCGATCGAGCGCGCGTACCGGCCGGAGGATGCCCGGATCGTCGTTGTCGACTACCGCCGTGGCCTGCTCGGCGCGGTCGGTGAGCCGCATTTGATCGGGTACTGCACCGGCCCCCAGCGCGCCGGTGACGTGGTGCACCAGGTGGTCGACGCGTTCAAGGCGCGGGTGCGCGGCCCCGAGCTGTTCCTGCTCGTCGACGACTACGACCTGGTCGCCGACGCCACCAATCCGCTCGCGGACCTGACTGAGCTCCTGCCGCGCGCCGGTGAGATCGGGCTGCACGTGGTGATCGCCCGCCGGGTCCGCGGCGCCGGCCGGGCGATGTTCGAGCCGGTCCTGCGGACCCTGCGGGACCTGTCCGCGCCGGGAATCCTGTTGTCCGGTCCCCGCGAGGAGGGCCAGGTGTTCGCCGGCGTCACGCCCGAGATCCTGCCGCCCGGCCGGGGCTGGCGCGTGTCCCGCCGCGACGGCAGGCGCCTCATCCAGCTGGCGTGGCACCAGCCTCCGCTACCGGCGTCCGCGGCGTGAGGAACCGTCCACCTTTGCCTCCTGGGACGTAGAGGCCTACGGCATGCAGATCGTCAACTTCTACCGGCAAGGGCCCAGCCTGTCGCCAACCGGTTGAACCTGGCTCACTGCTCACTGTCCAGTATGGACACGGTGGCCGCGAGAGCGGTCAGGCCTGCGGGCAGGTCGGCCAGGTCGATCCACTCCTCCTCGGTGTGCTCGCCCTCGCCGGTGGTCACCCCGATGGCGAGCGCCGGCACTCCCGCTGCGTAGGCGGCGTTGGCGTCGGTGCTGGCAGCGACCAGCCGCACCGGCCGTCCCGCCTGTCGCAGCGCGGCGGACGCGGCCCGGACCAGGGGAGCGTCGGACGGGATCTCACCGGCCGGCCGCCGCCCCAGGTCGGCGACGGTCACCTCGAGCCCGGCCGACTCGGGACCCGAACGCCAGGCCTCGATCGCGTCGTGCAGGGCGGCCTCCCGCGCCGCCAGGGTCTCCGGCCGCACCGCTCGCAGGTCGACGTCGAACCAGCACTCCCGGGCCCGCGCGTTGATCGCCTCGCCGCCGCCGATCCGCCCGATGTTGACGGACGTGTCCGGCATGGGCGGCAGCCGCCTGAGTGCCTCCGCCGCCAGCACGATCGCGCCGTGCACGGCGCTGGGCGCGTCGGCCCGCTCCCAGGCGTGGCCGCCCGGCCCGCTCACCGTGATCCGGCACCGGGCCGAGCCGACCCCACGGGTGGCGATCTTGTCGAGGTAGTTGCCTTCCACGGCGATGAACGCGCCGACGGGCACGGGCGGCCGGTGCAGCGCCTCCGTCGCGCCGGCCAGGTTGCCGAGGCCCTCCTCGCCAACGGTGGCCACCACCCAGACCGGTCGGCGGGTGCTCGCCGGCAGCAGCACGGCCAGCTCGGCGAGCGCCGCCACGGCGACGGTGTTGTCGCCGACGCCGAGTCCGCACAGCCGGGTGCCGTCCCGGCGGGTCGCGTGGTCCATGTCGGCGCCGAAGACCGTGTCGAGGTGGGCCCCGAGGACGATCGCGGGACCCGTACCTTCGCGGACCCGGCCCCACAGGTTGCCGACGGCGTCGGTGTGCACCTCGGCCAGGCCGTCGCCGCGCCACCACGCACCGACCACGGCGGCGCGGGCCTGCTCCTCGCCGGTCGGCGCGGGAATCACGGTGAGTTCCTCGGTGCGGGCGACCACCCGCGCAACTGACGACTCCACGCCCCTACCCCACCACAACGCGGACGCCACCGCTCACCGGGCCGGCCCGAGGCTGGTCGGGGGCCGGTCAGCATGGGTCACGCGGGCCAGTTCAGGGTGGTCTCGGCGGGTTTCGAAGCGGTCAGGTCGTGGCCGACGGCCTGGACCAGCAGCGTGGTGCGGGCGTCGGGACGGCTGCCGCTCGTGGTGCGCCGCACGGACGGCAGGTAGAACCCGGTGCCGTTCGTGGTGCCGAGGTAGGTCAGCGTGGTGCCGTCCTGGCTCCTGCTGGACAGCCGGTACCGGTACGGCGGCCGGGCCGGCGCGGACCAGCGCAGCAGGACCTCGGCGAGGTTGCCCTGAATGTCGCTGCGCACGACGGTGAACGCCGTCGGTGCGGCCGGCGCCCCGGACTGCCCGGCGTCGAGCACGGCGAGCATGCCGACGTTCAGGTCGACGAGACGTGGGCCGGCGCCGGTCAGCCGCACCGCGAGGGCGATCTCCACGATCGGCTTGCCGGTGGCCGGGAGGTCGACGGTGGTGGTGCCCCAGCTCGAGAACGGCGTGGTGACGTTGGAGTACGTGAACCCGCTGCCCTCGTGCCGGACGCCGACCTGGAGTGTGAATCCGTTCGGCTGGACGCTGCTGCGGCACGCGATACGGATCTGCCGTCCGGTGCCGGTGGGCAGGTCGGTCTGGTAGAGCCGGATGAGGTTGTCGGCGCTGAGCGAGCCGTTGATCCGCAGGCTGGATCCGCCCTGCCAAGCGGTCGTGAAGTCCAGTCCGGCGGTGAGGGGCTTCCCGGCGCCGGTGGTCACCACCCAGCGGTACGTGGGCAGGACGTCCTGCAGGCCGAGGTGGTTCCAGCCGTTCTCCTGTGCGGCGCCGTCGATCGCGTACCGCGTGCCGTGCCCGGCGTTGAACGTCGTGGTGAACGGGGTCGCCACGATCGGGGTGCGTTCCGCCAGCGACGACGAGAGCCCCTTCCACTCCCAGCCGGGCACCGGCGTGGACGGGTTGCCGGTCGGGCCGGTCCAGAGCTTCGACTCGTTGGCGTAGAAGTCGGTGAGGAAGACGTCGTCGGCCGGCCGGTCCGGCGGCGGGGTCGCCTGCTCGAAGCTCCACTGGGTCCCGTACAGGCCGACCGACGTGATCCGCGGGTCGAGACCGAACACCACGTCGACGTCCGTCCCGGACAGGCCGATGCCGCCGAGGTCGTAGTCGGCGTACAGGGAACGGCTGTCACGGTCGAGGCTGCGCGCGAGCGCGGCGGAGTCCTTCAGCCCTTGCACGGTCCAGTCGCTGTCGATGAGGAACGCGTCGGACGCCTGGAAGAACCGGACGTTCTCGTCGTTCAGCATGTGCTGCCAGCCGACCTTGCCGTCGGCGGTCATCGCGTCGTACCAGCCGATGCCCAGCCCGGCCTCGGCGGCCCGCGACCGCAGCTGGACCATGGTGTCGCGGACGTCGCCGGCGATGTGCCGGTGGACCGGGGTCTCCTGGTTGACGAACCATCCGTCGAAGCCGTAGTACTGGGCGATCTGCACCAGCGCCTCCGGTACCCGCGGATGGTTGAAGTCCTTGACCTGTTTGACGTATTCCGGGTCGGTGTGGTTGCCGAAGAACACGGTGCCGTAGACGGGGACGCCGTTGCGGTGCGCGGCGTCGGTGACCGCGGGGCTCGGCGCGACGATCAGGCCTTCGTCGATGGCGCCGCCCCAGTAGACGAGGGTGCCGACGTACTGCCAGTACCCGAACGCGTAGTACTGCACGTCGTCGCTGCCCAGCGACGGGTGGCCGGAGGTGTGCCCGAAGACGGACAGGGCCATCAGGTCGCCGTTGCAGGCCTGTGCGGTGGGGTTCGCGGCGTACTGCTGCCGCCACCGCCGTTCGGCGCGCTGCACGCTGGCCCGGTTGAACGGGTCGTTCGCGGTCGCCGGTGACCAGGTGTGCAGGTCCTTCGGGAACCAGTGCGGTGACGTCGGCTGCAGGCGAAGCGCCCGGGGCCGAGGCGGGCGATGGGCCGAGGGGGTTCTGTCGTGATGCATCGATTCCTCCCTGTGTCGGTCCGGCCGGGGCCGGTGTGTCGCGTAACGACGGGAGGACGGGACCGGCCCAGGGCGCTGATACGTGCCGTCCGATAGCGGACAGATCCCAAGTTCAGGAGCGGCGGCCGCGCGTCGGCCCGGTCAGCCGGTGGCCGCACGCCTGACGGTGTCGAGGGGAACCGTGGTGAAGCCCGTTCTGTTGGACGCAATGAGGGGGTGTCACGCGGCGGGCCTGCTGCGGGAGGTCCGGGTGCGCGGCCGTGGGCCCATTCCGGTGAAGAGGGCGGCGAGGATGCGGTCGACGTATTCGTGGCTGAGGGGTTCCTGGGTGATCAGGAGCTGGAAGTACAGCGGGCCGGACAGGATCGCCATGGCCAGGTCGAGGTCGAGGTCGGAGGACAGCTGGCCCTGATCGCGGGCGGCCCGCAGGCGGGCGACGGTCTTGTTCGCCTGTGGGGTGATGAAGCGTTCGTTGAGTGCGGCGGCGAGCTGCCGGTCGTGCTGGGCCTCGCCGACCAGGGCCTGGAACAGCGGGCCGAAGGGCGGCGCGGCCAGCAGGTCCACGGCCGCGTAGATCTGCGTGCGCAGGTCGGCGGCGACGTCGCCGGTGTCGGGGTAGTCCAGGCCGGGCTCGTGCAGTGACAGCAGCGAGTCGAGCAGCAGGGCGCCCTTGGAGGACCAGCGGCGGTAGATGGTGTGCTTGCCCGCGCCGGTGCGGGCGGCGACCCCTTCGATGCTCAGCTTGGCGTAGCCGATCTCCTGACCCAGCTCCAGCGTGGCGCGCATGATGGCTTCGGTCCGGTCGGCCCCGCGGCGGTGTGGGGTGTCGGTCATGGCGTCACTTTATCGGTACGGCGCGTGCCGTTCTTGACAAGCGGCGACCGTTCCGGACAAGCTCGTATCGGCACGGACCGTGCCGTTATGGAAGGACATGCCTCGTAATGCCAGACCCCACCGTGCTGCACCCGATGCCCGGACAGCCGCGGGTGGTGCTGCTGAAACCGCTGGTCACCTCGCCGCTGATCGAGGTGGGAGAGTTCTCGTACTACGACGACCCGGACGACCCGACCGCGTTCGAGACCCGCAACGTGCTGTACCACTACGGGCCGGAGAAACTGGTCATCGGGAAGTTCTGCGCGCTGGGCGAGGGTGTGCGGTTCATCATGAACGGCGCCAACCACCGCATGGACGGCCCCTCGACGTTCCCGTTCCCGATCATGGGCGGCTCCTGGGCCGAGCACTTCGACCTCATCACCGGCCTGCCGGGACGCGGGGACACCGTGCTGGGCAACGACGTCTGGCTGGGCTACCGGGCGATGGTCATGCCGGGCGTACGCATCGGCCACGGAGCGATCGTCGCCTCCGGCGCCGTCGTGGTCGACGACGTCCCCGACTACGGCATCGTCGGCGGCAACCCGGCCAGGCTCCTGCGCCGGCGGCACAGCGACGCCGACATCGCCAGGCTCCTCGCCGTGGCCTGGTGGGACTGGCCGCCGCAGCGCATCACCGAGCACGTCCGCACGATCATGTCCGGCAGCGTCGACGACCTCGAGCGGTGCGCCGAGCAGTGACGGATTGGAACAGCGTCGCCATGCAACAGCACGCTGACGTGGTCGTTGTGGGCGCCGCCCGGCCGGGCTCATGCTCGCCGCCGAACTGCGCCTGGGCCGCGGCCGTCGACGCACCGGCCGGTCCCGCGCTGCGCGACGCGCTCTCCACCTGGTTCGGCCGCCCGTAACCGGGAGGCGGGTTCAGCGGACGAGGACGTCGACGGTGGGCAGCGCGGCGTTGGCGGCGTGCGCGTCGACGATGCCGGCGATCGCGTCGCGGCCGAGGAGGCGGTACCCGTCGGCGCGGAGCCGGCGGGCCACCTCCCGGTCCTCGTCGCGGGCCAGCCAGTGCAGCTCCCCTCCGACGGCGAGGGCCAGCGCGGGCCGCCCGGCCGTCAGCTCCGCCTCGGCGCGTCCGATCCACGCCGTGGCCTCGGCCCCACCGGCTCGCAGGTCCTCGAGGCGGGCGTCGGAGCGGTCGAGCTGCGGGTCCCCGGCGTCGGCGGGCAGCAGCGGGAAGACCGAGACGGCGGTGCGCCCCCGCGGCGACCCGGCCCACCGGGAGGGACCGTCGGCCTCGACCACCGCGTTGTCCGCGTCGACGAACCAGTCCAGCGCGTCCAGCAGCGGCCGCACCTCATCGGCGCTGTCCTGCCGGACCGACACGGTCAGTCCGTACAGCTCGCCGAGCAGTGTCCGGTACCCGTTCACCCAGGTCTCGGCGCTGTCCCTGGCGTAGTTGTGCACGATGGAGGTGGGCATGTCGGCCGGGTCGTCGTACCAGAGCCCGTAGTGCAGCCCGTCGCTGCCGCCGCTGAGGACGGTCACGAACTCGGCCGGGTCGCACAGATAGCGGGCGTGCAGGCGCTCATCGATCCCGTCGCGGGCCCGCCGCTCCAGCCCGCCGTCCTCGAAGTACTCGGTGAGCCCGAACGGCGACACCATCAGGTGGTCGAGGGCCATGCGCTCGGCGGTGTCGGCGCTGTCCCAGAACGCGCTGAAGACGGCCAGGTGCCGGGGGAGGCGCAGGCCGTGGACGCGCTGGACCCGCTCGGCCACCGCGGGGTGCCGCTCGTGCATCTTGTCCAGCGACGCCAGCCGCCGCGCATCGGTGTCCACCGGCGCATGGTAGCTGCGGCAACGCCGTGCTCTAGGGTTCGAGGCGGCCGGGTGAGAGGGAGACGGTGACCAGTTTCGGGACGGGAATGCTGTACATGATGGCCGACGCCGACCTGTCCGAGGGGCCGTCCGGTCCGGCGGTGGCGTGGCTGTCGGAGATCGCGGCGGTCGGGCTGAGCCGCCGGTTCCGGGAAACGGTCGGCGAGCGGGTCGTCGAGTTCACCTACGACGGCGGCGAGGTCGGCGTGCGGTGGCTCAGCGACGCGGAGGCCGCCCCGATCCTGGCGGAGGGCGGCGACTGGGGCGACGCCCTGCGGGACTGGCCGTCGGCGCTGGACCACGACCTGCACCTGCCGAACTGCACCGCCGACACGGCCGGCACGGTCGAGGCCGACGGTCTGCAGGTCGACGGGTCGTACTTCACGCCGATCGAGCTGACCATCGCCGGCCTCCGCGAGGCACTTGCCGACCGTGAGGACCTGGAGGACCGCGACTTCCTCGAGACCGAGGTGCTCGCCCGGCTCGAGTTCTGCCGGACCCACGACCTGATCTTCGTCGTCTACTGACCCGACGGTCCGCGGCTGGGCGGGAAGCGTGTGAGAATGCGGCTCATGTCGTCAGACCGTCGGCTGGACCGGCGCGCGGTGTTGGGCGCCGGGCTGGCCGCGACCGTCGCGACCCTGGCCGGGTGCGGGGACAAGGGCGACCCGGCCGGCGGCACACCCAGCGGGAGCGCGGAGGCGGCCGCCGCTGACGGCGCGACCGGCGACACCGCAGGAGGCGGCGCGGGGCTCGGGCCGGCGTCGGCAAGCGCGTCGGCGCCGGGGCAGCAGGTGCTGGCGGCGCCGTACAGCGGCAAGCTCGTGGAGATTCTGCAGCAGTACCTCGTGCCGACCAGCGCGAACCCCAAGCACCCGGGCTACGCGGGTGCGGTCGTCCTGACCAACGTCGGCGGGAAGGTGACCACGCACGCGGCGGTCGGCGACGCGCTGCGGTACGGGTCCGGGGCGGTCGAGCTGCCGGCCAAGTCGCGGGTGGCGATGCGCCCCGACTCGATCTTCGACGTCGCGTCGGTGACGAAGATCTTCACCACCATCCTCGCGGTGCAGCAGGCGGACCGGGGCAAGCTGGATCTGTCCGCGCCGGTCGCGCAGTACCTGCCCGCGTTCGACGGGCCGGGGAAGGCCGCGGTCACGGTGCAGATGCTGCTGACCCACACCAGCGGCCTGCCGGTCGGGCCGTCCATCCCGGAGACCTCGAAGCAGCCCGACGTCACGGCCCGCTGGAATTCCATCATCGCCACGCCTCTCGCCGACGGTGTGGCGGCCGGCTCGCTGTTCCGGTACACCAGCCTCGGCCTGCTCCTCACCCAGAAGATCCTCGAGAAGATCACCGGCAAGCCCCTCGACCAGCAGGTGAAGAACGACATCACCGGCCCGTTGGGGCTGCGCGACACCGGCTTCAAACCGCTCGGGTGGCTCAGCGCGGCGGACAAGGCGAACCGGCTCGTCGCCACCGACGCGCGGACCTCACGCGGGCTGCTGCGCGGCACGGTCCACGACGACATCTGCAACGTGCTGGGTGGCGTGGCCGGGTCCGCGGGCATCTTCACCACCGCCGCCGACCTGTCGGTGATCGGGCAGATGTTGCTCGGCGGTGGCCAGTACAACGGCAAACGCCTCATCTCCGACGGCGCGGTGCGCAACATGTTCACGAACAAGAACGCCGGACTGCCGGCCACCGACGTCGACCGGCCCAACCGGACGTCCACCCACGGCATCGGGTTCGAGCTGGACCAGCCGTGGTTCATGGGCCGCCTCGCCGGCCCGGGCACGTTCGGGCACACCGGGTTCACCGGCTGCGAACTGGTGGTCGAACCGCGCCGCAGGCTCGTCCTGGTGCTGCTGACCAACCGCGCCCACCCCAACTGGAGCTGGGCCAACCCCGACCCGACCCGGGTCGCCGTGGCCGACGCCATCGCCGCCGCGATGCCCTGACCGCGACGCGACGATGGCCGGGACTGGTGCTCCACCCACCTGCGCCACGCCGCCCCACACCCGCAAGGTCGCCCACGGGCCGCGGTCGACCCGGAACGCTCCTTCAGGTCGGCGACGGCATGAGGCTGAACGCGTTCTCCTCCTCCTGGGCGTTGTGCAGCTGCATGATGGCGTACAGGCCGTAGAGGCCGGCCCGTAGTTCGACGACGTCGTCCGGCTCCGGCCGGTCGCCGATGTCCTGCGTGGCGCGGCGTAGCCGGCGGACCTGGTGCTCGATCTCGGCGTGGGTGCGGCTGAGCGCCCCGATCGGGTCAGGCCCGCCGAGAGCCCGCGCGACGATCGGCAGCAGCTGGTCCTCCTCGGCACGTTCGTGCGGCAGGAGGTCGGTCTCGAGGCGGTCCAGGAGCCCCCGCAGGGGCCTCAGGTCGGGCCGGGTGACCGAGAGGTCGTCGGCGACGGCGCGGATCTGTTCGACGAGGGGCCGGATCGCAGTGTGCTGTGCGTACAACCGTCTGGCCGCAGCGAGGTCGGCGGCTGGCAGGGTGACGGTGTGCGTGCGCCCCGGCAGCAGGGCCGTCAGGGCGAGGCCGATGGCGGCGACGTCGATCGCCTCCTGCAGGATGGCACCGGCCACCGGTGTCAGCAGCCCGGCCGCGGCCGGGACCATCGCGGCCAGCGACAAGGCCATGCCGGCGGCGGCCGAGCGGCGGGCGATGCGGTGGCTGCGCCGGGCGATGAGGAGTGCGTCGGCGAGGCCGTCGATGCGATCGGCGGTGAGCACGATGTCGGCGGTCTCGGCCGAGGCGGTGACGCCACGTGCGGCCAGGGCCACGCCGACCCCGGCGGCGGCGAGCGCGGGGGCGTCGTTGACCCCGTCGCCGACCATGATTGTCGGCGCCGTGCGCTGCTCCGTGCCGACGATGGCGAGCTTGTCGGCCGGGTCGCGGTCGGCGTACACCGCGTCGACCCCGACAATGCGTCCCACGGTCTCGGCGATGTCGGCCCGGTCACCGGTGACCAGGACCGTGCGTTCGATGCCGGCGTCGCGCAGGGTGCGCATCATGCGCGGCGCGTCGGGCCGGAGCGGATCGGTGAGCAGCAGTACGCCGGCGGGCCGGCCGTCCACCGCGGCGAACACGGTCAGCGAGCCGTCCAGCGCGGCGCGACGGCGGGCCCGGCGCACCCAGTCCGGTGCCGGACCGTCGACGACCCAGGCCGCTTTGCCAAGGCGCACCGGGTGACCGTCCACCACACCTTCAATGCCGAAGCCGTGCTGTTCCCGCACGCCCGACGCCGGCGACAGGGCCAGCCGGCGATCGCGGGCGGCGGTGACGATGGGCGCCGCGAGCACGTGCGCCGACGCCTGGTCGAGCGAGGCGGACAGCCGCAGTACCTCGTCGGCCGGCCTGTCGCAGGCCGTGACCACCCCGGTCAGGACGGGTCGGCCGCGGGTGAGCGTGCCGGTCTTGTCGAACAGCAGGACCCGCCCGGCCGCCAGCCGTTCGAGAGCGGCGCCGCCCTTGAGGATGACGCCGCGCCCGGCCGCCCGGGACAGCCCGGACATGATCGCGATCGGGGCGGCCAGCAGCAGCGGGCAGGGGGTCGCCACGACGAGCACGGCCACGGCACGCACCGCCTGGCCCGAGATCGCCCATGCGAGCGCGGCCGTCAGCAGTGTCAGCGGCACGAAGGCCAGCGCGAACCGGTCGGCGAGGCGGATGAACGGCGCGCTGCCCGCCTGGGCCTGCTCGACGAGGCGTAGCACGCCCGCGTAGGTCGATGCGGCGGCGGTCTCGGTTGCCAGCATCCGCGTCACCGAGCCGGCGTTGACGACACCACTGCGGACGTCTTCGCCGGCGCGGCGCTCCACCGGCAGCGGCTCACCCGTCAGTGCCGACTCGTCGAACACGCCGCCGTCGAGCAGCCGGCCGTCGACGGGTATGAGTTCGCCGGCGCCGACCAGGAGCCGGTCACCGACCACGACCCGGTCCACGGGGATCTCCTCCACGCCGTCCGGCCCCTCGCGCCGCGCGATACGGGGCGCGCCGGCGGCCAGCCGGCCGAGCTCCCGGCGGGCTCGGGCCGAAGCGCGCGCCTCCAGCACGCCTCCGGTGAACAGCATGACAGCGATCACCGCGCCCGCGAGCGGCTCACCGACCAGCAATGCCCCCACCAGCGCCAGCCAGGCGACGACGTCCACCGACGGGCGACGGTGGAGCAGCGCCACGGCGATGGCGGCGGTCGAGTACGCCAGCCCGACCACCGTCGCCGCGGCCCACACCGCCGACGCCCAACCGGCCGCGCCCGCGGCGGCAACCGCCACGCCGCAGAGGAGCAGCAGGGTCGCCACCGCGAACAGGACGATCTCCCGCGCGACCCACAGCCCGGACAGCGCTCGAGCCGTGACGGTGTTCGGCACGATCTCACCCCCGTCGGTCAAGGATGTCCCATTGATCGGGTGGCATCCCGGCGAGCGGTGCCGGTCCGCCGGCGCGGCGCCGACACCCCGTTCCTGGTCCTCACCGTCAGCCCTCCTCCGCAGGCCGGTCCGGTCGCCGGTCGGCCGGCGTCATCGGCACATCCGCACCGCCGTGCGACGGCCCATTGGCCGATCGGCGCTCCCGACCACCGCAACGCAGCCGTCCGATGCCCACTGTGCGCCGGATCGACCGGTGGCGCCACGGCCGGATCGCCCGGGCCGCAGGGTCGATGGGCACTGTCGTGCGCCGCCGCGTCTCCACCGTGACGCCTCGCGGGTGGGCGTGCCACGCCCGTGGGGCGGCGCTGCCGGACGCGGGACGCCGTCCCAGCTCACCCGATCGGCATGATTCCTGGGCAGCGCCTGGCGTGACCCGCACGGCAGGAAGAGGCTGGAAGGGCCACGACCGTGCCACTGGGGCGCCGCCGGCGCGGTGGTCCTCGCCGTCGGCAGCCGCGGTCGCGGTGGGTTCACCGGGCTTGCTGCGCGGCCTGCATCCACTGCACCGGGCGCAGTGCCCGGGCTCGTTGATCACGTCGGTACGAATCCGGGAGGGGCACCTGATGGGGTACCGGTACGGACCCGTCGTCGTCGGTGTCGACGGATCCGCGGACAGCGTCGGGGCGCTGCGCTGGGCCGCGGACGAAGCCTGTCAGAAGGGCAGGGAGCTGCTCGCCGTGCACGCGCGCGATCCCGCGACGCCGTCTGACGGCGGTGCCGACATCGCCGGGCAAGCGGCCGAGGAGGCGCTGCGCTGGCGGCCCGGAGTCTGCGCCACCGGCGTGACGGACAGCGACGCCCCCGCCGAGGTGCTGCGCCGCCATACCCAGCGGGCCCGGCTGGTCGTGGTCGGCAGCCACGGCAGCGGGGGTAACCTGGCCGAGCCGCTCGGCTCCGTCTCCGACGCGCTCTGCAGGCAGGCGCACTGCCCGGTCCTCATCGTGCACGAGGCGAGACGCTGGGCCGACCCGTTCGCGGTGCTGCCCCATGTCGGTCCCGTCGTGGTCGGGTTCGACGGATCCGACGCTGCCCGCCGCGCGCTACGGCTCGCGTTCGAAGAGGCCGCCGGTCGTAGCAGGCGGCTCGTCGTCATCCAGGTCTGGAAGCATCCGCAGATGTGGATGCCCGGCGAGCACCGGGATCAGCACCCGGACGGGCCGCACTGCACGGATCTGACCAGCGACGAGACGGCCGTCCACGAGGCGCTCGTGTCGGCAGCCGAGCCGTGGCATGCGCAATTCCCGCTGGTCGACATGGAGCTGCGCAGCGAACCCGGTGACCCTGCCGAGGCGCTGATCGTCGCCTCCCAGTGGGCGATGCTCATGGTGCTCGGCACCCGGTGTTCCACCGATGCGGTCCAGCCGACCAACCCCTCCGTCAAGCGCCGCGTGCTGCGCACCATGGCCTGTCCCGCCCTCATCGCCCACGACGTCGCCGCGTACACCGGCGCAAGCTCCGCCGGTCTGGGCCTGTGCGCCGACCTGCCCGGGCCACCGGTTGCCGCTGACGGCGGCGGCCATTAGCCGATCACCGGCTGCGGTGGGCGATCGCCGCCCGGCGCTCCGACCGGCGGACGTTCGTCGGCCGGCCCGCACCGGAGCACGTCATCGGTCCTCGGGCGACGCCGCCCGCCGGGCCGGGGCCGGTCAGCGTCCCGGGCCGCGGGTCGACGCGGCCGGTGTGCGGTCCCACACCGCGCGGGCGCCGGAGTCGCCGACCCGGTAGACCTGCACGAGATTCGCCGCGGCGATGACCAGAGCGAGCACCGACAGCACGACATCGGTCATGCCGCGCCCCACCAGGCCGGTGGCGGCCCGGCCGGCCGCTGCGCGGCGGCGTGCCCAGAGCATCGCCACGATGACCGCGAGCAGTGGCAGGGCGAACCAGATGAGGGTGTCACCGAGCTCGGCGTGTGCACCGGGATCGCCGACGCGGTGCTCCAGGTCCTCCCCGCTGCTGGTGGCGATCGGTATGGCCACCGTCGCGAGTGCGGCGACGCCGACGATCAGCGGGCCGAAACGGTCGGTCAGCGACGGGCGGATCGCGAGCGCGGCGGCGCCGAGCACGGCCAGGGGCAGCAGCACCACCACCGCGTGCACGACGAGCGGGTGCAGCGGGAGTCCATTGAAGTCGGGCATGTGGACCACCCTGGCAGCGCGATCTTCGAGGATTCTTAGCCGGCGCCGTGCCAGGCTTGGCGCATGCCTCCCGCCGGCGACACCGCGCCCGCCCTGCTGCTCGTCGAGGACGAACGGGACCTGTCCGACATGCTGGTCGAGGTGCTGACCGAGGAGGGATACCGGGTCGACCGTGCCGGCGACGGGCAGTCAGGGCTGCACTTCGGCCTCACCCGGCGCTACGACGTCATCGTGCTCGACCGTGGCCTGCCGGCGGTCGACGGTCTGGACGTGCTGCGCAAGCTGCGGGCGCGGGGCGTCACGACCGCGGCGTTGCTGCTGACGGCGCGCGGTGCGGTCACAGACCGGGTGGAGGGGCTCGACGCGGGTGCGGAGGACTACCTCGTCAAGCCGTTCGACCTCACGGAGTTGCTCGCCCGGCTGCGGGCGCTGCGCCGCCGCCATCAGCAGCACGCGGACCGGGTCGCGGTCGGGGACCGGTGGCTGGACCTGGACGCCAGGCAGGTCCGCGACCGCACCGGGCGGGCGGTGACGCTGTCGGAACGTGAGTGCGCCCTGCTGCGCACGCTGGCCACCCGGCCGCGGCAGGTGTTCAGCCGCGACGACCTGCGCTCGCTGGTGTTCGACGCGGCGGAGAGCCCCGGCGTCGTCGACACCTACGTGCACTACCTGCGGCGCAAGCTCGGCCGCGATGTGGTCCGCACCGTGCACGGGCTCGGCTACCAGATCGGCGCGGCATGAACGGCACACCCGACGCCCGGATGGTCCGCCGTGCGGCGATCGGCATCGCGGCGCAGGTCGCCGCCGCGGTCGCCGCCACCGTGCTGCTCGTCAGCGTCCTGGCCTACTCGCTGACCGTGCGGGCCGAGCACCACGACGAGGAACGCATCGTCCGCACGGTCACCGAATCCGCCGGCCCGCAGCTGATCGGTTCGGACGGTGTGGTGCTGCTGCACCGCGACGCTTCCGGCTCGGTGCGCTCCGGCCCCGCGGTGCCCGAGGCGGTGTCCCGGCTGGACCTGGGGCGGCTGCGGGCCGGACGGGGCAACGCCGGCGTCGCCGGTCGCGAGTACGAGACATATGCGGTCGACCGGCCCGACGGCAGCCGGACCGTCGGGCTGCTCGACGTGACCAGCCGGGAGGAGTCGGGGGAGCGGCTGGTCGGATCGCTGCTGCTCGGCGGACTGGTCGGCATCGCCGTCGCGGGCGCGGCCGGACTGCTGCTCGGGCGCCGCGCGGTGCAGCCGCTGGGCAGGGCGCTGGACCTGCAGCGGCGCTTCGTCGCCGACGCGAGCCACGAGTTGCGCACGCCGCTGGCGGTGCTGCACACCCGCGCCGAGCTGATTCAGCGCCGGCTCGCCCGCGCCGGTGACCTCGCCGACGAACGCCTGCGCGCGGACGTCGCACGGTTGACGACCGACACCCGCGCCCTCGGTGAGGTCGTCGAGGATCTGCTGCTGTCGGCCGAGCTGCAGCACCGGCCGGCGGCGGGTGTCCCGATCGACGCCGGTGACCTGGTCCGGGAGCTGGTCACGTCCGTCGGCCCGCACGCCGAACGCCGGGGCGTCACCCTCGCCGCGGACACGGGCGGCGGCGTGCTCATGGTGCAGGGCGTGCGCTCCTCACTGCGCAGGGCCCTCGCGGCTCTCGTCGACAACGCGCTGGCTCACGTCGACACGGGTGGCAGCGTCACCGTCGGCGCGCACGGCGGCGGTGGCCGGGTCCGTGTCGCGGTCACCGACGACGGCGACGGCCTCGATCCGTCCGGAGCGGACGATCTCATGCGTCGCTTCGCCCGCGGCAGCGGCCACGCCGACCGCGAGCGACGCCGCTTCGGCCTCGGGCTCGCACTCGTCAACGAGGTCGTCCAGGCCCATCGCGGGCGCCTCGAGATTTCCGGCAGCCCGGGCCACGGTGCCAGGTTCGTCATCGATCTCCCCGCTGCGCGCGAGCCGGGGACGTCCTCGTGAAGCGGTGACCACGACCGTCGTGGGCGCCGGCCGCGGGATGTTCGCCCCCGCACAGGTGGGGTGTGGAGGAACGACGACGGGTGGACGGATCCGTCGCGGTCGCGATGTCCGGTGCTCCGTTCCGCGCCGTGGCACGCGGTGCCGCCCGCCACGGCAGCATCGGGATCAGGCCGACTTCGGCGCGTGCACGATCAGCACCGGGCAGGTGCCAGTGGTGGACGCAGCCGATCCGCGGCCGGGCGCCGGTCCGGCACTACCTGGACGGCCTCCTTCACGATGCGACGGCGGTCCACCCTCCACGATCATCCGCTGCTGGCCGGGCCGGAAGGGTCGATGGTCCCGTCCGGCCGGGCCGTGCTCGAAGCCCTTTCCGCCCTCGGCGGGCCGGTGAGCGCCTCGGCCTGCCGGCCCGCGGTGTGGTGTAGGGCCCGCCGTGGTGGGCAGGAGCCGCGGATGCGAACGATGACCGCGTGGCGCGTCGACCGGCCCGGGCCGATCGACGGGCGGCCGCTGCGGATGACGTCGGCGCCGGTGCCCGAGCCGGGGCCGGGTGAGGTGCTGATCCGGGTCAACGCATGTGCCGTGTGCCGCACCGACCTGCACCTGGCCGAGGGCGACCTGCCACCCCACCGTCCGGGTGCCGTGCCCGGTCACGAGGTGGTGGGTGAGGTCGAGCAGCTGGGCGGGGACACCGGCGACCTGCGGGTGGGGGACAGGGTGGGCGTGGCGTGGCTGCGCCACACGTGCGGCACCTGCCGGTACTGCCGCTCCGGGGCGGAGAACCTCTGTCCGTCCTCGCTCTACACCGGCTGGGACGCCGACGGCGGGCTCGCCGAATACTGCGTCGCGCCGGCCGAATACATCTACCGGATGCCGTCGCGGTACGACGATGCCCACGCCGCCCCGCTGCTGTGCGCCGGGATCATCGGCTTCCGGGCGTTGCGCCGGGCGGACCTGCCGCCGGGCGGCCGGCTGGGCCTGTACGGCTTCGGCGCGTCCGCGCACCTGACGGCGCAGGTCGCGCTCGCACAGGGCGCCACGGTGCATGTCCTGACCCGCTCGGTCGAGGCCCAGCGGCTGGCCCTGTCCCTCGGTGCCGCGTCGGCCGGTGCCGCGGCGGACGCGCCGCCGGAGCCGCTGGACGCGGCGATCCTGTTCGCTCCCGTCGGCGACCTGGTGCCCGTCGCGCTGTCCGCGCTCGATCGCGGCGGCACGCTCGCGGTGGCCGGCATCCACCTGACCGACATCCCGCCGCTGCGCTACGCCGACCACCTGTTCCAGGAGCGGACCCTGCGCAGCGTCACCGCCAACACCCGCCAGGACGGCCACGACTTCCTGGCGTTCGCGCAGGACCACCCGCTGCGGGTCACCGTCACCCCGTATCCGCTGTCCGGGGTGGACCGGGCACTGGCCGACCTCGCTGCGGACCGGGTGGAGGGTGCCGCCGTCATGACGCTGCCGGGCCACTGAATCTCGATGCCGCCAGTCTGGCCGCCGCCGGGTCGCACGTTCGAGGCGACGCACGGTGGGCAGGGACACCCGTATGGGTTTCACGATGGATGCTCAGGTCGCGGACGCGTTCGCGCCGATCGCCGAGGCGGCGGCCGGCACCACCCCACCACCCGTCGGTGACGTGGCCGCCCGCCGGGTTGCGTTCGAGGGGCTGATCGCGCACATCGACGGCGCGCAACCCACCCCGGACGACGTCACCAGCAGCGACTTCATGCTGACCACCGCCGACGGCGTCCCGATGCGGCTGCGCTGGTACAGCAAACCCGGGAGCCGGTCCGGCCGGGCGGCGGTGTACTTCCACGGCGGCGGGATGATCCTCGGACATCTGGACCTGTTCGACGGGATCGTCTCCCGGTACGTGTCAGCCTCCGGCACCCCGATCCTGTCGGTCGACTATCGCCGCGCGCCCGAGCACCCGCACCCGACGCCGGTCGAGGACGCCTACGAGGGGCTGGTCTGGCTGCACGAAAACGCTGTGGGACTCGGCGTCGACCCGGCCAGGGTGGCGGTCTTCGGCGACAGCGCCGGCGGGGGACTCGCTGCGGCGGTGTCCATCCTCGCCCGGGACCGGCAGGGCCCACAGATCGCCAGGCAGATCCTGGTCATGCCGATGCTGGACGACCGCAACGTCACCCCGGATCCGCGCCTCGAACCGTTCGTGGGCACCTGGACCTGGGACGACAACCGCACCGGCTGGCGGGCTCTGCTCGGCGACGCCGCCGGTGGCCGGGACGTGTCGCCGTATGCCGCGCCCGCCCGGCTCGCCGACTGCACCGGGCTGCCGCCGGCCTACATCGAGGTCGGCCAGCTCGACATCTTCCGCGACGAGGACCTCACCTACGCGCTGCGGCTGTCCCGGGCCGGCGTCCCGGTCGAGTTCCACCTGCACCCGGGCGTGCCGCACGAGTTCGACGGGATCGCCTTCGCCGCCGACGTCGCCAAACGCGTCGTCGCCGACCGCATCCGGGCCCTCAACACCTTCTGACATCCGACACCTGCCACGGCAGCCGGGCGCAGACCACCTGGAGAGGCGGTCACTCTTGCTCACCCGAGCCGGCGGGCGCCGGCACCGAGGGGATGCTACGGGAGCGCATCGACGCCCGCACCATCACAGCCATGCATCATAATCTATCCGTCGTCTTTGAGTTACGGATCAATACCTTGGCACTCCCGCCCGTTCTCGCGGCGGTGAACGGGAGCTCCAGGCGCAGGCTGGTCCCCGCCCCGTGGGGGCTGTGGAGAAAGATTCGGCCGCCGAGCGCCTCTATGCGGTCCTTGAGGCCGACCAGGCCGGTGCCCCGGGCGAAGTCGGCGCCACCGACGCCGTCGTCCTGAACCGCGACGCGCAGGACACCGTCGACGGCGTCGGTCTCAACGGTGACCGTGACGGCCGAGGCCCGCGCATGCTTGGCCGTGTTCGTCAGCGCCTCGGCGACGACGTAGTACGTGCTGACCTCGACATGCTCGGGCAGCCGCCCCTCCGCGCGCATGTCCAGGTGGACCGGGATCGGCGAGCGGCGGGCGAGCGCCCGCAGCGCCGGGCTGAGGCCGCCCTTGGTCAGGATCGCCGGATGGATGCCGCGTGCGATCTCGCGCAGCTCGTCCAGTGCGCCGACCGTCTCGGCGACGGCGCCGTCGAGCTGCGCGCGGAGCGCGTCGAGCTCGAGTGGCACCGCCGCCTGCGCCGTGCGCAGGTGCAGCGCCAGCGCGACCAGTCGCTGCTGAGCGCCGTCGTGCAGGTCCCGCTCGATACGCCGGCGGGTCTGATCGGCGGTGGCGACGATCCGCGCACGAGACGTGGTGAGCGCAGCGTACAGCTGTGTGTTGTCGAGGGAGACGGCGAGTTGGCCGGCGATGAGCTTGACAGCGTCGAGCCAGTCGGTGGTGAAGGCGCCGCGGATGAGGCGATTCTCCAGCAGCAGCACCGCCCGCAGCGTGCCGCGGTTGAGGATGGGCACGGCCAGCAGTGAGCAGCAAGTGATGTCGGTGAAGTACGGGTCGCGGGCGAAGCGGTCGTCGCGGGTGGCGTCTCCCACGACCAGCGGTTCACGGATCCGCTGGGCGTATCGCAGCACGGACATCGGCACCATGTGCTCGTGGCCGGTGCCGCTGACCGGGATGACGCCGCCGTCGCCGCCGCCGCCGGGTGCGGACAGCTGCCAGTCTTGCCGGTCGCCGTTCCACAACAGCAGGTGTACGCCGGTGGCGCCGGTCATTGCGCTGAGCACCTCGACGAGACGGGAGTGCAGCCCTTCAACGTTGGTCTCGGAGCTCAGCGCCTGCGACGCGGACAGGATGCCGAACAGGTCGATCGTTCCGGTCATGACGGTGGAGCGACGATGATGAAGATCGACGGGGTGGTAGGCGGCGTGCCCGGCGGTCGGCTCGGCTTGTGGTCGCAGGGTCGGGTACGCCCAGTCCAGTTGGTGGACTTTCGCTGTCGCGCCCCATGCGAGGTATTCCTGGCGGGCCTCGGCGAGAAGGTTCCAGCCCACGTGTTCGACGCCGTGGGCAAGGTAGAAGCGGGCCGCGTGTTCGGTGATCAGGGCCTGATGCCATGGACGCTGACGCTGGGCGACCTCGCGCCGCGCGTCGTCGAAGGCGAGGACGGCGGCGCGGAAGTCGCCGACGGCCCAGGCCCGCTCCGCCTCGAGCAACCGCAGCAGGTGCAGGAAATTGTCCGGCGCATTCGCGGCCCGTGCGGCCAGCCACTCAGTCACATCGTCCAGTTCGGGAAGCAGACCGCCGCGCTCGTCACCATGACTGTCACGGGCCTGCCCGGCGAGGGCAAGCCCGTGCAGCAGGTGGGCCATGGCGATCGTGTGGAGGCTAGCCGCAGTCGGTAGCAGCGGCATCGCCGCCGTGGTGTGCCGCGCCAGCGCGACCTGATCACCGAAGATGGCGGCGGCGAGCGCGCGGGTGACATGCGCGTGGAGAAGCGCTTGGACGTTGTCGGCGTATCTGTCGGCGGGGACCGCCGCACCGGCTACGATGGTGCTTTCGCCGCGCAGCACACCAGCCAGCCACTGGTAGCTGTCGAACGATTCGCCGATCTGCCTGCCGCCGGTCCGCCGCACGAAGGCAAGTCCGGCCTCCACCTCCGCGACGTGGACGTCCAGCGATGGCGCGCTGTCCAGCAGGCCCCCCGTGGCCGGGTGATAGGTGTATCCGGCGTTGGCCAGGTCGCCCCCCGCGATCAACCCTTCCCGGGCACGCTGAGCTGCTTGGACACTGTTTTCGATCGGTTCGAACCAGCAGCTCAGGAGAGCGGAGAGGAAGCGCACCTGCGAGGTGTCGGGCTCGTAGCCGCGGGCCTCGCCCAGCGCCAGGACCCGCCGCATCGCCTGCCACCCGACGGCGTAGTCGCCGCGCATTGTGCCAGCGGCGAAGGCGGTGTGGCTCACCGGTCCGAGGAGAGCACAGGCGGGGCCGTGCTCGATCCAGATCCGCAGCGCTTCCAGGCTCAGCCAGGCGAGCGTGGCGTGGTCGGCGGACATGTGAGCCGCCGGCAGGATCGCGTTGATCAGACGGGCCGTGACGAGCAGCCTCGCGTCGGTGACCTCCGGGCGAGCCAGATCATCCGCGGCGTCGATGTGGTCCAGCCACCAGTACAGATGATCGAACTGGTGGTCGAGCTCGCTGGAGAGCCGGTCCGCAACGGGCACGGTGATGCCGAGTTCACGCAACGACTGGATACCCAGCCCGATCGCCTCGACGAAACGGTTCCGGTGGGTCAGGCTGCGTGCCTGCACCACCGTCGCGTCCGCCCGGTCCATGGCATTGGTGCACAGCCCTTCGATCGTGCGGTACTCGTCGTCCGCTTCCTCCAGGCGCCCCATGCTGTACAGGGCGGCGTGGCGGTAGGTGTGCACCTCCGCGAGCGTGGCGACGTCGCCCGGGTCGACAAGCTGCAGCACAGCGGCCAGCAGCGCGTTCACCAGCGCGTGGTCCCCGATCAACGTCGCCTGATCGGCAGCGCGCCGCAGCAGACCCACCACCATCCGCCGCTCCGCCGGGTTGTCGACCGCGTCGACCACCCGCAGGTACTGCTCCGCCGCGCACGCAAACCGCTCCGGCACCCCAGCCAGCCGCCGCGCCATCGCCAACCGCAGGGTACGGCGCCGCTGCGGACCCAGCCCGCGCAGGACCACCTCCCGGATCCGGTCGTGGCGGAACCGCACCGCCTGGCGTATCCCGGGTTCCAAAACCAGCAGGCCCTCGTCGAGGGCGGGCGCCAGCCGCTGTTCCACCACGCCACGCGGCGCGGCGACGGCGGCCTGCAACTCGCTCAACTCGGTTCGCCCGCCAAAACACGCCATCTCCTCCACCACCTGCCGCGACGGCGCCGGCAGGGCCTCAACCCGCGCCGCCAGCAGCCCGGCGACCTCGGACTGGCCCAGGTGAGTGCGAACCGCCGCCGCGTCCCACCGCCACCCGGCGGCCGTCGCGGACAGCACGCCGTCGCGGCGCAGCGCGTTGAGGACTTCCACCGTCTCGTATGGATTGCCGGACGTACACGGGTTGATCACCTCGACCAAGCCCGCCGCCGCAGCCCGGTCCGCGTGCAGCATCTCAGCAGCCATGGCGACAGAGCCGGATACCGGCAGGTTGCCCAGCCGCAGGTGCCGCACTGCGGGCTGTTCCCGCCACCGGGACAGTGCCGCCGCCAGCGGATGCGTCGCGTCCACGTCGCCGTCGCGGTACGCACCCACGAGCAACAGACCGTCGATCTGCTTCTCGCTCAACACGAGGTCGACGACGCCCAGTGGCGTGCGCCCCGCCCACTGCAGGTCATCGACGAACAGCACCAGCGGTCGTTTCCGCGACACGACCGCCCGCAACACCTCCACCGCCGTGCGCTGCGCCCGCACCTGCGCGGTCAGCGGATCCCCGGGATCGGGCTGCACCGCCAGCAGCGCGGCGAAGACCGGCTGTACCGCGGTCAGCAGACCCACGTTCGGGCCGACCGCCTCCAAGATCCGCTCGCGGACCTGCGCCAGTTCTTCCTCCGGCTCGGCCAGCAACAGCCGACCCAACGCGCGAAGCGCCTGGTACACCGCGTCGAACGCCAGATCGCGCCGATACTGGTCGAACTTGCCCGCCACGAACCAGCCATCACTGCCCGTCACCACCGGCCGCAGCTCATCGACCAACGCCGTCTTGCCCACCCCCGGCGCCCCACCGACCAGCACCCCACGACACCGGCCCGCCAGCGCCTCCTCGAACGCCGCCTCCAGCGCCGCCACCTCGTCATCGCGTCCCACCAGCCGCGACGGCGGCAGCAGCTGCAGCGGAACATCCCGCTCGCCGACCCGCAGCCGAGCCGCCGCACTCGGGTCGGCGTCCCGCAACCGCTCCAGGTCGTAGACCACGCCCTCGGCCGTCTGGTATCGGTTGTCCGGCTCCTTCTCCAGCAGATGCATGATGATCTCGGACAACGGCGCGGGTACGGCTGGGTTCACCTCGGCGGGCGGCACCGGCACACGGGCCAAATGATCATGAGTCAGCCGCAACGGGTCTCCGCAGCCGAACGGCGGCGCGCCCGTCGCCAGCTCATACAGCAGCGCACCCAGGGCATACAGGTCGGCACGCTGATCCACCGATCGGCCGGTCCGCCCGGTTTGCTCCGGCGCCAGGTACGGCAAGGTCCCCACGATCTCGGTGTGGTGCGTGAACTCGGGACGAAGCTCGGCGAACGGCGTCGCCAAGGCGAAATCCACCAGGCAGGAGGCGCCATCGTCGCCGGAGATCAGGATGTTCGCCGGCGTGATGTCCCGGTGCATCACACCCCGCCGATGCATCCCCGCCACTGCCTTGGCCAGCCCCACTGCCAGCCCGATCAGGTCATCAACCGCCAGCGGCGTCGCCCGCCCGGCCAGGCTTGTGCCATCGACATCGTCCACGACGATTGCCCCCGGGTACTGCGGCGCCTCCACCAGTTGCGGGACTCCCGCGACACCACGCAGCCGCTCCAGGATCGTCACCTCATGCCGCAGCCGGCATTCCGCGTCTGGTCCCAACGGCTCTTTGAGGACAACCGTGCGCCCGGCAAGGAACAGCCGAGTCACGCGAGTGCGTTCGCTCTCATGCACTGCTTCACCCCGGACGGGCGGATCCCGGCCATGCGGCGCCTTGCCTGCTCCCATCCCGACACCTCCACGCGGAGTTGCAAATCCAGCCTATACCTTGCTTACGCCTATTTTTAGGACGAGGACGGCTATATTCGGCTTTCTGGGACGAGGACGGCTACATTCGGCGCCGTTGCGTTGTGGGATCGATGGACGCGTTGAGCCCGTGCTGGGTCCGGTGGGGTTCGATCGGCGTCGTTGGGTGACGTCAGTCGATGCGTGGGTATGCCGGTGAGATGCGGTATCCGCATGGTGGCGGTCTGACCGCCAAGGCGCGGACCAAGCGGGAAGCGGTGCGCAGAGAGGCTGCCGCGCTGTTGGGGGCAGGGTCTGCCGGTTGCGGAGGTCGCGTCTCGGCTGCGGGTCTCGGCCGAGATTGTGTACCGGTGGCGGCGCGCGATCGGCGAGGGTGGTGTGGAAGCCTTGGCGTCGAAAGGTTCCAGCGGCGCGTCCTGCCGGCTCGACGACGATCAGCTTCGCCGCCTGGGTGACGCGCTGGACCGAGGGCCGGTGGCGCACGGGTTCGGCCCGGACCAGCGCTGGACCCTCGCGCGGATCACCGAGCTCTTTGACCGGCTGTTCGGAGTGCGGTACACGCTGCGTGGAACGTCGTATCTGTTGCACCGCATGGGTTTCAGCCCGCAGGTCCTTGCTCGTCGGGCGGCCGAACAGGGCCCGGCGCAGATCGCGGACTGGCATACGCGGCGGTGGCCGTCGGTAAGAGATGAGCGGTGGCGCAGCGGGCCTGGATCTGCTTCGAGGACGAGGCGGGTCAGATGCTGCGACCGCCGAAGGCCCGGACCTGGGCCCGGTGCGGGCACATCCCGGTGGTGACCGTGACCGGGAAGGGCTCCGGCCGGGTCTCGATCGCCGGGCTGCTCTGCCTCAAACAAGGCCACCGCGGCCGGCTGATGTACCGCACCCTCACCCACCGCGGCCGCAAAGGCGAGCCGTCCAGCTCCACCGAAGCCGACTACATCGCCCTGCTCGACACCGCGCACCAACGCCTGGACGCGCCGATCGTCCTCGTCTGGGACAACCTCAACACCCACGTCAGCAAGGCCATGCGCGACTTCATCGACGGCCGCGACTGGCTGACGGTCATCCGGCTGCCCGCCTACGCCCCGGACCTCAACCCCACCGAAGGCGTCTGGTCCAACCTGAAACGCGGCATCGCCAACCTCACCGCCCACGGCGTTGACCACCTCGCCCGTACCGTCAAACGCCGCCTCCGCCGATGGGTACGCTCAGTGGCTGAGTGACTACGTGGCAATGCCCGCCGTTGGTGTCCGACGGCGGGCATTGCGGCAAACGTCCTGATCAGTTTCGGCTACGAAGGCGTACCGCGTTGGTGCGCCTCGAGCGTGGCTCGCTTGATGAACATGCGATAGGAGCAACCGAAGCGATCCGCATTCCGCATCAGGTCGATGCGGAACTGATCGTCCGGGAGGTCCCACAGCAGCATGCCGAATTCATCGAACAAGCGCAGTGCGGCCACGTCCTTGACGTAGGAGAGCACGTCACCTTCGGCGAGCAGAAACCATTCGCCGAAGGTGTCCATGCCGTCACCGCCCTGGTCCGATATCGTGCACACCGCGCTACTGCCGCCTGGACCTCCTCAAGATATAGGCGGCCCAATTGTCGGCGGCGGTGTGGTTCTCCTGGTCGCCAAAGGCAACCTGCCAAATTTCGTGACCGATGGTCTGTGCGGAGTCACGTGCACGTCTCGAAGCTGCGGCGCGTCGACTTGACCGTGGTTTACCGAGGGACGGCGATAGCGTTCGAGCTGTCAGCGGCGGCTTGCCGACGCTCGGCAGGCGTCGCTGACAAAGCCTCCTGGCCCAGGTCAGGCCGGAGGCTGCGGACGGCGCGTTGACCGGCGCGGTGCGTAACGAGACCAGCGGCGATCACCTGCGGGCCATCGGGTTTGCGCTCGCCGGCCTGGACCCGACCACCGCATAGAAGGAGAGGGCGCTGATGCCCCTATGTTTGTCAAGCGGTTCGTGGGGTTTGGCCTGCTGGGTTGCGCTGTTGGATGAGGTGGTAGACCTCGCGGGCGATGTAGCGCTTGAGGCAGCGGATGGCTTCGCGGCGGGTGTTGCCTTGGGCGGTGCGTCGGTCGAGGTAGTCGCGGGTGCGTTGGTCGGTGCGGGTTCTGGTCAGCGCGATGTGGTAGAGGGCGGCGTTGGCACGGTGGTCGCCGCCGCGGTTGAGCCGTCGTCGGCTGGTTTTGCCGGAGGAGGCTTCGACGGGGCTGACGCCGCAGAGGGCGGCGAAGGAGGCTTCGGTGTGCATCCGGTCGGGGTTGTCGCCGGCTGCGACGAGGAGCGCGGAGGCACTGTCGGGGCCGATCCCGTTGCGTTGCAACAGTTGCGGGGCGTGGGTGTCGAGCACTGCGGTGATCTGTTGCTGGAATTCGCGTTCCTCGGTGGTGAGGGTTTGGATGCGTCGGGCGAGGCGGCGCAGCGTGTATCGGGTGGCGGCGGCAACGTCGGTGGGGGTGGTATCCGGTAGGTCGGCGCAGTGGCGGATCAGGGCGGCGCCGGTGCAGCCGGCCAGCTGGTCGTGTAGGGCCGGGTCGGCGCTGACGATGACGGCTTTGAGTTGGTTGTATCTCCCTGGCAAGGCGGACCTGGTCGCGCAGAACGCCACCGGTACCTGGGTGACGCTGTCCGGCGGAGCGTCGTTCGGCGTACCCACCCAGTTCTCGGCGCCGGCGGTACCGGGACCTGAAGTGGCGCACTCAGGTCCG
Source organism: Dactylosporangium cerinum (assembly GCF_042653625.1). NCBI lineage: Bacteria > Bacillati > Actinomycetota > Actinomycetes > Micromonosporales > Micromonosporaceae > Dactylosporangium > Dactylosporangium cerinum. Next base: position 26 of record NZ_JBHSIU010000114.1, on the reverse strand, counting down.
TAGGACCTTGATCACGGCCAGCACCC
>NZ_JBHSIU010000113.1:0-6762 GCF_042653625.1 Dactylosporangium cerinum | reverse complement strand
TTGTCGATCTGGCGCTGCAGGATGGCGAGTTGGTGGCGCAGCGTCAGAATCTCGACGTTCTTATCCGAATCGGTCACGGGTATGAGCCGTATGAGGGTGAACACGCTCGTGAGCGCCAGGTAGGGCAGTCGCAGCAGCACGATGGACCATCCTGGCTTACTCCGTCTCGCAGACTTCAGCCATATCCGAGAACCGGCAGGTCACAGCGCATGGATGGGGTTTTCGGCACCCACAGGCTCAGGCCGAGATGCAGGCCGGCCTGCCCGTCCGGCGCGTGGTCAACGGCGTGGCCTGCCTTGCCCAGCAGGTCGACGAGCATCTCCGACAGCTGCGGATCGTCTTCGACCAGCAGCAGCCGGGGCTGGCCGACAACCGCAACCGCAGGTGGCGTCGGTTCTGTCACCCGCCGATAGTGACACGCTGGGCTAAGAATTCTCCAAGATCCGGCTGGCATCGTGGGTACCTGGACGCGCGGCATCCGCGCCCATCCTCGCCTGGCTAGGAGAACGTGTGCTCGACACCATCAACGGTGTGCCGGTGCATCCATTGGTCGTACACGCTGTCGTCGTGTTGCTGCCGCTGGCCGCCCTCGGTGTGGTCGCTACCGCCGTCCGGTCCGCTTGGCTGGCCCGGTTCGGCAGCGTGGTCGTCGCCACGGCGGCCCTCGCCGTCGTCACGATCCCGCTGGCGACCGCGAGCGGCGATCGCCTGGAGGCCCGCGTCGGCAACCCCGGCCTGCACGCCGAACTCGGTGACACGCTGCTGTGGTTCGCGCTGCCGCTCCTGGCGGTGGCGGTGGTGCTTGTGTGGAGACGCCGACGGTCCGCCGCGGCAGACCCCGCGTCGCCGCGTGCCGGCCGGCCGGTCGTCACGGCGACGGTCTCGATCCTGGCGGTCGTCCTCGCGGTCGCCGATCTGGTGCAGGTGTACCGGGTGGGCGACTCGGGCGCCCGAGCTGCGTGGAGCAACGTGGGCAGCGCCACGCGCGCCACGAGGCACTGAAGGTAGCAGCGATGCCCACGACGACCGTCAGGCGGTCGCGGCACCGGCCAGCCGCAGCTGCGCGTACGACGGCGGGTAGCTGGTGGCCCGACGCGATCGGCGCGTCCGCGGCGTTGACGATGCTGGTCGTCGTCGCGTTGTGGATCCACGGTGGCGGTGTGCAGCGACTGGGCGGCGTCGCCTCGGCGCTGACCTCGGCCGGGCGGCTGGCCGGCCTGGTGTCGGCCGACCTGCTGCTGGTCCAGGTCCTGCTGATGGCACGGGTGCCGTGGATCGAGCGCACCTACGGCCAGGACCGCCTGGCCCACCGGCACCGGCTGGTCGGGTTCACGTCGTTCAACCTGATGCTGGCCCATATCGTGCTCATCACCGCCGGCTACGCCGGCACCGGCCACATGGACATCGTCGCGCAGGCCTGGGACTTGGTCGCCACGTACCCGGGCATGCTGCTAGCGACCGCCGGCACCGCCGCGCTCGTGTTGGTCGTCGTGACCTCGATCCGCACGGCCCGGCGGCGCCTGCGCTACGAGTCCTGGCACCTGCTGCATCTGTACGCCTATCTCGGGGTGGGCCTGTCGCTGCCGCACGAGCTGTGGACCGGCGCGGACTTCGTGTCCTCCGGGCTGGCCCAGGCCTACTGGTGGACCGCCTACGGCGTGGCGGCGGGGAGCGTCCTGGCCTTCCGTCTCGGGCAGCCGGCCTGGCGCAGCCTGTACCACCGCATCGTGGTCCAGCGGATCGTGAGCGAAGGTCCTGGCGTGGTATCGGTGTACCTACACGGCCGCAACCTGGACCGCCTGCCGGTACGGGCAGGCCAGTTCTTCCTGTGGCGGTTCCTCGACGGCCCGGGCTGGTCGCGCGGCCACCCCTACTCGCTGTCCGCCGCCCCTCGGCGCGATCGGCTACGGATCACCGTGAAGGCGACTGGTGATGGCAGCGCCCGGCTGGCCACGCTGCGCCCGGGGACGAAGGTCATCATCGAAGGCCCGTACGGCCAACTGGTCGCGGCGCGCCGTCGTAGCCGTGGCGTCGCGCTGCTGGCCTGCGGTATCGGGATCACTCCGCTGCGGGCCCTGCTCGACGAACTCCCGCCTTCGCAGACCGTGCTGCTGTACCGGGCGCGTAGCGAAGCGGACCTCATTTTCCGCGCCGAACTTGATGAGTTCGCCGCCCGCCGGGGCGTGCAGGTGTGGTATCTGCTCGGCCCCCGCCCCGCCCGCCGATCCTGGCTGCCCGCCGGGTGTCCGCCGGACGAGCAACTGCTCGGAGACTTGGTGCCCGACATCGAGCGGCGCGACGTGTACCTGTGTGGACCGGACGACTGGATGGGCCTCGCCGAGTCCGCCGTCCGCCGCGCGGGAGTCCCGGACGAACGCATTCATCTCGAACGGTTCGCCTGGTGAACCCAGGTCATCACATCGGAGGACGTTGACGGTGCGCCGCATCACGCTGTGGATCGTGGCGACCATCGCCACCCTGGTCCTGCTGTTCAGCTACCGCACCAGCACCATGGGCGCCACCCCGTCGCCGGCGTCGGTCGCGGCCGCCAACCCGCCCGGTATCGTCTCCGGTCCGGCGCCGACCGGCCCAACGGAGCCCGGCCCGGGTAACCCGGCCGGGACGGCCGCATCGGCCCCCGGCGCCAGTACCGCACCACAGCGAGCCGGCGGCTCGCTCGTCGTCAACGGCACGGTGATCCAGACGCGGTACGGCCCGGTCCAGGTCCAAGTCCACATCAGCAACGGCAAGATCACCGACGTCGTGCCGCTCCAGCTGACCAGCGGCAGACGCCGCGACGACGAGATCAACGCCTACGCCGTACCGCAACTGCACGACGAGGCCCTCGCAGCCCAGAGCGCGAACATCGACGTCGTGTCCGGCGCCACGTACACCAGCGAGGGCTACATCAAGTCGCTGCAGGCCGCGCTCGACGCCGCACACACCCGCTAACTACAGGATCGGGTCGCGGCTCGGGGGAGCAAGTGCCGGCGGTGACGGACAGTTCGGTGAGCAGGTGTTCGACGCGGCGCTTGATCTCGTCGCGCATCGGGCGAACCGCTTCAATGCCGTGTCCAGCGGGGTCATCGAGCTGCCAGGGCGGCGTTGCGTTGTGGGATCGGCGAACGTGTCGACCTGGTGTTCGGGTCCGCGGTCGGACCGCTTGGGTACGCCGCTTACGTCACCGAACTGATCGGTACGTTCTTCCTGGTGTTCACGGTCGGCGCGAGCGTGCGCATCGGGTCACCGCTCGCTCCGCTGGCCATCGGCGCCATCCTCATGGTCATGATCTACGCCTGAGGTCCGCGAAGAAGGCCAGTCATTCCACCGGCACGAGGGCCTTATCACCATGGTGGCAACCACACGGCTCCCGACCGAATGAGTCTTGCAGTCGAACAGGTCTTCCTCAGGTGGCGCACAGCCCACGAATACGTTGCCTACCCAGCATGGGATCCAGGACACGGCGGCGACCGCCATCCAAAGGCCCCCGATGACGGCCAACCAATGATGGAGGACGAGATGGATCAAGGTAGCAGGCGATCCGCCACAGTGAGAGACAACGCTACCGCGCGGAAGCGGCCGCATGCACGTTCGACCGGTGCCGCAAAGGCTCACGTACTGCGCCTCGAACGGTCGGGCGCCCAGTGGCCGGTGTGGAACACGACTCTGCAGCTGGTCGTCACCTCACGGGACCAGCTCGCTGACGCGCAGAGACTGGTCATCGACCAGGTGGCGGCCATCGATGACGCATGTAACCCGTTCCGGCCCGATTCCGAGGTGCGCATGTTGCAGCAAGCGCGAGGGCGACAGGTACGTGTCAGTCCTCTGCTGGCGGAACTGGTGGCAGTGTCGATCCGGGCGGCGGTGATCAGCGACGGTGACCTCGACCCCCTCTATGACCCCCTCTATGACGATGTGCTGCAAGAGCGCGATGGGGACCTGCTCTGGATGCGGCCACGCATAGGCACGGCAGATCTGCACTCGCCCTCGGTGCCGGGCTGGCGCAGGATCCGCCGAGACGGACGACGCCTCACCGTGCCGGCCGGAGCGCTGCTTGACCTGAGCGCCATGGCTGCGGCCCACGCTGTCGACCGCTGTGCGCGGTTGATTCATCGACGGTTCAACGTCGGAGTACGGGTTGACATCGGTGGCGATGTCGCCTGCGCCGGGCAGCCTCCGTCCGCCGGTTGGGAAACGCTGCTCCGGACGGGCGAAGCCGGACCGAATATTCCGGCCGAAGTTGGGCCCACCCCGTTTGCCGTGGCCAGGTCCGTCGGCCACCGGTGGCCGGGCGGCGGCGGCAAGCCTGCGGGCTACACCTTCCATCCGAGCACCAGCCGGGTGACGGTATCGGTGTGGCGCTCCGTGTCGGTCGCGGCGTTCCCCTGCACCCACGCCAAGGCCCTGAGCATGTCGGCGATGATGCGCGGTCACGCCGCAACCGGCTGGCTTCACCGGCTCGGCGCATCCGCCCGGCTGGTCGCCGCGAACGGCGAGGTGATCACCGTTGGCCGCTGGCCGGCACACGAAGCGGGTTGCTGGACGACGAGGTAGAGCCCGGACGATGACGGATGGTGACGCGCACCGCTCCGCGGCGCCCGCCAGGTCGACGAGCGACCCCTGTCGTGGCATTGGGTGCCCTGGCGCTCAGCGAACTCTTCGGGAGGATTCCCTGGGTTCTCGCAAGCACGCCGCGCATCGTTGAGTGAGCCGTGCCGGCCGACCGGCTCGTACGTGGCCGGGCACCGACGGGATGCCGCCGTGAGATACGTAGAGAGGACTGCAATACCATGCCGCGTGACAGCCGGAAGGCACGCGCCGCCGCGGCCCGCAAGGCCATGGAGCGAATGCGGCGGCAGGAGCGTAGGCGACGGTGGCTGTTCACCGGCGCCATGACCGGCTTTGTCGCGGCCATTGTGCTCGCCGTGGTCCTGGTGGTCGCCTTCCACCAACCGGGCAGGGTGGCGGCTTCCCCGGCGATTCCGGCCACCCCGCTCGCCACCGCCCAGGGCCGCACCGACCAGCCGCCGTGGTCGCTGCCGGCGGACACCACCGCCCAGGTACGCGCCGCGGCGCTGCCCATGCTGACCACGGAAGGTACCGTCGAGCACATCCACGCACATCTCGACGTCATCGTCAACGGGCAGCCGGTCGTCGTGCCGGCGGACATCGGCATCGACCGGTCCACCGGCCGGCTCAGTCCGCTGCACACCCACGACACCACTGGTGTGCTCCACGTCGAGTCGCCGGCGCAGGCCGATTTCAGCCTGGGGCAGCTGTTCACCGAGTGGCAGGTGACGCTTTCGGCCAACCAGATCGGCGGGCTCAAGGCCGGCGACGGCAAGGTGCTGCAGTCGTACGTCAACGGCAAGCCGTACCAGGGCGATCCGGCCGGCATCATCCTGCGCGCACACGACGAGATCGCGATCGTCTACAGCACCCCAGCACAGCAGCCCGACCCGCCCTCGACCTACGCCTTCTCCGCCGGACTGTAGAGCCGACATCCATTCGGTGTCGACGGGCGGCGATGTGCGATGCTGCCTGGTCAGGGGGCCGCGACCCGGCGCCACCGGCGACAGCAGCAGCGGTTGTGAGGAGCGACGTATGCAGTACCGTCAGCTTGGCCGGACCGGCCTGTCCGTTTCCGAGATCGGCTACGGCGCCTGGGGCATCGGCGGGTCGGCGTGGGTGGGCGCGCGGGAGGACGAGTCGGTACGCGCCCTGCACCGGGCGATCGAGCTCGGCGTCAACTTCATCGATACCGCCCGCGGGTATGGCGAGAGCGAGCGGATCGTCGGCCGGGTCGTACGGGACCACCCGGGCGAGCACCTCTACGTGGCGACCAAGGTGCCGCCCAGGAATGGCATATGGCCGGCGCCGGCCGGCGTGGACCCCGCGGAGACGTTCCCGGGCGAGCACATCCGCGACAGCGTGGAGACCAGCTTGCGTGCGGCCGGGCTCGACGCCTTCGACGTGCTGCAGTTTCACGTCTGGAGCGACGAGTGGGTCGGCCGGGGTGACTGGCTGGAGACGATCGCGGCGCTCAAGCAGGAAGGCAAGATTCGCTTCTTCGGGGTGTCCATTAACGACTACGAGCCTGACAACGCCCTGGAGCTGGTGCGTAGCGGTCAGGTTGACACCTTGCAGGTGATCTACAACGTGTTCCACCAGCAACCGCAGGAGCGGCTGCTGCCGGCGTGCGAGCAGCACGACGTCGGGGTTATCGTGCGGGTGGCGCTGGACGAAGGCGGCCTGACCGGGCAGCTCCGTGCTGACACCACCTTCCCGGAGGGCGACTTCCGCAACCGGTACTTCGGCGGCGACCGCAGGGCACAGGTTGAGCAGCGTGTCGACGCCCTCGTCGCCGATCTGGACATCGGAGCTGACGACGTCGCGGAAGCGGCGTTGCGCTTCGTGCTGGCGGCCCCGGCGGTCTCCACCGTCATCGCCGGGATGCGCAGTGTCCGCAACGTCGAGCGCAACGCCGCCGTCAGCGACGGCCGGACGCTGTCCGGCGAGCAGCTGGGAGTGCTGGCCAGGCACCGTTGGGAACGCAACTTCTACCAGCCGGCCTGAGCGTCACTGGTCCCCTGGCCGGGCATGGCGAGGCAACCGCCAGTCAGAGGCAGACCGTCTTGATCTCGAGGAAAGCGGTGCTGCGGGCCGGCCGGGGCCGGTGCGTCATGCGTGGGCAAGATCCAGGCAGACTTGAGTTGCCCTGTGTCAACCCCTGGGTCGGGCGGCTGTTGGTTGGTTTTGGTT
>NZ_JBHSIU010000112.1:0-31631 GCF_042653625.1 Dactylosporangium cerinum | reverse complement strand
ATCCGGGCAGCCGACAAGCAACTACGCCAGCTCGTCACCGAACACGGCAGCACCCTGACCGGGCCTGCACGGCATCGGCCCGTCCGGCGCCGCCCGGCTGATCGGCGACATCGCCGACATCCGCCGGTTCCGCACCCCAGCGCACTTCGCCTCCTGGAACGGCACCGCGCCACTCGAGGCGTCCTCCGGCGACCAACGCCGCCACCGGCTCTCCCGCGCCGGAAACCGTCGTATCAACCGCGTCCTGCACATCATGGCCATCGTCCAGCTCCGCCGTGACACACCCGGCCGCGCCTACTACCGGCGCCGCCTCGCCGAAGGCAAAACCACGATGGAAGCCCTCCGCGCGCTCAAACGCCACTTGTCCGACGTCGTCTACAAGCGGATGCTGCACGACGCAAAGGCCAGCGGAGCTGGTGAGACGGGTCCGGGAGGACACACGGGAGCGACTCTGCAACCCAGCGCGGACGGCCCAATCCCGACAGCCGCCTCTTCGGACAAGTCACAACCCGGACCCGCCACCAAGAAGCCTAAAACAAAGTCGCCATGATCCCTTGACCAAGAGGGGAACCATGAGCGTGCAGCTAATCAACGGGTCTCGTCGGCGTTGCCGTATCGCGGAGGCGGGCCTTGCGGTTGCCTGCCGGCGCAGCCGTGGTCAATCAAGCGGCCTCATACGGCAGGGCCCGTGGCTGAGCGCAACGCGCGGGGTTGCGGCCCTCGTCATCCTTGGCGGAGGCGCCAGCGCCGGTGCGGTCGGGGGCGCCTCCGACGTTCCTGAGCGCCCACGACCGTCGAGCGTTGCGTGCCGTGTGGTGTTTCAGGGCTGTCGTAGCGGCGGAAGCGGGTAGGTCGCTTCGATGATCAGCGCAGCCGCTGTGGTGGCACAGTTCTTTTTGGTGCCCCCGGCAGGATTCGAACCTGCGCCCCCGCCTCCGGCTGGGGGATGCCGAACAACTCCGCGCTGGTGCAGCCCGGCACCTGCTTCACCCCGGTGCTCGGCAGGCCGCGGAGCCGGCCGGACCCGGCTTTCCTTCGCGGGGTTCGCCGGACGACCCGCAGGCGGACAACCCGACCGCGGGCACCCCGAGCACCACACAGAGACGACGCATGTGTACCTCCCGTTGCCGCTGAGTATCTTCGGCGCTCATGCGGCATTCCTGTCTTGCGACGGGACGGTCCCGGTCTGATCCGCTGGTGCGGTGCCGGGTTGACGGTTCCTCGCCTCCTGCCCACCGGGTGGGTCTTACGGATGGCTCCCCGTCCTGCCACCGGGCCACTCCCGGCGGTTGACACCTCCGCCATGTCCGCCGCGTCCGCGGGGTCCCGCGGCGAGGTTGGCGAGGTTGTGTGCGGCGTTGACGTCCCGGTCTAGGACCAGGCCGCAGCTGGTGCACGTGTACGTCCGTTCACGCAGGGGCAGTTTGGCTTTCACCGCGCCGCAGCGTGAGCAGGTCTTGCTCGACGGATACCAGCGGCCGGCGACCACCAGGCGGCCACCATTCCACACCGTCTTATAGGCGAGTTGCCGGCGGAACTCGGCGAACCCTGACGCTCGGAGTGCTGCGATGCCGGGACTTGAACCGCGGGAACCCGACCCGGCGACCGGCCCGCTGCCCGCGACGGGAATCATCCCACTGCTTCAGACCACGTGCCAGGGTGTCCAGGCCGGTGTTGAACGCCTCCTTTGACACCTCCCGCCACCACGGCGCCACCACACCCTTCTCCGCATTCCACACCCGCCGCAACGCCGCCAATGACCAACCCGAAACCGGCGTCAACAACTCCTCGGCCACGCCATAGGACCGCTCCGCCGAACGCTGATCCAACACCGCCTTCACCCTGGCAAGAGACCAGTTGAACGCCACCCGAGCCGCACCTGCATGCGTCAGCAACGCCCGCTCCTGAGCCGGGGTGACGTCCAGGGCAAACCGGTACGCCTGCACCGTCTGCACCAGCGGCACCTCCCATCCCCGACCGTCTCGACGAGCAGTATGAACCGCGGGTACGACACTTCTACGCATACTGGCAACGCACGACACTCAACAGCGTCAACGAGCGCTATCGCACACTCAACCGACAACGGTTGGCAGGCTTGGATGGCGCGGCATGCCGCCGGTGAGCACCCACGCGCGGCGCCGCTCGTCGGCGATGCCGGCCTGCCACGCCAGCCTGGCCGCCTGCCCGGCGCCGCACACGTCGACCAGGAACAGCACGGTGGGGCCGAGCGGCAGGTCGTCGTCCTCGCCGTCCTGCTCGGCGGTGCTCGACGCGTCGGTGAGCCAGCTGTTGAGGTCGGTGCGGGAGGTCGCCCTGCCGTCGGCGCCGACCACCCGCACCGACCCGAAGCCGTCCTCGCCGTGGCTGATGACGTGGACCACGGCCAGGTCGTGCGGGCCGAGTTCGGTGAGCAGATCCTCGACCAGGTCACCCATCCGGCGGGCGGTCAGCGTCTCGTCGCCGTCGAGGGGACGCATGGTGTACCCGTGTGTCTCCAACGCGCGCGAGCGCGGTGGACCGGTCATGGGCGAACGGCAGCGGCTGATAGGAGGAACCGCTGGGGAACGCCGACACGGCCAGACTCAAGGCCCGTCTCTGCACGTGTCCGCTCCCTCGCGTCGCGCTACTTTCGCGCACATCGTAGCGATGGGCGTGTCTCGCCGGGCTCATCCTTTCTGCCTGAGACACTCGGACGGTGACGGCAGACGAGGTCCGTGCGGTCCGCTCCCGGCTCCGGCGGGACGGCCCCTCTCGCACCCGCAGCCCGGAGCTGGACTTCCAGCTGGTAACCCTCCCCGAACGCGACTGCGACCTGCTGCGCGACGTGCTCATCGCGGAGGGCGTCGAGACCGTCGTCGAGGTCGGTCTCGCCTACGGCAGCTCCGCCCTCGCGATCGGCGAGGCCCTCCTCACCGTCGGCGCGCCGCGCCCCAGGCACGTCATCGTGGATCCGTTCCAGCGGGACGCGTATGACGACGTCGGCTGGGACGTGCTGGTCGAGGCCGGCCTCGACGGCGTCGCCGAGCTCGTCGCGACCCCGTCGTCCCTGGCGCTGGCCCACCTCGTCGCCGCCGGGACGGTCGCCGACGCGGCCTTCGTCGACGGCAGTCACCGCTTCCACGAAGTGTTCGTCGACCTGTACTTCCTGCGCAAACTCGTCCGCCCCGGCGGCCTGATCCTCCTCGACGACGACTGGACCCCGTCCGTGCGGACCGCCCTGCGCTACTACGAGCGCAACCTGGGCTGGACCCCCGTCCCGGCCGCGTTCGCCGCCGGCACCCTCCAACGGATCGCCGACGACCCCGCCGCGCCGGAGGTGCCCAGGTGCCGGGCGGTGCGCCTGCCCGACCCGTCGTTCGAGCCGCCGTTCACGACGTTCGAGCCGTTCTGGGACGACGACCAGCCCCGGCCCCCGACCGGCTGACCACCCGGGCGCCTACGACCGGCGGGATCGCCGTGCTTCGCCGCGGGGCGGTCGCCGCCGCCCGGTCATGCGACTTCGATCAAGCGACGTGACAGCGCTGGTGCAGGAATAGGCGCTGGAACCGCGCCGACCGGCCGGTCGGCGCCGCGGCAGCTGGTCAGGGCAGGAGGGTGTGCACGTCCGCCAGGTCGGCCAGGGCGGTGGTGCGGGTGGCGAGCGCGTCCGCGGCCGCGGGGGTCAGGGCGCGGGCGGCGTTGAAGCGGAACTTGCGGGCCAGGTCCGCGGCGGACAGCGGCGCCTCGGCGCTGCCGAGGGACGCGTCGACCCGGTGCTCGACCACGGTGCCGGCGGTGGACACGCGCAGCACGGCGGCGAACGCGTGCGGGAAGATCCGGGTGGCCCGCTCGTCCGGCACGCAGCGGACCTTCGCCGCGAGGGCGAGCCGGTCGGGGTCCAGCGGGCCGGTGAAGTCCTCGAGGCCGACGCCCAGGCCGCCGCCGCCGAGCAGGGCGGTCGCCACCGTGTACGGACCGGAGAACTTGCCGTGGTACGTGCTGCGGGGGCGGACCTTCTCCGCGGCCGGTTCGGCGATCGTCCGCAGCGTCGGGCCGGGCACGCCGAGCTCGATCCAGTCCACGGTGGACGGATCGAGGCCGGCGGCGCGCAGGGCGAGGGCGCAGTCGATGCCGGGGTGGGTGAAGTGGTTGGACGGGTAGGGTTTGAACGCGGTGCGCAGCAGCTCCCAGCGGGTGCCGAGGTCGCCCAGCAGCGCGTCGTCGTCGCAGCGGCCGCCGGCGTAGGCGGTGAAGAAGCCGAACCGGCCCTCAAGCACGGTCGGCGGGCCGGTGAGCCCGTCGGCGGCGAGGTAGGCGGCGGACACGCCCGCGTGCGCGGCCCAGCCGCAGTGGACCTTCTTGACGGTGCCGCCGGTGCGGTTCGCCTCGATGAGGCCGGCGCCCATGCTCGCCGCGACCCCCATCGCCGAGGCGACGCCGGGCGCGTCGAGGCCGAGCAGCAATGCGGCGGCGGCGGCCGAGCCGATGGCGCCGCAGATCGAGGTCGCGTGCAGGCCGCGTTCGAAGAAGATGGAGTTGGCGATCGCGGGGTCGTAGGCGGCCATGCCGAGCCGGTTGGTGAGCTCGACGCCGGCGGCGACCGCGGCCAGCACCGCCGCGCCGGAGACGCCGGCGGCCTCGGCGGTGGCGAGGGCGGCCGGGACGACGGAGGCGGACGGGTGCAGCACCGACGGCAGGTGGGTGTCGTCGAAGTCGAGGGAGTGCGCCAGGGTGCCGTTGACGAGCGCGGCCGCCGGGGCGGGCAGCCGGTCGCCGGTGCCGATGACGGTCGCCTCGGGGGTGCCACCCCAGCGGCGCACGGACCGCAGGACCGCGGGGGCGGCGTCGGCGTCCGGGTCCCCGTGCGCGGCGAGGGCGAGGCCGAGGATGTCGAGGACCCTGGCGGGCACATCGGCGCGGACCGCGGCGGGCACCGAGGACCGGCACGCGACGGCGAACTCGGCGAGCTGTTCGACCGCCGTCATGACGGCAGGATCGCGAGCGGGCGGACGGGGGCGCCGGTCGCGCCGACGATCGGCAGCGGGTTGAGCACCAGGAGGCACTCGCGGGCGCCGGTGTCCAGCAGCGGGTGCAGCCGCATCGTCTCCACGATGTGGATGCCACGTTCCACCAGGAGCATCCGGTGTACGGGTAGCACGGCATGCCCGCGCCCGGGCGGGATGTGTTCGAACGCGATCGTCTCGGCACCGACGACCCGCACCCCGCGATCGGCGAGCCAGGCGCCGGCGGCGACGCCGGGCCCGGGGGTGCCGTCGCGCTGGCCGATGAAGGCGTCGTGCTCGTCCCAGCGGCGGGACCAGCCGGTGCCGATCAGCACGGCGTCGCCGGGGTGCACGGGGACGTCGCAGGCGTCGAGGTCCTCGGCGGTGATCTCGTAGCCGGCGGGCAGCACCGGCACCCCGTGGACGCGGGCGACGTCGAGCACCGCGGCGCGGCCGACGTACACCTCGAACGACTCGATGCCGTGGGAGGTGAACCCGAGGTGGGACTGCACGGAGGAGGCGTGCACCCCGCCGTGCAGGACGCCGTCCTGCGACACGTGCGCGAGGGCGTCGACGTGGGTGCCGACGTGGCCGCCGGTGACGATGAGCTCGTTCGCGGCCGACCCGCCGTCGGGGCGGACCAGGTCGCCGTGGCGGCGTTCGAGGGCCATCCGGAACGGCGGGTGGTTCGGTGACTGCGGCATACCGCGGCGCATCGGCTGGGCCAGGTCGAGGACCCGCGAACCGGCCAGAAGTTCCAACCAGGACATGGTCACAGCACCCCGTCGGCGTGCAGCTTGTCGAGCTCGTCGGCGGTGAGGCCGAGCCGGTCGCGGTAGATCTCGGCGTTGTGCGCGCCGAGGGCCGGGCCGGTCCACTTGATGTCGCCGGGGGTGGCGGACAGCCGGTACAGCACGTTCTGCATGCGGACCGGGCCCAGGACCGGGTCCTCGACGGCGCGCAGGGTGCCGAGCGCGGCGTACTGCGGGTCGGTGAACACGTCGGCGATGTCGTGGATCGGGGCGATGGCGGCCTCCGCGGCCTCGAACGCGGCGATGACGTCGGCGGCGTCGCGGGCCCCGATCCAGTCCCCGACGTAGCCGTCGAGCAGTTCGGCGTGCTGGGCGCGGGTGGCGCCGGACGCGAACCACGGCTCGTCGAGCACCTCCGGATGCCCGACGAGGCGCAGCACCCGCTCCGCGACGGCCTGGGCGGACGTCGACACGGCGAGCCACTTCCCGTCGCGGCTGCGGTACGTGTTGCGGGGCGCGTTGTTCACGCTCCGGTTGCCGGTTCTGCCCTGAACGGTGCCGAGCTGGTCGTACACCATCGGCTGCATGCCTAAAAGGGTCAGGATGGGTTCGATGATGGCCAGATCGATCACCTGCCCGGCACCCGTCGCGTGCCGCGCGAGCAGTGCCGTGGTCACGGCCTGCGCCGTGGCGATGGCGGCGATGCCGTCGGCGAGGCCGAACGGTGGCAGCGTCGGCGGCCCGTCGGGCTCGCCGGTGATGGCCGCGAACCCGCTCATCGCCTCGGCGAGGGTGCCGAAGCCGGGCCGGGACGCATACGGGCCGAACTGGCCAAACGCGGTGACCCGCGCGACGACCAGGCGCGGGTTGAGCTCGAGCAGCACGTCGGGCCCGAGGCCCCAGCGCTCCAGGGTGCCCGGCCGGAAGTTCTCGATCAGGACGTCGGCGCCGGCCAGGAGGCGTTTGAGCAGCTCGGCGCCGGCGGGACGGGACAGGTTGAGGGTGACGCAGCGCTTGTTCCGCCCGAGCAGCGTCCACCACAGCGGCACGCTGTTCTTGGCGGGCCCGTGGCCGCGGGACGGGTCACCTTTGACGGGATGCTCGATCTTGATGACGTCGGCGCCGAAATCCCCCAGGATGGTGGCGGCCAGGGGGCCGGCGAACAGGGTGGACACGTCCACGACCGTGATCCCTGCTAAGGCGGGCTGCAGTTCCACCAGCAAAGCCTAACGGCACTATCGTCAAAATGGAAACCCCGTTACATTGAGGGAAACGGCGAGAGGGGCTCATGGTGTCGCGGTACGACCTGCTGGTGAAGAACGGAACGCTGGTTCTTCCCTATGTCGGCGAGGTTCGCGCCGACCTGGCTGCGAAAGACGGACGGATCGTCGCGATCGGCGAGGACCTGACCGATGCGGACGAGGTCCTCGACGCGACCGGCAAGCTCGTCTTCCCCGGCGGCGTGGACGCGCACTACCACCTGGGCATCTACCGGCCCCTGGAGATCGACGCGACCGAGGAGACCCGGTCCTCCCTCGTCGGCGGCGCCACCACCGTGCTGTCCTACTTCCGGACCGGGCAGCACTACCTGAACAAGACCGGCGCGTACGAGGACATCCTGCCCGAGGTGCTCCAGGCGGTGTCCGGCCGCTCGTGGACCGACTTCGGCTTCCACCTCGCGCCCATGGACACCCGCCAGGTCGGCGAGGTCCCGGCGCTCGTGGACCGGCACGGGATCAGCTCGTTCAAGTACTACATGTTCTACAAGGGCTTCAACCTGTCCGCCGACTCACGCGACGCCAAGGCGTTCACGATGAGCGACGAGTACGACCTGGGCCACCTGTACCAGATCATGGAGGCCGTCTCCGCCGCCGCCCGCGACACCGGCCGCCGGGTCTCCCTGTCGCTGCACTGCGAGCAGGCCGAGCTGATGCGGCTGTTCATCGAACGGGTCCGCGCCGCCGGTGACCCGCAGACGCTGAAGGCGTATTCCGACGCCCGGCCGCCGCTCACCGAACGGGTCGCGATCGGTGAGGCCACCACCCTCGCCGCGGCGACCGCCTGCCCGATCAACCTGCTGCACCTGTCCAGCGGCGAGGCCCTCGCCGCCGCGACCGAGGCCCGCCTCGCCCGCCCCGACCTCGACCTGCGCACCGAGGTCACCCTGCACCACCTGTGCCTCAACTACGACGAGCTGTCCGGCCTGGGCGCCAAGGTGAACCCGCCGATCCGCAGCGCTCTGGACACTGAGGCGTTGTGGGCCGGGGTGCTGTCCGGCAAGGTCGACTGGGTCGCCTCGGACCACGCCTGCTGCCTGGAGGAGCACAAGGGCGACGAGCTGTGGCCGGCCCTGCCCGGCTTCGGCGGCACCGGCCTGCTCTACCCGGTGCTGCTCAGCGAGGGCATGCACAAGCGCGGGCTCGCCCCGCACCGGGTCGCGGAGCTCGTCTCGGCCAACCCGGCCCGCGCCTACGGCCTGTGGCCGCGCAAGGGCTCCCTGCTCGTCGGGCAGGACGCCGACCTCACCGTCGTCGACCCGGACCTCGAACAGGAGGTCACCACCGACCTGCTGCTGTCCGGCCAGGACCACTGCCCGTTCGCCGGCCGCAAGGTCCGTGGCTGGCCGGTGGCGACGGTGCTGCGCGGCCGGGTCGCCTTCCGCGACGGCGCCGTCGTCGGCGAACCGGGCGGCACCTTCCTGCCCCGCTGACGTGACCGGGCTCCGGCCCGGTCAGCCACGCAAGGTGTCCGCCTTCATGACGAGCCGGAAGCCGATCGCGCCGGCCGCCCCGCCACCGACGACCATCAGCGCCGCGGTGGCCGGGCCCGGCCCCCAGTCGCCGAAGGTGACGACAGCGGCCAGCACCAGCGGGACGAACAGGAACAGCGCCCATGCCAGCAGGATCAGCTTGCGAGCCGTGCGGCGCCGGCCGTCGGCCGTCCTGGCTGGAGAGTCCGTCATACGAGCACTACACCACCGCCACCCGGCCGGGGCAACGGGCCGGTCGGCCGCGCCGTAGGTTCGTGGGATGCGAGCGGGTTGGCTGGTGCCGGTCGTGGTCGTGCTCGGCCTGGTGGGCTGCACCCACCGGTCGCGTCCGGCCCCGGTGCCGCCGCCCTCCGCGGCGCCCGACCTGGACCCGCTGTTCGTCTGCGGGCGTGGCATCTGGGCCGACGACCTGGCCGGCACCCGGGCCGCGCTGACGGTGGCGGTCGCGTCGGTGCGGCGCGTCTCCGCCGACACCGCCCCCGAGGTGGCGCTGCGGTTCACCGCCACCACCGACCTGCGGGTCCAGATCCCGCCGGTCGAGGTGCTGTACCTCAAGGACAGCGTCATCGTCGGCGGCGGCCCGATGCTCAACCAGCCCGGCGACCTCTCGCCGCAGACCATGGCGGAGCCGGGGACCGGGTTCGAGGTCAGGCCGGGGAAACCGGTGGACGCCGCGGTCGGGGCCCGGGCGCTGTGCCCCGCGTTCACGTGGCCGAAGCTCTGGTCCGCGCCGGAGCACGTCGCCGTCATGGTCGTCGTCGGGCACCTCGAACCGCGGGGCGGCGGCGTGGTCCTCGACGTGCCCAGGCCGGGCGTGCCGCTGCTCGCGGCGGCCGCCGACCTGCCCCGCTGAGCGCCGGCGCCCGGCCCGGGGTGGCTCAGCCGATCGTCCGGCGCAGGCCGCGGTGGATGGCCAGGGCGCCCAGCAGGGTGACCGCGCCGTCGACGAGCAGGGCCAGCCGGATGCCGGACAGCAGGGTCGGGCCGGCCGCGGCGACCGCGCTCATCACCGGGATGCCGACGGTGAGGGCGACCTGCTGCGTCAGGGTGCTGAGGCCGGTGGCCAGGCCCTGCTCGCCGTCGGGCAGGCCGGAGGTGGCCGTGACCGTATACGCGACGATCGCCGCCACATGCCCGACGAAGCCGACGGTGAAGGCGAGCATGAGCCAGCCGTACATGCTCCGGGAGTCGCCGAGCAGGCTGAGGCCGCCGAACGCGACGCCCTGCACGGCCAGGCCGCCGACGAGCGTCACGCGGCGGCCGAACCGGCCCAGGAGGCGACCGCCGATGACACCGGCGAAGACCGCGGCGATGCCGGGCAGGCCGAACGCGACGCCGGTCGCGAGCGCGGAGTAGCCGAGGACGTCCTGCAGGTACAGGGTGCCCAGGAAGACCACGGACGAGCCCATCGCGAACACGATCAGGCCGCCGAGGTTGCCCCAGCGGACCGTCGGGCGGCGCAGGATCGCCACCGGCGCGAGGGGTGCCGGGGCGCGCCGCTCGATCGTCCAGAACGCGACCAGGAACGCGGCCCCGGCCCCGAGGAGGACCAGCACCCGGAGACTCGTCCAGCCGGCGGAGGGGCTCAGGCTCACGCCGTACACCACCAGCAGCAGGCCGATCGTGACGGTGATCGCACCCGGAAGATCCAGTTTGGGTCGCTCCGGGGTCCGTCCGGCGCTGACGACGAACGGGGCCACGGCCAGGATCAGCAGCGCCACCGGGACGTTGAGCAGAAACGCGAACCGCCAGTTGAGCAGGTCGGCAAGGACGCCGCCGACCAGGGCGCCGACGGTGAAGCCGCCGGAGAGCAGGGCACCGTTGAGGCCGAGGGCGCGGTCGCGCAGCGGGCCCTCCGGGAACGACGTGGTGAGCAGCGAAAGGGCCGCCGGGGTGGCCATCGCCGCGGCGAAGCCCTGCAGCACCCGCGCGGCGAGCAGCGTCGCCTGGTCCTGGGCGAGGCCGCCGAGCAGCGACGCGGCGATCAGCAGCGCCAGGCCGGCCAGGAACAGCCGCCGCCGGCCGAACAGGTCCGCGATCCGCCCGAACAGCAGCGTGAACCCGGCGGCGGGCAGCGCGAACGCGGTGGCGATCCACGGCAGCGTGGCCAGGTCGAAGTGCAGGCCGGCGCCGATCGCCGGGAGGGCGACGTTGAGGATGGAGAAGTCGACGGCGAGCATGAACTGGGCGCCGAGCAGCAACAGCAACGTGATGCGTTGCCGGGTGCTGAGGGTGGCTTCGAGAACTGCGGTCATGCCGGGGAGCCTGCGGCGTTCCGCTCCGGGCAGACAGCCCTGTGACGTTGGTACCACTGGCAGGGGCAGGCTGTCGACCCCGATCATCGGGATACTGGGACGATGGAAGGACTCGGGGGGTTCCTGCAGTCGCGCCGTGCCGGTCTGCGGCCGGACGAGGTCGGTCTCGTCTCCTACGGGGAGCGCCGCCGCGTGGCCGGGCTGCGCCGCGAGGAGCTGGCACAGCTCGCCGGGGTGAGCGTGTCGTACTACATCCGCCTCGAGCAGGGCCAGAGCGCCAACGCGTCCGACGAGGTGCTCGCCGCCCTGGCCCGGGCGTTGCGGCTGAGCGACCGGGAACGCCAGCACCTGTTCGCCCTCGCCCGCGGCCCGGCGCCGGCCGCACCGCCCGCACCGCCGGTCGAGGCGGCCCGCCCGGGGGTGCGCCGCCTGCTCGACGCGATGACGGAGGTGCCGGCGGTCGTCCTCGGCCGGTTCGGCGACTTCCTGGCCTGGAACCGGCTCGGGCACGCGTTCCTGGCCGGGCACGTCGACTACGGCGCGGTCGCTGGTGATCACCGGCCGAACAAGGTGCGCATGCTCTTCCTGGACGCGCACATGCGGGAGCTGTACGTGCACTGGCCCGAGAAGACCCGCGAGTCCGTGGCGTACCTGCGGATGCTCGCCGCCCGGCACGCCGACGACCCGAAGCTCGCCGAGCTGGTCGGCGACCTGTGCGTGCGCAGCTCCCGGTTCGCGACGCTGTGGGCCGATCACGCCGTCGACGAGTGCGAGCCGGCGGTCCGCGAGTTCCAGCATCCCGTCGTCGGCCGGATGACGCTGCACCAGGAGGTGCTCCGCCCGGACGCGTCGGACCAGCTGCTGCTGACGTTCACCGCCGAGCCCGGCTCACCGTCGGCCGCCGCCCTGCACCTGCTCGCCCGGGCCGTCTACGCCGGCTAGCGCAGCACCGGCGACTCGTCACCGACGCAGCAATCGACTGATGCCGCTGCGGCGCGGCTCCTTGAAGTGTGGCCATCGAGGAGCGGGCCACGGGCTGCCGGTGATCGTCTCCAACGCCGTGGACAGTTCCTGGCGGGTGATGCGCGTCTGCTCGCGCGCCCGGAACCAGCCGTTCTCGCGGGCCGCTTCGACCAGTTTGCGGAAGATGTACGCCCTCCGGCAGTTGCGGCGGAAATCCTCGGCGACGAAGAACGACCAGGTCATCATGACGCTCTCGGCCAGCCGTGCCCGCCCCAGCGGTTCGGCGGCCGGGAAGGTCACCGAACCGGCGCACCGCTGCAGCTGCTCGCCGCTGCGGTCGTCCCAGAGCAGCAGCGTCCAGCCCGGCCACAGCCGTGGCCAGTACCCGGCCAGGCCGTGCAGGGGCTGCACCGCGCTCCACACGCCGGCGGTGCGCGTGCTCGGATCGAGGTGCATGCCCGCCTCGGGCATGGTCTCGGCGGTGGTGATCCGGTCGGCGGGGTCCAGTTGCTCGATCAGCCCGGGGCCGACCCGCCACGGCGCAACAGCGTTCCAGCCCAGGCCGTACGCCTGCGTGTCGCCGATGGTGACGACGTAGCGCGGCGGCATCTGTTCGATGCGATCGCGCAAGTGCGGCGGCAACTGTTCGGTGCGCTCGCGCCAGTAGAGGGCCGCCGGCTCGGCGGGCTTGCCGCGCAGGTGCGAGCTGTCCGCCCCGGCGTGGTCCATCAGGTCGGCGATGCCGTCGTAGGCCCAGCGAACCTGCCAGCCCGGCCAGGTGCGCGTCACCGCGTCCAGGTATGCCGCGCGCAGGTGCGTGCCGCGGTGGGCGCTGAACATCATCAGCACCCGGCGGTCGAAGTCGACCAGCAGGCCGCCCTCGGCGTCGTCGTCGAACTCGTCCGTCGGGCCGAGCCGCTGCCACGCGTCGAGGAACCGGGTGACGAACTCCGGGCCGAACACGCTGATTTCGAGGATCTCCAGCGCGCCGTTCCTGCTGTAGGCGACCGTGACCTTGCCATCGCGGATGGTCACGAAGTTCGCCGGCGACCCCATGGCGGTGATCATATGCACGGGCCTTTGATCACGACGAGGGGTGCTGCGCGGCGGTCGGGCGGGCCGGGATCAGGACGACGGGACCGGTTCGTTGCAGATGCGGCAGCGGTCGCGGTCGCGGTCGGACCAGTCCTGCTGCTGGACGACGGAGGGCGCCACATGATGGCACGATCTGGCCGCGTCCAAGGGGCGCGGCCAGATCGATGGGGGCGTCACATGCCGTCGCCGGACCAGGCGCCGCGGGAGCGGGAGCGGACCGGCAGCGTGGAGATGACCGGGGCCTCGTGGGTGTGGTAGTTCTCGGCGGTGCCGCCCCACTTGACCCACTCGTCGGTGGTGTACCAGTTCACCAGCTCGCCGTCGGAGCGGATGATCCAGTCGATCTCGGTCTCGGCGATGAAGTGGCCGTGTTTCACGCCGGCGGGACGGAAGCAGTAGGTGCCCTCGTCGATGTCGCCGAAGTTGTACGCCATCTTCCCGCTGAGGGTGTAGAACTCCTCGTAGCACGGGTGGTGGGCGAGGCGGTGGTCGCTCCAGCCCTTCGGGGCCCGGATCAGCCGGGTGTAGAAGCCGGTCTTCGGGTCGCGGTGCAGCAGCTTGATGTAGAGCGGGGTGAGCGGGCCGACGGTCGGCGCCGCGACCCACTCCATCTTCGACGGGTCGATCAGCGAGGGTGAACCCTCGAAGCGGCGCGGGCCGTCGGGGTCGAAGCCGGCGTCGCCGTACTCGCGCCAGTGCAGGACGTGGCTGCCTTCCCGGATCTTGATCCAGTCCATCGGGACGCCCTTGGGGACCTGGAGGTAGCCGCCGGGTCCGACCTCGGTGCCGCCGTACACCAGCGAACCGGACACCACGTAGAACTCGGTGTCGGCGTGGGCCACGCCGGGGCCCCGTCCCCAGTCGGCGGGGAACGTCAGGGACAGCGACGACGAGCCGTCCTCCTCGTCGGTGGACAGGCGCCGTTCGAGGGCCTTGCCCTCGCCGAACGGCAGTTCGGCCTCGTGCCAGATGTAGTCGTTCTCGTGGATCAGTTCGACGTGCGCCCTCAACCCGTGCTCCTCAGCTCTCGTTTCAGCACTTTGCCAGCCGCGTTGCGGGGGAGTGCCGCGATCGGTCGGATCTCCTTCGGCACCTTGTGCCCGGCGAGTCGGGCCCGCAGGTGCTCACGCAGCGCGTCGGGGTCCCAGGGGACGCCCGGCCGCACCACGACGTATGCGACGACCTTCTCGCCCCAGCGGTCGTCCGCGAGCCCGACAACCGCGGCCTCCACCACCGCCGGGTGGGCGGCCAGGGCCTCTTCGACGTCGCGGGGGTAGACGTTCACGCCGCCGGTGATGATCAGGTCCTTCTTGCGGTCGACGATGGTGATGTACCCCTCGTCGTCGACCACGACCACGTCGCCGCTGGTCAGGAACCCGTCGTCGGTCACGCACTCGGCGGTCGCCGCCGGGTTGGCGAGGTAGCCGTTCATCAGGAACGGCGACCGGCTGAACAGCTCCCCGGGGGTGCCGGGCGGCACGGGCACGCCGTCGTCGTCGACGACCCGGATCTCGGTCATGAACCAGGGGTGGCCCACGGAGCCGGCCTTGCGGCGGGCGTCGGCGGGCCGCAGGTTGCTGATCACGCCGGCCTCCGTGGAGCCGTACAACTCGTGCACGCCGACACCGGGGAACGCCTCGAGGACCCATTCCTTGAGCGCGACGGGCAGCGCGGCGGCGTTGAAGTAGAGCGTGTCGAGGCTGCTCAGGTCGTGCCCGGCCAGCCCGAGCTCGCGCAGCCCGACGGCGTGCGTCGGGACCAGGAACACCGACTGCAGCCGGTCGCGGCCCACCATCGTCAGCAGCCGGCCGGGATCCCAGGCGCGCAGCATCGACACGGTCCCGCCGGTGAACACCGCCGCGTAGGCGAACGCGAACCCGGCGCCGTGATACATCGGCGCGACCGCGACGGTGCGCCGGCCCGGCCCGAGGCCCCACTCCAGGGCGGTGCAGTAGAAGGTCAGGCATCGTGAGCGGTGACTGATGAGCACGCCCTTGGGTGCGCCTGTCGTGCCGGAGGTGTACGCGATGCAGAACGGCTCGTCTTCCCCTACCGGGATCCGCGGGTCGCTCGCGGCCGCCCCGGCGAGCAGCGCCTCGTAGTCCGGGCCGAGCCGGACGGCGAAGCCGACGTCCACGGCCCGGTCCTCCAGCAGCGGGTCCAGGATCAGCGCCCGCGCGCCCGAGTGCCCGGCGATGTACGCGGTGTCCGCCGCGGTCTGCCGCGGGTTCAGCGGCACCATCGGCAGCCCCGCCTTGGCCAGACCGGCGGCGATCTCGCAGTATTCCAGGCGGTTGCCGGCCAGCACCGCGACCGGGTCGCCGGGTCGCAGGCCGGCGGCGAGCAGCGCGTTGGCCAGGCGGCTCGCGCGCTCGTCCAGGGCCGCGTAGGTGAGCCGGCGGTCGCCGTCGATCACGGCGATCGTGCCGGGGGTGGCGCGGGCGAACTCCCGCACGCCGTTGGCGATGTTCAGCTGAGCGCCAGTCACGGCGTAATGGAAACACCGTTTCCATTCTGAATCAACGGGTGGCCGGTGGAAATGTCGCGGTGCGGCCCAGCAGGGCGGGCGTGGCGATGCCGAGCCGCTCGCCGATCCAGGTCCCGGTGCCGGCGAGGGTGGGCAGGTCCAGGCCGGTGGGCACGCCCATGCGCTGGAGGAGGTACGTGAGATCCTCGGTCGCGATGTTGCCGGTCGCCTCCGGGGCGAACGGGCAGCCGCCGATTCCGCCGATGCTGGCGTCCAGGGTCCGCACCCCCGCCTCGAGGGCGGCGACGGCGTTGGCGTAGCCGGTGTTGCGGGTGTTGTGGAAATGCGCCCGCAGCGGCACGTCCGCGTCCAGCTCGCGCAGCGCCGCGACGAGCGCGCGGACCTGGGTCGGCACGCCGACGCCGATCGTGTCCGCGATCGCGATCTCGCGGGGACGGCTGCGCAGGGCGTTCCCGGCGATGGCCTGGACCCGGCTCACCGGGACCTCGCCGGTGAACGGGCAGCCGAACGCGGCGGCGATGGTCAGCGACGCCTGCTTCCCGGCCGCTGCGGCGGCCTCGGCGATCTCGTGCCAGACGTCCAGGGCCTCCTCGGTGCTGGTGCCCTGGTTGCGCCGGGAGAACTCGTCGGAGGCGACCACGACCACGTTGACCTCGTCGACCCCGGCGTTCAGCGCCCGGTCCAGGCCGCGCCGGTTGAGCACCAGGCCGATGTAGGTGACGCCGTCGCGGCGGGGCGCCGCGGCCATCACCGCCTCCGCGTCGGCCATCTGCGGCACCCGGCCGGGGTGCACGAACGCGGTCGCCTCCATCCGGCGGATGCCGGCGTCCAGGGCGCGCGTGATGTAGTCGACCTTGACCTCGGTCGGCAGCAGGACCTTCTCGTTCTGCAGGCCGTCGCGCGGGCCGACCTCGACGATCTCCACACCGGTCATCGCCGACCTCCGGTTCCTCTAGCGAAACATCGTTTCCAAACCGTACACTCCCGAACCATGGTTGGTCCGCTGTCTGACATCCGTGTCCTGGAGACCGGGACGCTGCTCGCCGGTCCGTTCGCCGGACAGCTGCTCGGCGACTTCGGCGCCGAGGTCATCAAACTCGAAGACCCCGGCAAGGGCGACCCGATGCGGGAATGGGGCCGGGAGAAGCCGCACGGGCAGTCGCTGTGGTGGCCGGTCGTCGCGCGGAACAAGAAGTCGGTGACCTGCAACCTGCGCACCCCGGCCGGGCAGGACCTGGTGCGGCGCCTCGTCGCGTCGTCGGACGTCCTGGTGGAGAACTTCCGGCCCGGCACCCTGGAGCGCTGGGGACTCGGATACGCGGAGCTGTCCGCCATCAACCCGCGGCTCGTTCTTGTCCGCGTCACCGGCTACGGGCAGACCGGCCCCTACGCCCCGCGGGCCGGGTTCGGCTCGATCGGCGAGGCGATGGGCGGCATCCGGCACGTCACCGGCGAGCCCGACCGCCCGTCCAGCCGGGTCGGGGTCTCCCTCGGCGACGCCCTCGCCGGCACCATGGCCGCCTACGGCGCCGTGATGGCCGTGCACGCCCGCACGAGGACGGGCCGCGGCCAGGTCGTCGACTCCGCCATCTACGAGGCCGTGCTCACCTACATGGAGTCGCTGCTGCCGGAGTGGGTGGTCGCCGGGTACCAGCGGGAACGCACCGGCGCGATCCTGCCCAACGTCGCGCCCAGCAACGCGTACCCCACCGCCGACGGGATCGACATCCTCATCGCCGGCAACCGCGACACCGTCTTCGCCCGCCTGTGCGAGGTGATGGGCCGGCCCGGTCTGGCCGACGACCCGCGCTACGCGACGCACGGCGCCCGTGGCGCGCACCAGCAGGAGCTCGACGACCTCATCGCGGCCTGGACCTCGACGCTGCCGGCCGAGGAGATCCTCGCGCTGCTGCACGCCGCCGGGGTGCCGGCCGGCAAGATCTACCGCCCCGCCGACATGCTCGACGACCCGCACTTCGTCGCCCGGAAGTCCATTGTGGACGTCCCGCACCCCGACTTCGGCGCCCTGCCCATGCAGGCCCCGGCACCGCGCCTGTCGGAGACCCCGGGCGAGATCCGCTGGGCCGGACCCGCGCTCGGGCAGCACAACACCGAGGTGTACGGCGGACTGCTCGGCCTGTCCACCGACGAGCTCGAGAAGCTCCGCGCGGACGGCGTGGTCTGATGTCTTTCTTAGGGGACGACTACCTCAATGCCGGCTTCTCCCGGCGGCTCGGCTGGGGATCGAGCCCCGCGCTGCTGCTGGTCGACCCCGTCATGGCGTACCTCGTGCCGGACTCGCCGCTGTACTGCGACACCGCGGCCGCCGCCCTTACCGCGATGGCTTCGTTGCTCGGTGCCGCCAGGGCCGCCGGGCATCCAGTCGCGTTCACGGCCGTCGGGTTCGCCGACGAGACGTGTGCCGAGGCACCGCTGTTCGCCACGAAGGTCCCTGGGCTGCGGGTCTTCGCCGACGGCTCGCCGCTCGCCGCGCTCCCGCCGCAGCTGACGCCGGTGCCCGGGGAACTCATGATCCGCAAGCACTACGCGAGCGCGTTCGCCGGGACGGCCCTCGCCGCGTGGCTGACCGCCGGCCGGGTCGACACCGTCGTCATCGGCGGGTACTCCACGTCCGGCTGCGTGCGGGCCAGCGCCGTCGACGCGCTGCAGGCCGGGTTCCGCCCCATGGTGGTGCGGGAGGCCTGCGCCGACCGGGCCCCCGGCCCGCACACGTCGAACCTGTTCGACCTGGACGCCAAGTACGCCGACGTCGTGTCGCTGGACTCCGCCCGCCAGCACATGGAGTGAGAGTCGATGTGAGGTGCTCCCGGAGCGCCCGTGCGCGCCCGCCGGGTTCGTTAGACAACGGGGGTGGACCCTAACAGCCGGCTACCGTCGCTCACCGGACTGCGCTGGGCTGCCGCCCTCATCGTCTTCGGCCAGCACCTCCTGGAGCAGTACTACAACCAGCAGCTCGTCGCGCCGAAACCCGTCAAGTCCGTGGTCTGGGCCGCGTTCACCCACGGCGGCGGGCTCGGCGTCTCGTTCTTCTTCGTGCTGTCCGGCTTCGTGCTGGCCTGGTCCTCGCGGCCGGGCGAGCGGGCCGGCACGTTCTGGTGGCGTCGCTTCAGCAAGGTGTACCCGGCGACCCTGGTCACCACCGTCGTCGCCGCGTTTCTCATCGGCGGCGCCGGCCCGCTGCAACTGGCCACCCACCTCACGCTGACCCAGAGCTGGTGGCCGCGCCGCGACGTCTACGCCGCGCTCAACCCGGTCAGCTGGTCCCTGTCCTGCGAGGCGTTCTTCTACCTCTGCTTCCCGCTGCTGCTGGCCGTGATGCGCCGCCTCGGCCCGTCCGGGCTGTGGGCGATCGCGGTCATGATGATCGAGTGCGTCGCCGCGGTCGGCATGAACCTCGTCCCGGCATCACACGACACCGCCACCTACGCCGGATACATCCTGCCGCCGGTCCGCATGGCCGAATTCACGCTCGGCATCGCCGTGGCCCTGCTGGTGCGCACCGGCTCGTGGCGCGGCCCCGGCCTGCGCTGGTCCCTCGCGCTGCTGCCGCCGGCGATGGTGGCGGGACTGTTCGCGCCGTCCCCCCTCAACGAGCACGCCGTCACGCTCATCCCGGTGACCCTGATCGTCGCCGCCGCCGCCCAGGCCGACCTGCGCGGCCGGCGCACCGTGTGGTCCCGCCCGTTGACGGTGTACCTGGGGGAACTGTCCTTCGCCTTCTACCTCGTGCACTTCCTGGTCATCGTCGCCTTCGACCGCTACGGGCTCCTGCCGCACCAGGCCGGCCCCGCCCAGGCCCTCGTGGGGACGGCGTCGGTGCTGTGGTTCAGCCTGATCGCCGCGATGGTGGTCTACCACGGGGTGGAACTGCCCGCGCTGCGCCTGATGCGCCGCAAACCGGTCCCCGCCGAGGTGGGGCGCGGCAAGCACCGGTTCATGCTGACGTCGGCGCCGGCACCTCGCGTCGTCGCGTCGGTGCCGATGCCCCGCCAGGTCCTGCTGTCGATGTCCGCACTGGACAACGACGCCACGGACCCGGGCCACGCCGCGCCGGCCCCGCACGTCACGGTGCCGGCACCCCGCCGCGCACCCACCACCCCGAAACCGCGCCGGGACGTTCCCGCGCAACGCCACCCCGTGCCGCCCCCGACTCCCGCGGTGCCGGACCTGGACCCGGCCGTGCCGGACCCGATTCCCGTGGTGCCGGACCCGATTCCCGTGGTGCCGGACCCGGACTACGCACTACAGGACCTGGACTACGCGGCGCCGGACCTGGACTTCGCCGTCCCGGAGCCGGATTACGCGCTGCCGGATCTGGGTCATGTGGTGCCTGAGCCTCGGCACGCGCCGGTTCAGCGTCACGCGGTCCCGGAGCCGGATTACGCGCTGCCGGATCTGGGTCATGTGGTGCCTGAGCCTCGGCACGCGCCGGTTCAGCGTCACGCGGTCCCGGAGCCGGATTACGCGCTGCTGGATCTGGGTTATGCGGTGCCGGACCTGGATCACGCCGGGCCAGAGTTCGGCTATGTGGTGCCTGAGCCTCGGCACGCACCGGTCGAGCGCCACGCCGTCCCGGAGCCGCGCCAAGGTGTACCCGCGCGGCACCATGCCGTGCCGGACCAGGACCATGTCGTGCCGGACCGGACTCCCGTGGTGCCGGACCCGATTCCCGCGGTGCCGGACCTGGACTACGCGCTGCCCGACCTGGACCGGGCCGCGCGGGAGCCACGCCACGCGTCCGCGCGGCGTCATGCCGTGCCGGACCCGCACTACGCCGTCCCGGAGCATCGCAACTCGGGGCCCGCGCGGCACTACGCCGTGCCCGACCCGCGCCATGAGGTCGCCGCACAGCACTACGCCACGCGGTCCCCGCGCCACTCCGTCCCCGGCCGGCACCACGCCGTGCCAGAGCCACGCCACGCCGTCCCCGACCCGATCCATGTCGCCGCCGATCCGATCTACGTCGCCCCGGCGCCGACCCACGCGTTGCAGGAGTCGCGCCACGCCGTCCCCGACCCGATCCATGTCGCCGCCGATCCGATCTACGTCGCCCCGGCGCCGACCCACGCGTTGCAGGAGTCGCGCCACGCCGTCCCGGGGCCCCGGCACGCCGTTCCGGAGCCGCGCCACGCCGGTCCCGTCCCGGGCCGTGAGGTCCCCGCACCGGACGGCACCGGTCCCGTGCCGCAGCCGTCCACCCGTTCGCACCGACACCGGTCGGTGCCCGACGACGACCCCCTTGCCCCATAGGTCACCGTGACGGCGGGCGGGGTCAGTCGCGGTCGACGGGGCGCAGGGCGTGCAGGCCGGCCAGGGCGAGCGCCGTCACACCGCCCGCCGCGGCAACCGCCACCAGCAGCCCGCCCCGCGCGCCCGTCCCGTCGACCGCCAGGCCCGCGACCATCGCCGCCACCGCCCCGCCGGCCGCGCTCGCCGAGCCGAGCCACGCGAACGCCTCCGTGAGCACCCCGCGATCGACCACGGCGTCGGCCAGCGTCGAGCCGAGGACCAGCACGACCGGCACGGCGACCGCGGTCAGCAGCACCCCGGCCACGACCCCCGCGAGGACCACGGCGGGGGAGCCGCGGGCGAGCAGCGGCAGGCTGCCGAGCCCCAGCGCGACGGCCGCCACGGCGAGTTGGATGCGGGGTTCCGCGTGCCAGCGGCGCAGGCCGTACACCAGGACAGCGAGCAGCCCGGCGCCGTTGGACGCGGCGAACAGCACCGCCGCCAACCCCGGCGTGCCGCGCTCCAGGGCGAACGCCGTCACCGCGATCGACATCGTGCCGAAGAACCCGCCGATCGTCGTGTTGACCCCTACCAGCACCACGAACCCGGGCCGCAGCAGCGCGCGGCGGTGATGCGCGCGCCCGCCGTCCGGCGCGAGGACCGGGGGTTCGGTGCGTCGCTGCAGCGCCAGGATCGACCCGCCGGCGACCACCAGCGCGGCGGCGCTCAGCGTGCCGAGCACCGGCCGGCCGGCCGCGGCGATGGTGCTGACCAGGGCCGGGCCGACGAGGTACGCGACGCTGTTGCTCAGCGACTCGAGGGCATACGCGGTCGGCAGCGCCGGTTTGCGCTCCCCGTCCAGCAGCGCCGACCAGCGGGCCAGCGCCGCCGCGCTCAGCTGCGGCAGGCTCGCGCCGACCAGCGCACCCGCGGCGGCGAGGACCCAGCCCGGCGCGCCGTAGCCGGCGCTGAGCACGAGTGCGGCGACGGCGAGGGCGTGCACGAGGGCGGCCGGCAGCAGCACCCGGCGCTGGCCGAACCGGTCGATCAGGCGCCCGACCTGCGGCCCGACGAGGGCGTCGGCGACCGCGAACGCGCCGGTGACGACGCCGGCGGTGGCGTAGGAGCCGGTGGCGGACCGGACCAGCCAGACGATGCTGAGGCTGGTCATCGCGATCCCGACCCGGCCCGCGGCGGTCGGCACGAAGAAGGCGGCGGCGCCCGGTGTGCGCAGCAGTTCCCGGTACGTCATCCGCTCGGAGCCTACGGCAACGCTCAGCGGCTCGCCTGCCAGCCGGCCGCGCACGACCCGGAACCCGGCAACTGCGGGCTGCTGGCGCTGCTGTCCTAGGGCGGCCGCGAGGACCAGTCGTCCCGAGACGCGGTCCTACCGCTCGAACAGGGCCCGATTCTCGTGGATGAACGTCGCCAGCGACGTCGGTGGTGCGCCGCCGATCGTCTCGACGACATCGGTGACCATGTCCTGCTCACCCAACTGGTGTGTCTCAGCCACCCGCGAGAGGTGTTCGATCAGGTACGCGGACACGCCGTCAACCTGGGACAGCAGTTGCCGCCACCGCTCGACTGAGAGGTCCACGTACTCCACCGGACGGCCGAGTTCGTGGCTGAACACGGCAGCCTGTTCGGCCATGGACGTCCTGGACATCCCACCTGGCCGGCCCGCACGGGAACGAAACGGCCGGAGCCGGGTGGCGTGTATGCGCCATATCCGTTTCGTGTACGGCAGGTGTTTAGTCTCATTGATCATTCCCAATTGATGAGGGAGGACCGATGTCCCGGTTCGTCTGCACGGTGAAGCACACCAGGTACGTCATCGGCGCCATGGCCGGCGTCTTCTTCGCGACCTGCAGCTCGTCCTGACCCGAAGCCGGCCCGGGGCGGCGTCGTGCCGCCCCGCGCCGGTGCCCGTCGACCGGTGGAGGCCGGATGTTCACGACCGCGGTCCGGCAGATGCGGGTGGCGTTCTCCACCGTGCTCGGCCGTCCCTTCTCCGTCCCGGTGGTGCAAGGACTGGTCCGGGACGCCCTGGCGACGCTGGAGGAGTTCGGCACACCCGGCGACGATGTCGGCCAACTGGTCGACGGACCCTACGCCGACCCCACGATGCGCCGCGAGCTGCAGACCAGGGCACTGCAACGCACCGCGCGGCACCTCACCGCCGGCGCACCGTACTACCGGGACCGGTTCGCCGCCGCGGGTGTCGACCCGGCCGGGCTCACCCCCGAGACGCTGCTCCGGCTGCCGGTGATGACCCGGGCCGAGCTGGTGTCCAGGCAGCGGGACCTGCTGTGCGGCCGCCCCTACCTGTCGACCCGCAGCACCGGCAGCACCGGCACCCCGGTCGAGGTGTGGCTGTCCCGGCAGGAGATCACGCTCTGGCCGGCGCTCATCGCGCTGTCGCTCGTGCTGCGCGGGGAGCTCACCCCCGACGACCACGTCCAGCTCAGCATCAGCTCCCGGGCGACCGCGGCGATCCAGGAGGACGTCGAGCTGTGCGGCCTGGTGGGCGCCGGCTGCAGCGTCGTGGGGCTGGTGCCGCCGGACGAGGCCCTGGACCGGCTGTGCGAATCCGCGACGGTGCTCAACACGTACCCGAGCTACCTCGGCACGCTCGTCACCGCCGCCCGCAGGCGTGGCCTGGGCCCGGACGACTTCGCGTTGCACACCGTCAACGCCGGCGGCGAGGTGCTGTCGGCGGCGCTCGTCGCGGCAGCCGAGGCCACGTTCGGCGCGCGGATCAACGACGCGTATGGCGCCACCGAGGTCCTGCCGGTCGGTGGGCGGTTCTGCACGCACCGGCACCTGCATCCCGACCCGAACATGGGGTACGCCGAGACGATCGACCTCGCGACCGGCGCCCCGGCCGAACCGGGCCGGCTCGGCACCCTCGTGGTCACCCCGTACCACCCGTACCGCGAATGCATGCCGGTGCTGCGCTACGACACCCGCGACCTGGTGCGCGCCCCCGCCGCCGACGAGCCGCCGTGCGAACTGGCGGCCACCCCCGGGATGTCGCACATCCTCGGCAAGGCCCGCGACCTGCTGACCACCGCATCCGGGCCGGTCACCCCCCGCGACGTGGTGGAGGTGATGGACGCGCTCCCGGGGGACCGCTGGCCGGTGCGGTTCGCCGCCGAGGAGGCGGGCGGGCGGGTGCGGGTCACCGTGCCGGACGACCACACAGGCGGCCTGTCGACCGGCGAGATCGCGGGACGTTTCGCCGGCCGCGGCATCGACGCGGAGGTCGTGGTGGTCCCGATGGGGCAGGAAGACGCCCGGCGGCTGCGGCCGCTGCGCTGCGACCTGCTGGAGCAGACCTTCACCAGGCCCGTCCCGACCGTCGTGGGGGAGTTCGTATGAGCCGGACGGCGTTTCTGGTCCTGGTCACGTTCTGCTTCGCGCTGGCCGCGCCGCTGGCCGCCGCCGCCTACTTCCGGTGGGTCCGGGCGGCCAGGCCGGCCGTCGGGGTCTTCGGAACCGGCGACGTGTTCGTGATGATGGGGTTCGTCGTGGTACTGCCGTTCGCGTATCTCGCGTTGCCCGGCTGGGGCCTGCCGACGGTGCTCGGGCTGGTCTTCGCCGGTGGGCTGTCGGTCGGGTACGAACGGGTCGTGACACACCGCTGGCTGCGGCGGGGCCTGATCCTCGGCCTGCTGGGCGCGGACCTCGCGGCGTGGGCGGCGTGGCGGGCCGGCGCGGCACCGCTCTGGTTCACCGCCGTGAACAGCGTGGTCGTGCTGCTGATCGCGGTCTCAGCGGCCAACCTCTCCGCGCAGGGCGGCCTGCGGCTGCGGCACGCGGCATGGTTCACGCTCGGCCTCGCGGTCTACGACCTGACCTTCGCGACCGCGATCCCCATCACCCAGAAGCTCGCGGCGGCGATCCAGGGCTACCCGTTCGCGCCGTCGGCCGGGCTGCGCGTCGGCGACCTCGGCGCGGTGATCGGGATGGGTGACCTGCTGGCGTACGCGCTGTTCGGCGTCACCGCGTACAAGGCGTACGGCCGGACCGGCCTGCGGGTGGCGCTCGTCGTCGTCGCCGCCTTCGGCGCGCTGGCGCCGGCGCTGTCCCCGCTGGTCATCGAGGCGGTCACCGGGCACCGGCCGTCGCTCATCCCGGCGCAGGTGTTCTTCGGACCGGGAGCGTTCCTCGGGTACCTGCTGCTGCGGCGCCTCGGCCCGGAACGCCGCATGGCGGAGATCCTCGGCAACCCCGTCAACCGGCCGGCTGACCGCCGGGCCCGCTGGCTCGGGCCACCGGCTCCGTCCGTTGCGCCGGCTCCGGCGGTTGCGCCGGCTCCGGCCGCTGGACCGGCTGCGTCCGTTGCGCCGGCGCGGCCCGCCGAGGTTCGCGGGCCGGTGCGCCTGTCCTGACCGGCGGCCAGTCGTCGTCCGGCGCGACCGGACCGGCCGGCCGCGGTGCCCGGTCCGGCACGACCGCTGCCCGGCGCCGGCACGCCTCGGCCCGCTGGTCCTGGCCGCAGTCGTGCCACACCGCTGCCAGCAGGCGCAGCACGTACGCCTCACCGACCCGCAGGCCGGCGTCGCGGCAGACGGCGAGCGCCGCGGTCAGGTCCGCGACGGCCGCGTCCAGCCGGTCCAGCCGCCGGTAGGCCTCGGCCCGCCACAGCAGCGCCTGCCACACGCTGTCCTGGGCGCCGGTCTCCTGGCAGCGTCGCAGCCCCAGGGTGAGCAGGCGGGCGCCCTGGGCGGGGCGGCCCAGTCGCACGTAGGCCTTGCCGAGCCCGGTCAGGGTGATGCCCTCGCCGACCAGGTCCCGTTCCGCGCGGCGGATCTGCAGGCTCTCCAGCAGGTATCCGAGCGCCCGCTCGTAGTCGCCGAGCTGGAGCAGGACCTCCCCGGCCTCATACCGGGTGATCCCGACCGCGGGACGCCGCCCGGCCGAGCCGTACCGCGCTGCGCTCTCCTCGAAGCATCGCAGCGCCGCGACCGGGTCCCCCCGCCGGGCGTGGGTGAGGCCGAGGTGCGAGAGAGTGGCGGCGATCCCGCGCTCGTCCTGCGCGGCCCGCCGGGCGGCGAGGACGTCGTGCAGGTGGTCGAGGGCTGCGGCGTACTCGCCCCGTTCGCGGCACACGATGGCCAGCATGGTCCGCGCCGTGGACTCGGCCCGCCAGTCCCCGAGCGCCGCCGCGACCCGCCGGCTCAGCGTGCCGAGGGTGGCGATGTCGTCCCAGCGTCCGCGCATCGGCAGGTACTGGATGGTCGCCGCGGACAGTCCGAGCACGAACCGCGCGTGTTCGGGCTCGCCGTCGGCGACGTGCCGGGCCACCGCGAGCAGGCAGGGCCACTCGCTGTCCAGCCAGTGCAGGGCTTCCGCCGGGGTGGTGACGGCCACCCTCGCCGGCACGCCCACGAGCTGCGGGACCTCCTCCCGCCGTTGGTTGGGGCGCAGTACGTCGACGGCCTGCTGCACGGTGCCGAGGTAGAACGACAGGGCACGGGCCACCGCAGCCCGACGGTCCACTGTGGACTCCATGGCGTCGGCGAGCTCGGCGGCGAAGCACCGCAGCAGGTCGTGCATAGCGAACCGGTCCCCGCCGGTGCGGCTCAGCAGGTGCGCCTCGGCCAGCCGGTCCAGGGCCGGCTCTGCCTCGGCGGTGCACACGTCCAGCAGCGCCGCCGCGACGGCCGGTTCGAACGTCGGGGTCCGGACCAGGGCGAGCAGCCGGAACAGCCGCGCCGCGGTCGGATCGCCGAGCCCCTGGTAGCTGACCTGGAAGCAGGTGCGGACCGCGAGCTCGCCGGCACGCAGCCCGTTGAGCCGGTGCCGCTCCTCGCGCAGCTCGTCGGCGAGCGCCGCCAGGGGCCGGTCGGGGCGGCCGGCCAGCCGGGCGGCGGCGATGCGCACCGCGAGGGGCAGGTGCTCGCACTGCCGGACCAGCTCGACGGCGCGCGCACCGGCCGCGGCCACCCGCTCGGCGCCGCACAGCCGGCCGAGCAGCGCCAGCGCGCCCTGCGTGGACAGCGCACCGAGCGCCATGCTGTGCGAGGACTCCAGGGTGACCAGCATGCGCCGGCTGGTCACGATCGCGGCGCACCCGGGGCCGGCCGGCAGCAACGGCCGCACCTGGGCCTCGTCGGCGGCGTTGTCGAGCACGACCAGCAGCCGCCGGGCCGCCGTCAGGGACCGGAACCGGCCGGCCGCCTCCTCCGGGTCCGACGGCACCTGCACCTCCGGCACGCCCAGCGCGCGCAGGAACCGGCCCAGCACCGCGGCGGGTTCGGCGGGCGGCATCGCGGCGGCGCCGTGCAGGTCCGCGTAGAGCTGCCCGTCCGGGAACCGGGCCGAGACCTGATGCGCCGCCCGCACCGCGAACGTGGACTTGCCTATCCCGCCGGGTCCGTGCACGACCACCACGGCAGGCCCGCCGGGCGTCTGCAGCGTCGTGCGCATCGCGTCGAGTTCGGCGGTACGCTCGACGAACGCCGGATTGTCCAGCGGCAGCTCACGGGGCGGCACGAGCACCGGACCCGCCGCGGTCGGCGTCGCGGCCAGCAGCGTCTCGTCCCGGTTGAGGATCGCGCCGTGCAGCCGGGTCAGCTCGGCGGCTGGTTCGATGCCGATCCGTTCGGCAAGGACCGCCCGGGCCCGCTGAAACGTCGACAGTGCACCGGCGGCGTCGCCGCTGCGGTACTGCGCGATCATCAGCAGCTCCCACAGCCGCTCCCGTAGCGGGTGGGTCACGACCTCCCGCCGCAGCTCGGCGACGACCTCGGCGTGGCGTCCCTGTGCCAGGCGGGCCGCGGCGAGCGCCTCGACCGCGTCGCCCCGCTGCTCGTCGAGGGTGTCGAGCAGGCCGCTGAGGGCGGCGTCGCGCCGTACACCCGCAGCCGCCGGACCTCGCCAGTGCGCGAGCGCCGCGCTGAGCCGCTCGGCCGCGGCGTCGACCGCCCCCTGCTGCTGCAGCATCCGGCCGGCACCGAACTCCCGGTCGAACGTGTGCAGGTCGAGCTCCCCGTCGTGGACCTCGACGAGGAACCCCGGGCGGCGGGTGACGAGCCGGGTCCCGCCGGCATGGTCCGGATCGGCGAGGACCCGACGCAGCCGCACACAGTAGGTGCGGACGTTGGCCTGCGCGGACAGCGGCGGGTCTTCCTGCCACAGCAGGTCGGTGATCCGGTCCAGCGACAGCACCTGATTGGCGTGCAGCAGCAGCACCAGCAGCAGCATGCGCTGCTTCGGCGGGCCGAGCGCCACCGTCGCCCCGTCGCGCCGGATCTCGACGGGCCCGAGGATCCGGAACTGGAAGTGACTCACGCACCGACCTCTGCCGCGGTAGAAAGGCCTATCTACGGCCATCATGCCGGAAACTCGACACCATCGGAGGCGTCCGGCAGCGCCGAGGCGTACACGGAGCCGGCGACGGGCACGGGTCACCCGCTCGGCCGTTGCGCCGCCCTGCCGGTGCGTGAGGTGCCGGGAGCCGGCGAGGACACGGGCTCAGGCGGGCGGGGGTCAGCAGGGCGGCGGCTACCGTGTCGACCTGCCAGTGCTGGAACTGCTCGGGTGTTCAGCCGCGCTGGCGGACGAACCAGTCGTAGTTGCATTCATCGGGAGCTTCCGGTAGAGACCGCCGAGCGTTGGCGGGCGAGAGCGAGGCTGGTCACAGTCGTGATCGCCATCGCGGCAATGCCGACCAGCGCTGCCGTGGTGTAGGCGCCGTCGTTCGGGAAGAGATGGCCGGTGTCGGTGCCGGCGGCCAGGACCAGGCCGCCTATGGCGCTGCCCAGGGAGTACCCGACGCTACGGACGACATAGTTGAAGCTCATGGCGCTCGACGTCTCGCTCTTGGGGGTGACGGCCAGGATGACGCCGGGCATGGCGGCGGAGAAGCTGCCGACACCGAAGCCCAGCACGCCCATTGCTACGAACAGTTCGGCCAGGTTCGACCGGGCCGCCGCGAAGAGGACGAACCCGCCACCGACGACGACGGCACTGCCGGCTAGGAGCAAGGGGGCGTCGATTCGTTCGCGAACCCGGGGTGTGAGCTTGCCGGCGACGAACCCCAGCACAGAGAACGGGACAAGGACCAGCCCGGCGACGAACGTGGTCAGCCCGAAGCCGTAGCCGGCGCTGTGCGGCGTCTGCGCGTAGCGGGTGATGAGCGTGAGGAGGACGTACATGCCGATCCCGCCGACGAACATGGCGACATTTGCCCCGGCGACGATCGGGTGCCGCACCGCCCGGACATCGACCAGGGGCGTCTTACTGCGCAGCTCGGAGGCGGTCCAGATGCAGAGCAGGAGCACGGCAACGGTGGCGAGGACCACCGCTACGGCGAGGTGATGGCCCCATAGACTCCTCTCGCTTGCGAGGAACAGGACGAGGAACAGTCCACCCGCCAGGACGAGCGCGCCCGCTATGTCCACGTGAGCGGAGCGGCCTCCGGGAGCCACCGGCATGGAGCGCCACGCGGCCAGGAAAGCGATAGCGGTGACCAACAGACCGAGGCCATAGGCGGCCCGCACCCCGCCGAACTCGGCGAGCAGTCCGGCGAGCGGGTAACCGACGCCGGCCCCGATGATCGAGACCACCGAGATCAGCGCGATCGTGGCAGCGCTGCGTCCCTCGGGAAGATGGTCACGGGCCACGCCCATCATCAGCGCCGTCAGACCGAGCCCGACGCCTTGGGCCGCCCTACCCGCAAGCAGCCACGCGAACGGCAGTGGTAGCACGGTGAGCGCACTGCCGGCGACGACGACCGCCAGCGTGGCGAGAATCGTGGCTCGTCGGTGTGGGCCGGCTCCGAGCCGGCCGAGGACGGGCGTAGCGACGGCGCCGCTCAGCAGCGCGATGGTCAGCGTCCACTGCGCGCTGTCGAGCGAGACGTGGAACGTGGTCGCCACGCTCGTGATGAGCGGCGTCCCGAGGCTGGCGACCGCCGCCACGACCAGGGCGATGAACATCAGGGAGGGGACCAGCAGTCGCGCCTCGGGGTGCTCCGGGGTGGTGCTCATCGGTTGGTCCCGGTCCCTTTCACTGCTTCGGCCCTTCTCGATCCTGGCTGTCGAGCGCTTCCAGATGCCGCAGCGCTGGAAGGGCTGCCACCAGGGCCTCGACCTCGTCGTCAGTGAGTTTGTCGATCAACTGCTCAAACGCGTGGACGCCCGCCCGGCGCCGCGTCTGAACGTAGGACGCGCCGGCCTCGGTCAGACACACCAGCGTGACCCGCTTATCGGACGCGTCGCCTCTGCGCTCGACCAGCCCGGATTCCTCCATCACCCGAACCAGGACGGTCATCGCGGGCTGGGTGACACCCGCGATCACGGCCAGATTGGTGATTCGTTGTGGGCCGGTCCTGTCCAGGGTGGCCAGGGTGGCAGCGGATGTGAGGCTCAGGTCGCGTGGAAGACGCCTCACGGCCCTGGTAGCCAGCTCGTAGAGGGCTGACCCGATCGCTGTGGAAGCGCCGCGAGTGGGGTCTTGACGGCTCATGCCTGAAGCATAGCATCTTTATATGAATGCTTTATGTATCTCCTGGCCGGGACTCGAACCCGAGTCCCGCACTCAACGCGGGAGGCTGGCCGGAACCGTTCGGGCGTTCGCACCTTGTCGTTCTCGGCCGTGGTCACCGCGCATCTGCACTCCGGGCTTGACCGTCGAAAACGAGTCGACGCGGTCCGTCAGCGTCCTGGTCTTCACCCCGCGACGCACACCGGCATCAGTACCAGCGGGCGCAGCTGGACGCTGGCACCGTGCCATGACCCGCTCGATCTTCCCCAGGGAAGCTCGATGACGATCTGGCACAGTGGTCCCAACGGTCCGCTGGGGCTGCGGATCTGGGGTCGACGCCAGCCCGCGATGGGCATCTCGCTGTTCATGGCCGGCGAAGGAGTGACGGGTGGCGCAGGGCGATTGGGCGCCTGACGAGCGGGACCTGCCGTGGCTGACCCAGTTCGATGTGCGGACGCTCGTGGCGGGTGTCCCGGCCGGTTCGTTGGACGCGGATGACCAGGTGTGGGAGACGTTGCATGACAACGGGCTGCTGCCGTCCGAGGTTCGTGATGCCATCGAGGGCGTGCGTGGGAGCGGCCCCGCTGATCTGGATGAGGCGCTGGCCCGTCTCAGATGGATGGTGTGCGGTGATGGCAACACGGGTGCGTCGGGTGCCTTCGTCGTGCCGATGTTGCTCCGGATCGCGGCGGATACGACGTCTCGGTCGCGTGCTGATGTGCTGCAACTTGTCGGGGACTTGGCGCGGGAGTTCACGCTGCAGATGGAGATGCGCCCGTCGATGCTGTGGACGATGCAACCGATGCCGGGCTACGACTCCTTTGGCTATTTCGAGAACTGGGCTGTTGGAGCCGCAAGGTTGATGGTCGGGCGCGACACCGACCTTCTGGTCGCGATGATGGACGACGACGATCCGCAGGTCCGGGGCCTCGCGGCGTATGTGTTGGTCACCGCCTTGCCGCTCGATCAGGACCTGATCGGAATGCTGCGGCGACGGCTTGCGGCCGAGACCGACGCGGCGGTGCGCATGATTTTTGTCCTCTGCATCGCGCAACATCTCAGGGAGCTGGACCGGGTTCCAGAGGCGCTGGCGTGGTCGCGGGCGATCTGGTCGGATCCTGCTTCGCTGCTGGAGATCCGGCTCGGTGGTGTGATCGCCTGGCTCAATCTCACCGAGGAGGACGTGCCGCAAGAGTTGCGGAGCGTGCTGGATGGGCTGCCGATGCCGGCTGTCCATGAGCTGTCGCAGCAGCTTCCTTGGATTTGGTGGCTCAACCACCATACCGACGGAATCACTAACTGGTGGCAACGGCTGACCCGTTGACAACCACGGTCATTGCCGCTCAACCCCTGGACGACCCGCGCGGCAGGGCCGTGTACGGCGTGAGCCGGTCGAGGCCGGCCACCGGCCTCGACCGGCCGTCGCAGCCGCTGCCGCGCTCCTGTTCCCCGCGCACACGGGCCGGCCACGAACGGCGGATCGACTGTCGTCGCGCTGCACGAGCGGCGCCACCCAACTGCGGTACCGGGACCTGAAGTGGCGCACTCAGGTCCGTAGGACCTTGATCACGGCCAGCACCC
>NZ_JBHSIU010000111.1:0-52772 GCF_042653625.1 Dactylosporangium cerinum | reverse complement strand
AGCGCCTCACGGCGCACCGGATCAGAAGGTTAGGGGTTCGAGTCCCTTCGGGCGCGCAAGATAAAGAGGCGGTTGACCTGCGGAAACGTAGATCAACCGCCTCTCTTCGTTTGTCCACTGTGGACCTGAAGTGTTCCGGAAGTGATCGGCTGTTTCGGAAGGGTCCAGGCCGGTCCGTGCTGGTCGGCGCGGGTCTGTGCCGCTTGGTCCACCGTTTCCGAAAAGGGATCCGGCGGGTGACGGCCGGTGGGTGGCATCTGACCGGTTGTGGATTTCGGGGCTGTTGAAGACCCATCTGGGTGGGGCGGCAGACGCGGTTCGATCTCGGTGGCCGGGCCTGCGTCAGGTTGGGGGCCGGGTGCCCCGCCCGGTGTTGCCCGGCGGTGGCGCCGCCTCGCCGGCTACGCCGCCCGGTTCTGCGGCGGAGCCGGTGCACTCATCTGCCGATGAGCGAGTGGGATGAGCATGCGTGCGAGCGGGTGGTGTACCTCACTTCGGTCGGGCTGGCCAGGCTCGGTTACGCCGGACGTCGGCGAGTTGAAGATCGTCATCGGTCCGCGACCGCGTCACCGTCGTGTAGACCGCCGTGGATTCGATCGTCGTGGTGGGCGGTGAGCGCATTGCCGTGCGAAAATGAAGCTGCATGCAGGGCGACATTCGTGGAGGTAGGACGGCGTGCCCGACCCCGGGTCAGACAGCCGAGCGATCCTTGAGCTGCGGCAGCACATCGAGCAGGACCGGGCGCGACTGGCGTCGCTGCACCCCGGATCGCCGGCCTACTGGCAACTCCGGCGACGGATCCTCCGGAGTTCGGCAAGCCTCCGCGATCTGGAAGAAGACGTCAAGTTGCGGGCCCATCAGGTCACCGCGGTGAGGCTCTTCTCCATCCTGATGGGCGGCATCCTCGTCCTTGCCGGCTGGGGATCATGGAAGCTGCTGATCGGCGTCGGGGTGGCAGCGGTCGGGGTGTGGATCGCCGACCGGCTGCCCGACCATTTCTACCGCACCGGCCTGGGATTCGAGCGCCGCGCCAAGACGTAAGGATCGTCCTGGCGCCAGTCAGCCACGTCGCGACGAAGTCCCCGTGTGCTGCTCGCGGCGGTGGTGAGGGCCGCCAGGGCGACATCTAGCAGGCGGGCGCAGACCATCGAGGCCCGGGCACTTGCCGAGAACAACCGCACGATCCGGCCGCGCGAGGCCGTGCCGGCACGTGGGTCGTCGTACTCGCGGTCGTCGCAACGATCATGCGTTGTGAACCGCGATGCTTGATCACGTATCCGGACATGCCGCGATCCGCTCGCCAACCAAGGTGGTGAAGCGCTGGACGCCGGCGTGCGGCCGTGCCGAGGAGCGTGCTTCCCACCTTGGGCGCGTCCGGTCGGGACGTGTCGGCAGTTCGGCAGGATACAAGGGTGGACCTTGACGACCTGCTGCCTGCCGCCCGATCACCGGCAGACTACTTGCGGGTCCTTGATGATCTGCGGTTGGACGACAGCGGGCTGGCCGTGCTGGCGGGCAGCCCGTACTCCTTCGTTCGGCTTGCCGTTGCCCGGCATCAGCGGGCGGCGGCGCCACATCTACGGCGTCTGCTCGAGGGCGAGTACACCGACTGGGACTCCAACGCGGTACTCCTGCTCGTCGCCCGTCACGCCGGCGCCGACCGTCCGGTGCTGCCTGCGGTGCTCGACCGGGTGACGGAACTGTTACGTGCCGGCGCCCGGCCATATGCCGCAGCCCTGACCCTCGCCGAGCGACCCGAGCTGCGATCGGACGAGATCCGCCCGCTCGGCCGACTCGCCGGTGCATCCAGGCGAATGCGCCGAGGACTGAACCGCGCGTTAGCGGCCCGTACGCCACCGTCGGCGTAGCGGACGGCACCGCGCTGTCATGCCGCCGATCGAGCGCTGCACTCGATCGGTTGCCGTCACGCTGCGTACGCCGTTCGGGCGGGCTTGGACGGTGAAGCCTCGAACCGTCGGCGTCCGGTCCTGGCATCACGGTCGGCGTTCGCCGGTTCCCGCCCGACGTCATCGTGGTCGCCGTCCGGCTCTACCTGCGGTACAACCTGTCCTATCGCGATGTCGACGAGCTGTTGCTCGAGCGTGGTGTCGAGGTCGACCACGTCACCGTCTTCCGGTGGGTGCAACGCTTCACCCCGCCGCCGTTCGTGGGGTGAGCTACCGGGCGTACCCGCGCGATCACCCCGATTGCCGGGAGCGGCTGAGTGCGGCGGCTTGCCGGGATCAACGGCCGCCGAATGAGTGTCAGGCCCGCTCTCCCGCCGGTTTCCTCGGCAGTGGGCGGAAGATGTATCGGACGTGACGGGCCTGGCAAGGTGACGGTGGTCAGCGTGGGCCCGTGACGGCCGGAACGGTCTCGTCGCGTGTCCGGTCCGCCCGGTCCTCCCCGGAGCCTCAGCGTGCGACGACCTCGGCGTTGAAGCGCTGCACAAGTGCCCTGGCCTCCTCCTCCCGCCCGACCGGCACCAGGAGGTCGGCCAGCTGGTGCTGCTGCGTGGCGCCGTCGCTGCCGCTGGTCGTCGTCGTGAACACCACCCGCATCGGCGGGCCCGCCACCAGCGTGACCGCGGTCAACGGGCCGGTCGGGGCGAAGGCCGCGTAGCGGCCCGGTCGGCGCAGCACGCCGATCGCGCTGATCCGCAGCTCGCCGGTGCGCTCGCGGCGGGCCGGCAGCCCCGACCCGCCCAGCGGCGCGGCCGCGACGACGGCCAGGCCGACCACGACGCAGAACCCGCCGATCCAGCCGAACGTGGCCGCGGCCGGGTCGTCCCACACCAGGCCGATGACGGCGATCACGGCGCCGAGGCCGATCATGAGGTGGGCGCTGAGGTTCCCGCGTCGCCGCCGCGCGGCCTCGATCGTGTCGGCGGTACGCCACTGTTGCTCGTCGTAGGTCCAGTGGGCCCAGCATTCGCCACGGGTCAGCCTAGCCATGTCGTCGAGGTACCGCCGCGGCTGGTACATGACCGCCATCAGGACGAGCGCGGCGCCCCCCGCGATCAAGATCCCGGCCGCGACGATGACGCCGATCTCGATCCGGAACGACGTGTCGGTTTCGCCGTCCGTGCCGATCAGCATGAGCCAGCACACGATGCCGGCGAGCGGGAACACGCCGAAGACCATCATGACCAGGTTGCGCAGATGCTCGACCGCCAAGATCTTCTTCATGCCCGGCAGGGTACGAATGCCCGCCGGTGCGTGCCGCCGTCCGGCCGATTCCCGACAGTCGATCTCGGCTCCGGGGCGTCGTGGCCAGCACCACGCCGGGCCGCACCGTCGCGTGGCATGGCGGTGCGGAAGGTTTCCCGCCCCGTGCCGCGTGGAATCACCAACCGAAACCGCCCGTCCTGAAGAGGTGGCAGCCATGCCGGCATCCGATCCTTCCGGTCTCGCCTCGATGGGGGCCTGGCTGCGCGACGACCCGTCGCTCGTCAGGCCGGAGACGCTGAGCCAGGACGTGCGGTAGCTCGCGCTCG
The DNA here is from genome assembly GCF_042653625.1 of Dactylosporangium cerinum. Taxonomy (NCBI): domain Bacteria; kingdom Bacillati; phylum Actinomycetota; class Actinomycetes; order Micromonosporales; family Micromonosporaceae; genus Dactylosporangium; species Dactylosporangium cerinum. The sequence goes on along the minus strand of NZ_JBHSIU010000111.1, from coordinate 49,276 downwards.
ACGCCGGCCCGACCCGGACAGGCGCCCAGTGCTCAAGGACCCGGCCTGGCCCAGCCGGCTCAGGGCACGGGCCGCCGCGCCGGTCACGGTCACCGTGATCGGTCAGGTGTCATCCGGCAAGTCGACGTTCGTCAACTCGCTGCTCGGCCGCCGGTTGTCGCCGAGTTCGCAGGACCCGACCGACGGTGTCGTGTCCGTCCTGCAGGCCACGAAGCCCGGCGAGCCCGAGCGGGTCACCGCCGACGGGCGCGTGGAGCCGTTCGCGGCGCTGGAGGACGGTGTCCGCTTCCTGGCCGCCAGTCGGCCGGTGAACGGGAGCAGCTCGGCAGCCGGGAGGTCAGGCTGGGCGATGAGGTTGCGGATGTTGACGCCGTCGTTGAGCAGGAACGTGCGCAGGAAACGCTCCCAGTCGGGGTCGAAGTCGTTGGCGAGCAGGTACGGCAGGAGGGTGCCAAGCCCCGGGAAGTGTCCGGAGGCATCGCCGATCGCGGTGCGATACACCGGTTCGTTCAGCTCCAGCAGCAGCGCTCGCGCGGCGGCCTCCACCTTGGGCACGACGAGGTGGTAGGAGGCGTCGTACTCGCCGATCCAGTACAACTGCAGCGCGGTGGCAAGGGCGTTCGCCAGCGACGGGTCCGCGCCGATGTCGGCGAGGAACGCGGTCAGGTCCGCTTGGGAGGGGATCCCGAACCGCTCGTTGATCTGGAACAGGGCTCTGGCCAGGAGTCGGCCGTTCATGCCGAGGTCTTGGTGCTCGGCTCGGACCAGCTCGCGGTCGAACGCTGCGGCGTCACCGTTGACGGTGCGGCTGGGCAGGTCGCCGTCTCGGAACAGCACGATGTTGGCCAGCAGGCTCACGATGGACACGACTCACGCACATCTGCCGATGAGCGCGCACCCCAACTGTGCCGTTGACACACCCGCCGTGGACTGGTGGATGGCGGGCTGGACCGCACTGGGTGCAACGCTGTCCGCGCCGACCGATCGTCTCGACGGACTCGCCTCAGTCCTCGTCTTCCTCGTCGTCTTGCGCGTCATCGCCGGTCGGGAACAGCAGCATGTCGGCGACGAAGCAGGCCACGCTACCGGTGGCGTCGTAGCCGATCCAGGTTGGGTAGGCGCCATCACCCCAACCGCTGGACCACGCGACCATCGCTCCGGAATCGATTGTGCGGTATCGCGGTTCGACCAGGCCGGCGAGCGTGCGCCAAACGTCTTGCATCCGACCGGCAGCGTCCGCATCAACGAAGCAGGCCATGCCGGCGTCGACTCCGAAGCCGAAGAACTCACCATAGCCGAGTTCGAGCGGTTCTTGGCCGTCGCGTAGGGCCATTTCCCACCGTATGACGGGCTGGTGCGTGACGTCGAGACGTACCGCACAGACCCGGCTGTGGCGCGGGTCGTCGACGAAGGTGGCGAGGCTGACCGAGACTGGGTACGACCCCGGCGGCACGAGCACGGTGAACGGCACGGCATCGAAGTCCAGTGACGACGGATCCGCAGCGACCAACCGACCCGAGGTCAGGTGCAGCGGCCCGGCTGTGTGGACCGACAACCCCAATCGCCGGTCCTCGACTTCGACGACGGCGTCAGGTCTGAACAGCTCTCCGATGCCGTGGGGTGCGAATGGACGAGGTGGCCGCCACGGCGGGCGGCCACCCCTAGACACCGCAAGCTGGTGCCGGACGACGTCGACGAACTCCACGGGCGCGTCTCCAGCGAGGCTGAGCAGCCGGTGTCAGCGCCCGAACTCGGCTACAGGCAGCCGAGGCGGTGCCTGCGCTGACGTCGACTCCTGCCTGGCGCCCAAATCGCCGCGTGGTTCGATGACGTCTGTCCGCCGCCCAGTCACATCGAAGGTCGTCAACGTCCTGGCGGCAACGTGCAGGTACTCATAGCGGCCGACATCGGGCGGACCGTCCCATGTCCGGATCTCCCGCAGGAACAGGTCACCTACCCCAGTGCCGCGAAACACGTGCCGAGACAGTGGCCGCTGGGCGGCGTCGAACCGCGAAACCCGGCAGTATTCATCGCTCCAGGACAGATCCATCACCGCATGCAACCGACCCTGCAACAACAGCACGACGGTATACGGCTCACCCGCCGCGTCACGTTCACGCGCAACGGTTACCGGCAACGGGTTCACCACCCCGGCATCCCACCCGTCGCAGTACACAGCCTCAAGCCTCGTCACCACGCCGTGACCCTACCGACCCCCACCGAACACCAGATCAAGTGCGCGCTCATGCCGCAATCAACGCGCGCCGGTTCTACAACGCCGCGGCGCTCGTGGCAACATTTCCGGATGCGTGAGTCTGTAGCGGTGGTCCATGACCTGGTGTCCCGGTTCTCACCGCTCGACGAGCTCGGCGCCGAGCATCGCGCGTCAGCGCTGGCCTGGCTGGCGAGCACGGACAATGTGTTCCGCCGGGTCAAACCAGCGTCCCCGTCGCAGCACCTGGTGTCCTACGTGGTGCCGGTCGCCGCCGACGGACGGATCCTGCTCGTCGACCACGTCAACGCCGGGCTGTGGCTCCCGCCGGGTGGTCACGTCGAGGTCGACGAGGACCCCGCGCTGACCGCGCGGCGGGAGATCCAGCATGTCATCCGCCGCGCCGTACGCGTGGCAAGCCAGGGACCAGGACGAGGAATCGACGCGAAGCGGGCCGTCAGCCGCCCGCGTGAAGTACGGACGCACGTCGAAATCCGTCTGATCCACACCGCGACTCTATGAGAGGACACTGACCGAAGCGCAGACAGGTTTCCCCTGATCACGTATCCGCTCATCAGCGTAAGACGTTCTGCGTCAAGCCTTTGGTCGGTGCCTCGTCCGTCGTCTGTCCCGGCATAGCGGTAATGGGGTTGGTCCCGGCAGCGTGTAATCGGGTTGGTGAGACGACGGGCGGGGCTGCCCATGATGAGCGTCGAGGTAACCGTGGTTCCTCAATGCCGCGTGGGGCTCGCCCCGACCCAGCGTGACGGGCTGTCTGCAGAGGTCAGGCAGCGGCGGGCATCACCGTGCGGGGCTCGGCGCCGTGGGTGGCGATGACCGGGTCCCAGGCTCGGCCGGTGGTGATGACGGCGTGCAGCTGGCGCAGGATCGCTGCGGCGATCACGGCCTGGGCTTGGGTGACGGTGAGCTTGTTCTGCTCCCGGGTGGTCAGGTGGGTGAACCGGGCGGCGTAGACCGGGTTGGCGCGTTGCGCGCCCCACACGGCTCGCCACGCGGCCAGCCGGAGCCCGGGGCGTCCCTGCCCGGTCAGTTTGGTGCGGCCTTTGAACGTGCCGGACAGCTTCTCCCGCGGGGCCAGGCCGGCGTGCTTGACCAACGCCCGGGCACTGGCGAACCGGTTCGGGTCGCCGGTCTCGGCGAGGATCGCCGCGGCGCCGACCGCGGACAGACCAGGGATCGAGGTAGCCAGCTCGATCAGTCGCAGTTCGTCGGGCCGCCGCCGGTGTGTTGGGCTGGCGGCCCGGCGATGCGGTTGGACGGGGTTACCAGCGGACGCTGAACCGGGTGTCCGGTCGGACGATCTCGCCCACGCCTGGCGCTGGCACGGATGCATGGTCGGTGTTGGTGCGCCGGTGGGCGGTGACGGTCGGCTGGGCGGGCCGGTGCTGGTCCCATTGGTGCAGCAGGTCGGTGAGGTCGGCGGCGAGCTTTTCGGCGTCGGGGCCGTGGGCGGTGACGCCGAGTTCGTCGAGGGTGTCGGTGACGGGGTGGGCGGTGATGTAGGCGATGGTGCCGCCGCGGTAGATGCCGGCGCCGGCCCAGCGGCGGGCGGGGTCGGCGAGGCCGAGGGTGCGGGCGGTGGCGGTGACCGACAGCCGCGCGAACGGATGGGTGGCGTGGGTGAGCAGCCACAGGTCGAGATGCTGGGTGGGTTGGTCGTCGTGGACCTGGATGCCGGTGCGGTGGGCGTGCGCGGGATGGTTGAGGGCGTAGCTGAGGGACGGGTGGTCGGGCTGGTCGTCGGGGTCGGTGCGCAGGGCGACGCCGTCGGCGAGCGGGACGTGGCTGTTGGCGGTGGTGATCGTGCCGCGCATGGGGACGAACCCGCAGACTTCGGCGTGGGTGCTGGTCAGGACGCCGTGGTCGTCGAGGGCGAATCCGAGGGAGCGGGTGAGGCCGCTGCCGTGCAGGCGGACCGGGGCGACGATGCGTCCGTCGGGTGCGAGCTGGTCCCACCAGGCGGCGGTGATGTCGGACGCTTCGGCGGTGACGATGATCCGCTGGTAAGGGGCCGCGGGTGGGTGGCCGAGGGTGCCGTCGCCGCAGATGACGGTGACGTGGGGGTAGCCGGCGCGGTCGAGCGCGGCGCGGGCTCCGGCGGCGAGGTCCTCGTCGAGTTCGATCGTGACAACGGTGCCGGTCGGTCCGACGAGTTCGGCGAGCAGTGCGGCGTTGATGCCCGTCGCGGCGCCGATCTCCAGCACCCGCTGTTCGGGCTGGGCCTGGAGCTGTTCGAGCATCGCGGCGACGAGGTTCGGCTTGGACGCCGAGGACAGCGACGCGCCGTCGGTGTCGCGTTTCGTGACGATCGGATTGGTGCCGTAGGCGACCTCGAGCGGGACGTCGGGCAGGAACAGATGCCGCCGGACCGTCCGGAACGCTGCCTCGACCGCCGGGGTGCGGAACGTGCCGCGGCCGCGGATGTCATCGGCGAGCGCCGCCCGCAGCCCAGCGTCGTCGACCCCTCCACCGCTCGCCGCGGCGTCGGCGGGCTCGGCGGGTTCGATTGCACCTGCACCTGCAGCGGCGGCGGTGGCGTCGGTGGTCACCGGGGCGACTGTAGCGGCGCCGGCGGCCGTGGCGGGCCGGTCAACGGCCGGTTCACGCTGAAAGACGACGTGGCGGGCGGCGGCGGCGAGGGTGTGCTGGTCAGCTGCGGCGACACCGTGCCGGTTGAACAGAAACAGCACGTGGTCGGTGAGGATCGCGCGGATGCCGCGGGTGAGCCCGCCACGCTGGGCGAGGTCGGCCAGCGCGGCGCCTGCCTGCTCGAACGCGGCCGGCCAGCCAGGCGCGGCACACAGCGGGCTGGTGTCGGTGTCGACGGTGGCCAGGATGAGCTGCCGCACCGCGGCGAGCTGGGCCGGGACCGGTTCGTCGGCGTGGTCGCCGGATGCGGCGGCGCGGTGGTCGGCGACGGCGACCCAGATATCGCCCTGCTCGTACCAGTCCTGCCCGGCAGCGCGCATGAGCCGGGTGGCCAGCACCAGACCGAGTTCGCGGCGGTGATCGACGCGGTGGTCGCGGTCGGCACCCGCGAGGTACCCGAGCAGGTGCCGGCTGTCGGCGTGGAACAGGGTGTGGGCCAGGTCCATCGCGGCGGCGCCACCGAAGCGGTGAACCTCCGGTTCGTAGACGACCTCGGCCCAGTCGCGCAGGCCGGTGACGGCGGCGACGTCGGTGAGGTGCCGGATGAGCTCCGCGACACGGCCGGTGTCGGCGCTCGGTGCCGGCTGCAGCCGCAGCCGCCACGCCGGGCCCTTCCGGACGAACCACCACCGGTCCAGCACGCCGTCGTGCTCGCCGCCGCGCAGCAGCGGTCCGAGCTGGTCGGCGGCGTCGCGTTCGGCGGTTTGCCAGGTGCCGAAGGTGAGGTTGAGCTGCCGCCAGCCGTTGGCGTTGGTGTGTCCTGTCACGATGCGGTGTCCCATCGGTCGGTGGTCGGGTCGGTGGATTCGGGCACTGGACGCGGGTGGTCAACTCGGGCGGTAGTGGTCAGGTCAGCAGCAGGCACGCCGGCCAGCTAGCCGGCGCCGTGTTGGTCATGATGTGCAAGGTGAGGGCGATGCCTGCGTCGCCGTCGATCAGCCCGTCCTGGCCGGGCCGGTCCCGGGCGGTGAGCTGCTCGGCGAGCGCGGTGAGCTGTTCGAGCAGGCGTGGGAGGTGGGCGGCGATGCGGTCGGTGGCGGCGTCGTGCGTGGCGTACCAGGCGGTGGCAGCGAGGCCAGCCCAGCCGTGGCACAGCCGCGGATCGAGGATCTGGCGAAGCTGTCCGGGGTCGTTGAGGCAGTCGGCGAGAGCGCGTTCGGCCGCGTGCTGGCGGGCGGTATCGCCGAGGGCGATCGCGGCGAGCTGGCAGGCGCGCGCGATGCCTGGGGTGCCGTAGCACCAGGACGGTCGCGCCGGCCCTGTCTGCCGGGGGCGGCCGTGGCGCAGTTCGTTGCGGCCGATGCGTTCGGGCCACCACGCCCCGGCTGGGCCGTTCTGGCGCCAGCGGTCCAGGAAGCGGCAGATCCGGTCGATCGCCTTGGCCTGGCCTGGGACCGTGAGCCCGCGACGCAGCGCCAGCGCGAGGAAGGCGAGCGGTCCGCTGATGCCGTGGGCGATGCCGAGATCGATGTGGCCGCCCGGATAGCGGTGCGCTGTCTCTCCGGACGGGACCGCGCCGCTCCACCAGCCCGGCACGTCTGCCCCGAACTCGTCGACGGCTCGCGGCAGCGGTTCGGTGAGCCGGACCAGGTAGGCGATGACCCGCCGAGTGAGTTCACCGTCCGCACCAGGGTCCGGGCTGCCGAGTTGTCGGTCGGCCTGGTCGTCGGGTTGGGTGCGATGCAGGAGATAGGCGCCGAGACCGGTCAGTCCGCGGACGAGGTCGAACTCGGCGAGAGCCGGGCGTCGACCAGCCGCGATGCGGGCCTCGGCGGCGTCCAGCCGGGCGCCGACGAGACGCGCGACGGCGGTGTCGAGCTGCTGCAGGGTCGCCGGGCACAGCCCCGGCACGGCGGTGGCAATCGCGAACCCGACTGCGGGTGCGCCGAACCACAGCCCGGCGGTGGATGCGGCGCTGACGTCCTCACGGGTCGCCTCCGTCAGCCAGGTGCGAACCCGTGATGGGGGACCGTCGCCGGTCTGCGCGCGGACGCCGTGCAGGACGGCGGTGCCCGCTGCACCCCGGTACAGTGACTGGCCGTGCCACCGCCGGCCCTGCGCATCGTCGTCGGTGACCGGTCTGGCCGGTGCGGCCAGTGCGACGCTGAGGCGCTCGCACGCCGCCGCTGCGCGGTCGCGCGCGCCCGTGTCGACCGTCGGTGCGGTCATGACGCCGTCCTGCTGCGGCTGGCGTCGCCGGTTCGGGCGGTGCGGGCGAGTGCCGCGGCGCGGGCCAGGCGGTGGGTCCGGGCCTCCAGTGCCGGGGTGATGCCGTGGACGCGGACATGGTGCAGGTGCAGGAGCGCCGTCAAGACCGTCGCGGAGGTCACGTGTGTGGCGGGGCGGTCCAGGTGTGCGGCGTAGGCCGCGGCGGCGTCCCGCCGAGCCTGCCACGTCTCGAAGATGTCGGCGCCGCCGGCGAGCGTGGCAAGCGCTGTCGGGCCGGTGTCCGGATCGGTGAGGGTCAAGGTGTGCGCAAGGGCGGTACGGTCGGTGCGGTCCCGCGCTGCGGCGAGGTGTGGATGATCCAGCAGCCACCGCAATCCGGCAGCATGGTCCCCGGTGACTGCGGCGGCGAGGTCGACGAGGCTGGCGGCGGTCAGCGCATGCCGGTACGAGTCGTCGAGCCGACGGCCCGCGGCCAGTTCGGCGACGGCAGCGGCGGAGTCGGCGGCGAAGAACGCTTCGGCGGCGGCCATCGCTTCGTCGGTGCCGAACCGGCCGGTCTCCGGGCGGTAGGTGACCAGCGCCAGATCGGCGACAAGACCCAGCCGGCGCAGGTCGGCCGCCCACGCACCGACCCGCTCGGCGGCCAGCCCGTACTCGACGTCGTGCAGCCGTAGCCGCAGATGCGGTGCCGGGTCCTCGTACTGGATGAACCACCACGGGGGTGGGGCCGGCCAGGCGGCGAGCAGCCGCGGCAGGTGCTCGGTGAGGATCGTGCCGGCCAGCTCCACGGGGCCGTAGAGCTTCGCGGACAAGATCGGGCCGCCCGGGAGGACGTCCTGCACCGGACGGATCGGATACAGGTCAGCACGCCCGCGGAGCACGACTGGTGGTGGCGCCGGTGGCAGCGTCGTGGCCAGGGGCAGGAGGATCTCGTGGGCCCGGCCGCCGAACCAGCGGTGATCGCTGGGAGTGGGTGCCTCCGCGAGCACGGGCTGGTCGGAGGTGCGGTGGAGGTGGCCGCGCAGCAGCGCCCGGTCCATCGGCTCGTCCAGGTGCAGCCGCAGCCGCTGGTCTCCCGTCCCCACGTACACCCAGGCCGGCAGCCGCAGCCGCTCGCGCAGCCGCTCGAGCGCCTTCTCCCAGACCGGTCCGGGGGCGGCCGGGCCGGGCAGATCGGCCGGGCTGATCCGCCACCGGGCCGGGGAGAGGATGCTCCGGCCGTAGCGCAGCCGCGGCCGGAACGGCAGCACGTCGGCAGCGCCCCAGTCCAGCAGCGACATCGGCGTGCACCATGCCGTGGGCAGTTCGGCCAGCAGCCGCACCAGCGGCGCCATGGCGTGTCGGGCGGCGGCGTTGGCCATCACTGGCTCGATCACCCGCCGGCGGGACAGCGACAGCAGGCACAACCGGTCCGGATCGCCGGTGACCGCAACGTCACGCAGGTCTATATCGGTGTCACGTTCGCGGTGTTCACCGACCGGCAGCACCCGCGGCAGCAGTTGTGGCGCCCGCAGCACGTTGCCGCCGCGCGCGTCCAGCGCAGGAAACGACAGCTGCACCGGTTCGGCGCCCCAGACGGCAGCAGGCAACCCCACGGCGACGGGGGCCTCGTGGACGATGTCGAGGAACCGGCCGCCGGTGGCCAGGGCGGTCCGGCCGATCCCGGTGACCCCGAGCGCGAACCGGCCCGCCACAACATCCGGCAGCGACGCCGCCCGCAGGTCGAAGCACAGATCAAGATGCGGCACCGGCCGAGGCGCCGGTCCGTCTCCGGTGACCGCGTCGATCGCCGTCTCGTCGAGCACCAGCTCGCCAGCACCGTCGAGGGCGGCCTGCTGAGCCAGCACCAGCAGACGCTCATTCCGCACCGTCAGCCCCGCCAGCCCGGCGAGCCGCCCCGACCGAACCGTCGGAGCCGAGTGTGCGGGCTGGGCGAAGTGGTCAGGGAGCCCGATGCCGCGGACCGGGTCGACCATGTCGAGCAGCGGCACCACCGCACCGAGCCCATAGCGGTCCAGAAACCGCTGCCGGTACGCGCGCCACGCAGGGTCGCCGTCGGGGTGCGGCGCCAGCCGCACCAGTATGCTGGCAGCAGCTGCCGCTTCGGTCGCCACCCGATGCGGCAGCGTCGCCGTGCAGTCCAGCCGCACGTCCGTCATCAGCGGCTGCGGCACCTCGGCGATCCGCCGCAGCCGCGCAGCAACCGCATGCCGGCCGGCACCGTCGAGCCAATGCGTCTGCTGCAGTGTCCGGACGGCGGCGCGGGCCTCGCGCAGCGCCGACATCAAGGCCGCAACCTCGTCGACACCATCGGCGTCCACGGTGGCGAGCTGGTCGAGGACATGGGTCAGGCCGTCAACGGTCGTCGACGGCGGGCGGAGGTTGGTGATCAGCACGCCGTGCGCCACCAACTGCTGCAGCATCGCCGAGGCTGCCGCGGCATCGTCCGGAAACAGGGCGCTGACCAGGTCGGCGACGACAACCGGAGCGGTCGCGGCCCCCAGCACGTCCCGGACCGCCGCGCTGTACGCCACCGACACCTCATGGCGGCCCGCACCAGCCCGTGCCTGGACCGCCCGCGTCCCCGGGATGGTCACGCGACCGCCGCGGATCTCCGCCAGATCATTGCCCACCACCCTCAGCCGCGCCAGCAGCTGCGGGCACGCCTCCAGCCGGGACACCACCTCGGCTAGCCAAGCGGCGTCGGCCCGCACCCATGTCCGGTGCGCCTCGGACCCCACGAGCGACCCCGTGGCGGCGAAGCCGAGCGGGGTGACACCGGCGAACAACCCGAACGGCGTCGCCCGCCCGCGCATACGTGCCAGGTACCGGCCCAGCGACACCGCGAGCCGCCGCACCCGCGCCACGTCGCCCTTTCCGCCGCCGTCAATCGCCGCCGTGATCTGCTCGGCGAGCACTGGACTCGACACGGCGACCGACTCCACGATCCGACGGTCCTGCCAGACCTTGCCCAGCCAGCCGACCCATACCTCGAGCCGATCCTCGTCCCCCGCAGCAGGCCACCACTCGCCACCACCGGCATCCGGCAGATGCGTGCTGGCCCGCAGAAGCGCAGTATCGCGGGGCTGATACCACAGCCGGCGCATACCCGACTCCCCGAACTCGATGATGGACACCTACCACCGCGATGCCACGGGGCTCGCCGGGCCCGGTGGGCCCGGTCCGGGCGAGCCCCGGTCTCAGCAGTCGCCTTGCTTCTGGGTGTCGCAACCGTCGTCGGTGCTGGCCAGCAGCACCCGATCCAGCTCACCGGACTCGACGATGCGCACGTCGAGCTCGAACCGGCCCGCACCCTCCACCGGCTGCTGCGCCAGCCCGCCGGTCAGGGACAGGCCCGGCCGATTGCCCTGCATCTCGGACTCCTCTCGCCAGGATGCGACCGTTAATGCCGGAGCGCACCCGCCTCAGTCGTCCCCGCAACATATTCGCGTCCGTGAACCGCTGACCCATTCACGTTGGGTACATCGCTGCTGACCGGCTTTTGTACCAACCCCCGATGGAGGAGGGGGGACCGCCGCTGCCGACTCAGTGGACGGTAGGTCCGATGCGTCCTGGCGATCAGGTCCACCCTGCGTCTGTGGTCCGTCGTGGCACATCCGTACACCGGCCCGCAGCGCCTCGCATCGACGTTCAACGGCCTGGTGTCTTTTACGCGGAGGTCAGAACAGCCCGAGGTAGCAGACCTCGCGGGAGTCCACGAGGGTTCCGTCCCAGTCGAAGATCAGTGCCTCGAAGCCGGTGCCGTCGGGTACGTCGGCCGGGCCTGGCATGTGGCTGACGTTCGTCGAGTGGCGCGGCTGCGTCATACCGGTGAGGACAGCAGGAATGCGTCGATTGCGGCGGTGTCGGTGAGGTCCGGCCACGCGGCGACGGCACCAGCGGCGAGCAGCTGCTCGACGGACTCGCCGCCTGAGGCGACGCCGACGGCGTGGGCGCCACCGTGCAGGCCGGTGTTGATGTCGTGGCTGCTGTCGCCGATCACGACGGTGTTGTCTCCGTCGAAGGCCGTGCTGTACTTCGCCGACGCACGGCGCTGGGCGATGGCGACAAGCTTGGGCCGGTCGGTGTCGTCGTCGCCGTAGGCGCCGGCGTCGAGGTCGACGTAGCGGTCGAGGTCGAACACCTCGAGCTTGATCCGGGCGACCTCGCGGAGGTTGCCGGTCAGCACCGACTGCACCAGTTCCGGCCGGCGGGCGAGCGCGGCGAGGATTTGCTGGGCGCCGGGCAGGACTCGGCCGCGCCGGGCCAGCTCGGCCCGGTGCCGGTGGTATTCGGCCGGCAGCACCGCCGTGTACCGGGCGAGGTGGGGTTCGTCCTCGGCGATGCCGTGTAGGCGCAGGGTCGCGGTGAGGATCGACAGCTCCGTCTGCCCAGTGACGTCGGCCTTGCGCACCATCGGAGTGCCGGTAGCGGTCTCAAAAGCGTTCGCATATAGTTCGCCGCCCACTCCACGGGTCTCGATGAGCGTATGGTCGATATCCCAGAGGATCAGCCGACGGTCGGACCGAGAAGCGATCATCCTTTGAGTCTGCCAGGCCGCGCCGACCTTATAGGGGTACAGCCGGGCCGGACGTGTGCGATGGGGTGACGGTATGGAGATCGACGAGTGGGCGATCGGCCAGCGCATTGCCCAACACCGCATGCGCCGTGGCCTCACCCAGGAGGAACTCGCCGGACTGGCCGGCATCTCGCTGTCGATGATGAAGAAGATCGAGTCCGGAGCCCGGACCGTGACCCGCTTCGCGCAGCTGGTGCTGTTCGCGCAGGTCCTGCGCGTCGCCGACCTGCGGGACCTGACCGGGGTGCCGATGTCGATGCTGCCGGACGGCCGGCGCGGCCATCCGGCGGCCGATGCGGTCCGCACCGCCGTCCTCGAACGCGGCCACGGCACCGAACCGGTGGGCTTGGAGCGACTGCGACGCCTCGTCGGCCGGGCCTGGGGCACCTGGCAGGAACCGTCGAGCTTCCGCTACGACGCGGTCGGGCAGTACCTCACCGAAGTCATCCGCCTCGCCCAGGCGCAGGTCAACACGTCCGCTGGCGAGCAGCGCCGGGACGCGCTGGCGATGGCCAGCACCGCGTACCAACTCGCGAGGACCTGGACCAAGCGGGTCGGCGAGTACGACCTGTCCTGGGTCGTCGCTGACCGGGCCGTCACCTGCGCGCTCGACGCGGACGATCCCGACCTCGCCGGCGCGGCGGCGTGGAACCTCGCCATGATCCTTTCCGCGCAGGGCAAGACCGAGCAGGCGCGCAGCGTCGTCCGCACCGCGATCACCCACCTCGACGCCCAGCTCGGCGATACTCCCACCCCGGCGCGGCTCGCTGTCTTCGGTGGCCTGCACCTGCTCGGGGCCACTGAGGCCGCCCGCGAGGACGACGCCCGTGACGCCTGGAACCTGCTCGACACCGCAGCAACGATCGCCGCCCGCACCGGTGAGACGAACCATCACCGGATGGTGTTCGGGCCGACGAACGTGGCCCTGCATCGCATCTCCACCGCGATCGAATTGGGCCGCACCCGCGAAGCCCTCGACCTCATCGAACGCACCGACGCCCGTAACGCCGCGTCGGTTGAACGCCGTCTCACCTTCCACATCGACGCCGCCCGCTGCTACGCCCGCCGCGACAACCCCGTCGCTGCCGTGCACATGATGGGCCGCGTCCTGCACGATTCGCGGGCCGAACTGCGCTACAACCCGATCGCCCGCGAGACACTGCGGCAGCTCGGCGCACATGGCACGCCATCAATCCGCGCCGACCTCGACCCCTTGCTCGAAGCAGCCGGTCTGACACCGTAACCAGCCCGTAGGCGGCAGAGGGGCACTGACAGTGTCCCTCCCTCACCGTGCCTGCACCCATCCACCGCCGTACATACGGTCGTCCATGTTCCGCGCGACGCTCGGCCGACCGCCGGTGGGTCGGGCCGCGGTTCATGGCCGTGAGGAGTGGATGCGGTGAGCACGACGGGATGCGTCAGCACGCACGGTGCGCCGTCTACGACGACGCCCGAGCCGCGGGCGGCCACGTTCGCTGCGGCGCTGCGAACGTGGCGGTTGACCCGCGGGCTGTCACAAGCGGCGCTGGCGAAGCAGATCATGTACTCCCGGTCGCTGGTCAATCTGGTCGAGAACGGATATCGGCGGGCCACCGAAGCGTTTGCGCGTGCCGCCGACACGGCGCTCGGCGCGGGCGGGCAACTGCATGCCGTACGGAATATGGCGGCCAGCACCGTCCTGACAGCGCCGACGAAACGTCATGGAGGGCTGGGCGGCATCGTTGCCGGGACCTGCGCCGGGCGAATCTCGAGTTGGAGCCTCACCAACCGGCTCGACCGGACCGCTGATCGCCGCGATGCTCGTGGGCTTGTGTGCCGGCCGCCGACCTCGCGAACAGCCATGACGCCGACGCTCCAGCCACCGTCAAGGCGCAGCGCATGCGGCACGCACCCGTGGTACAAGCGCGCGCGCCGCTGCTTGTACCACGTTGACCTCTGGCGTCCCGCCTGCCACGCCGAGCAAATAGATGTCAGCGAGCGTCAGCGGGCGATCTCGGTCCGCGGCCGTCTCGGGTCTGACTTCTGGATGGATTGGCCGCCGCGAGCGTCGCGTGGCGACCAAGTTAGCCGGGCTCGTTGGGTGCCGATCCAACCCGTCGGGCGCTCCGACGAGCGACAGGCGCTGCCCGAGCACGACATCGACGGTCTCGGCATCGGTGCGCGGTCGTCGCGGGCCAGGCCACGGGCCGAGCGGTTCAGCAAGCGGCCCGAGGCGGTCGCGCCAGCACGTTGTGGCGTCCCACCCGGGACGCCGCCGCAGACACAGCACGGGAGGCATGCGGTGGACAGGCCCGCCATCACGGCAGCCGGGACTGGCCGGTCCACGGTCTGCGCCTGCGCTCGGTGCGGGCCGTCCAGGCCGGGATCTCCTGCCGTGCTGCGTGGGACGTGCGGTCCCGCCGTTGCGTGCCGGCCAAGCATGAGCAACGCACCTCGGCGGCGCCCGGGTGGCGGCCGAACGCATCGATCGGCGTCCGAGCGCCAGGCCGGCGTCGCCGCCTGTGCGCTCGCGCGGGCGCCCGCCGATGACCCCGCGCTCAACAGTGGTGGGGCAGTCGCCAGCCGGACAGGCCGGCACGCCACCGCCCCTTCGAAGGTTCAAACCGATTCGGAAGAGGTTGTGCTGATGCGTACGGCCGCGTCCGTCGCACTATTCGCAGGTCCGCCCTGCTGCAAATCTGCGGCAGTTGTTCGGTGCCGGTCACGGCCGTGCCCTGCCAGTTCCTTTGGCTTCCGCCGGTCGTCGTTGTCAGGTGAGGCGGCGATCGGCGGATCTCACCTTAGTTGTCGGAGTGATCTTGATCTGTCCGCGCACGGCCGATGAACAAACGCATTTGGTCGGTCGTGTCGTCGACTGTCTTGAACGTAGTCATGGGGAGTTTTCTGATGTCACCGACGGACCCGCTGTTCAGGAACTCACGGGTCGGCCTCCTGCGCCGGATGTTCGAACCGGACCCTGATCGCGAGGGATACGCGGTGCGGATCGACTGGCCCACCGTGGGCGCGGGCCCGACCAGCCACGACTTCGTGCAGTTCACGGCGGATCTGTCGCGGGCGTGGCGGCGTGCCGCTCGTACGCGTCGGTTCTGGCGGCGGGGTCCGGTCCGGCCACTTGCGGTGACGGTGGCGCCGATGGCGTGGTCAGTGTTCGCCGTGCATCGGCAGGGGTGCAGCTCGCTGGGCTGCCCGACGGCGGCTCCGCTGTACGGGATGTCTGGGGGTGATGGGGTATGCGCCCGGCAGCAGGCTTGATCCGCAGACACATCAATAGTTTCAACGCCCTGCAGTTCATGGTCGGAGCGACGTCGCCGATGGCGGTCCTGGTCGGTGGTGTCGTCAACACGTACGCCACGACCGGTGTGCTCGGCACGCCCCTCGCATTCTTGGTCGTCGGGGCGGCGCTGGCGTTGTTGATGGTCGGCTACCTGGCGATGACGAACAGGGAGGGCAATGCCGCGCCAGCGTATGCGTTCCTGGGGTTGGGTCTCGGCCCGAGCTGGGGGATTGCGGGTGGGGTGCTGATGTTCGCGGCGACGAACGCGATTCAGATCTCGTTGTACGGCCTGTTCGGCGCGACCACGGCCGAGCTGACCGGGGTCGGGCATTGGACGGGCTGGGCGTTGGCCGCGTGGGGTTTGGTGGCGGTGTTCGGGCTGGCGAACTTCTCGCTCGGCAAGGTGTTCATCGCGGTCGTCGGTGTGGCCGAGCTGGTGATGATCGGCGCGGTGATCCTGGCCGCGTTCACCCACCCGCACGACGGGCAGGTCAGTGCGGCGCCGATGACGGTCGGGGCGTTGTGGGATCAGCGGGCGACGGTCGGTGGTGTGTTCGCGCTGACGGTTGCTGCGTTCGTGGGGGTGGAGAGCGGGGCGGCGTACGCGGAGGAGGGCAAGACCGACAAGACGATGGTCCACGCGACCGTGGCGACGTTGCTGGTGCTGCCGGTGCTGTACTGCGCGATGGCGTGGGCGTTGCCGGTGTGGACCGGCCCGGACCAGATCGTCGCGGAGGCCCGCAACGCCGGTCACACGGGGTTCCCGTTCACGATCGTCGCAGCGGGTTACGGCGGCGGGATGGTGGCGTTGGCGCAGCTGCTGATGCTGACCAGCTTCTTCATCTCAGCACTCTCGTTTCATCAGGTGATCGGCCGATACGTGCACGCGATCGCCCGGGAGGGGGTGATCCCGGCGTGGCTGGCTGACGTCGGTCGCATCGGGGGACGGATGGCGGGGGCGACGGCGCCGGCGTCACTGTTGCAGAGCGGGATCGCGGTGGCGGTGATCGGGGTCTGTGCGCTGCTGCGGGTCGATCCGATCGGCGGGATGTTCATCTGGTTGTCGTCCGGTGCTGCGGTCGGGGTGCTGGTGACGCTGGTCGGTGTATCGATCGCGACCGTGTTCTATTTCCGTAAGGGCGGCGGCCTTGGCCGCGATCCGTTGATAGTGCGGACTGCTGGTCCGGTGCTGGGCGCGATCGTCGGCAGCGCCCTGGTGGCGGTGATCGTGGTCAACCAGGCGGCGTTGCTCGGGGTGACCAGCGTCGGGTTGCAGGCGGTGATCCCGGTGCTGGTGCTGGTCACGATCGTGGCCGGGTTCTGGTACGCGCGTCGGGTGCGGCGGTTGTGGCCGGACCGGTACGCCGCAGTCGGCAGGGGCCGCCCGGACGAGGTCATGGTCCCAGACCAGCAGGTGGGTTTCCGTGTCTAGTCAACCTCAACCGTATCCCGACAATGACGGGACTTACTCGCAGCAGCCGGCACGGCGTCCGCTGTATCTGGTCCGGCCCGCAGCCGATTCCGACGCGACCGATCAGCAGCCGACGTCTGGCGTGGCCCGCGGCACCGCCTCGACTGGCGCCGACACCACGTGGTTTGCCCCGGCAACCCGCAACGGTGGGCGCCCAGCTCAGCAGCCCGCCGGGACGGAATACGCCGGGATTGAATACGCCGGGACCGAGTACGGCGCAGTCATGGGCCGAGGTGACGATAGCGGCGAACGTGACAGCACCGGGCAGCGGCTCGCACAGGCCGGTCACCGGGAGGGACCGCCGTACTTCGACGGTGCCCCGGCGACCCCGCCCGCGTACCCCGGACCCGTTCCTGGCGGGATCGCCTCAGCTGGTGCAGCGACCGCTCCCGTCCAGTCCGCGTCCGGGCAGGTGATGTCGGCTGAGCCGGTGCAGGAGGCGGAGGAGCCGCCAGGGCCGCCGGGGCCGCAGCTGGTGGGGATGCCGTGGCCGCGGCATCCGTTCGACCTGCGACCTCCGTCACCGGACCTGGTCGACACGGTGCCGCGCCGCCCGGACGCGGAGCTCGACTTCGACGAGCGTTCGGCGGTGGCTGATCTGCGGTGGGCGGTGGTCCGCCGCCTGTCCGATATCACCGCGAACCATGCCGAGGCGGCGTGGAAGCTGAGACACAACAAGCCGGTGAGCCCGACGCTGGTGGTGCTGCTGTTCGCCGTGCCGTTCGAATACCAAGGCATGCTGCGGCTCGAGCTACGCGCCGACGTCCGGACGTGGCATCTGAGCGACCGGGTCGCGGACCCGGCAGCGGTGCTGCAGGAGATGGCGATGCTTGTGCACCGCGGCTGGCGGCAGCAGGGCTCGAGGTTCGACGTGCGGGCGCAGTTGACGAACCAGGCCGATGAGGGATGGACGCCGCAGGATCTGCGGCGACAGCCGGAGTTTCTCGGGGTGGCGCTGTCGACGTTGGACACCAGCGTCTACGGTCCGTGGAAGCGGCTGCGGGGCCGGATCATGTCCGGCGACGACGTCCCCAGCGAGGTCCTGGTCCAGCTCACCGACGGCGGCCGGATCAGGGTCATGCGGCACGCTGGCAAGGAGTATCACCGCATCGACAGGCAGGCCAGCACGTCGCTCAACCCAGACGGCCGGCCACCGTTCCTGCCGTGGGAGTCCAAGCTTGCGCTGAACAGCATCTGGCCGACTGACCCGACCGCGTACGTGTGGCATTTCCTGGCCGAGCTGACCCGGACCATCTACTGGGGGTGGCCGGCGTGGCGCTGATGACTGCGGGACCTTTGACCCTCGCCGACGTCCGGGATCTCCACCGGCGGTGGCTGGCCGGGGCAGAGTTCGACATCGGTTACCCGAACGCCGTGGATTTCGACGTCTCGATGGTGCAGCGCCTGTTCGACGTCACCTTGAACAACGTCGGGCACCCGTTCGCACCGACCTCCGGGTTCTCCGGGCACTCGTTACCGCTGGAGCAGCAGCTCATCCGGGCGCTTGGGGCGTTGTTCGGCTGTCCGCCGGAGTTGGTCACCGGGTTCGTCACCTCGGGCAGCACCTCAGCGATCCGGGCCGCGTTGCTGCAGGCCCGCCGCCGATTCCGCCGCCATGTCGTCGTCTACACCTCGACCGCGGCGCATATGTGCGTGGCGAAGGTCGCCGATGAGCTGTGCATGCGGCTGCAGCTGGTTCCGGCGGGCCTGGACGGGGTGATGGACGTCGCCGCGCTCACCGAACTGGTGGCGCAGCGCCCGGCCGGCGCGGCGGTGGCGGTGGTGGCGACTATTGGGACCACGATGGTCGAGGCCGTCGATAACATCCCGGCCATCCACGCCGCCCTCGACGCCGCCGACGTCCCTGATGACCGGCGGTGGGTGCACGCCGACGCGGCCCTGGCCGGCATCCCCCTCGCCATGCTGGAACCAGCCGACCGGCCACGGTTCGACCTGGCCGACAGCTGCAACATCTCCGGCCACAAATACCTCGGCATCCCCACGCCGTGCGGCGCTGTGCTGCTGCGCACCGACCGGTGCCCGGCCGCGGACGAGACACCCACCTACACCGGCGCCCCGGACCTGACACCCGCCGGGTCACGGTCCGGACACACCCCGCTGCTCATGCTCGCCGCCCTGCGCGGCTTCGGCATGACCGGGCTGCGCGAACGGGCCGCTGCCTGCCGGCGTGACGCGGCCGCGCTGGTGGAGCTGTTCACGGCTGCGGACGTGCCTGCCTGGCGGCATCCGCTCGGGTTCACCGTGGTCCTGCCGGCGCCGTCGGAGCAGCTGCGGGCGCGCTGGCCGCTGCCACCGCCGGACGACGGCTGGACGCATGTCATCTGCATGCCCGGCAAACGACTCGAGGTCTACGAGCACTTCGCCAGTGAGTACCTGACCGATCGCCGCAACACCACCGGTCGCCACCAGTCCGACCACCACGCACCTGACCAGCCCTCGTCTGCCCCAACCCTTGACGCCGACCATCGTGAGGACGCGATCGCATGCTGACCCTGCGCGCACCTGCCCGGATTCTGGACAAGGTTGATGCCGTCCGTGCACCCGCCGCTGCTGTCGGCGCGACGCTGTACAGCCTCCGAGCCGGGCAACTCGTCCACGTCGACCCCGCCCAGAGCCCTGTCCAGAGCCCTGTCCAGAACCTGGTCCGGGACCGCGGGAACGGATGGATGTGCCAGCCCTTGGGCTCTGGCCACGGACGCGATTGCCGGCTCGTCCTGCACGATGTCGACTTGGCGACCGCGCTTGCCCCGGTCCGGCTGACCAGCGACGGGCACCCGGACCCGGACCGTGACCCCGCTGCGTACCTGGCCGCGTGGCGCAGCCGCGTCTGGCGGCACAGCACCCACTTCGGCCCGGTCGCCGACCAGCTCGCCGCCGCCGCGACCCGACCGATACCGGGATCCGGCGGGGCACCGATCGCGTTCACCGACCGCGACAGCCTCCGCCGCTACGCCCTCGGGGCTCACCGGCATACGGTCGGCCTGCAGACCTCGCTGGTCAAGCTGGGGCTTCCGGGCCTGGTGACGGCAACGACCGTTGAGGGCACGGCTGCGGTCGCCCTCACCCTCCGGCTTCAATTGCACCGGCCCGCAGCGCAGCGCGCTGACCTGGTCGCCGCGGTGACCAAGTCATGACCGCCGGGCAGTGCCCGCCACGGTCGCTCGTGCGGGCGAGGCGCGGATGAGCGCCGCACGCGGTGCCCCAAACGAGGCCGTGCAGCGTGGCAGCGGAACCCCCGTTCCTGCGCCACGTGTAGGTCTACGGCTGAGCGCGCCGGCAGCAGAGCCAAAGCGGTCTGCTCGAGCACGCCCGCAGCGGCAGCCCAGACCATCGGACGGGGGGCGGTGGACCTTCACCGCCGAAGGCAGCCGCCATCCACGCGGGGCGGCCACGGCCTGCGCATCCCAGAGGCTGCGGCCACCCCACCCCGCACCCATCCCACGCTCGCCCCTCGACGCCTTACCGCCCGTTGCCCGCCGGAATGGTCCGCTGAGGGATCCAATGTCGCAGCAGCACCAGCACAGTCCGGGCAGAGGGCGGTGGAGCGCACCGGCCGTCCGCGACGACATGATCCGCCGCTACGTCGAGGACCTGCAGTCGATCCGTCAGGTCGCTGCCGCGATCGGCTGCAGCTACGGCACCGTCCACCTCGACCTCACCTCGGCCGGCGTGACGATGCGCCCTCACGGGGGTGCCCGTCGCCGCGCCGCCGGGCCAGCTGTTCACCCGCCGGACTCGTCCACCGCATCGGCAGCTGTTGCTGCGCACGCCGCACCGCCGTCCAGCCGTGCCGGGAACCGATCGTGACGAGCATGATGAGCATCGCCGCGCTCGTGGCGCCGACCGCTTCGGCGACCGTCACCGACATCCTCACCCGGCTGCGTGACCTCGCCGTCGGCCACGGCGACCGGCCCGCGGTCATCGACGCGCACCGCACGATCACCTATGCCGAGCTGTGGCAGGCCGGGCACGCAGCCAGGGCCGGGCACCGGGTCGGCGGCCGGTTCGTGGTGCCGGTCGCGGCCCACCCGAGCGCGGCGACGGTCGTCGCGGCCCTCGGGGTGTGGCTGTCCGGCGGCATCCCGATGCCGGTCCCAGCTGGCACCCGCATGACCCTGCTCGAACCGTTGTTGCGGCAGACCGACGAGATCGGGCATTGGTGCCAGCCGTGGCGGGCGCACCTGCACACCGAACCCGGCGGCCGGCAGATTACCGTCGCCGGCGGGCTGCCACCCACGAGTTCGCCGGTCTCCGCCGCGCTCGGCCTCATCATCGGCGGTACCGCGCTGCTGTGCGCGCCGCTGTACGCCGGGCCGGTGTTCGACACGGCGGTGCGGCAGCTGCTGCTCGGCGGCACGGTCGTGCTACGGCCCGAGTTCAGCCCGCAGGACTGGCTGGACACCGTCGTACGGACCGGCGCCGACTGGGCTATCCTCGCCGCCGGGCAGGTGATGGCCCTGATCCAGCAGCAGGGCGACCTGACCGGCGGGCTGGAGGTCGCCACCGGCACTGTGCGCCGGATCGTGCTGCCGGCGGCGGTCCCAGCGATCAACGTCGGCTACCTCGCCGCGCTCACCGCGCACACCGGCGCAGCCGTCTCCACCTGGTATCACGCCCCGGTCTATGACGGCGCCCTCAGCACCCCCGGCGGCCGGGTCCCCGCCATGCTGACCCCGTTGCCCGGCGTGCTGCTGCGGACTGTCGACCCGGCCAGCCGACCGACGCCGCCTGGCGTGGCTGGGCTGATCGAGGCGTCCAGCAGCAGCGGCGCCACCGCGCACCGCGCCGATCAGCCGTGCACACCGGCCGGGCAGTGGCGTACCAGCGGCGACATCGGCACCATCGACGGCAACGGCCGGCTCACGCTACGCCGCCTGGACCGGGCCCGGCACTACCGCGCCGGATCGGCGGACACGGCGAAGGTCAGCGTGGCCGCGCTGCAACAGACACTCAACGCGCACCGCGGCGTCGCCTCCCACACCGTGCACGTCGTACCAGACGCCGACGGTGAACCCCGCGCCCACATCCGAGCCTGCACGTCGACCGCGTCACTGACCACGGCGGCCCTCGCCCAGCACTGCACCGCCCATGGCACCCCATGCCCGGCCGAGCACATCACCATCACCAGCAGCGGTGCCCCATGACGCCGATGACCCGACCCGGCGCCTCCCGGACATCTGTCCCCGTCGACGCCGACGGCCGACCGAACCGTGCACGCCGCCACCAGCAAGGACCCGACGACCGGTCCCACGCCGCCGCCGTGCCGCCGCCGCCCGACGCCACCGGGTTCGAGGGCACCTTCATCCGCGCGCTGCACGCCCTTGCCGGCACACCTGCCGGCGCCGCTGCGCTGCTGCCGCTGGACGTCAGCGGCTGCGACGGCCGGTGCGCCGTTCCAGCGTTCCACGACCTCACGACCGGCGTCTGGCGGCACCTCAGCAACCTCAGCCGCTGTCACCGTCCAACCACCACACCTCCCGGAAGCGACCGTCACCGATGACGCAGCAACGTTCGACCCGCGACACTGCGGGCGGCGCACCGCCCGGCCACCCTGCGGTAGCCGGTCCGCCGACACTGACGTCGGTGGACACCATCGACTGGGCGACGGCGGCGTGCATCGCCGAGGACCTGCCCGAGCACGACGGCGACGACGCCTACATCGTCGCGCTGCTCGCCGGCCCGCTCAGCGGCGTCGACCCGGCCACCGTATGCCCCGATCCGCTGCTGATCAGAGCAACCCTCCTGTACGCCCGCGCTGTCGACCCGGCACCCGACCCGGCACCCGTGGCAACCTCCGGGGCGTCCGGCCCGGTTGTGGACGATGTCGCGTGGGCCCGCTACGCCTACCAGGCAGCCCGGACCCTGCACAGCATCGACCATTCGACCGCTATCGAGACGACCGAGACCCTCGCGCTGGTCCTGACCAGCCGCAACCAGCACAGCAAGGCACGCGCGTTGCGGCGCGACGTGATCCAGCTGCATCTGGACCGTGGTGACGTCGACGCCCACCCGGAAGCCCGGATCACGCTCGCCGCGCACCTGCACGACACGGGCCGGTGCGGTGAAGCGATCCGCGGCGCCACCGCCGCGTGGCGGCAGTGGAGCACCCGCCACGACCCGACCGACCCGGTGTCGGAGCCGCTGACGTTCCAGGTCGCGAGCATGCTACTGGCCTGCGGCCGAACCGACGACGCCGCCGAGGTCATCGACGCCGCCGACTTGAATCTCGGCGAAGCCGCCAGCGCTGGCGGCAGTGCCACGGCGAGCGGCGCCCGCAGCGAGTTCCTCGCCATGCTCGCCGCAAGCCAGATCCTGCACCAGGCGGTCTGCGCCCGCCGCCTCGACCACACCCTCACC
This sequence comes from Dactylosporangium cerinum, assembly GCF_042653625.1. NCBI lineage: Bacteria > Bacillati > Actinomycetota > Actinomycetes > Micromonosporales > Micromonosporaceae > Dactylosporangium > Dactylosporangium cerinum. The sequence goes on along the minus strand of NZ_JBHSIU010000111.1, from coordinate 26,523 downwards.
ACAGCCGCTGCCGGCGATGATCGGGGCGCCCAGTGACCCGATGCCAGCCCGTGCCCACTAGCCAAGCACCCAGGCAGCAACATGGGCGGGAACCTGGGCGGACACGCGGGTGTTCGGCTGCTGATCCAGCCCGCGCCCGCAATGTCGTACGGCCCGCCATCGGTCGCGGTGGGGCACGCCGGATCGCCACCGATGGAGAATGCGGTCACCGCCACACGCGGCGCGACGTCAGCCTGACCGCAGCCACGCGGACGGTTCGACCCGCAGGGGTGCAGTGTGCCGGCACGATCGTGCCGACGGGTCAGGCGGTGACCGAGCGATGAGAATGCGGATGCCGCGGTTGACGCCCCGGACGACGGTGAAACGCGCCGCAGCGCTGCTCAACGAGGGCCGTGCTGATGAGGCACGGGCGTTGCTGCTGCGCGTGCTCGGTCACCGTGACCCGGCGACGACCCGCCCAGACGCGGTGTTGTTCGACGCCGCCGTGCTGTACGTCGACGCCGTTGACGCCGACCTCGCGGTTGTCCCGTCCGCGATCGCGTGGGCCGAGTACGCGCACCGGGCGGCGCAGCAGTTGCACGACGGTGATCTGGCGATGCTGCAGGAGGCCGCGCACACCCTCGCCGTCGCGTTGAACGCCCTTCCGGCCCCGACGGACGCGTTCAACGACGCGTGCCGGGAGGTGGTGCACTACGCCCGCCGGCGTGGCGACCTGGACACCGTTGTCCGGACGCAGGGTGCGTTGGCCTCATCGCTGCACACCTCCGGTCAGTGCGCGGCGGCGGCGGCCGAAGTGATCGCCGCGGCGCAGCTGTGCCCGCCGCATCCGGCGCAGGTCGCATACGAGGCGATGGCATACGCGTTCGTGATCCTGGACGTCTGCCACCGGCATGAGGAAGCCGCCGATGTCGCAGCCCGGTTTCGGGTCACCGACCTGCCCACTGGGCTGCCGTTCGCCGGGTTGCTGGACGTCACCGAACAGGTCGGCCCGGCCCAGCACGCGCACACCGCGCAGTTCCACCGCGGCGAACGATGCCCGCTCCCAGGCTGCGCGGTGCCCACCAGCCTCACCGACACGCACACCCCAATGAACGGCACAGCAGACGGCGATGCAGACGCAGAAGCAGTCGAGGTGGAGGCGAAGGCCGAGTATCCCGCGATCGTGCTGCGGTTGTGTGCGGGCCTGCTGGCCGGGCACGACCCGGCCGGCGCGCCTGTCCACGGCCCGCTCGCCGACATCGCCGACCGGTACGCCCGCCTGACCAACCCCCTCACCGATCCCTTGGCCGATCGCTTGGCTGACTCCGGAGCCGATCTGCAGGCAGGTCCTCTGGCGTTGGCGTGGGCCCGGTACGCCCACCGCGCCCGGCTGACCCTGCTGACCGACGAGTCGCAGATCGAGACGGCGACGGACCTGTACGCCGAGGTGCTGCGCCGGCACGGCTACCTCGACGCGGAGGAGACCGGGTGGCGTGACGCCGTCCGGCACGCCGCCGCCCGTGGTGACAGTGACGGCTTGGACGTGGTCGGCGTGTGCCGCGCGAAACTCGCTCAGGTGCTGTACGGCGAAGGCCGCTGTGAGGAGAGCCTGGAAGAGATCCGCGCCGCTGTGGACGCCTGGCAGCAGCGGCACCCGCAGCCGGACGTCGTGGGAATCGGGCTGGCGGTGCAGGCGGCGTTCATGCACAGCGGCTGCCACCGCCACGACGAGACCGCACCGTACGGCAGCCAGCTGCGCATCGACGCGCTACCGGACCGTCAACAGCGGCAGTACATCCGCGGGCTGGTCGGCTCCTTCGCCGAGCAGGGACAGGCGCACACCCGCGCCCACCACACCGGCGAACGGTGCGACGAACCGTCATGCCTGATCACCCTGGTCGCTGTATCGCGCGAACCCGACGCATCCGGCAGCGCATCTGCCGACCTGTCTGCCCACGTGCCCGCTGCAGGCACGGGAGTGTTTGCCGGGGTGCGGGAGGCGGGCGAGGCGGCGCTGGCGTTGTTCGCAGAGCAGCGATATGCCGACGTGTCGCAGCTGCTCGGCGTCTGCCTCGCCCGTTTCGACCCGGCGACCGTGGAACCGCTCAACGATCTGATCGCTGTGGCCACCATGTATGCCGTCGCCACAGCGGCGGGGCCGGACGTGCGCCCATCGCCGCGGGCGTGGGCGTACTACGCGTACACCAACGATCGGCAACGATGGCCTGACCGGGCGGGTCGGTGGATCGCCACCGGCCGGACCGCCGCGCGCCGGGCGGACGAGGACGGCTGCCACGACGACGCCATCGACCTCGCCACCCAACTGCTCACCGCCGCTCTGGATCACTGCGGGCCCCTCGATCAGGCCGCGATCCGCCTCGACCTCGCCGACTACCTGCTCAACGTCGGCCGCTGCGCCGTCGCGGTCCATCACGCCCGCATCGCCTGGTCGACCGTCCCGCACGAGCAGCCACCCGCCGGTGACCGGGAACGTTTCGACCGGCTCCTCACCGGCATCCGCGCTGTGTACCTGCTCGGCGGCTGCCACCAGCACGACGACGCCGTCTCGATCATGTTCGACGCCCTCGAACGGTACGCCGGCCCGAATCCCACCGATCCGGACCTGATCGATCCGGACCTGATCGATCCGGACGTTCGCGAGCAGCGATGGCAGTCCGCGCTCACCGCCTACGGCGAGCGACGCGAAGCACACCGCGCCGCGCACTGCCACAGCCCCTGCGACGACGACCACGGCGACGAAACCCTCACTGCCGAGCAGCCCACCGTCGCCTTTGCTGACATCGTCGAACTGATCCAGGCCCGCAGGAACCGGGAGGCCCGCACATGACCAACACCCTGACCCGCCTCGCCGCCGCGGCCGGCGTCGGCTTGATGCTGGTGGCGGTGGCTGGCGTCACCGCCGACCAGACGACCGGCGCAGGGTCCCCGCCGCTGCCCGCCGGGCGCGGCACGACGCCGTCCGCGTTGACGGCACCGGCCGGTGGCACACCCCAAGGCGGGCTGCTGGAGATCGCCCAGCACGCCCAGCCGGCCGCCAGCGACCACCAGGCCGGTGCTGCCAGCTGCATTCGGTTGGTCCGCTGGGACCGCACTCCAGGACGCCGCGTCATCGAGACGACATCGTCTCGGCAGGTCAACCCGGACGGATCGGGGCTGCTGTGGCAACAGCGCGGATCCGACCCGGACGCCGTGCCGACCGTGACGCAGTACGCGGCCGGGAGCCTATACGGTCCTGTCGGCGAGTCGATCCCGGCGGACCCGGTCCGCCTCGCCGACGTGGTCGCCGCGGTCGCCCCTGCCGGTAGCGGTCCGACCGCCGTCGTCGCTGTCCTGCTGGACCTGGCCAGCGTCCGCACGCTCGACCTCGCCCAACGCGCCGCCGTCGTGCGGGTCCTGGCGATGCTGCCCGGCGTCACGTTCCCCGGACAGTCGCCGCGGCACGACAGCGGCGTCTTCGAGTTCGAGTTCTCCGACGGCGGCGGCGACCCGATCAGCGTCGACATCGACCCGGACACCGCCGAGATTCTCGGCTACCAGGTCGGCGGCCGGACCGCGCTGCAGTCGAGCACCACCACGCTGATCCGGCGCCGGGCGCGCTGCGCATGCCCGTCACCGCCCGGCACGCTCTTCCTGGCAGCGGCACTCCGCACGGACCTGCCACCGTTGGCGGGGTGCACGGTCCGGCCCGGCGTCGTGCTCTTCCACCCTGCTGACCTGTCACAAGGATCACAACGATGACGCCGCCGACGACGCCGCCGATTCCCGGGCCGTCGCCATCTCCCCGACCGTCGGACACCACGGCAGGGCGGGGACCGGTCGACACCAGCGTCGCGCACCCGGCACGCCGCTACGATTTCCTGCTCGGCGGCAAGGACAACTTCGCGGCCGATCGTGACTCCGCGCGCCGGCTCATCGAGGTGTTTCCGCACCTGCGCACCGCCGCGGTGGAGAACCGGCGGCTCCTGGAACGGGTCGTGCGGCACCTCACGCAGGCCGGCGTCCGGCAGTTCCTCGACATCGGGACCGGCATCCCCACCTCTCCGAACGTCCATGAGATCGCCCAGGACATCGCCCTGGACGCCCGCGTCGTCTACGTCGACAACGATCCGGTCGTCATGACCCATGCCCGGGCGCTGCACACCAGCCACCCCCTCGGCGCCACCGCCTACATCGAAGCGGACCTCCGCGACCCTGCCGCGATCCTGGGCAGCCCGGACCTCCGCGCGGCCCTGGACTTCACGCAGCCGATCGCGGTGCTGCTTATCGCCGTCCTGCACTTCGTCACCGACGACGACCAGCCGTACGACGCGGTCGCCGCACTCGCTGCCGCGATGCCGGCCGGCAGTTTCCTCGCCATCTCCCACACCACGTTCGACCCGCTGCCCGCCGACGTCCGCCGACGGCTGACCGCCCTCACCGACCCCTCGGCCGGGCACGGACCGTTCCGTCCGCGAACCCACGACGAAGTCGCCCGCTTCTTCGACGGTGCCGACCTACTCGACCCCGGCCTCGTCCCGATCGTGGAGTGGCATCCCGACAGCGATCCCTCGCCCCACGCCACGGCCTCCGAGGCGATCGGCTACGCAGGCGTCGCCCGGCTGCCGTAGCCGCGCCATCCCCGGCTGGTCGTACCGGCGACATGAAAGGCAACCTTTTAGTGATCCCGTCTTCGCTGGGCCGATGCCGGCGCGCCCGCTCCGGCATCGCCACCAGGATCCTCGCCGTCCCGACCGTGGGCGGCGTGACGGCGTGCGCTACCCGCGAGACCGGCACGAACCAGTCCACCGCACTGCCGCAGACACTGGCGAGTGCCTGTGCCATCGAGCCCGGCCACGCACGGGAGGCCAACGTTCCAGCCGGCCGACGGCGTAGCAGCGGGCCGCGGACGAACGTCGCCGACGGCAACCAACCGCTGCGGCAGACAGGCCACGCCCACACCGCCCGACCGCGCGTCGGCATGCGGTCGCCGGAGGTGCCGTGAGGACCGGACAACCAACCCGGACGCACCCCCGGCACACCGTAACGGGCGGGACCGTGACGGGCGGTGCGAAGCATGCGGCGCCGGAAACGCCGACGGCGCTGGTCGACCAGGCCGGTGCACGGCTGGACGCCTACGACTTCACCGGCGCGTATCAGCTGCTCGTGGAGGTCCGATCCCTGCTCGAGCACGGCGTCGCCGTCCAGGACGTCGACGCGGTCGACGCCACCCGCATGCTCGCCGACACGCTGCTGGCCCTGGGCCAGCCCGACCGCGTCGCCGATGTGGTCGCCGAGCTCGCCGCGCGGCCGGGTCTCGGCCCGTACCAGTCCGCCATGCTCACCATCACCCAGGCGCGGCTGCTCACCGCGCAGGACCAGCTGGACGAGGCAGCGGCCTGCTACCGCGACATCATCGACCGCGGCACGAGCGGGCCGGAACGGATGCGCTGGCCGGTGCTGCTGGCAACAGCCGGCGCCGCCGCAGTCACCGCCGCCCAAGGGCGGCCGGCGACGGCCGAACCAGCCCTGACCCAGGCGTACACCCGCCTCGCCGAGGAGTACGGCACCAGCCACCCCGACGTCGTGCGGGTCGGTATCCAACTCGTCCAGGTGCGCAAGCAGGCCGGCGGGGACACCGCCGCCGCGCGGCTCGCGGCAAGGCTGCTACCGGCAGCGGCTGCCGGCCTCGGCCAGCACCACCCCCTCGTCGTCGAACTCGCCGGCCACCTCGATGACCGCACCGTCCAACCCCGCGGCTGCGCGAGGGCACCGGATGCCGCACCGTCTGGGCATGCCACGGCATCGCCGTTACGCGGCCCGTCTCCGCGTCGCCGGCGGAGGGCACGACGCCGGTCGCTGCCCTACTGGGCGCTCGTCGCCGCGGTCGTGTGCCCGGCGGTCGCGGCGGCGACCGCCGCCACGATGCTCGCCATCACCACGTTCCTGCCTGCCCGTACCCCGGGCGCGGACACACCGCCGACCACACGACCGACCGCACGGCAGGCCACACCACCGGCCGGGGTACCGGTCGCTGCCGGGAGTTCGTGGTCGCCGTCGTACCCGGCAGCCGGTGACGTACGGATCCTCCGGGACACCGGCACCACCATCGACGTCGCCTGGACCGACCCGACCGGCGGCACCCGGCCCACCATCCTGTTCCTGACCAAGAACGACACCCCGCCGGTCGTCGCCGCGACCGTCCAGGCCGCCGCCACCCGCCACCAGCTCACCGGCCTGGACCGCCACGCCCGCCGGTACTGCATCAGCGCCGCCATCGCCTACAGCCCGACCACACTCGCACGTGCCCCCGACGTCTGCACCAACAGACCAGCGCCCACCTCGAACACCCGCGCCAGCATCCCGCCGCCCTCCAAACCGGCGACGTCCACAGCGCGGCCCACCACGAACGGCGGGGTGACCGCGATGCCCGCCGCAACGCCGACCCCCGTTATCCCCGACTCGACATCGCCCTGGAGAAACGCCGATGATTACGCCACCCGGGCCCCACCCGGCCGGCACCATCCGAGGCATGCGCCCCGGCGGCCGATCGTGACGACGCCATCAGACGCCGCACCGTTCGAAACCGCAGTACGCGATGCGCTGACCCTCGCCGACGACCTCGCTCAGCGACCGCAGCCGATCGGGGGGAGGGGGCGTCGCGGGCGGTGACGGACGGGTCGTGTCGGCGCAGGTACGCCAGCCGGTACTCCTTGGCGGTGCCGGCGAGCGCCGCGTCGAGCCATCCGTCGAAGCCTGCGGCGGTCACGGCGTCGCGAATCTGCCAGGTCGGCACGGACGCCGGCTCGGTGCTGGATCTGCGGCGGCCGGTCGGGGTGATCTTGTCCTCGGTGCTGCAGTATCTCACCGATGACGAGGCGGTCCGCCTCGTCGGGGCCTGCGTGCCGGGCGCGGCCGGGAGCGTGGTGGCGGTCAGCCGTCCCACGTTCGATGGTCTCGCGCCGCAGGTCGTCGCGGACGCCCTCAGCGTTGTCCGTCGGACGTCGGCCCGGCCTCTGCGGTCCTCGACCGGGCCGGCCTAGCGGCGCTGTTCGCCGATCAGGTACGGCACGGACCCGGGCGCGTGGACGTCGCAACCTGGCTCAACGATGGACCGTCGCTAGGGCTTGCCGAGGCCGGCATCGCGTGATCGCCGACGTCACCGTCACGCTTGGCGTGGGGTCGCGATCCGCACTCCTGCATGTGCGGGCGCGGCTCGGGCGGATCGCCCAGCTGTGGGTTGACCAATCGGAAGTACTTCTCGAGCAGCTGTGGAAGCTTCGTTTTCCGAATCGTGTGTTGGCCGCTGCCGGGCGCATTCCAGTCATTGTCCGGCGCGGCGACGGTCACGTGCTTCTGGCCAGGGTTCGCGTCGGTCGGCATCTGCGCACGCGGTGGACCGTTCGTGGAGCGTTCGCTCTCGCTCGTGCCGGCTGGAGCCGGGTCTCGATGCGGCATTGAACGGCGACCTTGTCCGTTCAGGTCTTGCCAACAACCCGCGGGCCAGACGCCTGCCGTCATGAAACGTGCCAAGCCGATCGTGGTCTCAGGCCTCACGCCCAGCCTGGCCAGCGACGCCGAGCGTGGCGTTGCCCCCAGCGCCGAATCGGAAGGTCAAAGCCTGCCCGCGGCGGCGTCTCGCGCATTCGGAATCTTCGAGTGCGGGATCGGTAGCTCGGGCCGTACGGCACGTCGTCGCCTTTGACTGGTCGATCAGGGCACCGGTCGTGGATCGCTGACCCGCACAGCAACGCCCGACCGTTCGCGAGGACGATGTCGACGGACCCCGACACGCGATACACCCCACGCCTTTCGGTGAAGCCACGATCGTTACGGCGGTACGATGATCGTGCTGTCACGGTTGTACAGTGGCCCGCCCGCGTTCTGTGGGAGCATGCGGGTGGGCCGTCCGGAATTTCGATCAGCGTGAGCAGCAGCGTGACGACATCCGCGCGCAGCCCTGCACCCCGACCGCTGCCGGCTGCCGTCTTGTACCGGTGTCGTGGCCTACCGCATCGCTTCACCTGGCGGGGCGGCAATGTCGGTGACCATTGCCGCTGAGTGTTCTTTCGTGCTCATGCGGCAGACTGTCTTGCTACGGGACGGTCCCGCCCTGATCCGCTGGTGCGGTGCCGGGTTGACGGTCCTTCGCCTCCTGCCCACCGGGTGGTCTTTCTGGCTGGCGCCCGGTCCTGCCGCCGGGCCAGTCCCGGCCGATACCACCTCAGCCGTGTCCGCAGGGTTCGCGGCGAGGTTGGCGAGATTCCAGTGGTGAACGCTCTGCGCTGGTAGCCGGCGTCGGCCCAGATCCAGCTGGAGCTGGCTGCAGATGTTGACCAGGGTGATGATAAGTATTCCCGCGCTGTGCCGGTCGCCGATGTTGACGGCGGGGAGGAGAACCCCTTCGGCGGCCACGGCGACGAGCCGTTTGCGTCCATTGATCTTTGCGCCGCTGTCGAAGCCGCGAACGTCCGCGTAGACGGTGTCGACCGTGTTGCCTGACATCTACGCTGCGCCGAGCCGCTCGGACCGGCATGAACCGCAGTTGTCGGCGTACCAGTTCGGATGCTGCGGGCAAGCATCCCTCGGGGCGGCCACCGTGACCGATGTCAGCGGCGGTGGTAGGTCGCGGAGCCGGGTGCGGAGGACAGCGGCATGGGAACGCACGCCGTGGGCGTTGGCGATGAGGTGCGCGGTCAGAGCGTCGACGGTCCAGCCGGTGGAGAGCGCCTCCGCGACAGCAGGCGTGAGTTGTTCGATGGTGCGGCGGCCGATGCGCCACGGATCGGGAAGTTCGGCGAGGAGTTGCGTGGCCGTGATGTGGGAAGGAGGAGGTGGAGGTACCTCCTCCTCCGATTGGGTTCGGCGGACGTGTGCGTCCTCCCGGTTGACTGACCGAGGGGACGTGGGCGTCCGGTCGTCGGGACGTGTGCGTCCGTGCGGTGTGAACGGCGAGAGGACGTCAGCGACCGGGCGGTCGTGTACGTCCTGCCGGTCGTGCACGGGGTTGTGGCTGACCTGTGGAATACCGGCAGGGCGTCCGGATCGGGGTACGGCGTGGACGTCAACGTCGGCCGGAACGTCCCGGCGCAGTTCGACGGCGAGGTCGTAGACGACGGGACGACGGTCGGCTGGCAGGTAAGCGACGCGACGCTGATCGCCGCGGCGGATGAGGCCGATCTTCTCCAACTCGACGAGGTCGCGGCGCACGGTGCGCTCCGACTTTCGGGCGTAGTGGGCAAGCCGATGTTGCGAGGCGGCGGCACCGCGGCCGGCGGGGTCGGCGTGGTCGGCGAGACCGACCAGGACGGCGACGAGCGCGGGCGGCAGGCCGGGGGCGTACGTGAGTGCCCACGTGATGGCTTCGACGCTCACGTCGACGTCCCCGCGACCGTCGTCGTGTTCCCGGCGGTGTGTATGCGTACGGCGGACGTGGAGACCTCGCGGATGGGTGCTGCGAGGGTCCGGGGGGCTAGGGCACGCTGAACGACGTGTGAAACGTCGAGGGTCGATGGGTGGGCAGACTGACGCACAGGGACTCCAGGCTGGTGAGCAAGGTTAGCGGCGGTGCGGTCACGGAGCAGACCGCTGCTGTGCTCTGTGAGCACGCTGGCGTGCGGGCCGCCCAGGTGCCACGGTCGGCGCAGGCATGCTTCAGGCGATGGCGAGCGCAGCGTCCGGTGTGTTGATCACCTTGGGGAACTGCCGGCCGCTGGTGCCAGGCAGCGATCGCTGCGTTGTTGATGGCGCCTGCCCGGCGCGGGACTGGGCAGCGGACACCGCGCAGTCGGTGGCCGGGGCCCGCTCGGGCCGGCATGAGGCCGCATCACTGGCGGCACGTCGGGTTGCGGCGCGGTGGTGCTGTGGTGTGTGGCCATCAAGGGTGTCCTCCTGTCTCCGCCTCGTGGCGGCGGACAGGCTGGGACGATTGCGGTCCCAGCCTGCCCGGAAGCACGAGGTGGCATCGCGGCCGCCGCTTCGGCGGGTACGGGGGTGGACGGTCCGCAGTTACTGCTGCTCTCCGGACGCCCACAGACGTGCGGTGATCCGCCGGGCGAGCTCCGGCGGCGCGCCGAGGCTCAACGCGGCGTGGATGAGCACGCCGAGACGGTTGCCCGGGTCCTCGTGCAGGGCGCGGTCCACGGCGAGCCGGGCGAGCGTCGGCTGGTGGGATTGCCACGCCACGAAGGCGGCGAGGCATGCGGGGGCCGCCACAAACCCGGGCGCTGCCCGGCGGGTGAGGTCCAGCCACAGCTGCAGGTGCCGCTGGTCGTCGCCGGCGGTACGCAGGAGCGCGTGGTCGCGGACCTGCCCGTCGTGGAGCAGGACGAGCAGTTCCGCGGCGTCGTCGTCGTCGAGCACGGAGCCTTGTTCGCTGACGCGGACGGCCTCCTCGACCGCGGTTCGGCCGACCGGCGCGGCGTCGTCGTCGGCGGTGGCGAAGCGCGCCATCGCCGCCAGGAGCGCCGCTTCCATCGCCGCCGTGGTGTCCTTTTGCGGCGCCACGGCAGCTGCCAGCGCCGCCCGGTCCGGTTCCGGCAGGCGGGGTGCGTCGGGTGCCGCCGGGCCGGGTCCGGTGTGCGGGTCGAACGGTGCGGGGGCGCCGGTGCCGTTCGGGTGCTGCGGGTCGTGTTCGACGTAGTGTCCGCCGGTGATCCGCACGAGCTGCATGATCGTGAGTCCGCGGACGGTGAAGACAGCGGTGGCGAGGTCGAACAGGCCGACGACCGGTGCCTGCTCGCCGTAGCCGAGCACGACCAGGTCGGTGACGTCGTCGGCGGTGCATTGCGCCGCGATGTGGTGCAGCACGGCGGCGGTCTCGTCCGCGGACGGGGGTGCCGCCTGCCGCGGCCCGGTGGTGGTGGGCAGTTCGAGCCAGGCGACGATGCGGATGTACGCGTCGCGGACGCCGACGACGACGCCGCTGTCGTTCGGGTAGAACCCGAGCAGCTGCGGCACCCGGCCGAGCAGGTCGGGAATGGATGCGAGCTCCCACCGTCGTTGCGCGTCGCTCATGTCGTGCTCCTTCGGGTTGGGGCACGACCCGGCGGCACCACGCCGCAGGGTCGTCCGGTTGGTGTGGTGCGGCGGCGCCGGCAGGTGTCCGGCGCCGGATGGTGCTCCTGGCACAGCGGAGCGTGGCCCGCCTACAGCGGACCCGCGGCGTGCCATTTCGCTGCGACAATGACGCCCGACGGCCTGCGGTCGCAGCAATGACCGTGCGGCGGTGCAGAACGATCGCTGCCATAGGACGGTCCGGGCGCTGTGAGAGCGCCGATATCAGCGCGTGCCGACGGTTCACACACGACCGGCACCGTCGGGCCGCTCGGCACCGCGCCGCTGGTTGCTTCTGCGATGCGGCACGATGCGCCTTGTCTCAGTCAGGAGTTCGCAGGCATCAGTCGGTGCAGACGTCGCCGTCCGCATCGTGGGTATTGATCGCCTCGTCACGCTGGTCTGGATCGCTGCCAGCGCTGTCACCGGCCGTAGCGGCCGTAGCGGACGTGACGGCGTCGCGGAAGACGTGCGGCGGTGTGCCGCTGCGGACCGCCTGCAGCAGGATCCGGGCCATCGAGTAGCGGGGGTTGGAGTCCAGCGCCCGGTGCACGGCGATGTCGGCCAGGGCGCCGTTGCCGCGCAGCATGGCGCTGTAGGCGAGCAGGCAGGCCGGTCCGGCGACGAGATCCGTCCGGGCGCGGCGGGTGAGGTCCGTCCAGAGCTGAAGGTGGCTGTCGCTGTCGTCGGTGTGTTCCCACGCGTAGTCACGCACGGGCAGGATCGCCAGGAGTACGGTGATCCACGCTGCGTGGGTGTCCGGCAGTTGCTGCCCTGCCGCGGCGAGGGTCAGTGCCTCCTGAACTGCGGCGGCGCCGAGGTGGATGATCGACGACTCGACGTGTCCGGCGGTGTCGTGCGCAGTTGGCGCTGCGGCTCGGTGCGTTGCCGAGATTCTGCGCCGCAGGCGGGTGATCGCCCGACCGGTCGCGTCGTCCATCGCCTGCCGGTGTTGGCCCTGCACTGACGCGAGCTGCTGGACGAGCGCGTCACGGTCGGCCAGTGCCACCAGTCCCTCGAGGACCGCCGTGGCCGGTGCGGTACTGGCGTCGGGGTCGAACGGCACGCCGGTGAGCGGCATGCAACCGTCGTCGAGGTGGCAGAAGATCCGGTCACCGGTGAGCCGCAGGGCCTGCCGCACCGGCACGAGCCGCACCTGCAGGGCAGCCAGGGCGGCGTCCATGATCGGCGCGACCCGGTCGTGTTCGCCGAACCCGACCAGCAACGCCGTTTCCGCATCCGTGGCGATGCGGCCGGCGATCCCGTCGACGGATTCCACCGCGGCTTGCGGCAGCTGCTCCGCCGCGGGGAGGTCGACCCGAACGGCGAGCGCGACGCGTTTGCCGGTGAGGCCCAGGACGACGAGGCTGTTGATGGGGGTGAAGCCGATCAGGAACGGGATGGCGGCCACGACGTCGATCTCCGACCGGAGGACGATCTTGGCTTTGTTCGGTGTGGTCATGCGGTGTCCTTCCTGGCCAGGCACAGCAGTGCCCGGCGCGATGTGATGGTTGATGTGCTGTGCAGCTGGCCGCCCGCGGCGCGGACAACCGTGTGCTTGGGCGACCGACCATTCGACTGGCCGCTGGTGGTTGCCGCTGTCGGTCCTGGCCCAGGACCGGCGGTCGGCCGTTTCGGGCCGTGCGGCTCACCTGTGTCGGGCGGCGTTGGAGGGCGCTGTCAAGGGCGCACGGCCGTGCAGTCCGACGTGTGCGGGTTCCTCGGCATCCGCTGCGGCACCGTTGCGGGCGCAGCGGTGCGCCGTTCAGGACGGCTGTTGGGTCCGAGGCGGCCGTGGCAGGCCGGCGGTGCGCGTGTTGCAGCGTCCGCGGCCCACCTGGTCTTGGTCGCCCGACCGGCGGCTGCGGGCCGCTGCGCAGCCGATTCCTGCCGGTCCCGTGGTGACGAACCCGGCTGCCGCAGCAGCAGCCAGGTTGGCGGAGGCGGCGCGACCGTTCACCCGTGCCCGGCGGGTTGCTGGTCCGTCGAGGCCGCCGGGCGGCACCGGATCGTGCGTCTACAGCGTGTTGTCCGCGTGCTCGGGCCGTCCAGTGCCCCGGGTCGACGTCGCCGGTTCACTGACGCCGTCGACCTCCTCGACGATCTCCTCGACCGAGGTCACCAGGACGGTGCGCGGCTGCCGCAGCTCGATGTGGCAGCCGACCGACAGCGCCGAGGTGATCGGGCCCGGAACCACCATCGCCGGTCGGTGCAGTAGGCGGGCGTACCCGAGCGCGCTGCGCGCCCCGCTGCGGGCGCCGGCCTCGACCAGGACCGTGCCGTTCGCTGCCGCGATGAGCCGGTTCCGGGCCTCGAAGCGGGGCTTGTACGGCCGGGTGCCGGGCGGCCACTCAGTGAGCAGGAGTCCCACTTCGGCGATCCGTTCGAACACCGCCGAGTTGGACACCGGGTGTGGCTGGTCGATGCCGCAGGCGAGCACGGCGCAGGTGACGCCGCCGGCGGCGAGGGCACTGCGGTGTGCGGTGACGTCGACGCCGAGCGCGCCGCCGGACACCACCGTCCAGCCGCGCTCCGCCAGCCCGAACGCGAACTCCGACGCGACGAACTGTCCGTAGCTGGTCATGGCACGCGCCCCGACGATCGACACCGACCGCTGTAGGGCTTCATCGAGACGGGCCGGTCCGCGCAGCCACATGCACAGCGGCGGATCGGTGTGCCGCAGCGTGGGGTTGCCGTCTGCGGTGATGCCCGCGAGATCGTCGAGGGAAGACGGCCATTCCTCGTCGGCAGGGGTGATGATCCTGGCGCCGAGCCGGTCGGCGTGCTCCAGCATCTCCTCGGCGATGCCGGACAACGGCTGCCCGCTCGGCCGGCCGAGGGCGGCGAGGCGGGTGCGGGCCTTCTGCGCGAGATTCGTGCTGATGTGCCGGTCGTGGACGATCCGGGACAGTGTTTCAGCGGGGCCGATGCTGCGTACCAGGTCGCCGAGCGTTCGATCGCCGCGCTCCGTCAGCGATGCCAGGACGAGCCAGTCGGTGCGATCTGTGGTCATGATCTTCCTCCAACGGTTGTGGTGTGGTTGCGTGGTGGCGCGGTCGTGCAGCAGGGCCGGCGCAGCGCGTGCGCGTCATGCACCGCGGTCAGGGATTCAGCCGACGATGGCGCGTGGCTGGAGCAGGACTCGGTCGTCAGCCCGGCTGCGGACAGGGCAGGATGGGTTTACCGCGAAACGAGGTCGACGCCGCGGGCGGTGAAGAACCCGACCGGGTCCACCGCGTTGCCCGAGGTTGCCGGCTGGCCGGTGTGTGCCTCGAGGTGCAGATGCGGCCCTGAGGAGTGCCCACTGCTGCCGACCAGCCCGATGACCTGACCGGCGAGGACGGGTTGCCCGGCCTCGACCGTCGGCCGCTGGAGCAGGTGGCAGTAGCGGGTGACCGGCCCGTCCGGGTGTGCGATGTCGACGTACCAGCCGCAGCCGCGGACGGTGACCGGGTCACCGTCGATGTCGCACGAGTACGGGCCGCCGTCGACCCGGTGGGCGTTGCAGCGTGCCGTGACGACGACCCCGGCTGCTGCGGCATGGACCGGACTGCCGCGGCCGGCGCCGATGTCGACGCCGTCATGTGTCGGTCGGCCCGCAGCGCGGAACCCGGACACGATCCCGCCGGTCACGGGTCGCTGCCATCCCGTCGCAACACACCACGTACCGCTGGCCACCGTGGCGGACGACTGGTTGTCGCTGCCCGGCTGGTGCTGCCCGGTCAGCGTCTGCACCGTGGCAGCGACCAGCGCGGCTGCTGCCGGCTCCCATTTGGCGTACGCGTCCGGGTAGGCGCTGCGCTGCACGCGTTGCGCGGCAACGGTCAACGGCAGCTGCTGCCAGCCGGTGACGCGCAGCAGCGCATCGTAGAAGCGGCTCGCCGCCCATACCGGGTCGAGCAGCTGCGCCGGGCTGCCCCAGCCTTGACTCGGGCGTTGCTGGAACAGACCGAGTGAATCGTGATCATTGTTCGCGCCGAGGTCAACGAGGTTGCGCAGCCCGGACTCCTGCATCGCGGTGGCGACCGCGATGACCTGCCCCCGAAAGGGAACGCCCCGCTGTATCCCGACGGTCACGATCACGGTGGCGTGGTGCAGCTGTTCGCTGCTGTACCGGCCGGGCGCAACGGGTGGACCGGCGCCGGGGTCGCCGCCGCAGCCGGCCGCGCCACTGACGCCGCCGACCAGGGCGGCGAGGCCACCCAGACACAGCAACGCGAACCCGAGGACGACAGCGAGCAGGACGGACAGGACGCGATTCGTCACGCGTCATCCACGATGCTGTCCGCACCCCTCGCCGGGTCACCGTCGACGGGGGTGTCGCCCAGGTCGGTTGGTCCGGTTGGGCTGGTCGCCTCGAACAGTTCCGCGGCCTGCCGGGCGGTTTCTGCGTCCGAGTAGGTGTCACCGAATGCGACGCCGTCGTCCGCATTGAACCGCCCGTCGTCGACGCCGACCCGCGTGAGCCGCCACCGGCTGACGCCGGCGCGGTCAACGACCCAGCAGATGACGTCACTGTCGTCGTCGGACCGGCTGCTGACCGCGACCTGGGTGATGCCGGGCATCCCGTGCCGGTCGAAGTCTGCGATGCTGTGCCAGCACAACCCGCCCCGATGGGCTGCCTCACGGTCGATGAGCCGCCGCAGCACCCGGTCCGCCTGACGCATCGTGCGTTCGTATCCGCCGCGGTACCGCAGCGCACTGCCCGGGGACTGCCCGTGCCGTGGGTCACGGTGGACGGTCCACGGCTGGGCGGTGGACCTGTGCAACTCGCCGAGCGCGTCGAGCAGGACTGCCGCCTGTTCGAGCGCGAACGGCGGGACCGCCAGTTGCGCGGTTCGGTACCGTTGCACGACCGCAGCGGCGATCTCCGCCGCGCGGCCGAGGACAGCGACGGCCACGCTGCCCAGGTCGTGGACGCCTGTGCCGTGCCCGTCAGCGGTCAGGTCGCCGCTGGAGCGGTGGGAGCCGATGAGGTCGTGCGCGGTGAGCCGCTTCGAGGCGAGCCGCACCCCGGCGACCGTGACGACCAGGACGGCGCCACCGTCCGGGACACCGAGCGGGTTCATGGTCTCCACGACCTCGACGCCGACGTTCGGCTGACACCGCCACACTTGCGGCGCCGCGCCGGAGCCGAGGACGGCCAGCAGCCGGCAGAGCAGGTGCGACGGTTGGTGCGCCGCACCGAACGGTGGACCGTCGCCGGCCGGTTCCGGGTCGGCGTCACGCGCCCCGGCCAGCATCCGTTCGTGAAACCACGCACGGGCAGCGTCGGCGTTGCAGGTGACGGCGGGACCGGCTGGCGCTGTCCAGTCGGCCGGGTACACGACGTCGGCGTCCTCGTCGATGGCGGCCCCGTCGACGATCCGGACCCGCCACAGGTCCTCGTCGCCGTCCGGCCCGGCGCAGGAGATCACCCCGTCGTAGTCATGGCCCGGGCCGATGAGCGTCAGCAACCGGTTGAGGTGCGGCACCAGTTGGTGCGCGTCCTTCATCCGGCCGTCCTCGTCGGCCGCCGCCTGGACCGCGCCGTACCCCTCAGTGGGAAACGCCCGGTCAGCGTTACTGGGGCGGTCCGTGGTGCTGATGCACAGCCGCACCGCCAACTCGTCGTCGTATGCCGGGCCGGGCACGAACTCGCTGCCGGCCAGTCGGTGTGCCGGGACCGGCGGTGTGATCCTGATCGTGCCGGACACTCGTGTCTCGTCGGACATGTCTGGTGGTTCCCTTCACCTGGAGGAAATGCAAGGACGGGTCATGCCACGTCGACATGACCCGGAGTGCTCCACGCGGGCACCGACCGGCAGCGACCGGCAGCGACCGGAACCGAGTCGGTGCCCGCGTGGGCGGATCGGAGGTGACGCCTCGTGCGGCCATCGGCGTCCGGTCACCGCAGCGCCGTCACGGTGCAGCACCCGCGCAGGTGCCGTCGCCGCCCTGACCCGCGGACGACCACCAGCGGTGGACCCCGTGCTCCGGGCAGACCCGTGAACGCCCGACGACCGACGGACGTGCGCACGACGGGACCGGTAACCCGGGCACAGGCGGAGGCGCAGGCCTGTGCCCGAGATACCAGCGGCAGCGGTCGTCGAACGGTGGTCAACGCCCGTCATGCGGGTGCAGCCGCGGCTGGCAGGCAGGCCCGCGGAACTGCGACGGCGTCGTGCGGGTCAGCGTCGGACGAGGGTCAGCAGCCGCCGGTGGGCGCGGCTCTTGAGCTCGTCGTTGCCGCCTTCCAGCACGGCCGTGGCGCGGGCAGCGAGGTTGTTGCCGCGCAGCGACCCGGTCGGGCGGATCGCCTGCCGCCAGTCGGTGTACTCGGTGACGGCGCGTTCAGCGGCGTAGGCGGTGCGGCCCAGCTGTTCGCTGTTCGTGGTGTACAGGTCGACGAGTTCGTCGACCCGCCGCTGATGGCTGTTGCGGGTGCGGGTCGACGCGTCGTCGGCCGGTGGCTGCCACAGGTCGTCGATGACGCGCCGGAACTCCGTCAACGTCACCGCCGTGCGGGCCAGGGCCTCCTCGTCGGCGGCGAACTCGTCGAAGTACGTGACCGACAGGCCGAGCGTGCGGCGGGCCTCCTCGATGCGGTCGAGCGCATTGCGGGTGTGCCGCACACCCCACCGGGTGTGCGCGTCCCGCACGGCGAACCGTTCGGTGTTGCGGCACACCGGCCGCCACGGGGTGACGACGACCTGGAAGAGGCTGGACCCGTCGTGACTGTTGAGCGCCACGATGAACGGGACGATCTCGTCGGCGACGCCGGCCGCGTCGATGGTGACGGTGTTCGGCAGCCGCATGCACACGAACGTCTTGCGGCCGTCGCGGACCGCGCCGGCGGACTCCCACACGACGTCGTGCCGGTCGACGAGGTCCTGCAGGAACGCGAACGCGTCCCGGTTCTGCAGGATCTCGTACTTGCTGCCCACGACGCCGAGCCCGGCGCCGGTGTCGTCGCGGACGGTGACGAACTGTTCCGCCAGGACCCGGTTCGGGCCGTCGAACGTGTTGCGGTACTCGACCGGGCGGCGCGCCACGTCGAAGTCGATGCCGCCGAGCTCGAGGACCAGGTCGACGTTGCTGGTGCCGCCGGGCACGACGTTGCCGAGCTGGTGCCAGGCGGGGACGCTGCTGTAGAGGGCAACCTGGCCACGGCTGGTGTCCAGACCGTGCTGCGGCAGGATCTGCCCGCCCTGCTGGATCAGGGTCTCCCCGTTGTCCCAGCTGCCGGGGTCGTTGACCCGGAACCGGCCGTTGCCGAGGGGGATGAGCTTGCCGGCGGCGACACGGGCGTCGAAGTCGGCCTGCCTGGCGCCGGCGGCCTGGATCTGCTCGGCGCGTTCGGCGGCGAACGCCGCGTTCACGTCGACGGGCTGTGCGGTGGTGGACATCGGTGGTGCTCCTTCCGGGTATGCGAGGCCCGGGCGCCCTGACGGCGTCCCGGGTGTGGTGCTGAACCGGTACGCCGTGGGGCGTGATGTGTGGCTGGATCAGCCCACCGGCTTTGCCGTGAGCGCGGCAGCGCCAGATCGGTGCGGGACGCCGTGGGCGTCGGCGGGGCGGATCGCCACTGGAAGTGATCGCTGTGCTTTGTCGGCCTGATCAGGGCTGAGGTGGGCCGCCGTGGCCGGCGAGATGTCGGCACAAGCGGTCTGCTGCGGGTCGGTCAGCGGCGTTGTGCCGCCGCGATTTCGATCCGCAGCGCGTGCACCGCGGCGGTGCACGCGTCGGCGGCGGTGCGGAACAGTGCTGCGCGGGCGCCACCGTCGGTGTAGAGCGGAAAGTCGACGCCCTCGGCGCGGTTGTGGACCCTGACCGTCCACTCCGTCCGGGCTGTGCTGTCAGGGTGCAGGGGGTGCCGGGTGTGCTCGGCGTCGCCGGCCCGATCGTTGCTGTGATGGTGGAGCTCGATGTCCGGGATGAGGTAGGCGGTGGCGTCGACGCTGCCCACCGGCGGGTGCACCGCGATGCTGTGGAGCGCACCGTCGATGACGGGGACTGCTGCCGTGACCGACCAGCCCGCTGGAGCCGACAGTGCGAGCGTCGGCCCGGCCTCGGCGACCAGCCGTACAGATACCGCGACCCGCCGTGCGGTGGCCTCGGCAGCACGCCGGTGGAGCTGCTCGGCCGGGCTGATCCAACCGCCGACGCCGTCGAAGACGAGTCCGGCGCCGCAGTGCGCACAGCGGCGCACGCCGTCAGGCACCAGCGGGCTCTGAGTCCCGCAGCTCCAGCAGGACGGCGACGACGGCGCAGCCGACATCTGGGCGGCCATGGTCACGCGGCCGCGCTCGCCGGTCGCGGCTGCGAGAGCGTGCCGGCCGGATCCGTCAGGTAGTGGCGGCGTGGGCGACACCGTGGGAACGGGCGGTGTCGATGTCGGCGGTTGGGTGGCAGGTGTCGGTGACCGGTCTCGCGACCGCCGCCGCGGTTGGGCAGTGTTCGCCGACGGGGTGCCGTCGCGGCTGGCGTCGTACACGGCGACGCCACCGCCGTGCCGTTTGGCGAAGTACATGGCGAGGTCCGCGCAGCCGAGTGCGGTACCCGGCTCGACGCCCGTCAGGTTGGTGTGGTGGATGCCGGCGCTGAATTTGGCCTGGAGCGTGCCGTCGCCGAGCCGGATGGTGCTCGCCAGTGCGGTGCTGAGCGCTGCGGCGACGGCGTGTGGTGACCGGCTGCTGATCAGGACGAACTCGTCTCCACCGATCCGGGAGACCAGGTCGGTCATGCCGTGGCGGTCGGCGATGTCGGTGAGGAGCCAGGCGATACCGGCGAGGTACAGGTCGCCGCCCTCGTGGCCATAGTGTTCGTTGACGCCGTGCATGTCGTCGACGTCGATCAACGCGATGGTGACCGTCTCCCCGGCGGTGTGCGCTTCGGCGAGTCGCTGTTCGGCGATCCTGCGCAACGGCAGGCCGGTGACCGGGTCGGTGGAGGACTCGGTGAGTTCGGCGCGGAGCTCACCGATCACCTCACACAGTTCATCCAGCTCGACAAGAGCCTCGACCAGCCGGGATTCCGCGACGATGAGCGCGGTGACGAGGAGCGCGCTGCCGGCGCAGCAGACAACGGCCGGTAGTGTCACCGGGCCGGTGCTCAGGGCGATCAGTACCAGGGCGTGGATGAGCAGCGCTACGCATGGCCGTGTCCGGCGCAACGTGCGGCCGAGCAGTTGCAGGTCGGGCATGGGAGCTCCTTTCGTGTCCGGCCGCGCGGCCGGATCGCGGGATAGCAAGGGCGGATGCGGCAACCGGCGCGGATGGCTGGTTGCGGTGACGCGGTCCGCGGATCGACGCGTCCGGCGTCCGGGGTCCGGGGTGCAGCAGCCACGAAACAGGCGGACCGGAAATCCGGTCCGCCTGCGGTTGGGTTTGTTGGTGAGGGTGTGGGGTTAGCGGGCGAGCAGCGCCACCAGGTAGTCGCCGGCACGCAGTGCGTCGATGTGACGGTTGGTGTCCTGCAGGTATTGCAGCCGCTCGGTGAGCCGGTCGCCGGATGAGGACTGGAACGCGCCGTCGACATCGACGAACGCCGTACCGGGCAGGGCGGTCAGCCACCCGAGGTGGGCGTAGGTGTTGCCGCCGGCCTGGAACGCCTCCAGGTGTCCGGTCTGCAGCTCCATGATCTTGTTCGGGAGTGCGTTGTAGGTCCGCATGGCGGTGATCCGCGGCTGGGCAAGGTATTGCTCCTGCGCGGTGGCGAGTGGGTACTTGTGGGGGTTGAGCAGATGACGGTTGTGGAACATCCAGAACGGTTGGGCTGTCGGGGTGCCGGCCACGACCTGGCTCCAGACGTTCCACCGGTGCCAGAACCGGTTGCGGGCCTCGACGCGCATCGCGTCCAGAGCGAGGAGCTTGACGGGGCCGCCCGCAGCGGAGTTCTGCCAGGGCTGGAGGAGCTTCCCGCGCCGCAGCCGGGTGGTGATCGTGAAGTGCGGTGCAGGAGCGGCGGTCCACCGTTCCCAGGTGGCGTCGGCGAGGCGGGCGATGGCGTGTTCGGTGAGGTCTCGGGACTCCCGGGTCGGGGTGTCGCGGGGTAGGCAGACGACGGTCAGTACGTACGTGCTGTGATCCATGGGTGGATACCTCCAGAGGGTGATCGGCTCGGCGTCGTCGACGCGGCAGGGAACCTCCGTGGCGGGAGGCGGCGTGCAGTGGCTGGTCGCGGACGGCGACGGCAAGCAGTGACGTCCAGCGCAGAGCGCGGGATGGGTGGGCCACGGCGGGCAGTGGGTGCACGGGTGCTGGCTTAGGGCTGGCACGGTGCTGGCACGGTGCTGGCGCGGTGTGCGGTACTGCCGCGGTGAGGGGCTCGGCGCCGACGGGCGGGGCAGGCCGACCGGCCGGAAGGCGGGTGGGCGGTGCAACCGCGGGTCGTGGGCGACAGGCCCGAGGGTGGAGCAGCCAAGCGTTCACAAAAGTGAGCTCCGACCGTATCCAGGCCACCCAACAGCCGACCCCCATCGCTGACCGGGTCGCTGATACCTGATGACCTGGGCTGTTGGGTGCCCGGGACGGCGGTGAGCCGGTGGCGCCCGGCGCCGCTGTTGGGTCCCGTTGGGGTCCCCCTGGGTCTGGTTGTGTCTGATTGGGTCTGGTTGGGGCCGGTTGGGTTCACGGGGTTCGTCGAGTGGCTGCCGGCTACCCAACGGCGTCCGGGTTCCGTCGACGGACCGACCTGGCTCTTCATCCCGGGCGGCGCGGGCGCTGCCATCTGGGCCGAAATGAGGTCAGGTCAGGTCGAGGAGCCGCAGCGGATCGTCGTGCGGTTGTGGGGCTGCCGGGTTGAGCGGGCCGGGTTCGCCGTGCTCGCCGGGCAGGTCGGCCAGTCGCAGCCGGTGCCGGCCGTTGCCGGCGACCCGCCACACCGGCCCGGCGGGGCCGTGTGGGCTGCGCAGCCGTCCCGGATCACGGGCCGCCTCCGGGGAGGTGGTCGCGACGAGCAGCGTCGGTTCCGGCTGGTCGGCGAGGCGGCGGTGCAGGTGCTGTTCCCTGGCCCTGGTTGGCAGGACGAACAGCACTGGATAGGTAGGCCCACCGGCGGCCCGTAGCCGGGCCTGTGCGGCGAGCTTCTCGACGAGCCGGCCGACCGGCTCGGTGCCGCGGTCCATCTCGAGGAAGAAGCCCGTCTCCGTGTCGCCGTCGGCCCACACGCCGTGCCCGTCCGGGTGGATGCGTTGCCCGAACGCTGCGGCGGTGCCGCGCTCGGACCACCAGCGGCGCAGCCGCGTGTTCGGGTGCTGGCGGGCGTGGCTGAGCAGGGCGACGAAGAAGTCGTTGACGGCCAGCAGGTGCAGCAGGGTGGGGCTGGCGTAGATGCGGTCCTGCCGGTCCTGCAGTTGCCGGGTGTTGGGTGGGTGCTCGTTGCGGGCGAGGGCGGCGTACCGCGCGGACAGTGTGCCGGAGACCCAGCAGGCGGGGTTCGGTTGGCCGGGCCGGTTGCGCAGGAACCGGTCGACGAACCGCATACCGCGTAGTTGATGGAGGCGGTGCTGGCAGGTGGTGATCGTGGCGAACAGCGCGGCGGTGATCTGGTCGGTGGTGAGGGTGGTGTGTTCGTCCAGCAGCGTGGCGATCGTGTAGTCGCGTGGCTGCAGCCGGTGGGAGATGTCGATCAGCGTGCTCGGCGCGGGCCGGGCGCTGCGGGTGCTGCTGGCAGCCGGCGGGACAGGATCGGCGTTTCCCCGCTTGGAGGTATCCCCTTGAGAGGGGTGTCGGGTTTTGGGGCGTGCGGACATGACGGCTCCTACCTGCGATGTTGGGTGGTCGGGGGCGGCCGTGGCCCGGCAGTACGAGGCCGGGTCCAGGCTGGGACTGCGACCGGCCCGCGGACCGGCCCGCGGACCGGCCCGCGGACCGGCCCGCGGACCGGGCCGCGGACCGGGCCACGGACCGGCCCCGAACGCGTTGATCCAGCAGTGATCGGAGCGGCCGGTGCTGCGTCGAGCTGCCGTGGATTCGGCGTCAGGTGGCTGGGAGGTCGTGATCTGCCTGCGCTGGTTTGTCGTGCCCGCCGATCCCGGCGAGCTGCGCGATCCCGGCGCGGTCAGCGCCCCGCCCGGCAGGCCGCTCGGCGGCCCGATTGACACTGCGGCCGGTGCCGTCGTCGGCGCCCAGGTCGGTCACTGGTTGGCCGCGTCGCCGACGGTGTGCGCCAGCGGGTGCGGTGCGCTGGTGTGCGCCGACGGTCGCTGCGGCGGCTTGACGGACCGCGGTGGTCTCACCGACGACCGGACGGGCCGGGTTGGTCCGCAGCGTGAACGCGGCGGTTTCCCGGCCGTCGACGACGAGCCGGCACGCGGCCCGGTAGGCGTCCATGTGTGACAGGTCATGCTCGTTGAGTTCCGGCATGGTGTGCCGGGCCAGCTGGTGCGCGTCCTCCGGCGCGCAACTGAAGAAGATCTTGTTGCGGGCGTTCGCGGAGATCGCCAGTTGGGTGTCGCGAGGCATCTGCGCCAGGTTCTGGTGCGCCAGGACGAGCCCGAAGTGGTAACCGCGGGCCTCGGCGAGCATGTCGCCGACGCTGCCGGGCAGGTTCAGGAAGTTGTGCGCCTCGTCGATGTACGCGGCGGCGTCACGTCGCTGCGCCTCGGGCAGCCGGACCCGGCCGGTCGCTGCCTGCCACGCCGAGGCGACGATGAACGACCCCATCAGCCGGGCCGTCTCCTCACCGATCTGCCCTTTCGGCAGCCGGGCCAACAGAATCCCACCGTCCAAGATCCGACGCATGTCGAACGTCGAGCGCGGCGATCCGAGCGTGCGACGCACGAAGTCACGCAGCAGAAACGCCCGCAGCCGCGACAGGACCGGACCGATCACCTGGGCCCGCAGCGGCGGCGGTGTGGACTCGAACCATTCCCAGTAGCCGCGCAACCCTTCGGGGTCATCCAGGTCCTGGGTGAACGCGTGCCGGAACTGCCGGTCGTTGAGCAGCGGCGGGATCAACGTCAACGTGGCGTTCGCCTTGCGCAGCAGGGTCAGGCACGCGACCCGCAGCGTGTCATCGATCCGCGGACCCCAGTGCTTGGCGAAGATCCGACCGAAGATGCTCACGATGTTGTCCACGACCAGGTCGTGGTCGTCGCCGGCGAGGGGGTTCAGGATCGTGCCGGCCGGCTGATCCGGGTCGATGATGACGAGCCGGTCAGCGAACCTGGCCGGGATCCGGTCGAGCAGGTCGATGACGAGGTCACCTTTGGGGTCGATGACGATCGTGCCGCGGCGGGCGTGGATGTCGTCCAGGATCATGTTGAGCAGCAGGGTGCTCTTCCCGGACCCGGTCGAACCGAGCACGTGCAGGTGTTGCCGGCTGTCTGCGACGTTGACCGCGACCGCGTGCCCACCGACGTCGGCCTTGCCGAGGACCTTCGTGCCGCGGCCACCGGGCGGCACGCTCACCGGCGCGGGCCGGGGTGTGGCGCGGGCCCGGTCCAGGCCGGGCACGGCAATGTCGTGCGGCAGCGCGGCGATCGCCGCGAGCTCGGCGGTGCACAGTAGGAACCCGCGTCGCAGCACCCGCGCGGCCAGGACCGCGGCCGGCTGCCGCATCGGCACCCTGCGCAGCCGGTTCCGGCCGGTGTAGACGCCGAACGCGGCCACGACCCCGTCGGTGACGGTGAGCAGCCGCGCCCGCATCCCGCCCAGGTCACTGCCAGACCCGCCGGCACTGCCAGTACTGCTGGCACCGCCGGTGCGGCTGGTGCGGGCGACGCCGTAGCGGATCGCGACCTCCCACTGCGTGCCGGTCAGCTTGTCGACCGCGGCCCGCACGTCCCGGTCCCGCTGCGGGTCACCGCCCGGCACCGGCCCGGACCGCGACGGCGTCCGGCCGGCCCGGCTGGCCCGGCCACGGCCGGGGCCGAGAACCTCCAGGAGCAGATCCAGCCCGGCACGGACCCACCGCGCCGGGTCCAGCAGCCCGCCGTGCGGCGGTGTCCCGGACCGCAGCGCCTGCACCCCGGACCGCAGCCGTCGCAGCTGCCGGCCGGTGGCCGGCCGGGCGAGGATCTGCACACAGGCCGACTCCGTGCTGTGCAGCGCCGACGCCGCAGCGATGAGCGTGCGCAGCGGGTCGTTGTCATGCTCGGTGCGCAGCGGCAACCACGCCGGCAGGACCGGGACGAAGGCGCCGCCGACCGCGGCGTCGCCGGCAGGCAGCGGTGGGTCCGCGTCGAGGACCGTGACACCAGCGCCCGGCCACGCGCCGTGGACCGCGGCCCGGACCGGACCGATCCGCACCGTGCTCGGCAGCCACACCACGATGCTCAGGGCCCGGCCGCCCCACCGGTACTCCACGGCGATGTGGTCGCGGCCGTGCCGCCAGTGTTCCCGCCATCGGTGCCGCCACCCCGTGTGCAGGACGCCGGCGATCGTGGTCCAGAACACGGCCGCGCCGGCCGGGTCGACCTCCGGTGGGGGACTGATGAGGACGACCTGCGCGTGCCGGACCAGCAACTGCTGCCGGCGCCGGGTCAGCGCCATCCAGCCGGCATACCCGCCGGCGGAAAGGACACCGGCCAGGGCAGCGACGGCGAGCGCGGACCAGGGATGCTGCACGGCCCACGCCGTGACCGCGGTGACGGTGTCGGACAGCCACCCGGCCGGGCCATGCAGGTCCGGCGTCGGCGGGGGCGTCGACGGGGGAGACGGCGGGGGAGACGGTGTTTCGAACTCGAACGGCGCGGACACGGCAGGCGTGGACACGAGGTGGCCTCTCGATAGCAGCGAAAGGGCCGCGCCCGCCGGTGTCGGCGAGCCACGGCCCTCGATGTATGGCTGCGCTGGTGGTGCGAACCGTCAGCGAATGCTTTTCAGAGATGGGTGTTCAGAGGATTTGTGTTCGAGGGATTGGTGTTCAGGGGTGATGTGCTGCGGGTCGTTCAGTCCTCGTCGGCGAGGTCGATGTCACCTACCTGAACTGCACGAAGTTCCTGAGTTGTGCTGATGCGGTCCGATGTTGTTGTGGCTGGCCAGTCCGGTCCCTCGTTGGAGTGAGCAGGGATTGACTGTTGGTCAGGAATCCCGAAGCGTCGTCGGTATTCACGGTCAATGGTCGGTATCGGCGATGTGGGGTAGCCATGGGTCTGGCGGTGGTGCGGTCGTTGGATACGCCGCGCCGCCTGGCGACCCAGACCGAGGTGGACGACTTCGAGCAGGAGTTGGTCGACCAGTACCTGTTGGCGGCGGTGGGCGCGGGTTGCGCGGACGCCACGGTGGCTTCGGACCGGTCGGTGCTGTTCGAGTTCGTGAGGTTCCTGGGGCGTCCGGTGTGGACGGCGCAGCCGAGTGACGCGGATCGGTTTCTGGCGGCGGCGCGCCGGTCGGGTCTGGCTCGGTTGACGGTGCAGCACAAGGCGTGGTCGTTGGCGCATTTCTTTGACTTCCTTCTGGTGCGGTATCAGGGCGACATCCGCCGGTTGACGGGTGTCGTGGTTGAGCAGGTCATCGATGAGTTCAACCGGCCGGCGAACGCCGACTACGGGTCGGTGCGGGTGCC
>NZ_JBHSIU010000110.1:0-284941 GCF_042653625.1 Dactylosporangium cerinum | reverse complement strand
GGTCATATCAATTGGCACTGGCTTAACAAGCACCCTGTTGAGTTCTCAAACAACCAACACACACCGCCGAAGCTCGCTTAGCGAAGCTCACTTCATCCGGGGCAACTTCTCTACTTTACCAGGTCGCTCGCCGTTGTCAAGTCCGTATTTTCGGGCTATTCAACTTCAAGCGGCTTTCCCGAGCATAACAAGGACACCGTTTCCGGTGATCTTGTTTCGGGATTCCGGTAGGACCGGCCGGCACTGGAGCGTCTCGCCCGCTTGCCCGCCCGGCTCCCTGCCGGCTTTGTTACTTTACCAGTCCGTTCCGTCCTGTCAAGTTCGCGTTATCCGCTTGTCGACCTTCTGGAACGTTTCCCGCGCACGCCGGCCGCACCGTTTCCGGTGTGGAGACTTGCTCGGATTTCCGGCCGGACCGGCTGGCTCGCACCTCTCGGCGCTCACCCGCCCGGCTCCCTGCCGGCTTGATCAAGCTACCCGGTCGGCTTCGCGATCGCAAATCAGGCTTACACCGTCTGATATCGCACCACCCAGGCATAACCTCCGCGAACCGGTCGTTTCCGACCAGTCCCTCGGACCTGGAGAACCGTACGGGGAACGGTGAAGCTGCGTCAAATCGGCCGTGCACCGCCCTCGTGGACCAGGGAGGATGGCTGCATGACGCCGAGCCCCCGCGCGGATGCGCTCCTGGAGCTGCTCTTCCCCCTGTGGCAGCTCGTCATCGGCGTCGTCGTGGCGTTGGTGCTGGTCATCGCCACCTATCGGCTGGCGCTGCGCGGACCTTCACGCATGCGCACCGTGCTGCTCATCACCGGCGCCGCCATCATCGGCATCACCGTCTTCGGCATCCTCAGCACCCGCCAGGCCTGACCGCAACCCCGGCGAACAACGCCGACAGGCAACGGCAAGCAAGAGCAGGCAAGGACGAGCAAGAGCAGGCAAGGGCAAGCTCACAGCCGCCGATTCGCCAAACTCGGCAGCGTGGCCCGGATCTCCGCGAGCCGCTCGAAGTCCAGATCCGCGAACGTGACCCCCACGACATCCGGCGCCAGCGCCACGACCGTCCCCCACGGGTCGATCACCATGCTGCGCCCGAAGCAGGTCCGGTCCGGATCATGGTTGCCCACCTGCCCCGCGGCCAGCACATAGCACTGGTTCTCGATCGCCCGGGCCCGCAGCAGCGGCTCCCAGTGATCGCGGCCCGTGTGCAACATGAACGCCGCCGGCACCACGAGCACGGTGGCACCGTCGATCGCGAGCTGCCGGTACAACTCCGGAAAGCGGAGGTCGTAGCAGATCGACAGGCCCACCACCGCGTCGTCGACGGGGAGCAGCGTGGTCTGCGTGCCGGGGGCCACAGTCGCGGACTCGTGATAGGAGACACGGCCGGGGATCTCGACGTCGTACAGGTGGATCTTCCGATAGGTGCCGGCGAGCGTGCCCTGGCGGTCGAAGACCAGCGTCGTGTTGAACGTGTGCTCCGCGTCGGGCCCGATCTCGTGGAACGAGCCGGCGTGCACCCAGATCCCGAGGTCCCGCGCGGCGTCGGCGAAGAAGGTCGCGAACTCGCCGTCGATCGGCTCCGGCTTCGGCGATCCGTCGGCCCGGCCGAGGTAGTCCACGTACTCCGGCAGCACCGCCAGATCCGCACCACCGGCGGCGGCACGCTCCAGCAGGCTTCTGGCCACCCTCAGGTTCTCGGCCCGGTCGTCACGGGCGTTGAGCTGACACACCGCTACGCGCATGCTTCCAGCCTATCGATCAGGCGGCGGTGAGCACGAGAGCCGCGGCGGCCAGACCGAGCCCGGTGATCTGCAGCGGGCGCATCCGCTCCCGGTCGACGGCCATCGCGAGGAAGACGGTGCTCACCGGATACAGCGAAGCGATCGGCGCGGTGATGCTCAACATCCCGTCGCGGACCGCCATCAGGTAGAAGGCGTTCGCCGTCACGTCGAACGCACCGGCGGCGCTCGCGAGGCCGAGCGAGGAACGGTCCATCGCAAGCGGCAGCCGCATGAGGCGCATCGCCGCGAGGAGTCCGACCGCCCCGACGACCCGCCCGGACAGCAGCGGCCACATGCCGGACTCGTGCGATGTCTGCGCGATCAGCGTGAAGTACCCGCCGAACAGCACCCCGGCCGCGAGCGCCGCGACGACCAGTCCCCTGGAGATCTTCACCCCGCCGCTCGGCCCGGCGCTGACGAGCGTGATCGCGGCGACGGCCAGCACGGCACCACCGAGCGCCAGCACCGACGGACGGCGATCAAGAACAAGACCGAGCAGCAGCGGTACGGCCGCCGTCGTCGTCGCGGTCAACGGCGCCACGATCGACATGGCACCCCCGGCGAGGCCGCGGTAGAAGACGACCAGCCCCGCGTTGCCGAGCACGCCCGCCGCCGCACCCCAGGCGAGGTCGGCGACGGTCGGCAGGCCGGGACTGGTGATGAGCAGCCAGCCGAGGACCAGGGGAATGCCGGCCAGCTCGGCGACGAGCGCGATACCGAACGAGTTGGTGCGCTGGCTCGCCTTGCCGCCGGCGAAGTCACCCGCACCCCAGATGAGCGCGGACGTGGCGGCGAAGACGAGTGACAACACGCGAGCCACGATATGCGTCGCCAATCAACCTTGCCACCGCGTTTTCCGTTGCCAAGACGCGTTGCGAGACACGTTTCCGTGAACTGACCTGCATTTAGGTCACGCGGCAGCGAAAAAGCGACGTGGCACGAAACACGCCGCCCACCCGGGAGGGTGGACGGCGTGCGGTTGATCGGGTCAGCTCAGGCCGACTTCTCCTCGCGGTCCGCGCGACGGCGGCCGGCCCGGTGGGCGGCGAGGTCGCGCGGGACGATCGTCGGGATGACCTTTTCGAGGACGACCTCGCGGGTGATCAGGACGCGGGCGATGTTCGGGTTGCTGGGCACCTCGTACATCACGCTCAGGAGGACCTCCTCCATGATCGCGCGGAGCCCGCGGGCGCCGGTGCCGCGGAGGATCGCCTGGTCGGCGATCGACTCGAGGGCCTCGGCGTTGAACTCCAGCTCGACGCCGTCGAGCTCGAACAGCCGCTGATACTGCCGGACCAGTGCGTTGCGCGGCTCCGTGAGGATCTTGACCAGCGCGTCGCGGTCGAGGCTCTTCACGCTGGTGATGACCGGGAGGCGGCCGATGAACTCGGGGATGAGCCCGAACTTCAGCATGTCCTCCGGCATCACGTCGCCGAAGCTGTCGTCCTGGGTGCGGTCGGTGATCGAGCGCAGGTTGGCGCCGAAGCCGGTGCCGCCCTTGCCCACCCGGGCCTGGACGATCCGGTCGAGCCCCGCGAACGCGCCACCGCAGATGAACAACACGTTGGACGTGTCGATCTGGATGAACTCCTGGTGCGGGTGCTTGCGGCCGCCCTGCGGCGGCACGTTGGCGACCGTGCCCTCGATGATCTTCAGCAGCGCCTGCTGCACGCCCTCGCCGGACACGTCCCGGGTGATGCTCGGGTTCTCCGACTTGCGGGCGATCTTGTCGACCTCGTCGATGTAGACGATGCCGGTCTCGGCGCGGCGGATGTCGTAGTCCGCGGCCTGGATCAGCTTCAGCAGGATGTTCTCGACGTCCTCGCCGACATAGCCGGCCTCGGTGAGCGCCGTGGCGTCCGCGATTGCGAACGGCACGTTGAGCATCCGCGCGAGGGTCTGCGCCAGGTGCGTCTTGCCGCAGCCGGTCGGGCCGATCAGCAGGATGTTGGACTTGGCCAGCTCCACGCCGTCGCTGCCCGAGTTGCCGCCGGACTCCGCCTGGACCCGCTTGTAGTGGTTGTACACCGCCACCGCGAGGGCCTTCTTCGCCTGGTCCTGACCCACGACGTACTGGTCCAGGAAGGCGCAGATCTCCATCGGCTTGGGCAGCTCGTCGAACTTGACGTCACCGGACTCGGCGAGCTCTTCCTCGATGATCTCGTTGCAGAGATCGATGCACTCGTCGCAGATGTAGACGCCGGGGCCGGCGATCAGTTTCTTCACCTGCTTCTGCGACTTGCCGCAGAAGGAGCATTTCAGTAGGTCGCCGCCGTCGCCGATCCGTGCCACCTACGATCTCCCTGCCTTCAGCCGGACTGACTGCCCGGATCGCATCGTGCTGTCGCCGCCTCGCGGCGCTGCGCGTGTGACGCCCGCTGCCGCGTGCGTCCTGCTTCGTGCGTGTTGCTTGGTGCTGCCTCGACGTTACCTGGTGGTCGGCAGTATTCCGACCCCCTGAGCGGTGGTGTCTTTCCGGAGGGCCACATCGGCCCGCCAAACCGTGAAGTGAGGCGGGCCGAGCGGCAATCTTGTGGGCTACGCCCCGGAAGCGACGAGCGCCGACTTCTTGCGGCTGACGAGGATGTTGTCGACCAGGCCGTACTCCTTGGCCTCATCGGCCGTCAGAATCTTGTCGCGGTCGATGTCCTTGCGGACCTTCTCGATCGGCTGCCCGGTGTGGCGGGACACCATCTCCTCGAGATTCGTGCGCATCCGCATGATCTCGCGAGCCTGGATCTCGATGTCGGATCCCTGTCCGTAACCGCCCTCGGTGGCCGGCTGGTGGATGATGATCCGCGAGTTGGGCAGCGCCAGACGCTTGCCGGGCGTGCCGGCGGCGAGGAGCACCGCGGCGGCGCTGGCCGCCTGGCCCAGGCAGACCGTCATGACGTCGGGCCGCACGTACAGCATCGTGTCGTAGATCGCCGTCATGGCCGTGAACGAGCCGCCGGGCGAGTTGATGTACATGATGATGTCGCGGTCCGGCTCGTTGCTCTCCAGCGTCAGCAGCTGCGCCATCACGTCGTTGGCCGACGCGTCGTCGATCTGCACGCCGAGGAAGATGATCCGGTCCTCGAACAGCTTGTTGTACGGGTTGGTCTCCTTGATCCCATACGACGTGCGCTCCACGTAGGACGGGAGGATGTAACGGTTGTGCACCTCGCGCATCGCCGGGGGCAGGCTCAGATCGGTCATCGCTTCGCTCCTCAAGCCAGGGTTCCGGCGCCTTCCGGAGCCTGCTGGGCTCCGGTGATCACCTTGTCGATGAAGCCGTAGTCGCGCGCCTCTTCGGCGGTGAACCAACGGTCGCGGTCGGAGTCGGACTCGATCTGCTCCAGGCTCTGCCCCGTGTGGAACGACACCCGCTCCTGGAACATCCGCTTGGTGTAGAGCATCTGCTCGGCCTGGATCGCGATGTCCGAGGCCGTGCCGCCGATGCCGCCCGAGGGCTGGTGCATCATGATCCGCGCGTGCGGCAGCGCCATACGCTTGCCGGCCGCGCCGGCGCACAGCAGCAGCTGGCCCATCGACGCCGCCATGCCCATCGCGACGGTCGCCACGTCGTTGGTGACGAACTGCATGATGTCGTAGATCGCCATACCCGAGTAGACGGAGCCACCGGGCGAGTTGATGTAGAGCCAGATGTCGCGCTCCTCGTCCTCGGCGGCAAGGAGGAGCATCTGGGCACAGATCCGGTTGGCGACCTGATCGTTGACCTCGCTACCAAGGAAGATGATGCGTTCCTTGAGCAGCCGGTTGAACACCGAGTCGTCGAGCGTCAGGCTCGAGTCCGCGCCACGACCGCGCCCGGAGGGCGCGGGACTGACTGGCGACGCTGGAATATGCAGGTCGGTCATGGCAGCCCTTCGCAAGAGTCTTGTACTTGCCGACCCTAACCGGTGTGGGGAGCGGGAGCTTCCCATGCTCACCGCATTTCGCTATGAGCGCACCGTGGTCGGCCGGGCCCGCTGCGTTTTCACGGGCCCGGCCGCTCAAGGTCAGTGGTTGTGACCCTCGTGGTCACCGTGGTCGTGACCCTCGTGGTCGTCCGCCGGGCCGCGCAGGTCGTCCAGCGACAGCGCGGTGCCCTCGGAGTCGACGATCTTCACCCGCTCGAGCACCAGACCCAGCGCCTTGCCACGCCGCACGTCACCGAAGACCGCACCGGCGACACCGGCCTGGACCAGCTGGTCGTAGTACTGCTGCGGGCCGACCCCGGCGCGCTGCGCCCGGTGCACGATCTCGTGCCCGAACTCGTCATCGCTGACCTGGATGTCCTCGGCGTCGGCCAGGGTGTCGAGCACCAGCTGCACCTTCACGCCCTCGACGGCCGCCTCGTTGAGCTCGGCGTCCATCTCCTCCTCGGTCTTGCCCTCCGTGGACAGGTAGTCCTCGAAGGAGGCACCGATGCGCTGCAGCTGGTCGTTCATCGACTCCTTGCGCGACTCCACCTCGTCCTTCACCACGCCCTCCGGCGCGGGCACCTCGGTGGCGTCGATGACGGCCTTCAGGGCCAGGTCACGGGCCGAGTAGAGCTGCTCCATCCGCTTGACCCGGCTGAGCCGCGTCCGCAGGTCGTCCTTCAGCTCGTCAAGGGTGTCGAACTCGCTCGCCAGCTGCGCGAACTCGTCGTCGACCGGCGGCAGCTGCTTGTCCTTGACCGACTTGACGGACACCGACACCTCGGCGTCGCGGCCCTCGAAGTCCCCGCCGACCAGCTGCGTGGTGAACGTCGTCGAGTCACCGGCCGACATGCCGGCCAGCACGTCGTCCAGACCCGGCACCAGCTGACCGCTGCCGACCTCGTGGGAGATGTTGTTGGCGCTGCCGCCGGGCACCTCCTCGCCGTCCACGGTCGCGACCAGGTCGATCTGCACGAAGTCACCGACGAGCGCCGGACGCTCCACGGTCTTCAGCGTCGCGAACCGGTCCCGCAGGCCCTTGAGCTGCTCGTCGACGTCGTCCTCGCTCACCACGAGGGCGTCCACGGTCACCTCGATCGCGCTCAGGTCCGGCAGCGTGATCTCCGGCCGCACGTCCACCTCGGCGGTGAACTTCAACGGCTGCCCGTCGGCGAACTCGGTGATCTCCACCTCGGGCCGGCCCAGCGTCTTCACCTCGTGCTCGCGGACCGCGGCGAGGATCTGCGTCGGAATGACCTCCTGCACCGCCTCGTTGAGCACCGCACCCCGGCCGACCCGCTGGTCGATCACGGCGGTCGGCACCTTGCCACGGCGGAACCCGGGAATCACGACCTGCGAGCCGATCTCCCGGTAGGCCTTCTTCAAGCTGGGCTCCAGCTCGGCGAACGGCACCTCGATTTCGAGCCGCACGCGCGTCGGGCTCAGGGTCTCGACGGTGCTCTTCACAGAACTTCTCCTCATAGGTCGCGGTCAGCCGCTCCAACGGCTGGGTGGACTGGCGGCTGCCTGGTATGTCCCGGTCGGGGTGGCGGGATTTGAACCCACGGCCCCTCGCTCCCAAAGCGAGTGCGCTACCAAACTGCGCTACACCCCGGTGCTGTGCGTCGGCAAGTGTATGCGTTGGGT
This sequence comes from Dactylosporangium cerinum, assembly GCF_042653625.1. Lineage (NCBI taxonomy): Bacteria > Bacillati > Actinomycetota > Actinomycetes > Micromonosporales > Micromonosporaceae > Dactylosporangium > Dactylosporangium cerinum. The sequence goes on along the minus strand of NZ_JBHSIU010000110.1, from coordinate 277,605 downwards.
CCGACAGCCCGCCGCTCGGTATGGCGGTGTCGCACTGCATGGACCCGCCGTCTGTCCTTCGCGACAGGATTCGGTACGCTTGGAGGCGCACCCAGGACGACCGGGCGCACGCGGGCGTAGCTCAATGGCAGAGCTTCAGTCTTCCAAACTGACGGTGTGAGTTCGATTCTCATCGCCCGCTCCACGTTCGATCCGGGATCCGGGTTCCCCCGGATACCTCCATGTCAGCGCGGGAAGGCACGCAGTGCCAACTCGACGACCTCGGCGAGTTCCTCCCGGGTGGCGCCGGCCGACGCGTGCACGGCGAGCCCTTCCGACACCGTCATGACATACCGTGCGAGCCGGCCGGGATCCTCGTCGGCGGCAAGATCACCCTCTCGGATCGCCCGCCGGAACCGCTCCGCCATGGCCAGTTCGCCGCCCTTGCGGGAGGCGGCGAGGGTCTCGCAGACGTCGATGTTGTCCGGCCCGCAGGACAGGCCGCCCTGGATCGAGAAGCATCCGGCCGGCCGGCCGGGGGTGGTGACCGCTGTGACGTTGTCCCGCAGGAAGGTCTCCGCGACCCGGCGGGCTGTCGGCTCGGCCAGCGCCGCGCCGGCATAGGCCATCTCCACCCGGGCATAGCGGGCGAGTGCCTTGTCGAACAGCTCACGCTTGTTGCCGAAGGCCGCATACATGCTGGTCTTGTTGATCCCCATGGCGGCGGTGAGATCGCTGAGCGAGGCGCCCTCGTACCCCTGCCGCCAGAACACGACGAGGGCCCGTTCGAGCGCCTGATCCGCGTCGAATCCGCGCGGCCGGCCGACCGCAGATGTGTTCACGACCTCAAGAGTACCGATCGGTACACAAGTCTCGACGGGCGTGCTACGTTCTCATTCGGTACCGATCGGTACGGAACTAGGGAGGACTCCCATGGCACAACTGGCAGGTAAGACCGCCGTCGTCACCGGCGCCACGAGCGGCATCGGCCTGGCCGCGGCGCGGCGCCTCGCGGATGAGGGCGCCACCGTCTTCATCGCCGGCCGGCGGAAGCCGGAACTGGACGCCGCCGCGATCCACGTCGGCCCGAACGCGATCCCGGTCCAGACCGACGTCTCCGACCTTGACGACCTGGACCGCCTGTACGCCGCGGTCCACCAGCACGGCAAGGGCATCGACGTCCTGTTCGCCAACGCCGGCGGCGGCGAGTTCGCCACCCTGGAGCAGGTCACCGAGCAGCATTTCGACCAGACGTTCGGCACCAACGTCCGCGGCACGCTCTTCACCGTGCAGAAGTCCGTCCCCCTGCTCAATGAGGGTGCCTCGGTCATCCTGACGTCGTCCACGGCCGCCTCGACCGGCAGCGCCGCGTTCGGCGTCTACGCGGCCTCGAAGGCGGCCATCCGCTCCTTCGCCCGCACCTGGGCCACCGAGTTGAAGGATCGCGGCGTACGGGTCAACGCGGTGTCTCCAGGCCCGGTGGACACCCCCGGCCTGACCGGCCTGGCCCCGAGCGCCGATCAGGCCGGCGCCCTGAAGGACTTCCTGGTCAGCACCGTGCCGCTGGGCCGGATGGGTCGCCCGGACGAGATCGCCGACGCGGTCCTGTTCCTGGCCTCGCAGCAGAGCAGCTTCATCACCGGCTCGGAGTTGATGGTCGACGGCGGCCAGAACCAGGTCTGATCGACCGCCGAGTTCTCCACGGTGGGCGCCGCCCCACTGCCGGAGTCTCCGGACGCACCACGCTTCGGACGGCGACCTTCGCGCGGGGCGGCGCGTGGATCGCGCGCCGGCGGAGTGGTCAGTAGTCGATCGCCACCCGCTGGATCGCGCGGGCGAGTCGGGTGAGGTCGACGCCCTCGAGGTGGTCGAGGAAGTGCCGCCGGACGCTGGCCAGGTTGCTCGGCCATGCCTGTTGCAGGCGGGCACTCCCGGCGCCGGTGAGGATGGCGGTCCACCCGCGGGCGTCGTCGTCGCTCCTGACCCGTTCGATCAGCCCCTGGGCCTCTAGGCGGGCGACGATGCGGGTCATGCCGCTCAGTGAGAGTTCGCAGGCGGCGGCGAGCGCGCCCATCCGCATGCGCAGCGACTGCGCTTCGGACAGCCGCATCAGGGCGGTCCACTCGCTGAGCGACAAGTGCTGTTCGCGCATCAGGTCCGCGTCGATGGCGCGGGGGAGCGCGTAGATCAGGCGAGGGAGCGCGCGGACCAGCGCGTCCTCGTCGGGGGTCATCGGCGGCGTCGGGCGCGCTGTTGTCATGGCCACACTCTACTTGCTTCGCGAAGCAAGTTCTCCCGGCTAGGTTGGTACTTGCTTGGCGAAGCAAGCACTTACCTCACAGAAGCGGAGTTCCACCGATGACCAGGATCGGCATCATCCTCGGCAGCACCCGTCCGGGCCGCAACGCAGAGGCCGTCGCCCGCTGGGTGCACCAGGTCGCCGCGCAGCGAACCGACGCGGAGTTCGAGCTCGTCGACCTGCTCGACTACCAGCTCCCCCACCTCGACGAGGTGCTGCCGCCCTCCATGGGCCAGTATGCCCAGCCGCACACCCTGCAGTGGGCGAACACGATCGCCTCCTTCGACGGGTTCGTCATGGTCACCCCGGAGTACAACCACTCCACGTCGGGTGCACTGAAGAACGCCATCGACTTCCTGTACGGCGAATGGAACAACAAGGCCGTCGGATTCGTCAGCTACGGCGCGGCCGGTGGCACCCGGGCCGTGGAGCACCTGCGGCTGATCGCTGGTGAGCTCCAGATGGCCGACGTGCGCGGCCAGGTGGCGCTGTCGCTCTTCACCGACTTCAAGGACTTCAAGGACTTCGTGCCCTCCGATTTCCAGGTCGAGTCGCTCACCGCGATGTTGGGGCAGGTCGTGGCGTGGAGCACCGCACTCGCGCCGATGCGCGCCCACTGAATCGAATCAGGAGGTACTTCCATGGGAACGCTTGACGGGAAAGTCGCGCTGATCACCGGCACCGCGGGCGGCCAGGGTCGCGTCGCGTCGCTGATCTTCACGCGGGAGGGCGCAACGGTCGTCGGGTGTGACATCCAGGCCGCCGCCAACGACGAAACGGTCGAGCTCGTGCGTCGCGCCGGCGGGGAGATGACCGGCATCGCACCGGTCGACCTCACCGATCCGGAGCAGGCGCGGCGGGTCGTCGAGGACACGGTGGCCACCTACGGCCAGCTCGACGTGGTGTACAACAACGCGGCCATCCAACGCTTCGGCCCGATGCCGGACTTCTCGGTCGAGGACTGGCGGACGACCATCGCGGGCGAGCTCGACATCCCCTTCTTCGTGTCGAAGTTCGCGTGGCCACACCTGGTCCGGCGCGGTGGTGGCGTCATCATCAACGTCGCCTCCATGGCCGGCATGATCGGCGGTCAGGTCCCTGCGATGGTCGGGCACAGCGCCGCGAACGCCGGCGTCATCGGCATGACCCGCCAGCTCGCGCTCGAAGGCGCACGCCACGGGATCCGTGCGGTCGCGATCAGCCCCGGGCCGGTCCTGACCCCGGCCAGCGACCGCGATCTCGGTGACAACCAGGCGGCCCGGGACGCGATCACCGGCAAGACGCTCCTCAAGCGCTTCGCGCAACCCGAGGAGATCGTCGAACTCGCGGCGTTCCTCGCCTCCGACCGGGCGTCCTACATCACGGGCGCCAACTACCCGGTCGAGGGCGGCGCGACCGCCTGGTGACGCTACCGGACCTGCGCGCCGGGCCGGCCGGCCCGGCGCGCAGGCATACACCGCAGGACCGCCGCCGAACGACGTCAGACGGTGACGGGGCGGGCGTTGAGGAGGGCGGCGTGTCCGCGCTGGGCGGCGTCCAGCAGGGCCTGCAAGGCGTCGGCGCCGATGGGGAGGCGGGTGGGGCGTTCGTCGGAGGCGATGAGCCGCAGCACCTCGTCGGCGAACAGTGACGGTGGGTTGGCCATCGGCAGCTGCTTCATCGCCCGGGAGCCGGCCAGCATCGGGGCGGTGACGTCGCGGTACGGGTCGAGGTGGCTCGACTCGGTCAGCGTGGTGCCCCACTCGGTGGCGAACACGCCGGGCTCGACCGCCACGACGTGCACGCCGGTGCCGGTCAGCCGCCACGGCGCGAAGAGGTTCGTGGCGAACTGGGCCTCCAGCTCGGCGTCGGTGACCTCCTCGACCGCGCCGAAGTGGCCGTATCCGGCGTTGTTGACCAGGACGTCGATGCCGCCGAAACGGGCGATGGCGGCGTGTACGGCGTTGTGGCAGTGTCCGGGTCCCGCACGTCGAGCGCGCAGGTGGCGAGGGTCTTCGGGTACGTGTCGCGGAGGCTCTCGAGCGTCTCGGGGCGGCGGGCGGTGGCGAGGACCTGCTGGCCGGACGCGGCGACCGCCTCGGCGAGGGCGCGGCCGAGGCCGGTGGAGCATCCGGTGATCAACCAGCGGCGAGTCATGTTCGACATAGTGACTCTCAGTATTCGCGCGAGAACAGGGCGAGAACGTGAGTGACCGTCATTCACCGGCGGAAATCCGCCGTTCGTGGACACGGAAGCGAGACGGAAGCGGGACGGCGCGGGACGGCGCGGGACGGGGCAGGACGGTCGTACAGTTGCGGCATGCGCTCGCTCGCCGAGCTGATCTCCGAGGACCGGTCGGCGTGGGCCGAGGTCGAGGCGGCGGTCAGCGGGTCACCGTTCGCGGTGGAGATCCTGTCGACCGATCCCGATCGGGCGGCCGCCTGTCTGCAACGGCTCCAGGTCACCACGAAGTCGTGGCTCGGCTCCCTGGTGTACCTGTCCGGCGGGCTCGTCGTCGACGACGGCTGGCTCCGGGTGCTCGGCTCCGGCCACCCCCAGCGCCGGCTGCCGGACATCCACACGGTCAACGCCGGGTTCACCGGTGCCGGGCTGGTCGTCGCCCAGGACGTGATGGGCGGCGAGTTCGTGTGGCGGCAGGGTGAGGGGCCGGCGCCGACGATCCACTACTTCGCGCCCGACACGCTCGGCTGGGAGGACCTCGGCCTCGGGTACACCGACTGGCTCTACGGCATGCTCAGCGGCGCGATCGACCAGTTCTACCTGAGCTGGCGCTGGCCGGGCTGGCAGGACGAGGTCGCCGGGATCCCGTTCGACGCGGGGCTGCACACGCTGCCGCCGCTGTTCACCGCGGAGGGCAAGGACATCGCCGAGGTGAGCCGCCGGCCGATCCCGATGACGCAGCTGGTCAGCGTCCTGCACGACTTCGCCGACCAGCTGGGGGCCTGAGTGGCCGTCGCCCTGCACCACCGGGTGGACGGGCCCGCGGACGCGCCGGCCGCGGTCCTGCTGCACGGCGGTGGCAGCCGCGGAGCGACCTGGGACCTGTTCACCCCGGCGCTGGTCTCGGCCGGATACCGGGTCGTGGTGCCGGACCTGCGCGGGCACGCCGGCAGTCCGCGCTGCCGCCCGTACACCTTGGAACACCACCGCGACGATGTCCTCGCGCTGCTCGACCGGCTCGAACTCCACCAGGTGACGCTCATCGGGCATTCGCTCGGCGGGTTCGCCGCGACGCTGGTGGCACAGGAGCAGCCGGAGCGGATCCGCCGGCTGGTGCTGGAGGACCCGCCGGCACCACCGCGACGCAGCGCGGGGAAATTGTCGCTGGGCCGCCTGCTCATGCTGTCGATCGGGACGGCCGACCCGCGCCGCCGGTACGACCGGCTGGCGCTCACCTCCGCGATCACCCAGCTGCGCCAGGCGCACCCCGGGTGGTGGGACGCGCTGCCGGCGATCACGGCGCCGACCCTCCTGCTGTCCGGCGGGCCCGGCAGCCACATCGCCCCGGCCCGACTGGCCGAGGTGGCGGCGCTCATCCCGCGGTGCGACCTGGTCACCGTGCCGGTCGGGCACCGCATCCACAGCACCGCCCCGGAGGACTTCCGCAAGGCGGTGCTGAACTTTCTCGGCGAAGCTGTCCTGGACGGCGACCCCGCTCCGACGTCTCCAGCGGAAGATGCCGTTCGAGAGGGGCAACCGTGAAGTACATGATCCTGAGCTACGCGTCGCAGCGGGACTACGACGAGATGGCCGGCAGGCCCGGGGACGCCCCGGTCTGGTCCGGCGAGGACTTCGCCGCCATGGGCGCGTTCATGACGAAGTTCAACCAGGACCTCGAGGCGTCCGGCGAGCTGGTCGAGACCCGGGCGCTGGGCGCGCCGGTGCACACCCGGCGCATCAGCGGCGCACCGGCGCTGGTCACCGACGGGCCGTACGCGGAGACGCAGGAGGTCCTCGCCGGCTACTGGATCATCGACGTCGACAGCTTCGACCGGGCCACCGAGATCGCCGCCCGCCTCGGCGAGTGCCCGGCGCCGCCGGAGGTGGCGAAGACCGCGTACGCCGACGTCCGGCCGATCATCGAGCACGCGAGTGAGATCGGGCTCTGACGCCCGGCTCGAGGACCTGCTCCGCGAGCTGGCGCCGCAGGTCCTCGGCGCGCTCGTGCGCCGCTACGGGCACTTCGACCACGCCGAGGACGCCGTCCAGGAGGCCCTGATCGCGGCCGCGGCGCAGTGGCCGGCGGCCGGTGTGCCCGACTCGCCCCGCGGCTGGCTGATCACCGTCGCGGCGCGGCGGCTGACGGACCTGCTGCGCAGCGAGTCGGCGAGGCTGCGCCGCGAGGCGGAGTGGGTGCCGCCCCCACCGGCCGACGCCCACCAGGACGACAGCCTCATCCTCCTGGCCATGTGCTGCCACCCGTCGCTGCCGGCACCCGACCAGATCGCGCTGACCCTGCGGGCGGTCGGCGGGCTCAGCACCGCCGAGGTGGCCCGGGCGTTTCTGGTGCCCGAAGCGACGATGGCCCGCCGGATCGGTCGCGCGAAGCAACGGATCAAGAACAGCGGGGTGCCGTTCGCGCTGCCGGTGGCGTACTCCGCCGCCGTGCTGCACGTGCTCTACCTGATGTTCAACGAGGGGTACGCCGCCACCGCCGGGCCCGACCTGCACCGGCCCGACCTCGCGGCGGAGGCGATCCGGCTGGCGCGGCTCGTGCACCGGCTGCTGCCGAACGACAGCGAGGTCGCCGGCCTGCTCGCGCTGATGCTGCTCACCGACGCGCGGCGGGCGGCCCGCACCGCACCGGACGGCACGCCGGTCCCCATGGACGCGCAGGACCGCACGCTGTGGGACGCGGAGCTCATCGCCGAGGGCGTCGCCCTCGTCACGGCGGCGCTGCCCCGCGGGCCGGTCGGCCCGTATCAGCTGCAGGCGGCGATCGCGGCCCTGCACGACGAGGCGCCGTCGGCCGCCGAGACCGACTGGCCGCAGATCGTCGCCCTGTACGAACTGCTGCTGACCCTCACCGACAACCCGATGGTCGCGCTGAACCGCGCGGTGGCGGTGACGATGGCGTCCGGTCCGGCGGCGGGCCTGGCGCTGCTGTCGTCGCTGCCTTTGCACACAGATCACCGTTTCCATGCCGTGCGCGGCCACCTGCTGGAGATGTCGGGCGCGATAGAGGAGGCCGGCGCGGCGTACACGACCGCGGCGGGGCTGACGGGGAGCGTGCCGTTGCAGCGCTACCTGCACGGCCGCGCCGCCCGGCTCCAATCCGGACGCCCGGGCACGTAGCGGACGTTTGCCCAGGTCAATTCCATGATCATGCTGATTTCGAACGCGTGTACGAGTATGGTTCCGGGACATGGAGATCACCTGCGCCGCCGTGAAGCTGACCCCGACCGCCACCGGGGACCTGCCGGTCCGCTGCACGAAACACCCGGACCACGTCAGCGCCGGCGACCCCGTGCACGAGGCGCGGGTCGGTGTCTTCCCGGTCCGGTGGACAGACCCCCGATGACAGCTGCCCGGCGTGTCCGTCCGGACGACGGTGGTCAGGCCACCAGCGCGGCGCGCAGGGCGGACAGGTCGTCGTCCTTCAGGCCGTGCACGTGGGCCCAGTCCTGGATCGAGCCCCACCGGTCCCTCGCCAGGTCCAGGGTCTCCCGCATCATCGCCGCCTGCGGGGTCCAGTCCAGGACGGACGCCGGGCGGGGTGGCAGGCCGAGGCGGTCGACGACCACCGCGACCCGCTCGTGAATCCGGGGCATCGCGGCCGCCGTGGCCGCGTAGTCGGCGGCGATCACCTCGTCCGGCACGCCGAGCAGGCTCAGCACCACCGCGGCGAGCACCCCGGTGCGGTCGCAGCCCGCCTCGCAGTGGAACACCGCGGGCAGGGTCGCGGGGCGGGTCAGGAGCTGGACGGCGCCGGCGAGGACGTCGCCCTTCTCGGCGAGCATCGCGATGTAGTGGCCGACCAGGTCGGTGGCGCCGCTGACGTCGGTGATCGGGGCGGAGACGTAGTCGACCGGGGCCTCGGCGAGGGGGCCGCGGCCGAGCTGGGTGACCTCGTGCTCGCCGCGCAGGTCGATGACGGTCGCCAGGCGGAGGTCCTGGACGAGGTGCGCGGCATCGGACTCCGTCGCGTACGCGAGGGAATCGCTGCGGAACAGGCGACCCGGGCGGATCGCGCCGCCGGCCGCGGGAAGGCCGCCGAGGTCGCGGAAGTTGATGAGCCCTTCCAGGCGACGGCGACGGTGGCGGCGCCAGCGCATCACCCGGACAGGCCCGTCACCCAGTGCCAGAAGTTCATGAACCAGCCGACCTCGCGCAGGTAGGCGATGCCCGCGCCGGCGAGGAAGAGGCCGGTGAGGGCGTGGGCGCCCTTCGCGCTGCGGCGGACCCGGCCGAAGCGCTGCTCCAGGACGAGCCGGCCGACGAGGCGGGTCAGGGCGAAGACGCCGACCGCGACGGCGAGCACGACCAGGAACGCGAAGAACGGGCCGCTGAGGCTGCCGTCGCTGTCCAGGGCCCACAGGCCCCAGCAGATGAAGGCGATGAACGCGCCGGTGCCGGTCAGCTCCCAGCCGATCTTCAGCGTGCGGGCGCGTTCGCCGGGTTCCGGGCGATACACGGGGCGCTCGAACTCCGGCTCGGACGGCATCATGCCGGTCGGGTCGGGAGCGGGACGGTGGATGACCTTCGCCCGGCCGCGCATCTGGGGCACCCCGGTCTCGGAGACCTGCACGGCGGGCGACACGGGCGCGCCGCTGACCGGCGGGGCCGAGACCGGCGGGGTGGCAACCGGCGGGGCCGAGACGGGCACCGAGGTGTAGAAGGCCGTCGGGGCGGAGCTGCCGGCCCTGAGGGCGACAAGCTCCCGTTCCAGGCGTTCGATGCGCTGGTACGCGTCCGTCTCCGTCCCCGTCACCGACGGGCGGGCCCGGCCGATGGCGCGCGACGTCTCCGAGCTCTCGGGCTCGACCCAGTCGCAGCCGACGTCCGGCAGCCCGGACCGGCGGACCAGCTCCGCCAGGTGCGCCAGCCAGGCCGGCAGTTCCCTGGTGTCGGGCCGCTCCGACGGGCGGTCGGCGAGCGGCGCGTGCAGGTGGTCGCGCAGGGCCGGGATGCGCTCCAGCAGCGGGTGGCGGCGCAGCACGTTCCACTGCGGCGGGGACGCCTCCTGCGGGCCGCGCTGGTCGGTGCGGCCGTCGACCCGCGGATAGGCGCCGGTGACCATGAAGTACGCAACGGCGCCGAAGCCGTGGACGTCATACGCGGGTCCGACGTACTTCACGCCGCCGAACGCCTCCGGGCCGCCGGACTCCGGGGTGTACGCGATCTGGGTGATCTCCTCCTCGCGGAAGTAGCGCGCGCCGGTGAAGTCGATCAGCCGCACCTCGCCGGTGGCGAGGACCATGACGTTGGACGGCTTGACGTCCATGTGCAGGACGGCCGTCGCACCCGACTGCTGCGGGTGGTGCAGCGCCTGCAGCACCGAGCTCAGGGTCTTCAGCGCGCCCACGGCGTTGAGCCGGCGTCCGCCGGGTGCCATGCCGGCCCGCTGGGCGATGTACTCGCGCAGGTTGACCCCGTGCAGATAGTCATAGACCTGATAGGGCACGGCGTCACCCGGTGCGGGACGCTCCCCCGGCCGGTGCGGCGGCGGGCCGTAGAAGCCGTCGGCGCGCCGGCAGATGCCGCCGACCCCCCGGTTGTTGAGGTCCATGAGTGCGGCGTCGCCCTTGTCCCAGGAGCGCAGCTCGTCGGCGATCGGGCGTTGCGGGTCGATCCGGAACACCTTCACGGTCATCGGCGCGGAGGTCACCCCACCGCAGATGCGCACCGCCCGATAGACGTCCGCCTGCCCGCCGGAGCCCAGATGGGCAACGAGCCGGTAGCGCTGAAACGTCTCCGGCAAAGGGCTCGCCGGACCACATACCAGGTCCAGCAACGCACCCTGCGTCATCGTGCGACTCCCCCCAGCTGAACTTCCGCCCCCGGACACTTCTGAGAGTAACCAGCCCACGAAATCGGTCGCGCTCAGTGGAGGTCACGAGGTAGACACGACTGCGTGACCGGATACTCGCTGCGTGCCGCCACCACCGCCGACATCGACGCGTTCAGCCGGGTGATCCGCGCCGCGTTCTTCGTGACGAGCGAGCCGGATCCGGGCGACTCGATCCGCACCGTGCTCGATCCCTCCCGATACACCCTCGCCGAGTTCGACGGCCAGATCGTCGGCACCGCCGGCATCTTCACCCGCGATCTCGCCGTGCCGGGCGCCGTCATCCCCGCCGCGCACGTCACCGGCGTGTCGGTGGCCGCCGCGCACACCCGCAAGGGGCTGCTGCGGCGCATGATGACCGACCAGCTGACCAGCGTGCCCGAGGCGATCGCCGTGCTGTGGGCGTCGGAGGGCCGCATCTACCAGCGGTTCGGCTACGGTCTCGCCACGCAGAACGTCACCCTCCGCGCCGATCGCCGCGAGCTGTCGATCCGGGGCACCGTGGGTGGCGACACGGGCACCCTGCGTGCCGCGGTGCCGTCCGAGGTGCTCAAAGAGCTTTCCGAGGTGTACGGGCGGGTCCTCGCCGAACGCCCCGGCTGGTCGAGCCGCGACGACGCGTGGTGGGGCCACCTGACCAGCGATCCGGAGAAGCACCGGGAGGGGTTCACGGCGACCCGCGCCGTGCTGTACGAGAACGCCGCCGGTGTCGTCGAGGGCTTCACGCGGTATCGCGTGCGCAGCGAATGGGACGACAACGGCCCGAAGGGCGAGGTCAACGTCATCGAGCTGGTCGCCGCCACCCCGGACGCGGAGGCCGCACTGTGGCGGTTCCTGCTCCGCGTGGACCTGACCCGCACCGTCGTCAAGGGACTCTCGAGCGTCGACGAGTCGATCTTCCACCTCGTCGACGAGCCCCGCCGGCTCGGCGGCAAGGTCGGCGACGGCCTCTGGGTCCGGATCGTCGACCTGCCGCGGGCACTGGTCTCCCGCCGGTATGCGGCCCCGGTCGACGTCGTCCTCGAGGTCACCGACGAGCTCCTGCCCGCCAACGCGGGCCGCTGGCGCCTGCGCGTCGGCGCCGGCGGCGCCCTGGTCAACTGCTCGCCCACCGACGCGCCGGCCGACCTGAGCTGCGACGTGCTCGAGCTGGGCGCGGCGTATCTCGGCGGCACGAAGCTCGGCGCCCTCGCCGCGACCGGCCGGGTCAGGGAGCACCGTCCCGGCGCCGTGGCCGCGGCCAGCACCGCCTTCGGCTGGCACGTCACCCCGGCGTCGATCGAGATCTTCTGATACCTCGGCTGGCGGGCGTGGAGCGGGTAGGGTCTGGGGTGTGGGTGGGATCCAGCGCCGGCGGCGCCGCATGCGGCATCACCAACCGGTGACCACCGACCTCCAGTCGCCCGGCCAGGACCCGCCCGCCGGCGACCCGGCCGTTGACCCGGTGGCCGACCCGTCCGTCGATCCTGCCGCTGACCCGGCCGCGGTCGCTGCGACCACGGACGAAGTGACCGGGGACGCGGCGGTGGCCGAGGCGGTCGACCCGGTCGCGGCGAAGCCCCATCCGCCGGTCCCGCGGCCACCGATCCATCCGCCGGTCAGCACCCAGCCGGCGTCAGGCCCTCCGGCGGCGCCGGGCGCGTTTCCCCGCGACGCCGACCCAGAGCCCGCGGTGCCCGCGCCGGCATCGCTGAGCGCGCCGCCGACCAGCCCCACACCGGCCGTGGTGTCTCCGCCGAGCGCCGCGCCGACCAGTCCGGCGCCGCCGAGTCCCGCGCAGCTGGCGGAGCTGTCAGGGGCGTTCGCGATGACCGCCAACGTCCACGACCCCGAGGCGGCGGAGGCGGAGACCCCCGCGGGCGAGCGCCCCGGCGGGCACGCCAAGGACGACCACGACCATGACCACGATCACCACCACCACGACGCCCACCATCACCATCACCACCACGACGAGGTCGTGTCCGAGCGCGGCCTGCGCGGTCTCGTCGGCGGCGGCGCCTCGCAGGTGAGCGTCTCGGCCGCGATGCGCGCCCGGGACGCGGCCCGCCCCAGCGACGACGACCTGGCGGCGGCCGACCGTGACCTGCAGATCGTCCGGCGCGGCTGGGTGCCCCGCGAGGAGCTGACCCGACCGGGCCACCGCCCGCGCACCTGACCACCGGCGCCGCCCGCGCCGCCGGGCGGGCGCGGGATCAGGCGTCGGGCAGCGGCGGCAGGACGCGGGTCGTGTCGTACTCCAGGACCTGCGCGATGCGCCGGGCATGCCGTTCGTTGCCGGAGAAGGCCGTCGACAGGAACGCCGTCACGAGCGCCGTGGCCTCGTCGAGGGTGTGCTGGCGGGCCCCGACGGCGACGATGTTCGCGTCGTTGTGCTCGCGGCCGAGCCGGGCCGTGTCCAGGTTCCACGCGAGCGCGGCCCTGACCCCGGGCACCTTGTTGGCCGCGATCTGCTCCCCGTTGCCGGAGCCGCCGATGACGACGCCGAGGCTGCCCGGGTCGGCGACGACGCGGGCGCCGGTGTGGAAACAGAAGACCGGGTAGTCGTCGTCGGGGTCGAACTTCGCCGGGCCGACGTCGACGACCTCGTATCCCTGCAGCCCCAGGGCGCCGGCCAGGTGCACTTTCAGCTCATAGCCGGCGTGATCCGAACCAAGATAGACGCGCATACCGGAAAGTCTGTCAGAACTGGATCAGGCCCAGGCAGGAACCCACCACCAACGCGAGCCCCACGAACAGCAGCCCGGACACCCACCCGGCGGTGGCGCCCCCGGTGAGGCGCCAGTGCCGCCGCCGGTCCCAGACGAGGGCGGCGGCAGCGAAGGCGCCGATGCCGAAGGCGGCCACCATGGCCGCGATGAAGATCCGCATGTGCACACCCCAGGCCGTAGACGAAGCGGCCTAGTGTCTACCACGATCGGGTGAAACTACGACAGTTGGGCGACGACCAGTCCCGCGCGGGCCTTCGGGGTGAACCAGGTGCTCTTGCGGGGCATCTTCTGCCGGGCGAGATTGACCGCGACGAAGTCCTCGACGGTGACGGGGGCGATGAGCACCGCCAGTTCGGCCCGGCCCGCGTCGACCTCGTCACGCAGCCACGACGCGGGGTAGTCGCCACCGACGTACGTGATGCGCTTGTCGCCGGGCTCCAGTCCGAGGGTCTCGGCGAAGAGGCGGCGCTCGACGAGGGCGTGGTCGAGGTTGTCGATGACGCCGCCGGCGGCGTCGCGGGGCAGCTCGACCGACCAGGCGCCGCCGCGGGTGTAGAGGTGGACCCGGCCGCCGGTCGCCGGGATCTCCGCGCCGTCCAGCTCGGCACCGGTGAAGGAGACGCCGTCGGGCAGCTCGGAGACCAGGCGGTTGTAGGGCTGGATCGCCACTGACTCGGGTGTGGTGACCACGGCGAGGAAGCGCGGGTAGCCGGCGGTCTGCGCGGCGAGGCTGCGGTGGTTGCCGTCGGCGACGACCAGCTCACCGCCGCCGGCGAGGGCGAGGATCCGGTCGCGGGTGGTGCCGGCGGAGACGGGCCAGATCTCGTGGGTGCGCCCGGCCGGGTCGGTGTCGGTGACCACGGGCGTGCCGGCGTCGGCGCTGGCGTGGGCGAGGGCCGCGTGCAGGGCCTCGCCGTGCGCGGTCTGCAGCAGCAGCACCGGCGACAGCAGGTGCTGGGTGGCCTCGGCGAGGGCGACCCGCTCGCGGACCTTCTCGATGAAGACGTCCTCGTTGCGGATGACGGCGCCGGGCTCGTCGGCGCTGGTGGAGATCTGGTCGGTGGCGACCATGCACCACAGCCCGTACGCGCGGGCACCGTCGGGCGCGGTGATCCGGTAGAGCACCACCACGTCGGCGGCGGCGGCGTAGTGCCCGTCGTCCTTGGCCGCCTGGAGGCGGGTCACGGCGTCGGGGAGGCTGTCGCGGAAGGAGCGGCCGACATTGTCCGGCGCCCGGTGGGGCATCTCGATGGCGAGGGCGCTGGACGGGTTCGCCGCGATGATCGCGGTGATCTCCGCGTCGTCGGCGAACTCGTCGTAGTTCTGCGCGCCGGTGCCTCCGGTGGAGAGCCAGGCGTGGGCGATCGGGTACGCAACCGTCATGGACGAAACGGTATAGCTCAGACGGCCTGTGGCACGGCACGGGGGACGGCGCGTCCCGCGATGGTGGACGCGAGCACCACGACCGGCGGGGCGAGCAGCGCGATCACGTCGTCGGGCAGGTCGGGCAGTTCCTGCTTCCAGGCGCGTTCCTGCACGGTCCAGCAGGTGTCGGCGGAGTCGTCGAGCTCGGCCGGGAGAGTGGCGGTGGTCATGATTCGGAATTCCTCCGGTGTAGCAGGGTGACGTCGCACACTGCGCAACGGCTCCCAGGTGTGCGGGAGTCGCACCGGCTGTGCGGATCCATTGCAAACCCACGAAGGAATTGACGGCACGGTTCTGTCGAGAAATCACCAGGACGTGCTCAGGCGGTCGCCGTCGTCACCCTGGTCAGCATCTTCACGATCCGCAGCGCCACCCCGTGGGGTTGGTGCCGGCGGAACTCGACCATGTCGGCGAGCGCATGGATGATGCGCAGCCCCCGGCCGCTCTCGGCGTCGATCGCGGCGTGTGCGTCGGCGTCGGCGCCGGTCACGGCATCCATGCCGATCCCCTCGTCGACCACATCGATCACGCAGCGGTCCTCATGGATGGTGACCGTGACCTGGTAGTCGGCGCCGAGGTCGGCGTGCTGGACGGCGTTGGCGCAGGCCTCCCCGACGGCGAGACCGATGTCGTCGCGGCAGTCCCGGGTGACGGAGAACACCCCGAGGGCGGCGTCGAGAACCCGGCGGGTGAGCGGGACGGTGGACCGGTCGCGTGGCAACGAAAGTGTCAGGCGGATTTCCATGCCCACAGGCCCTGCTCCTTCCTTCGTCACTGCGTGCAACCTCGTACCTGACTAGTGCCCCGGCATACGGTGGCAGAAACGACTGCCGTCATATAGCGAAGTACGCATAAGATGTCGCACATGGGTCACGACCACGATCACGACCACCACCACGCGCCGTCGGCAAACGCCGACCGGCGGCTGCTGGCTGTCGCGCTGGTGCTGATCACCGGGTTCATGGCGGTCGAGGTGACCGTGGGCCTGCTGGTCGACTCCCTGGCACTGCTCTCGGACGCGGCGCACATGCTGTCGGACGCCGCCGCGATCGCGCTGGCGCTGTTCGCAACCCGGCTCGCGGCCCGGCCGCCGTCGGGCGGCTTCACGTTCGGGTTGAAGCGGGCCGAGATCCTCTCCGCGCAGGCCAACGGGTTGACGCTGCTGCTGCTCGCGGCCTGGATCACCTACGAGTCGGTGGTCCGGCTGATCCATCCGCCCGCGGTCGGCGGCGGTGCGGTCCTGGTCACGGCCCTCGCGGGCATCGCCGTCAACCTGCTCGTGGTGTGGGTCCTCGGCCGGGCGGACCGGTCCAGCCTCAACATCGAGGGCGCCTTCCAGCACGTGCTGACGGACCTGTTCGCGTTCGTCGCGGCGGCGGTCTCCGGCCTGGTCGTGCTGCTCACCGGCTTCCACCGGGCGGACGCGATCGCGTCACTGGTGGTGGCCGCGCTCATGGTCCGCTCGGGGGTCGGGCTGGTCCGCGACTCCGGCCGGATCTTCCTGGAGGCGGCGCCGACCGGGATGGACCCGGCGGCGCTCGGCCGCGAGCTGTGCGGCGTGCCGGGCGTGGTCGAGCTGCACGACCTGCACGTCTGGCAGGTCACCTCGGGCTATCCGGCACTGTCCGCGCACGTGCTGGTGGCGCCGTCGCAGGACTGCCACGCGGTGCGCGGGGCGATCGAGGTGCATCTGCGGGAGCGCTACGCGATCGAGCACACCACGCTGCAGGTCGACCACACGCTCGACGCCGAGCACTGCGTGGACTCACACGGCGCTTCCTACAAGGGGTCGGGCTGACTGCACCCGGCGGGTGACGACCCGTTCGGCCACGAAGGACAGGAACGGCACCGTGCCGGCCAGCAGCACCAGGACCGTGAAGCCGAGCTTCCACTTCGCGCGGCGGGCCAGGTCGGCGGCCAGGACCAGGTAGGCCATGTAGAGGAAGCCGTGCGCGGGGCCGACCAGGGCCACGATCGTGTCGTCCTCGGTCGTGTACTTCAGCACGGTGCCGACGGTGAGCACGACCAGCAGGACGCCGACGATCCAGGCGATGACCCGGAAGCGGGTGAGCGCGTTCTTCAGCGGCATGGGGTACCTCATCCGGGGAAGTCGCCAGGGCGGCGGTCAGGGTTGGCGGCGAGCCAGGCCAGCATGCGGTTGTATTCGGCGAGCTCCGGGTCGTCCTCAGCGGCGGCGGGAGCGGCCGGAACAACCCGGGGGCGCAGCGGCTCCTGGGTCTTCACCGGCCGCGGCCCGAGCACATCCCGGATGGCCCGCACCCACAAAAACCCCACGAAAAGCGCAAAAAGCGGCCATTGTACGGTGTATGCCCAGCTCAACATGTTGCCGGCGGTGGCCCGCTGATACTGCCAGCGACCGGCGAGCAGACACACGGCAATCCCGGCGAGCGCCAGGACATGCCAGAGCACCCACCGGGGAGTCAGGAACCGCCGCACAGGTAGGCAGCCTACCGTTAGACCGGTCAGTCGAAGACCGGCCCCACGTCCCGGCTGCGCTTGATCTCGAAGAAGCCCGGTGTCCCGGCCACCAGCAGCGTGCCGTCCCAGAGCCGGCCGGCCGCCTCACCCTTCGGGGCCGGCGTGATGACCGGGCCGAAGAAGGCGATGAGCTTGCCGTCCTCGCCCGGCACGTGGATGACGGGCGTGCCGACGTCCATGCCCACCGGGTTCATCCCGGCGAAGTGGCTCTCCCGCAGCTGCTCGTCGAACTCGGTCGAGTCGGCGTAGTCCGCGAGTTGCGCCGGCAGGCCCGCGTCGGTGAGCACGGTCTCGTACAGCTCCCGCCCGAGTTCCTGCTTCTCGTGGTGGATCCGGGTGCCCAGGGCGGTGTACAGCGGGCGCAGCACCTCGTTGCCGAACTTCTGCTCGGCCGCGATCGCCACCCGGACCGGGCCCCAACCCTTGGCCAGACCCTCTTTGTATCGCTGCGGGATGTCGTCGCGACCCTCGTTGAGGATCGACAGACTCATGACGTGGAACCGCACGTCAACTGGGCGAACCTGCTCCACCTCGAGCAGCCAGCGGGAGGTGATCCAGGCCCACGGGCACCGCGGGTCGAACCACATGTCTGCGATGATGCGCTCTTCTGCCATGGCGGCGACACCTCACTCCAGAGAAGCACTCCGGAAACGCTACTGAAAGAGTCGGAAACCCGGTTCGATCCTTACGCTTCGGGGGCTTCCGGTGCCAGCCGGGCTCGGGGTGACCTGAGCCACTCCCCCGTTGTCCGCCGTGGACGTGGAAGACTCAAGGGTGGCGCCGTCGACGGGGACGGCCACAGCGAACGACAGGAGACGACACGTGGCCGGTGTACGCAACCTACGCCAGGTTGAGGCGGTCGACCGGGCCCGCCTGCTCGACGTTGCGGCGTACGACATCAGTCTCGACCTGACGGACGGCGCCGGCTACCCAGGTGAAGGCACCTTCCGGACGACCACCGAGGTGCGGTTCACCTGCACCGAACCGGGCGCCGACACCTTCATCGAGCTGGCGGTCACGACGGTGCTCAGCGCGACGCTCAACGGCGCCGCCCTCGACACGTCCGACTGGACCCCGCAGACCGGGCTGCGCCTGCCCGGCCTCGCCGCCGACAACCTCCTGGTCGTCGAGGCCGAGGGCACCTACTCCACGACCGGGCAGGGGCTGCACCGCAGCGTCGACCCCGTCGACAAGGAGGTGTATCTCTACAGCCAGTTCGAGACGACCGATGCGCAGCGCGTCTACGCGTGCTTCGACCAGCCCGACCTGAAGGCCAGCTTCACGTTCCACGTGACCGCGCCGGCCCACTGGCGGGTCATCTCCAACATGCCACCGGAGCGGCGCGACGACCTCACCGTGCACTTCCCGCCCACGCCGCGGATGAGCACCTACGTCACGGCGATCTGCGCCGGGCCGTATCACGAGGTCCGGGACAGCCACGACGGCATCGACCTGGGCGTCTTCTGCCGCCAGTCGATGAAGCAGTACCTGGACGCCGACGACATCCTGCTCATCACGAAGCAGGGCTTCGACTTCTTCCACCAGGAGTTCGGCATCCGCTACCCGCTGCCGAAGTACGACCAGGTGTACTCGCCGGAGTTCAACGCCGGCGCGATGGAGAACTTCGGCTGCGTCGTGCACGCCGAGCAGCACTACATCTTCCGCTCCCCGGTCACCGACTTCGAATACGAGCAGCGCGCCAACACGATCCTGCACGAGCTCGCCCACATGTGGTTCGGCGACCTCGTCACCATGCGCTGGTGGGATGACCTGTGGCTGAACGAGTCGTTCGCGGAGTGGGCGAGCCACTGGTGCAACACCCGCGCGACCCGCTTCACCGACGCGTGGACGACGTTCCTGTCGATCCGCAAGAACTGGGGCTACCGGCAGGACCAGCTGTCCTCCACCCACCCCGTCTACTGCGAGATGCCCGACGTCGAGGCGGTCGAGGTCAACTTCGACGGCATCACCTACGCCAAGGGCGCCAGCGTCGTCAAGCAGCTGGTGGCCTATGTGGGGATCGACCCGTTCCTCACCGGCCTGCGCGCCTACTTCCAGCAGCACCAGTGGGGCAACGCCACGTTCGACGACCTGCTGTCGGCGCTGGAGTCCGCCTCGGGCAAGGAGCTGCGCAAGTTCGCGGCGCAGTGGCTGGAGACCGCCCAGGTCAACACGCTGCGGCCCGAGCTGACCATCGCCGCCGACGGCACGTATGAGCAGGTCGTCGTCCTGCAGGAGGCCCCCGCCGCGTATCCGACGCTGCGCACCCACCGCATCGGCATCGGCCTGTATGACGTCGTCGACGGCGCCCTGATCCGCCGCGAGCTCATCGAGGCCGACGTCGACGGCGAGCGCACCGAGATCACCACCCTCGCCGGGCGCCGCGCCGCGGACGTCCTGCTGCTCAACGACGACGACCTGACCTACGCGAAGCTGCGCCTCGACGCCCGCTCCATGGACACCGTCGGCGACCACATCCTCGGCATGGACAACTCCCTCGCCCGGGCGCTGGTCTGGACCGCGGCGTGGGACATGGTCCGCGACGCCGAGCTCGCCGTCCGCGACTACATCAAGCTGATCGCGTCCGGCCTGCCCGCCGAGCGCGACATCAACCTGGTCACCGCCACCATCCGGCAGGCCCAGTCGGCCCTGGTCTTCTACGCCGACCCGGCGTGGGCGCCCGAGGGCTGGCGCGTCCTGGCCGCGACCGCCCGCGACGCGCTGCGCGACGCGATCCCCGGCAGCGGCTTCCAGCTGGCGTGGGCGCGTTCGTTCGCGGCGGCCGCCCGCACACCCGACGACCTCGCGGTCCTGACGGGCTGGCTGAACGGGGTCGACGTGCCCTCGGGCCTGACGATCCAGGCGGACCTGCGCTGGGGCATCCTGCACGCCCTGATCGCCAACGGTGCCGCCGACCCGGCCGAGATCGAGTCCGAGCTCGACCGGGACCGCACCGCGAGCGGCGAGCGCCAGGCGGCCCTCGCCCGCGCCCTGGTCCCCACCGCCGAGTCGAAGGCCGAGACGTGGCGCCGCCTCGTCGAGGACCACCACCTGCCGAACTGGTTGCAGCGCTCGCTGCTGCAGGGCTTCCAGCACTCGGCGCAGGTTCCGCTGACGGCGGCGTTCCTGCCCGCGTTCTTCGACGCTCTCATGCCCGTGTGGGAGCACCGCGACTCGGAGCCGGCCGCCGAGTTCGTCGAGCTCGGCTACCCGTCGTTCCAGGTCAGCGAGGACACGGTGGCCCGGACCGAGGCGTGGCTCGCCGAGCCCGGCCGCCCGGCCCCGCTGCGCCGCCTGGTCGGCGAGGGCCGCGACGGCATCGTCCGCGCCCTGAAGGCCCGGGCCAAGGACGCCGCCGCAAGCTGACGCCGCAACACGCCGAAGGGCGGGCGCTGGTCACACCGACCAGCCCCGCCCTTCCCTGTCCCACCCCTTCACGACCCGAAGCCCTTGTACACCCCTGGCAACACAGAGCCTTCCGGATCACGAAAGCCCGAGCGGCGCGGAAACAGCCACCCCCATGATCCCGAAGAGCTTGTGCACCTCTGGGTACACAGGGTCTTCCGGATCACGGAAAGCCCGAACCCAGCGCCGAGGCGGCCAACCTCGTGATCCAGAAGAGCTTGTGCACCCCTGGGTACACAGAGTCTTCGGGATCATGGGAACAGCGGGCCCGGCGCGGAAGCGGCCGACCTCGTGATCCAGAAGAGCTTGTGCACCTCTGGGTACACAGGGTCTTCGGGATCATGGGAAGTGCGGGCCGGCATCGAAGCGGCCGATCTCGTGATCCGGAAGGGGTTGTGCACCTCTGGGTACACGGGGTCTTCGGGATCACGGGGAAGACGACGGCGCGCCGGTTCCCTGGGCGGGAAGCGGCGCGCCGTCGGACAAACGGTGGGCGGCTGCGGTCAGTGCCGGCCGGCGTGGTCGGCGAGCTGGGACAGCCCGGCCACGAGGCCGCCGGCGAGGTCGCCGCCGCCGAAGGCCGCCGCCATCGACAGGGCGGCCAGCTTCGCCGCGCGGTCGGGCAGCCGGCGGCGGGCCTCGCCACCGGTGATGATCTCGAGGGTCCGCTGGTTGGGCGAGACCGCGATGAGCACCGAGTGCGGTGGGTCGGCGAGCTGACCGTGCAGCTCCTCGGCGTAGGCCCGCATCGGCTCGGCGAGGTCGCCGACGTAGATGCTGAAGGTCAGGCCGGTCGACGAGTCGGCCAGCCGCAGTGCCTCGTCGAGGCGGAGCAGCTGGCGCGTGGTGAACGGCCCGTTGAGGACGTCGGGCTGGCCCTTCAGGCCAGCTCCGTTACCACCGGTCACTTGCGCCTCCCATGACGTGCGGCTGCGCCCGGTCGCCGGACCATTCGGTCACGGCCGGCGCACCGGTGGTCAGTTCGGCCCGCCGCGCGCCGGTGAGCTCACGGGCATTCGCCGTCTGGGTCACCTGCTCGGGCACGGACAGGAACCAGACCGGCGTGAAGTCGAACGGCCGGCCGGGCCGGTAACGCTTGCTGCGCCGGGCGCTCCCGGCATAGCTGGCGCCCGCGATGAGCACGATGACCGCTGCCGGAATGCCGGCGAAGATCAGCGTCGTCTCGATGATGGACAAGCTCAACGCCCCCAGGCGTCGAAGGGACTAAAAGACCGGCTTCACGTTAGCGGGCCATGATGACCAGCGCGTTGCCGGGGGGTATTGCCGATCTTCGGACGATACCGTCAGCTCCATGGACCTCAGCCGCCAGTATGCCGAAACTCGTGACGCACAGGACCCGATCGGTCACTTCCGCACGCGTTTCCACATCCCGGACGAGCGCCTCGTGTACTTCGACGGCAACTCGCTCGGCCGGCTGCCGCTCACCACGCGTGACCGGCTGCACGACGCGATCGACCGGGAGTGGGGCGGCGAGCTCATCCGCGGCTGGGACACGTGGATCGACCTGGCCGGACGGGCCGGTGACGTGATCGCCGAGGGGGTGCTGGGCGTCTCCAGGGGCGAGGTGATCCTGTCGGATTCGTCCAGCGTCAACCTGTTCAAGCTGGCGTCGGCGGCGCTGGACGCCAGCCCGGGGCGGCGCGTCATCGTGACCGACGACGACAACTTTCCTACCGACCGTTACGTCCTGGAGGGCCTGGCCCAGGCCCGGGGACTGGAGCTGCGGATCGTGGCGACCGACATCGACGCGGGCGTCGACCCGGCGCGGATCGCGGCCGCCCTCGACGACGACGTCGCCCTGGTGTGCCTGTCGCACGTGGCGTACCGGTCCGGCGCGCTCGCCGACATGGTGGCGATCACCACTGCCGCGCACCGGGTGGGGGCCCTCACACTGTGGGATCTGTGCCACTCTGCCGGCTCGGTGCCGGTGCCGTTGCGGGAGTCGGGGGCGGACCTGGCGGTCGGCTGCACGTACAAGTACCTCAACGCGGGGCCGGGCGCGCCGGCGTTCCTGTTCGTCCGCCGCGACCTGCAGGCCAGGCTGCGGCAGCCGATCTGGGGCTGGTTCGGCCAGCGGGACCAGTTCGCGATGGACGCCGGCTACGACCCGGTCGAGTCGATCGAGCGCTTCCAGGTCGGCACGCCACCGGTGCTGGGCGGATACGCGGTGCTCGAAGGGGCCCGGATCACCGCCGAGGCCGGAGTACCGCGCCTGTACGACAAGAGCGCCGAGCTCACCTCGTACACCATCCAACTCGGCGACGCCTGGCTCGGCGACCGTCTCGCGCTGGCCTCGCCCAGTGACCCCGGGCAGCGGGGATCCCATGTGACGTTCCGCCACCCGCAGGCCTGGCAGATCTGCCAGGCGCTGAAGGCCGCCATGGTCATCCCGGACTTCCGGACCCCGGAGCGGCTGCGGATCGGGCTGGCACCGCTCTACACCCGGTTTGTGGACGTGTGGGAGGGCATGGCGCGGCTGCGCGACATCATGACCAGCGGGTCCTACCGCGAGTTCGAGGCGGCGCCGGGGCGGGTGACCTGAGCCACCCGCCCGCTCAGGCCGCCACCTCCGCTGCGCTCCGGCATCGACCTGAGCCAAACCTGTCATCCTGATTCGCGGCCGCTCCGCTGCGCTGCGCGCCGCTCACGCCGCGAGTTGCTGACCGTCCAACGGCACGTCGAGCCAGTCCGCCCAGCGCGGGTCGGGGGTGCGGTGGCCGAGGACCCGCCACGCGACACCCTTCGGCGCATGAGGGGTGGCAAGCAAACGCCAGCCGAGTTCGGCTGGCGTTTTGTCACCTTTGGTGTGGTTGCAGCGGGCGCAGGCGGCGACGACGTTCTCCCATGCGTGCCGCCCACCGCGGCTGCGTGGCATCACGTGGTCGATGGTCTCCGCCGGGCCTCGGCAGTAGGCGCACCGCCAGCCGTCGCGGGCGAAGATGCCTCGGCGGGACAGGCCTATGTGCGTGCGGTACGGCACTCGGACGTAGCGCGTGAGCCGGACCACAGAGGGGACCGGGAGCTCATTCATCGCACTGTGCAGGATGCCCTCACCGTCCGCGACGGTAACCGCCTTCGCGGTGAGGACCAGGATGGTGGCACGTCTGACAGACACGACACACAGCGGCTCGTAGGTGGCATTCAGAACCAGCGCACCCGATACTCGTGCGGGTCGTATGTCAGGCATCGCCGTCCCCCTAGTGCGTGAAGGAAACTCCCTGGAGAAGGTCTATGTAGCGGGCCGCCGAGGTGGCGGTCCGTGCGCTAATCGTCCCTGATAGATCCTCGGATTGCACGTACTATTTGCGGCCGGCGGGTGAACCTTCGCCCGCCCGCAAGAGCGTTTGTGCGGACTTCCCCCCGTTCGCACCGGTTTGCCAAGGAGTGCTTGTTGAGCAGCGTGCTCGCCCTGTCGCCCACCCCGGCGCCCGACCCTACCCCGAGCTGCTCCAACAACGGGTTCTGCGAGTTCGTGTACGAGCAGACGAAGATCCCCTGGCTGGCCGAAAGCAGCTACTGGGTGCTGGTCAAACCGCTGACGATCGTCATGATCATCGTTCTGGCGTTCCTGATCCGGGCGATCGTCCACCGGGCGATCGACCGCCTGATCAAGCACACCGTGTCGGACAACGAGACCGGCGGCTCGCTGCTGCGCCCGCTGCGCCGGCGGCTGCCCAACTCGCTCACCGCGCCGTGGGAGCGGCGCAACCAGCGGGCCCGCGCGCTCGGCTCGGTGCTGCGCAGCATCGCCTCGGCGGTGGTGTTCAGCATCTCCGCCATGCTGGTGCTCGGCGAGATCGGCCTCAACCTGGGGCCACTGCTGGCCAGTGCGGGCATCGCCGGCCTGGCGATCGGTTTCGGCGCGCAGAACCTCGTCAAGGACTTCATCGCCGGGCTGTTCATGCTGCTCGAGGACCAGTACGGGATCGGCGACGTGGTCGACATCGGTGAGACGGTCGGCACCGTCGAGGCGGTCGGGCTGCGGATCACCACCATCCGCGACGCCTCCGGCGTCGTCTGGTACGTGCGCAACGGCGAGATCGTCCGGGTCGGCAACAAGAGCCAGGGCTGGGCCGTGGTCAACATCGACGTGCCCGTCGGGTTCGTCGCGGTCGACCAGGCCACCGCGGTGCTGCGCGAGGCGGCCGAGGCGGTCGCCGAGGACCCCGACTTCGTCGACGACTTCATCGACCCGCCGAAGGTCCTGGGCGTCGAGCAGCTCACCGCCGAGGGTGCGGTGCTGCGCACGACGGTGAAGACGTCGACCGAGGCGCAGTGGCGGGTCGGCCGCGAACTGCGCCGGCGGTTGACCGACGCATTGGAGAAGGCCGGGATCGCCGCGCAGATCACCGCGTCGCGGATGTTCATCCGGCCGCCCGCCGACACTGGCGCCGGCTCGGACACCGGCCAGGGGGGCCCGACCTGAGGTTCCTTCGGGCGACGCGCTGACGACACATTTGTCCGATCTTGCGGTTAGTTGCGGCCAGCCCGATGGGTAGGGTCGCGCATCGGGTGGCTAGTCGGTTATCGTCCGTTCGTTCAGGTGCATCGCTGCACGATGTTCCGGTCCGGCGCCGTTGACCCCTCCGACGCCGGAGCAGACCGGTCCGGCCGCGCCCGCGAACGTTCGACGCCGCTGTCGCGACCGATGGAAAGGGGGCTCCGCCGGTGTCCGATCCCGACGAGTCCACCGACGGCCCGGCCAGCGCGCGGGAGGTCCTCACCGACCGCGAATACCTGGCGGTCTTCGCCGCAAGCGCGCTGTCGTGGTTCGGTGACAGCGCCGCGCGCGCGGCCGTCATCGCACTGGTCTACCTGCGCACCGAGTCACCGATCGCGTCGGCCGCGGCGTTCGCGATCAGCTACCTGCCGTGGCTCGGCATCGGCGCGGTGCTCTCCGCGATCACCGAGCGGCACTCGTACCGCAAAATCATGATCCTCTCGGACCTGATCCGGATGGGCATCATGGTCGCGCTCGCGGTCTTCGGCGGCCTGCCGGTCGCCGGGCTGATCGGGCTGCTCTTCGTCAGCGCACTGCTGAGCCCGCCGTTCGACAGCGCCCGCTCGGCCCTGCTCCCCCGGATCCTGCAGGGCGAGCGGTATGTCACCGCCCTGACCCTGCAGCGCACCGCCGGCCAGTTCGCCCTGATCGCCGGCTACGCGGTGGGCGCGGCACTGACGGCGGTCGACGCCAGGTATGCACTGCTGCTCAACGCCGCCACCTTCGGTGTCTCCGCGCTGCTGGTGACGCTGCGGGTCAAGGAGCGCACGCCGAGCCTCACCGCCGACAAGCGCAGCAATCTCATGCGGGAGACCGTCGAGGGCTACACCGTGGTGTTCCGCTCCCCCGTGATGCGCTCGATCGCCCTCGTCGTGTTCTGCGGGGTCTGCTTCGGCGTGGTCCCGGAGGGTCTCGCCGCGGCCTGGTCCGCCGATCTCGCCGACGGCCCCAACGCCGTCTACCTCGGCACCATCATGGTCGCCTCGGCGGTCGGCTTCCTCGCCGGCAGCATCGTGATGACCTGGCTGGTCAAACCGCAGCGGCGCAACGCGTACATCCGGCCGTTCGCGCTCATCACCCCCCTGGCGCTGGTGCCCGCGCTGTTCGACCTCAACATCTACGGCGTCGTCGCGATGACCCTGATCTCCGGCGGGGCGCTGGCCGGCACGCTGCCCGCCACGAACGGGCTGTTCGTGCAGGTGCTGCCGCCGGCGTACCGGGCGCGCGCGTTCGGCGTGATGCAGAGCGGCGTCCACCTCGTCCAGGGCGGCTCGATCCTCTTCACCGGCTGGCTCGCCAGCCACAACCCGCTGCCGCAGGTCGTCGGATACTTCGCGATCGCCGGCGTGGTCATCATGGCGGGCATCGTCGCCACCTGGCCGGCGCAGGCCACCGTCGCCGACGCGATCGCCGCCAACAAGGTGCGGGTCGCCGCCGACGAGCACGCCGGCACCCCCGGCACCGACGAGCAGTTCGGCGAGGTCACCATCGACCTCGGCCGCGCGCCGCTGCCCACCCGCCGCCCCCGGCCCAGCCCCGGGCCGTCGCAACGCCGGATGCCGGCCGTCGACCCGTCGGAACGCACGGTCGACCTCAGCGAGCGCACGGCGGAGCTCGGCGCGCTCCCGCCGCGCTCACTGAGCCGCGGGCGCGGCATAGTTGACGGGTGACGTCCTCCCCGAACTTCTACGAGCTCGTCGGCGGCGAGCCGACGTTCCGCAAGCTGGTCGACGAGTTCTACGCCGGCGTGGCTGACGACCCGATCCTGCGGCCCCTGTATCCGGAGGAGGACCTGGGGCCGGCCAACGAGCGGTTCCGGCTCTTCCTGATCCAGTACTGGGGCGGCCCCACCACCTACTCGGACACCCGCGGCCACCCGCGCCTGCGGATGCGCCACGCGCCGTTCGTGATCGGCCCGGTGGAGCGGGACGCGTGGCTGCGGCAGATGCGCCGGGCGGTCGACGCGATCGCCCTGCAGCCGGAGGCCGAGGCCGTGCTGTGGGAGTACCTGGAACGCGCCGCCCACTTCATGGTCAACGCCCCTGAGAGTGGTCATATCGGACACATAGTGTCTTAGGTAACTTTCCTTCGTTAGTGGGGTATGCGCCCCATGTTGGGCGCATCCCCCTGAACTGACGAAGGAGTCGCACGTATGCGCCGACGATTGCTCGCCGCCGCAACCGCACTGGCCGCGATCGCGGTCGCCATCCCCGCCTCCGCGGCGCTGAACCATGCCGCGACCGTGTCGACGAATCCCGTCGACTACACCCCGAACGTCCTGGACGGCGAGGTGCGCGCGTTCGCGCTCGTGGGCGACGTGGTCGTGGTCGGCGGCGACTTCACCACCGTCGTGCCGGCCGGCAAGAAGGCCAAGCTCAAACGCAAGAACATCTTCGCGTACCGGGCGACGACCGGCGAGATCCTGCCCTTCGCCCCGGAGGCCGACGACGTGGTGCTCACGCTCGCCGCCGGGCCGAACAACACCGTCTACGCGGGTGGCGCGTTCCAGAAGATCGGCGGCGGCGCCCAGCGCGGGATCGCGCAGCTCAGCCTCGCCGACGGTCGCCGCGTGCCGGCCTTCACCGGCGAGATCAACTGGGGCGACACCCGCAGCATCGTCGCGTTCGGCCCGTGGCTGTACGCCGCCGGCTCGTTCACCAGCATCGGCGGGCAGAAGCGCGCCGGCCTGGCCCGCCTCAACGCCACCAGCGGCTGGGCCGACACCACGTTCGACGCGAAGCTCGCCGCGCCGAACCTGACCCGGGTCAAGCTTGAGGACCTGGCGATCAGCCCCGACGGCAACCGACTCGCCGCGGTCGGCGCCGTCGAGCAGGCATTCGGCCAGTACCGCGCCCAGGTCGTCGTGATCGAGAACGCGGCCAATGCGGCGCGGCTCGCCGACTGGTACACCGACGTGTACACCAAGCCCTGCCGCGCCGGGTTCGAGACGTACCTGCGCGGCATCGACTTCGACCCGACCGGCACCTACGCGACGATCGTCTCCACCGGCCGCAAGTGGGGCGACCACCTCATGTGCGACACGGCGTCCCGCTTCGACCTGCGCGGCGCCGGGCTGCACAAGCCGCTCTGGACCAACTGGACCGGCGGGGACTCGCTGTACTCGGTCGCGGACACCGGCGCCGCCATCTACGTCGGCGGCCACCAGCGCTGGATGGACAACCCGTTCGGCAAGGAGACCGCCGGCAAGGGCGCGGTCAGCCGGCCCGGCATCGCCGCCATCAGCCCGACCACCGGCAAGGCCACCGCGTTCAACCCCAAGCGGGAGCCGCGCGGCGTCGGCGCCAGGGCGCTGCTCGCGACGCCTTACGGCCTGCTGGTCGGCTCGGACACCGAGAAGATCGGTGGCGAGTGGCACGCCCGGTTGGCGATGCTGCCCCTGTAACGCCGCTGTGCCGAAGGCCCCCCGCTGCGCTTTGCGACGGGGGGCCTTCTTGTGGACTTCTTGTGGGAAACAGTTCAGCCCCGGTCCTCGGACCGGGGCTGAACTTTCCTGCATGGGGTGACTGATGGGATTTGAACCCACGACACCCGGGACCACAACCCGGTGCTCTGCCAACTGAGCTACAGCCACCATGAACGTGCTCGCCAATAATAGGGCATGAGCACGGGGATCCGTCGACTGGGTTAGCGCGTACGGGTGTCGGTTTCCCGGCTCAGCTCCGCGCCGATGGCCTTGGCCGCCTCCACGTCCGGTCCCGGCAGCGGGACGAACAGCGTCCGGCGGTAATACTCCAGCTCACGGATGCTCTCCCGGATGTCCGCGAGCGCCCGGTGCGCAAGACCCTTCGGTGGCTGGCCGAAGTAGACCCGCGGATACCACCGGCGGCACAGCTCCTTGATCGAGGAGACGTCGATCATCCGGTAGTGCAGGTGGTTGTCGAGCCGCGGCATGTCCCGCGCCAGGAACCCCCGGTCGGTGGCGATCGAGTTGCCGCACAGCGGCGCCGTGCGCGGATCGGGCACGTGGGTGGTGATGTAGGACATGACGAGATCCTCGGCCTCGGCCACGGTGACCGCCGACGCCCGCACCGCGTCGGTCAGCCCCGACTTGGCGTGCATGTCGCGCACCACGTCGAGCATCCCGTCCAGCAGCGCGTCCTCGGCGTGGATCACCACGTCGACGCCCTCACCCAGCACGTTGAGATCCGGGTCCGTGACCAGCGCCGCCACTTCGATCAGCGCGTCCTTACCCAGATCAAGCCCTGTCATCTCACAGTCGATCCAGACCAAAAGATCACCCACATCCCACAGCCTAGTGTTCATCTGGCCGACTTCTCGCACTCAATGACGCCTCGTTACCTTTATCCGTCGCTCGGGACTTCCCGGGCGCGTCCACCGCGGCCCGTCATCACCGCAGGTGTGCCCGCCGGCGGCCTGCTCGGCGCTGCTCCGGCCACGGATCACGGCCGATGAACCCCGCGTTCGGCGGCACGGTCCGACCGCCGGCGGAGTGGCGCGGCTCACGTTCGGTGACGCCCTGCCGGCCATCCCGGCGGTGACGGTCTGCGACGGTGCCGGCACTGTGGTCGACGGCGGGCCGTCGAGCGCTCAGCGGGTGGTGGCGGCCTTCTGCAGCTCGACCTTCTGCGGCTCGGCTTTCTGCGGCTCGCCAGCCCGCTCGTCCGCCCGCTCGTCCGCCCGTTCGCCGACCTGCTCGCCGACCTGCTCGTTCACCTGCTCGTTCACCGCTACGGGTGCCCAGGTGAACTGGAGCTCGATCGCCGGCAGTTTCGGCAGCGGCGGCAGGGTCAACGGACCGGGACCGTCGTCGTCGATGTCGAGGGCGGGACGGTCCAACTCGGACTCGGCGAATGCGGCGCTCTGCACGGGGCGGGTCGGGTCGGCAGCGGTTTGGTCGGCTGCGTCCTGCGGCTCTGGTACGCCCACCGCCGCGCTCGTAGTACCGGCCGCTTCCGCGGTAGCGGGCTCGGCGGGGCTCTCCTTCGTCACCACCACGGCGCTCTCGCCCGTCACCACGACTGCGCTCTCGTCGGTCACTGCGACTGCGCTCTCGTCGGTCACTGCGACGGCGGTCGCGCTCTCGTCGGTCACGACGCGTTCTTCGGTCACCACGACGCCGACGGTGGTGGTCTGGCGGTCGTCCTCGACGTCGGCCTGGCTCGTCACCGCGATCGTCACCGCCGGCTCCGCCTCGCGGTTCTTCGGCACGACCGGATTGAGCAGCGCCGCGATCGGGTCCGACAGCGTGCGCCGCAGGCTCAGCCGGCTCCTGGTCGGCTGGGTCGGCAGCGCCGGCAGCACGAGCCGCGCCTCGGCGCGGCGCTGGGGCCACGCGAGGATCAGCAACGCCAACAGGAACAACGCCGTGCCGAGCATGAGCAGCCCCCCGGCCGTCGGCCCGATCCATGCCGGCTCCAGCCGGGCCGTCACCGTCGCGTTGATCCCGGCGGTGCCGTCCGCGTTCATGACCACGAGCGCCAGGTGCCTCCCCCGCAGCGCCGACGGCGACCAGGTCAGCTGCGCCATCCCGCCCACCGCGACACTCTTCGCCAGCCAGAACTCCTGCCCTGCCGGCGCGCCGAAGTCCGCACTCGGTGCACTGGTGCTCGGGGCACCGCTGCTCGGGTCGACGGCGTTCGGGTTCATTGCGCCCGGGTCCGCGGGGTTCACGTTCGTGGCGCCGGGGTCGGCGGGGTTCGCGTTCGGGTCGATGACCGTGGCGTTCGGGTCGGCGGGGGGCGCGGTCCCATCGCCGACCGCCGCACCCGGGTCGGCGGTCGTCGCGCCCGGGTCGGTGGCGGTCGCCGCGTCGGGGTTGCTTGCGTTCGGGTCGCCGGTGCCGGCCGTCCCGGGACCCGCGGTTCCGGCGCCGGAGCCCGGGTCGATGCCGGGACCTGCCACCGCCGCACCGCCACCCTGCACCGGGCCGGCGTCCTGCGATCTGACACCCGGCCGGCCGGCACTGGCGGCCGCGGCGCGGGTCTCGATCTCGGTGAACTCGACCGGCAGCGGACCACGCGCGAGGCGGACCCGCGACACCCGAGCCTGGACGAGCCCGTCGAGGTACCGCTGCACCGCCGTGTCCGGAGCCAACCCGATGAACAGGGGGCCGCTGGAGCCGACCGCCGACAGGTTGAGCGTCGTCTGCCCACCCCGCGCGAACGGCGCGTCGGCTCGCAGCAACGCGTCGATGTCAGGCACAACCACCGCGCGGCCCCCGGAGCTCAGCCGCTCCAGCCGCGCCGTAAAGGTGTCATCGACGGCGCGATGCTCCATGGCCACCAAGAGTCCGCCACCGGCAAGCGCCAGCGGCACCGCGATGAGCAGCAGCAGCGCGCCGACACCTGCCCGAACCAGACGCACGACCATGGCAGCGGCCCCTTCCCCCAGCGATCCGAAGCCGACAATACCGTCAAAAACCCTGCGAATTGCCCTCTTTTGACCAAACCCGCTGATCGGCTCCGAATTGCCTCGCCACACCCTCGCCGCCCCGCACACCTCACACCTCCGAACCCGACGCCACCCCTCCCCGCGATCCAGAAGCCCGCGCCCTCCCGATGGCGCAGGTTCGCATCAAGGCCCATTGGGGCGTACGCCAAAGCCAAAAGCGTCCGACTCCCACCGCCGACGTCCAGAAATCAGCGCATTGCCCAGCTGCCCCGCCCCAGAAGTAGATCTTCATGGTGATCAATGCCGCAGGCTGTCCATCCACGAGCCGTTACCGATTGACGTCGGTGGCGGGTTTGGCGGTAGTCCCGCGCTCTCGGTCGTCGCCAGCTTCAAGAACCGAGGGACCTATACGGCCGAAACGGGTCGCCGCAGGGAGCGGGTGCGCCACCGCTCCGCGATCATGGCCGCCGGACAGGGGACCCGGCGGGACGCACACCACGCCGGCGGACATGACCTGTGCCTCCGTCGGCGCCAACCGGTCGAAAATCCGGGAACGGCACAGCCCTGCTCCCGGCCAACCCACCAAAGCCGCAGCCCCACCAAGCCGCAGCCCACCAAGCCGGCCAACCGCCAACCCGCCCAAGCCGGCCAACCCCGCAAATCCGACCAACCCGCAACCGGCCGAGCCAGCCAGCCCACCAAGCCAGGCAACCGCGAAGAACACCAAGCCGCGAGCCCGCAACCCACCAACCCGCGAAGCCCTCAACCCGCCGAGCAACCAGACCGCGGTGCCCGGCCACCTGAAGCCGGTCAAGCGCAGAACCAGCCGCCCCCTAGCCGGTCAACCGCAGCACCGACCTCCCCCGGAAGCCGGTCAGCTGCGGATCGGGACCTGCACGGCGATCGTGGTCTGGTTCAGGTCGTCGACACGGACGGTGAACTTCAGCTCCCACGTGCCCGCCGGCGTGAGCGTCACCGTCCCATAAGCGTGGTCAGGCGTGATCCCCAGCGTCGGCAGCACGATCGGCTCGATGCCCTTGGCCGGCAGCGCCGCCGTCGCCTTCCACTCCGCGACCGACAGCGGCCCCGACCCGTCCGGCTTGAGCGCATACAGGTGCACGGTGTTCGGCCCGACCTTGCCCGGCGAGACGTCGACCTCCAGCTTCACCAGGTTGGTCGTGACCGTCGTGCTGAACGGCCCCGTCGCCGCGTTGTCACCCGCCTGCGCACTGCGGGCAGGGCTCGTCTGGACCAGCACCGACGTGAAGCCCAGCACGACGACGGCGATCAACACCTCGATCATCACCGCCCGGCGCAGCCGGGTCCGGTCGGCCGGCTCGGCCGCCGCGTCCAGCGGGGCCGGTTCGTCGTCCGGCTCATCCGACACCTCATCGGACGGCACAGTGGACGCGGGCGTGAAGCGCCGGTTGGTGATCCGGCGGGAGTAGGCCGCCACGCCGAGGACGACGGCCAGGAGCGCGACCTTCACCATCACGAGCCGGCCATAGGTGGTGCCGGTCAGGGCGTCGACGGTGCCGATCTCGACCAGCGCCTGCGCGGTGCCGGCCAGGACCAGCACCGTGATCGCCAGCAGCGCCCACCCGGACCAGACCGGCACGATGGCCGTCAGCTCGCGGGTGTTGGCCCGGGGCAGCAGGAACGCAAACAGCATCACCAGCCCGCCGAGCCACACCGCCATCGACGCGAGGTGCGCGACGTCGGCGACGACGGTGAGGGTCGGCACCGGCGAGGCGCTCGGGTGGCCGGAGATCGGCCAGGTGGCGAGCCCGACCACGCCCAGGATGATCAGCAGGGTCTGGTCGATCTTGCCGGCGCGACCGGCGATCAGGGGGCGGAGCAGCACCGCGACGGCGATCGCGACCGCGATGCGGATCAGGTGGGCGGCGCCGAACGGGGTCCCGAGCACCTCACGCGCGGCCGCCGAGGACACGTCGAACAATGTGGTGCCGGAGGTATACGGAACCTGCAGGTACAACTCGAGCACCGCGCTGAACGCGAGCAGGCCGGCGCCCGTCAACGCCACCCTGCCCGGATCGCGGGCGGAGAGCCGGCGGGGCCACAGGGCGAACAGGACGAGGGCCGGGCCGACCAGCAGGACCAGGCCGGCGAAGCCGATGAAGCGGGCGACGGACATCGCGTTCTTCACCAGGGCGTCGGTCTTGACGTCGGCGCCGGCGTCACCGGCGTTGGGCACGGCGGAGACCTGGCCGTAGGAGAAGCTGTAGCCACCGCTCACGGGGTGGCTGTCGGCGGAGATGACCCGGTAGCTGACCAGGTAGGTGCCCTTCGGCCCGCCGGGTTTGATAGGGATGACGAGCTCTGCGTCGCGGGCGACGGGCTTGCCGGTGTCGGCGCGGCTGCCGTCGGGCGCGGTGACCCGGATCTTGTCCGCGACGATCCGCACCGGCTCACTGAATGTGAGCGTGATCTCGCCGGGCAACTGGTCCACGACACTGCCGGCGACCGGAGCCGTGCGCTCCACCAGCGCGTGCGCGCTGGCGGGCGCGGCGGGCAGCACCAGGATCAGCAGTGCCCCGAAGAGCGTCGCCAGGGGGATGGACCATACGCGGCGGGTCATGCCGACCATGATTTCGCGCTTTCGCGTTTGATGCCGCTGCGGGGGTCGAGTTTATACGATGCGTCACGACACGCGGACGTAACGCTATCCGCCGCCGTGGATGTCACCGGCACGCGATAGAGTCCCGGACCATGACGACGACACGCTTGGAGCCGGGTGACACGGCTCCCGAGTTCACGCTGCAGACGGATCGCGACGAGCCCCTGTCGCTCGCCGACCTCCGGGGGCGCAAGGTCGTCCTCTATGCCTACCCGGCGGCGATGACGCCCGGCTGCACGAAGCAGGCGTGCGATTTCCGTGACAATCTCGCCTCGCTGAAGGCCGCCGGCTATGAGGTGATCGGCATCTCGCCGGACTCCCCGGCGAAGCTCGCCCAGTTCCGCGAGCGCGACGCGATCACGTTCCCGCTCGTGTCGGACCCCGACCGGGCCGTCTTAAAGGCCTACGGCGCGTTCGGCGAGAAGCAGAACTACGGGCGCACCGTGCTGGGCGTGATCCGCTCGACCTTCGTCATCGACGAGAAGGGACAGATCGAGCGCGCTCTCTACAACGTCAAGGCGACGGGGCACGTGGCGAAGCTCCGACGCGACCTTGGCCTGGACTAACAGCAAGATCGGCGGCGAAAACACACAGGTAATGCGGTTGAAACGGTTCGTGCCTAGGCTCTCGTCATGGCGGACATCTTCGACGACTACTCGATGTCCGGGGCCATGTTCGAAGCGTGGGACGAGATGTTCGAGCGCCCCGGGCAACCGCGCTCGCCCTATCGTTCGCTGTTCGCCGCGCTGCAGCCGCTCGCCCCGGCCGATCTGCGGTTCCGTGCCGACCAACTGGCCCGGGTCTTCACCGACCGGGGGGTCACGTTCGCCTACGCGGGCGAGGAGCGTCCCTTCCCGCTGGACCTGATCCCCCGCATCCTCGACGCCAACGAGTGGGACCTGCTGACGGCCGCCGTCCAGCAGCGGGTCAAGGCGCTCGAGGCGTTCCTCGCCGACATCTACGGCGCCGGGCGCGTGTTCGCCGACGGCGTCGTGCCCCGCAAGCTCATCACCACCAGCGCGCACTTCCATCGGCAGGCGCACGGCATCGAGCCCGCCAACGGGGTGCGGGTGCACATCAGCGGCGTCGACCTGATCCGGGACGAGGAGGGCAGGTTCCGCGTCCTGGAGGACAACCTGCGCATCCCCTCCGGCGTGTCCTACGTGATCGAGAACCGGCGGGCCCTGACCCACACCATGCCGGCGCTGTTCGCCGAGGCGCGGGTCAGGCCGGTCGACGACTACCCGGCCCGGCTCCTCGCCGCGCTGCGGGCCGCGGCGCCGGAGGGCGTCGAGGATCCCACGGTCGTCGTGCTCACCCCGGGCGTCTACAACGCGGCCTACTTCGAGCACGCGCTGCTCGCCCGGCTCATGGGCGTGGAGCTGGTCGAGGGCCGCGACCTGGTCTGCAGCGGCAACCGGGTGCGGATGCGCACCACCCAGGGCGAGCGCCCGGTGCACGTGGTGTATCGGCGGGTCGACGACGACTTCATCGACCCGCTGCATTTCCGGCCCGACTCGGTGATCGGCTGTCCCGGCATCGTCAACGCGGCCCGCGCCGGACAGGTCACCCTCGCCAACGCGGTCGGCAACGGCGTCGCCGACGACAAGCTCGTCTACACGTACGTGCCGGACCTGATCCGGTACTACCTGTCGGAGGAGCCGCTCATCGACAACGTGGAGACGTACCGGCTCGACGACCGCGACCCCGAGGTCCTCCACGACGTGCTCGGCCGGCTCGACCAGCTCGTGCTCAAACCGGTCGACGGCGCCGGCGGCAAGGGCATCGTGATCGGCCCGCAGGCGTCGGAGGAGACCCTGACGAACCTGAGGAAACAGGTCGAGAAGGACCCGCGGGGCTGGATCGCGCAGCGGCCCGTGGCCCTGTCGACGTCGCCGACGCTGCTCGGTGACCGGGTCGCGCCGCGCCACATCGACCTTCGGCCGTTCGCGGTCAACGACGGCAACGAGATCTGGCTGGTGCCCGGCGGGCTGACCCGGGTGGCGCTGCCGGAAGGAGCGTTGGTCGTCAACTCCAGCCAGGGCGGCGGCTCGAAGGACACCTGGGTGCTCGCGCACCACAGCGAGCCAGCGCCGTCGGCCCCGCGGACGAAGATCGTGCCGGAGCCGCGGGAGGCCGGTGGCAGCCCCCGCGACAGCGGACCGGCCGCCGCGCAGCTCGCCGGACAGCAGCAGCAGTAGGAGGGGCCCGTGCTCAGTCGCATCGCAGAGTCCCTGTTCTGGATCGGCCGCTACATCGAGCGCGCCGACGACACCGCCCGCATCCTCGACGCGTTCCTCGGCCGGCTCCTGGAGGACCCGTGGGCCGACGAGGACGCCGCGTGCCGGACGTTGATGTCGGTGCTCGGCGCGCCGGCGCCGCAGGACCGGCGGATCACCACCGGTGACGTGCTGGAGCTGCTCGCGTTCGACGCCGAGGACCCCAGCGCCATCTCGGGGGCGATCGTCGCCGCGCGGGACAATGCGCGTGGGGTACGCGAGACGATCTCCAGCGAAATGTGGGAGTGCCTCAACGTCACGTGGCACACCCTCGCGTCGCGCCGGGTCGCCGCCGAACGTCTCGGTCCGACCGTCTTCCTCAGTTATGTCCGGGAACGCGCCGCCGTCCTGGCCGGGCTCGCGGAATCGACGATGAGCCGCGACGACGGCTGGCGGTTCCTGGTGCTGGGCCGCAGCCTTGAACGCGTCGACATGACCGCCCGCCTGCTGTCGATCCAGACCAACACCACCGACGAGATCACCGGCTGGCGGACCGTCCTGCGCTCCTGCGGTGCCGACGAGGCGTTCCTGCGCACCCACGGCGGCACGTTCGATCCGCAGCGGGTCACGGAGTTCCTGCTGCTGGACCGGTTGTTCCCCAGGTCCGCGCTGCACGCGCTGGGCACCGCCGAGCAATGTCTGCGCGAGCTGGCGCCGACGATGGAGCGGGCCGGCGTGACCGATGCCGCCCGCCGCCCGATCGGGCAGATCAGGACGCGCCTCGAGTACGCCGACACCACCACCCTCCTGGCCGAGCTGCCGCAACACCTGCGGGCGCTGCAGCAGACGTGCGCCACGGCGAGCGCGGCGATCACGGCCCGCTACTTCCCGCAGTCCACGCCCGTCACCTGGGGCACCGTCGCATGGGGTGGATCATGAGCTGGCGTCTCAAAATCCGGCACGTGACCGGGTACAAGTACGCGGGCAGCGTCTCGGCGTCCTACAACGAGGCCCGGCTGACCCCGCTCACGCTGCCGTGGCAGACCACGCTGTTCAGCCAGGTCGAGGTGACACCCGGCGCGACCACCTACCGGTACTACGACTACTGGGCGACCCAGGTCACCGC
Organism: Dactylosporangium cerinum; assembly: GCF_042653625.1. Taxonomy (NCBI): domain Bacteria; kingdom Bacillati; phylum Actinomycetota; class Actinomycetes; order Micromonosporales; family Micromonosporaceae; genus Dactylosporangium; species Dactylosporangium cerinum. The sequence goes on along the minus strand of NZ_JBHSIU010000110.1, from coordinate 240,405 downwards.
GTTCGACCTGCACCGGCCGCACCAGCAGCTGCGGGTCGTGTCCAGCAGCCTGGTCGAGGTGTCGCCGCCGCCGCTGCCCGTCGTCAATCTCTCCTGGTCCGAACTGACCGGCGACACGGTGCTGGACGCGCATGCGGAGCTGCTGACCGAGAGCCCGCTGACGGCCGTCGACGACGCTCTGGTCGACGAGGCATGGGACGCGATCGCCGGCAGGTCTCCACAGGCTTCTGCCGAGGCGTTGTCGCATTGGGTACGGGAGCACGTCGACTACGTTCCAGGGTCCACGGGTGTGCAGACGAGTGCGCAGGAGGCGTGGAAACTGCGCAAGGGTGTCTGCCAGGACATCGCGCACCTGACCGTCGGGCTGCTGCGGGCCCGTGGGATCCCGGCCCGGTACGTGTCCGGCTATCTGCACCCCAAGGTCGAGGCCGAGGTCGGCGAGACGGTCGCCGGGCAGAGCCACGCCTGGGTCGAATGGTGGGCCGGAGAATGGACTGGCTTCGATCCAACGAACGGCGTCCCGGTCGGCCCCCGGCACGTCGTGGTGGCCCGTGGGCGCGACTACGACGACGTCCCGCCCCTGCGCGGGGTCTATCACGGCGCGCCGAGCAAGCACCTCGGGGTCACCGTAGAGATCACCCGCCTGGCGTGAGTAAAGTGAGGCCCGGTCATAGCGGTGGGGCCGTAGCCCAATGGCAGAGGCACACGGTTTAGGTCCGTGCCAGTGTGAGTTCGACTCTCACCGGCCCCACGTTTTCTCGGATGATTTTCGTCGTACCCGGCTCGTACACTCGGCGCATTATGACGAAGCTCAATCAGATCATCGCAGTGGAGAAGGGCGTCAAGTCGCGCTCCTTCCAGGAACTGACCGACGCGCACCACGTGCTGCAGAAGCCCGCCCTGCTGGCCGGCATCGCCCGCACCTATCGCCCGAAGGACGAGGAGGGCGAGCAGCTGCCGCCCGAGTCGACCCGCGTGCAGGTCAAGGCCGACGAGGTCATGCGCCAGACCGCCACCATCCTGACCCGGCTCTTCGACGTGACCGCGACGAAGGACTGGACCAACTGCGTCGCCCGTGCCGACGTCGTCGTGGACGGCACGCCGTTGCTGCGCGACGTGCCGGTGTCCTACCTGCTGTTCCTGGAGAAGCAGCTGGTCGACCTGCTGACGTTCGTCCGGAAGCTGCCGGTCCTCGACGCCGCCGAGTCGTGGGTGTATGACGCGTCCGCCGACTGTTTCGCGACCGAGCCGACGCAGACGACCCGCACCAAGCGGATCCCCCGCAACCACGTCAAGGCCGAGGCCACGGAGAAGCACCCGGCGCAGGTCGAGGTGTATTACGAGGACGTCGTCATCGGCTACTGGAAGACGGTGAAGTTCTCCGGCGCGCTGCCCGCGCAGCGGATCAACGAGCTGGTCGAGCGGGTCGAGAAGCTCCAGTCCGCGGTGAAGTTCGCCCGCGAGGAGGCCAACTCCGCCGAGGTCGTGCAGCAGGAGGCCGGCGAGAAAGTGTTTCGCTTCCTCTTCGCCTGACGGCTAGGATCGGTGGTGCGCAAGGAGCGCAGACTGAACCTGAGGCTCAGTTTGACAGGTGCGCGCGGTGTCAATGTGGAGGTTCAATTCCTTCCGCCGTCATCCGTGACGGCGTAGCCCAATGGCAGAGGCGGCCGCGGGAGCCGAAACACAAACTCAACTTCTCGCTCCAGTCTGAGCATTCGCCGCTCAACACCGGATCGACCGATCACAGACCTCGTCGTCGAGGCTACGGGTTCAACTCCCGTTCGGGCCTCCAACACGGTCCGATAGCTCAATCGCAGAGCGCGACGCATTCAAGCTGATCTGTGACCTTAAACGTGCCGGTGTGTGCAAGTGGGCGGCAAACCGAGGCCCGGGGATGGACACTCCCCGGGCTTCACCATTTCCCGGGTCAGCGGGCCGGGCTGCGCATCCGGTTGAGGGCGGCCTCGGCCTCGTCGGGGTCGTCGACGCTGACCGTGAACTGCCGGCCGGCGAAGTCGAACAGCAGGGCCGGCCCCGACCGCACGATGACCGCGCGGCCCCGCCCGGGCACCCAGGTCCATCCCCACCGCTGGGCGAGGTTGGACTGCACGTCGACGGCGCGCATGCTGGTGACCATCCGCAGCGGCACCGTGATCGGCGGCATCGGCAGCAGCCCGTGGCGGATGCGCACGTTGTACATGCTGATCTGCACGCCGACGTGTGCCATCGCAGCGGCCCAGACCAGGGCGGCGAGACCTGCCACGCCCAGCAGTGCGGCGGCGGCCAGGGCGTTGGGCTGGTCGAGGGGATGCTCCGGGAACAGCTTCACCGCGGCAGCGGCGCAGGCCACACCGACGACGAGCCCGACACCGGCACGGCGGTGCCCGACGGCCTGCCCCGACCACAGGAGAAATGACACGCGGGTTGTTCTACCAGAGCGACGCGCACCGATGCTGTGACCATCCACACGCCCGCTGTTATGCGACGCGGGCCCTGACCGCGTCGGCGAGGTGGACCAGGGACTGCACGACGGCGTTGCTGCCCTCGCCTCCGTGCAGCATCTTTCGCGGCTCGCGGAGGCGCTCGACGCCGATGGCATGGGCGCCGGCCCGCTGGGTCGCGGACATGGCCGAGAACGTCGCACAGACCACCGCGGTCTCGCCCGGCAGCGCGCCGATCGACTCGATGACCGGACCCATCGTGCGCACCGCCGGGTGCCGCATGGCGAAGCCCCGGCCCAGCGCCGGCCCGACCAGCGGGCGCAGCCCGTGGCGGTGCAGGAAGCGCCCCACCGCGGACTCGCTGTGCGGGGCGTAGACGGTGACGGTGCGGCCGGTGGCCCGGCACGCGTCGAGGAGCGCGGGAGCCCCGTTCGTGATCGGCGTCCAGCCGGCGGCGTCGAGCTCCGCGTCATGGACGAGCTGCTCGGCGCGCCTGCCCAGGTCCTCGCCCGCCGCGTACGCCTCGGCCAGCATGTCGAACGGGTTGCCGCTCGCGCTGACGAGGATCGACATCTGGTGACCGGTGTCGAGCAGCATGTCACGGATCTGTCCGGCAACCGCCTCGGGCTCGGGCAGCAGGTTGCCGAGCACGCTGAACGTCAGCACCACGTGCCGGGTCCGGTCGAGGATCTCGGCGAGGTGGGGCCGGACCCGCAGGGGCGTCACCCCTTGATCATGACGCGCCACCCGTCTCCCCGGGTCCGTTATGCCACGATCACCTCGTCTCCCACGGCGATCTTTCCCCGCCCGTCGAACCCCTCCAGGTCCGGGATCAGGTTGACGCCGAACAGCAGCCCCTCGGGGAACCGGCGGCGCTGCCCCAGGACGCGCAGCGGCTGCCGGCCCTTCTCCTGGGTCTCGGGGTCGATGGTGGTCAGGACGCACCGGCTGCACGCCTTCGGCACCCGGAACGACACGTCACCGATGACGACGCGGCCGCCGATCCACCCGTCCTCCGCCCACGCGGGCGCCCCGCTGACGACCACGTTGGGCCGGAACCGGGTCATCTCGACCGGCTCGTCACCGCCCTCGACCAGCCAGTCGTTGACGGCGTCGAGCGAGGCCGAGTTGACCAGCAGCAGCGGATAGCCGTCGGCGAAGCTGACCCGGTCGCCCGGCTCGCCGTATTCGGGGTCGACCGGCCGGCGGGTCGGGTCGTCCAGGTGGACCAGCGTGACGGGGCGGCCGATCACGTCCGAGACCCACCGGTCGGCGTCCTGCCCGGCGGGGGCGGCGGCGACCCAGAGAAAGAAGTGCCGGACGTCGATGGTTTCCCCTGATGGATTGGGTACCCACAGATCCTGCGCGCCGGACGCCCGCAGCAGCAGGCCGCCGTCGCGGGGCTCGGGGTGGATGCGTCCCAGCTCAGGCGTGTCCCGCTGGGTGACCAGCTTCGCGTCGCCGTCAACGATCAGCCAGCGCCGGTCGCCGGCCAGCCCCCACGGCTCCACCTCCGCGGCGTCGGCCTCCACCCGGTAGCAGCTCTTGACGGGATATGTAGCCAGATAGGTCAACCGCACGCCGCGAGGGTCGCACGCGGACCCCCAGGTTAGGCAACACTATGAATGTCCTCATGCACTTGACTTGATTTTGAATGGAGTCTTACATTCGGAGTGTGACGACGGAGATGGAGCGGCGACTGCTGGAGCTGTTCGACGGGCAGCGGCTCACGCCCGCCCAGCGGCGCATCGCCCGCTGCCTGGTCGACAACGCCGGCCAGGCCGGCTACCTCTCCAGCGGCGACCTGGCGAGCCTCGCCGGAGTGAGCCAGCCGTCGGTCACCCGCTTCGCGACCGCGCTCGGCTTCGACGGCTACCACTCGCTCCGCGACGAGATCCGGGTCACCTTCGACGGCTATTCGCACCGACCGCCCCGCGACGACGAGCCCGCCGAGGCCGGGACCAACCAGTTCCAGCAGGCGCTGGTCGCCGAGATCACCAACCTGCAGCGCCTCGCCGACGCGCTCGCCGACCCCGGGCCGCTCGCCGAGGCGGGCCGGCTGTTGATCGGCAGCAGGCCGCTGCCCGTGTTCGGCATGCGGGCGGCCCGCGCGCTCGCGACCGCGTTCAGCTATTTCGCCGCGAAGGTCCACCCCGACGTGCGGCTGCTGCACGAGCACGGCAGCCTGCTGGCGGATCGGCTGGATCAGGCACGCGCGGCGGGCGCAGTTGCGATGCTGGCGTTTGTGCTGCCCCGGTATCCGCGAGAGGCGGTCGACGCGCTGCGGGAGGCACGCGCCGCCGGTCTGACCGTCGTGACCGTCACCGACTCGCCCGTCAGCCCGGCCGCCGCCGAGTCCGACCTGATCCTGCCGGCGCCGGTGGGGTCACGACTGGTGTTCGACTCCCACAGCGCCCCGACGGCGATGGTGACGATGCTGCTGCAGGCCATGTGCGACGCGGCGCCGACCGAGACCCAGGCCCGCCTCGAGTCGTTCGAGCGCGCCGCCGCCACCCGCCAGGTCTTCCTGCCCTAACCCGAGGAGTTCCATGGAGACGGTCCGTGCCCCTCGCGGCACCACGCTGACGGCCCGTGGCTGGCAGCAGGAAGCCGCGCTGCGCATGCTGATGAACAACCTCGATCCCGACGTCGCCGAGCGACCGCAAGACCTGGTCGTCTATGGCGGCACGGGCAAGGCGGCGCGCGACTGGCCGTCCTTCCGGGCGCTGGTGCGCACCCTCACCACGCTCGGCCCCGACGAGACGATGCTGGTGCAGTCCGGCCGCCCGGTCGGTGTGCTGCAGACCCACGAGTGGGCGCCGCGGGTGCTGATCGCCAACTCCAACCTCGTCGGCGACTGGGCGACCTGGCCCGAGTTCCGCCGCCTCGAGGCACTCGGCCTGACCATGTATGGGCAGATGACCGCCGGGTCCTGGATCTACATCGGCACGCAGGGCATCCTGCAGGGCACCTATGAGACGTTCGCCGCGGTGGCGGAGAAGCGGTTCGGCGGCACCCTCGCCGGCACGCTGACGCTCACCGCCGGCTGCGGTGGCATGGGCGGCGCCCAGCCTCTCGCCGTCACCATGAACGGTGGGGCCTGCCTGATCATCGACGTCGACCGGTCCCGCCTGGAGCGGCGGGTCGCGACCCGCTACCTCGACGTCGTCGCCGACTCCCTCGAAGAAGGGGTGCGGCTCGCGGTCGAGGCCCAGACCGCCCGCCGCGCGCTGTCCGTCGGTGTCGTCGGCAACGCCGCCCTGCTGCTGCCCGAGCTGCTGCGCATGGGCGTGCCGGTCGACATCGTCACCGACCAGACCTCCGCACACGACCCGCTGTCATACGTGCCGAGCGGAGTCGAGCCCGGTGACGCCGCCGACTACGCCGCGACGAAGCCCGAGGAGTACACCGACCGTGCCCGCCACTCGATGGCCCGGCACGTGGAGGCCATGGTCGGGTTCCTCGACCGGGGCGCCGAGGTCTTCGACTACGGCAACTCGATCCGCGGCGAGGCGCAGCTGGGCGGGTTCGACCGGGCGTTCGCGTTCCCCGGGTTCGTCCCCGCCTACATCCGGCCGCTGTTCTGCGAGGGCAAGGGACCGTTCCGCTGGGCCGCGCTGTCGGGCAACCCGGCCGACATCGCCGCCACCGACCGGGCCGTGCTCGACCTGTTCCCCGACAACGACTCGCTGCACCGTTGGATCCGCATGGCCGGCGAGCGGGTCGCGTTCCAGGGGCTGCCGGCCAGGATCTGCTGGCTCGGGCAGGGCGAGCGGGACAAGGCCGGGCTCAGGTTCAACGAGATGGTCGCCGATGGCACCGTCGAGGCGCCGCTCGTGATCGGCCGCGACCACCTGGACACCGGCTCGGTCGCCTCGCCCTACCGGGAGACCGAGGCGATGCGCGACGGCTCCGACGCGATCGCCGACTGGCCCCTGCTCAACGCGCTGGTCAACACCGCCTCGGGCGCATCGTGGGTGTCGATCCACCACGGCGGCGGCGTCGGGATCGGCCGGTCGATCCACGCCGGGCAGGTCTCGGTCGCCGACGGCACCGAGCTCGCGGCGCAGAAGCTGGCCCGGGTGCTGTCCAACGACCCGGCGATGGGCGTGCTGCGCCACGTCGACGCGGGCTACGACGAAGCCGCCGAGGTCGCCGATCAGACCGGGCTGCGCGTGCCGATGCGGGAGACGTCGTGACGCGGGCGCGGCGCGGCCACGGAGACGGCGGGGCAGTACTGCAGGGGCGCTGCCGCTCAGGCCGGCGCCGGAGCGTGGCGGAGGTGGCGGCATGACGATGACCGGTGAGCGGTTCGCGGCGCTGTGGGGTTCGCTCAGCCCCATCGGCAGGGCCGGCGGCGACGGCGGCTATCTGCGGCACTCCTGGACCGACGCCGACCTGGTCTGCCGGGAGTGGTTCGTCGAGGAGGCCCTCGACCGCGACCTCGAGGTTGAGGTCGACCGCAACGGCAACCTGTGGGCGTGGTGGGGCTCCCCCGAGGGCGACGGGGCGGTCGTCACCGGCAGCCACCTCGACTCGGTGCCGCACGGCGGCGGCTATGACGGGCCGCTCGGCGTCGTCTCCGGGCTGCTCGCCGTCGACCGGCTCCGCGAGCGCGGCGTGACACCGTCCCGGCCGATCGCCGTCGTCGTCTTCACCGAGGAGGAGGGCGCCCGGTTCGGCGTGCCGTGCCTCGGGTCCCGCCTGCTCACCGGCGCGTTCGACCCGGCGCAGGCGCTGCGGCTGCAGGACCGCGACGGGATCTTCCTGGCCGAGGCGATGGGCAAGGCCGGGCTCGACGTCGACGCGCTCGGCCCCGACCCTTCCCGACTGGCCCGCATCGGTGCGTTCGTCGAGCTGCACGTCGAGCAGGGCCGCGCCCTGGACGTGCTCGACGCACCCGTCGGCGTGGCGAGCGGGATCTGGCCGCACGGCCGGTATCGGCTCGACTTCTCCGGCGAGGGCAACCACGCCGGCACGACCAGGATGCGCGACCGGCACGACCCGATGCTGACCCTGGCGCACACCGTCCTCGCCGCCGACGAGGCCGCGCGGGCGCACGGGGCGCACGCCACCGTCGGCCGGGTCGACGTCGCCCCCAACGCCACCAACGCCATCGCCGCCCGGGCCTCCGCGTGGCTGGACGCGAGGGCCGCCGACGGGGACACCCTCGACCGGCTCGTCGGCGCGATCCAGCAGCGGGCGGAGGAGCGGGCCCGGCACGACGGCACCCGGGTCACCCTCGCAGCGGAGTCCGTGACCGGGGAGGTCGCGTTCGCCGGTGACGTCAGCCGGCTGGCCGCCCTGGAGCTCGGCGCCCCGGTCCTGCCGACCGGCGCCGGCCACGACGCCGGGGTCCTGTCGAAGCACGTCGACACGGGCATGCTGTTCGTGCGCAACCCGACCGGCATCTCGCACGCACCGCAGGAGTCGGCGTCCGACGCGGACTGTGCGGTCGGCGTCGAGAAGCTCACCGACCTGCTTGCCCGGCTGAGTCAATGACCTCCGTCCGGTTCCATTGTGAGTGGGCGTGGCTGCCGGGAGGTGTCGCGGCCGACGTGCTGATCGAGGTGGTGGACGGCAGGTTCGCCACGATCACCCCCGGCACGCCGGCCGGCGCGGCACCGGACGTGGTGCGGCTGCCCGGGGTGACGCTGCCGGGGTTCGCCGACGCGCACTCGCACGCGTTCCACCGGGCGCTGCGCGGGCGGACCCAGGGCGGGAAGGGCACGTTCTGGACCTGGCGCGAGCAGATGTATTCCGTCGCAGGTGCCCTCGACCCCGACTCCTACCATCGCCTCGCCACGGCCGTCTACGCCGAGATGGCCCTCGCCGGCATCACCTGCGTCGGCGAGTTCCACTACCTGCACCACGGTCCCGGCGGCACGCCGTATGCGGACCCCAACGCGATGGGTGAGGCCCTGATCGCCGCCGCATCCGCCGCCGGCATCCGGATCACGCTGCTCAACACGCTGTACCTGACCTCGACCGTCGACGGCAGACCGCTCGAAGGAGTCCAGCGCCGCTTCGGCGACACCGGCGTCGAGGGCTGGGCGGACCGGGTCGCACGGCTCACCCCCCGGCCGCACGCGAAGATCGGCGCAGCTGCGCACAGCGTCCGGGCCGTCCCCGCCGCCGCGCTCGGCGAGTTCGCGCGGCACACGGAGGGCCGGCCGACGCACGTGCACCTCTCGGAGCAACGCGCCGAAAACGACGCCTGCCTTGCGGTGCACGGCCGCACCCCGACGCAGCTGCTCGCCGACCGCGGGCTGACCGGCCCGACCGTGACCGCCGTGCACGCGACCCACCTCACCGACACCGACCGCACCGAGCTCGGCGACTCCGGCACCGGTGTGTGCTTCTGCCCCACCACCGAACGCGACCTGGCCGACGGCATCGGCCACGCGAGGGCCCTGGTCGACGCCGGCAGCCCGCTGTCCCTCGGCAGCGACAGCCACGCCGTCATCGACCTGTTCGAGGAGGCCCGCGGCGTCGAGATGCACGAGCGCCTGCACACCGAGCACCGCGGCCACTTCACCGCCGCCGAGCTGCTCACCGCCGCGACCACCACTGGTCACGCCTCCCTCGGCTGGACCGACGCGGGCGGCATCACCCCCGGCGCCCGCGCCGACCTCGTCACGGTCAGCCTCACCTCGCCCCGCACCGCCGGCTGCACCCCCGCGTCGATCCTGTTCACCGCGACCGCCGCCGACATCCAGCACGTCGTCATCGACGGCCGCGTCACCGTCCGCGACGGCATCCACGTCACGGTGCCCGACGTCGGCGCCGCCCTGACGGCCGCCCTGCACGCCGTCGACCCGTCCACCGCTCCACCGCAGCCCTCAACCCCGCTCACCCCACGGCCGGCCGGACCACCCCAAGCCACAACACCAGCCATGACACCGCCAGCCCTCGCGGCACCCCAGGCTGCGGAGCCACTCCAGGCCACGACACCAGGCACCACGCCGCCAGCCCCCGCAGCACCCCAGGCCGCCCCACCACTCCAAGCCACGACACCAGGCACCACGCCGCCAGCCCCCGCAGCACCCCAGGCCGCCGAGCCACTCCAAGCCACGACACCAGGCACCACGCCGCCAGCCCCCGCAGCACCCCAGGCCGCCCCACCACTCCAAGCCACGACACCAGGCACCACGCCTCCGTCCGAGGCAGGACCGCAGGCCGCCCCACCACAGACCTCAACGCCCTTCACAGCACCGGCAGCCACCGCCGGACCACCATCCACCACACCACCCCAAGCCCCGACACCAGGCACGACGACGCCGCCGTCCCCAGCGGCACCCCTGGCCGTCCCGCGAGTCGCAGGACCGTCCTCCCCCGCTGATCCGCAGGCCGCGACCCCGCCGGGCCCGGCAACGCCCCCCACCGGACCCTTGACCGCCACGCAAGCCACACACCTGTCGGCGGCGCAGCCCACGGCCCCGGTCACGGGCCTGGTCACGGGGGCGCGGGACGCGGCAGTGCGGGCGACGGCGGGTGGCGGATCGCTGATCGGTGGGCAGCGATGAGGTCAATGCTGATCACCAACATCGGCGAGCTGGTCACGTGCGTGCCGGGGCTCGGTGACGGGCCGCTGGGCATCCGCCGGCAGGCGGCGCTCGTCGTCGACGACCGCAAGGTGGCGTGGATCGGCCGGGCCGCGGACGCGCCGCCGGCCGACGCGCGGGTCGACGCCGGCGGGGGTGCGGTCCTGCCGGGGTTCGTCGACAGCCATGCGCACCTGGTGTTCGCCGGGGACCGGGCTGCGGAGTTCGCCGCTCGGATGGCGGGCGAGGCGTACACGGGCGGGGGAATCCGCACGACGGTGGGCGCGACCAGGGCGGCCGACGACGAGCAGCTCCGGACCAACGTGGCGCGGCTGCGGCGGGAGGCGCTGCGGCAGGGCACCACGACCATGGAGATCAAGTCCGGATACGGGCTGACCGTGGCGGACGAGGCCCGGTCGTTGCGGATCGCGCGGGAGTTCAGCGCCGAGACGACGTTCCTCGGGGCGCACGTCGTTCCCGCCGAGTACGCCGGGCGCACCGACGACTACGTGAGCCTCGTCTGCGGTCCGATGCTGTCGGCGGCGAGGTCTGCCGGGGCGCGGTGGATTGACGTGTTCTGCGAGCAGGGCGCGTTCGACGCCGATCACTCCCGCGCCATCCTGACCGTCGGCGCCGCCGCCGGGCTCGGCACCCGGATCCATGCCAACCAGCTGACGGCCGGGCCGGGGGTGCGGCTCGCCGTCGAGCTCGGCGCGGCGTCCGCGGACCACTGCACGCACCTGACCCCGGCCGACGTCGACGCGCTCGCCGGGTCCGCGACCGTGGCGACGCTGCTGCCCGGCGCCGAGTTCTCGACCCGCTCGCCGTATCCACCGGCGCGGGCGCTGCTCGACGCCGGCGCGACCGTCGCACTCGCGACCGACTGCAACCCGGGCTCGTCGTACACGACGTCGATGCCGTTCTGCGTGGCGCTCGCGGTCCGCGAGATGGCCATGACACCGGCGGAGGCGGTGCTCGCGGCCACGACCGGCGGCGCCGCCGCACTGCGCCGCGACGACATCGGGCGGCTGCGGCTCGGCTCGCGGGCCGACCTCGCGATCCTTGACGCACCGTCGTATCTGCACCTGGCGTACCGGCCGGGCGTACCCCTGATATCCACCGTCATGCTCAATGGGGAGCTGGTTTGATCACCGTCACCGCTTCAGGCATCACCCCCGCCGACCTCATCGCGGTCGCCCGGGGCAACGCGCGGGTGACCCTCGCGCAGGACGCGCTCGACGCGATGCGCACCAGCCGGTCGATCGTCGACGCCATCGAGCGCGACGGCCGGCCGGTCTACGGCGTGTCCACCGGCTTCGGCGCCCTGGCCAACACCTTCATCGCACCGCAACGGCGCGCCGAGCTGCAGCACGCGCTGATCCGCTCGCACGCGGCCGGCATCGGCGCGCCCATGCCGCGGGAGGTGGTCCGGGCGATGATGCTGCTGCGGATCAGGTCCCTGGCCATGGGTCGTTCCGGGGTACGCCCGGAGATCGCCACCGGCCTCGCCAACCTGCTGAACGCGGACATCACGCCCTGGGTGCCGGAGCACGGCTCGCTCGGGGCGTCCGGGGACCTGGCCCCGCTCGCGCACTGCGCGCTCGTGCTCATCGGCGAGGGCTGGGTCCTCGCCAAGGACGGCACCCGCATCAGCGCCGCCGACGCCGGGGTCAGCCCCCTGCAGCTGTCGTCGAAGGAGGGTCTCGCGCTGATCAACGGCACCGACGGCATGCTCGGCATGCTGCTGCTGGCGATCGCCGACGCGGCACACCTGTTCACGATGGCCGACGTCACCGCCGCGCTGTCGATCGAGGCGATGCTCGGCTCCGACCGGCCGTTCATGCCGGAGCTGCACACCATCCGGCCCCACCCCGGCCAGGCCGCCTCCGCGGCGAACCTGCACCGCCTGCTGCAGGGGTCCCCGATCATGGACTCGCACCGCGACGACCTCGAGCACGCCGTGCAGGACGCGTACTCGATGCGCTGCGCACCGCAGGTCGCCGGCGCCGCCCGGGACACGCTCGAGTTCGCGACCACCGTCGCGGCCCGGGAGCTGCTGTCGATCGTCGACAACCCGGTCGTGCTCCCCGACGGGCGGGTCGAGTCGACCGGCAACTTCCACGGCGCGCCGCTGGGGTTCGCCGCCGACTACCTCGCGATCGCCGCGGCGGAGGTCGGCGCGATCGCAGAACGCCGCGTCGACCGGATGCTCGACGTGTGCCGGTCACGGGACCTGCCGCCGTTCCTCACCCCCGACGCCGGGGTCAACTCGGGGCTGATGATCGCGCAGTACACGGCCGCGGGCATCGTCGCGGAGAACCGGCGCCTCGCGTCACCGGCCAGCGTCGACTCGCTGCCGACGTCGGGCATGCAGGAGGACCACGTCTCGATGGGCTGGGCCGCGACCCGCAAGCTGCGCACCGTCCTGGACAACCTGTGCAGCATCCTCGCGGTCGAGCTGCTCTCCGCGGTACGGGGCATCCAACTCCGCGCCCCGCTCACCCCGTCCGTCGCCGGGCGCATCGCGATGGCTGCCGTCGAGCAGCACGCGGGCCAGCCGGGTCCGGACGTCTTCCTCGCCCCGGTGCTGGAGTCGATGCGCGCCACGGTCTCCGGCCGCGACCTGCTGACCGCCATCGAACGGGAGGTCGGCACCCTGGCCTGATCCCCCACGCCCAGCCGCGCCCTTCCGGGAACCGGAACTCGGCCGCAGGCTCAGGCCGCTGTTGATCCGCAGTCGGGATCGAGGGACGGCTCCGGTTGTCCACGCGGCCGGAGCCGTCCCTCATCCCCAGCGCGCGGACGGCCGGACGGACAGCATCACCGGCCTGCGGACAAGCGACCGGGGCGGAGCCGTCCCTCCGACCACCAGCACACGAACGAGCGACGGACGGACAGCATCTCCAGCACCCGGAAGCGCGACCGGGGGCAGGAGGTGTCAGAGCGTGGCGGCCAGGGCGCGGAAGGCCTTGCCGCGGTGGCTGATGGCGTCCTTCTCCGCGGGTGGGAGTTCGGCGGTGGTCAGTTCGTAGCCCTCGGCGACGAAGATCGGGTCGTAGCCGAACCCGCCGTCACCCCGGGGGGCTCTGATCAGGCGGCCGCGCATCTCGCCGCGGTGGACCGCCTCGCGGCCGTCGGGCCAGACGATGGCGGCGGCGCAGACGAAGGCGCCGCCCAGGTGCTCGTCGGGGACGTCGGCGATCTGGGCGAGGACGAGGCGGAGGTTGGCGCCGTCGCGGTCGGGGGTGCCGCTGGGCAGGCCGGACCAGCGGGCGCTGAAGACGCCGGGCATGCCGTTGAGGGCGTCGACCGCGAGCCCCGAATCGTCGCCGACGCTGGGCAGGCCGGTGATGGACGCCGCCTCGCGGGCCTTGAGCAGCGCGTTGTCCTCGAAGGTGAGGCCGGTCTCCGGCGACTCGGGGTAGGTCGGCACGTCGTCGAGGCCGAGCAGTTCGACATGCGGGGCCGACTCGGCAAGGACGCGGCGCAGCTCGACGAGCTTCTTCTGGTTGCGGGTCGCGAGCAGCAGCTTCATCCCGCGATCGCCTTCTGCTGGAGGGTGGTCAGCTCCGCGCAGCCGAGGGCACCGAGGTCGACGAGCAGGTCGAGCTCGGCGCGGGAGAAGACGGCCTGCTCGCCGGTGCCCTGGACCTCGACGAAGTCGCCGGTGCCGGTGCAGACGACGTTCATGTCGACGTCGGCGATGACGTCTTCCTCGTAGCAGAGGTCGAGGCGGGGCTCGCCGGCGATGATGCCGACGCTGACCGCGGCGACGGAGCGGTGCAGGACCTGCGCGGGCTTGCCGGCGAGCTTCTTGTTGGCGGCCAGGTAGCCGACGGCGTCGGCGAGGGCGACGTAGGCGCCGGTGATGGCCGCGGTGCGGGTGCCGCCGTCGGCCTGCAGGACGTCGCAGTCCAGGACGATCGAGTTCTCGCCGAGCGCCTTGAGGTCGATGCAGGCGCGGAGGCTGCGGCCGATGAGGCGGGAGATCTCGTGGGTGCGCCCGCCGATCTTGCCCTTGACGCTCTCCCGGTCGTTGCGGGTGGTCGTGGCGCGGGGCAGCATCGCGTATTCGGCGGTGAGCCAGCCCAGGCCGGAGCCCTTGCGCCAGCGGGGTACCCCCTCGGTGACACTGGCCGTGCACAGCACCCGGGTGTTGCCGAACTCGACGAGCACGGACCCCTCCGGGTGCATGCTCCACTGGCGGGTGATCGATACGGGTCGAAGTTGATCTGCTGCGCGAGCATCCGGTCGAGCCATGCCGTCCAGCCTAGTCAAGCGACCCGGTCCGGCAGCGGCAGGCCCGGGGCAAGGTCGCCGGGGGCGCGACGGTCAGCGGCGGGAGTGCGCAGTTCGGCGTACGCAAGGTCGAGCAGTCCCGGCAGCAGGTCCGTCGAGCGGCGGATCATCCAGCGGGTGCCCTGGGTCGCCATCCACCAGGCCTGCGCGGCGCGGGTCGGGGGTGGGCTGCTCGGCGACGGGTCGGGGCGGTTGCCGATGCCGGGGCCGAGACGGGCGGCGAGCAGGTCGAAGAACGAGCAGGCGAGGAAGCGGTGGCCGCGTTCGCTCGGGTGGAGCCGGTCGACGCTCCACATGCGGCGGTCGTAGGAGTCGGGGTGGCCGGCCGCGTCGAAGTGCACGGTGCGGTGGCGGTCGGCGACGAGGTCGGCGGCGGCGTTGAGGTCGCGCATCCGGCGGGCGAGGGGGCGGGCCAGGGGGCCGGGCAGCCCGAACATGCGGCCCGGGTCAGGCAGCCGGATGGTGAGGACCTCGGCACCGCCGGCACGCAGGGCGGCCACGGTGCGTTCCAGGTTCGCTGCGACCCGGGCCGGGTCGAACGGGCTGCGCAGCGTGTCGTTGGTGCCGACGAGCACGGCGGCGACGTCGGGGCGCAGGTCGAGGGCGCGGGGCAGCTGCGCCGCGACCACGTCGGCCGTCTGCGCGCCGCTGTCGGCGAGGTTGTGCAGGCGGGCGCCGAGTGCGGCGGCGAGGATCTGGGCCCACCCGCGCCAGGAGCCGTCGGGCATCCGGTCGCCGAAGCCGACGGTGGTGGAGTCGCCGAGCGCCGCGAAGACCGTCACGGCACACCTGCCACCACGGAAGCGGTGGCGCCGTGCCCAGCGCCCGCGGTGGCGCCGTGCACAGTGCCGGCGGTGGCACCGTGCACGGTGAGGAAACCAGCGACCGCGGCGGGCCACGAGAATCGCGTGGCACGGTCGCGGGCGGCCCGCCGGCGTTCGTCGGACGGCAGCGCGAGCACCCGCTGTACCCCATCCGCGAAATCCGAGTGCACGGCCGCTCCGGCGTCTCCGACCACCTCGGGAAGGGCCGACTCGGCGGACACCACGACCGGCGTCCCGCAGGCGAGGGCTTCCAGGGCCGCCAGGCCGAACGTCTCGATCGGGCCGGGCGCGAGGACCACGTCGGCGGTCGCCAGGAGGGCGGCGACGGCGGTGCGGTCGGCGACGAACTCGGTGAAGTGCACCGCGTGGCCGGCGGCCTGCTCCTGCAGCCGGGGCCGCAGCGGGCCGTCGCCGGCCACGACGAGGACCGCGTCGACCCCCTTGGCACGCAGCGCGACGAGCGCCTCGACGGAGCGTTCGGGGCGCTTCTCGGTCGAGAGGCGCCCGCAGTGCACCAGCAGCACCTGGTCCGGCGTCGCGTAGCGGGCCCGCAGCGCGGCGGAGGCCCGGGAAGGGTGGAACAGATCAAGATCCACACCAAGTGGTACGCGTACAAGATTGCCCGCGCCGATCCGGTCGAACTCGGCAGCGGCCCAGGCCGTGGTGCACAGGACCTGGTCGTAGGCGCGGTGGCTGCGGGCGTTGAGCAGGTCCGCGCACGCCGCACCGGCCGGCCCGGCGAAGCTCAGCAGGCCGGCGAGGCTCTCGTGGGACACCATGACGGCGGGGATGCCCCGGTCGCGGGCCCACCGGCCGGTCCAGCGCAGCGTGAACCGGTCGGAGACCTCGAGCCGGTCCGGCTGGAGCCGGTCGAGCAGCCGGGCGAGCCGGCGGCGGTGGATGAGCACCCGGTAGCCGCCGGTGCCGGGCACGACCGGGCCGGGCAGCGTGATCACCCGGCCCTGCGCGTCCGACACGTCGGAGTGCCGGTCGCCGGGCACGATCAGGATCGACTCGTGCCCGGCGGCGACGTACCCCTCGCCGAGGGCGCGCAGGGCGGTGCGGAGACCACCGGAGCGGGGCATGACGAAGTTCGCCAGGCGCACGATCCTCACGCGGACACCGCCGGCACGGCCGCCGCCCCGGACAGGGGCAGCACGTCGGTGTAGTGCCGGATCAGCTCGTCGCCGACGGCCGACCAGCTGCGGGCGGCGACGGCGACCCGGGCCGCGAGGCCCATCGCCTGCCGACGCTCGGGTTCGGCGGCCAGCCCCGCGACGGCGTCGCGCAGCGCGAGCGCGTCGCAGGGCGGCACGAGGATCCCGGTGCGGCCGTCGTCGACCAGGTCGAGGGGGCCGCCCTGGGCCGGCGCGACCACCGGCACACCCGATGCGAGGGCCTCCTGAACGGTCTGGCCGAACGTCTCGAACGGTCCGGTGTGCGCGAACACGTCCAGGCTGGCGAAGAGCCTGGCGAGCTGGTCACCCCGGCGTTCGCCCAGGAAGGCCGCGCCGGGCATGGCGCGTTCCAGGGCGGGGCGGGCCGGGCCGTCGCCGACGACCACCACCCGGACGCCGGGGATGCGGCTGACCGGGGCGAGGAGGTCGACGCGCTTCTCCACGGCGAGGCGGCCGACGTATCCGACGAGCACGGTCCGATCGGCACCGAGCAGCGCCCGGCGCAGGGCCTCGCTGCGGCGGCCGGGGTCGAAGCGGGCCGCGTCGACGCCGCGGCGCCACAGCCAGACCCGTTCGATGCCGTGGCTGTGCAGGGCGGTGGCGGCCGCCGTCGACGGTGCAAGGGTCCGGTCGGCGGCGTTGTGGATGCGGCGCAGCCAGCGCCACGCGGCCTGCTCGCCGAGGCCGGAGTGGTAGTACAGGCGGGCGTACGCGGGCACGTCGGTCTGATACACGGCGACGGTCGGCAGCCCGAGCGACGCGGCGACCGTCATGCCGCGGGCGCCGAGCACGAACGGGCTCGCCAGGTGGACCAGGTCGGTGCGGTGGGCGCGCAGGGCGGCGGCCAGGCGGCGGCTGGGCAGCCCCAGGCGGAAGGTCCCGTAGCCGGGGGTGGCGACCGAGGGGACCCGGATGATCTCGTACGGGAAGGCGCCGGTGACCGACCGCGCCCCTGAGGAGGGCTGAGGTGCGATCACGAGCGGCTCGTGGCCACGCGCGACGAGGTGTTCGGCGACCCGGACGACGGAGTGGGCGACGCCGTTCACATCGGGCGGGAACGATTCGGTGACGATCGCGATCCGCATGCCGTCACCATGGGGGCGAAGACCGTGCGGGCGGCCACCATCGACTGACGAATCGGCAAACGCTGCCTAAATGTCGTACCTCGCGCCTGGTCGCACGATGTCGATCGGCCCCTCGAACGCGGCCTGCGCGGCCTCCAGGGTGAGTGCCTCGCTCCCCCACGCCGGCACCAGGTGGGTCAGCAGCAGCCGGCCGACCTCCGCCTTGGTGGCGTGTTCCGCCGCCTCGCGCCCGGTGAGGTGCAGGTCCGGCGGGTTGTCGGCGCCGTCGAGGTAGCTCGCCTCGCACAGGAACAGGTCCGCGCCCTGGGCGAGGCGGATCAGCTGGTCGCAGGCGGCGGTGTCGGCGGAGTACGTGATGACCCGGCCCTCATGCTCGATGCGCACGCCATAGGTCTCGATCGGGTGGTTGACCCGGTCGACGGTGACGTGGAACGGCCCGATCGGGAAGCTGCCCGGCTGCAGCGCGTAGAACGTGTAGACGTCGCTGATCGCCATCGGCTCGTTCTCCCCGCCGTACGCGGCCGAGATGCGCTCGGGCGCGGCGACCGGCGCGTAGACCGGCAGTGGCGGCAGCGGGCCGGACGGCGCGTAGCGCCGGGCCACGATGTAGGAGCACGCGTCGAGCATGTGATCGCAGTGCAGGTGCGTCAGCAGGATGGCATCGACGTTGTACAGACCTGAGAACCGCTGCAGTGTCGACATCGACCCAGGGCCGAAGTCCACCAGGAGCCGGAATCCGTCCGCCTCGACGAGATACGCCGAGCAGGGCGCCTCGGGACCCGGGAAGCTGCCGGCGCAGCCGAGAACGGTGAGCCTCATGCTTCCCCCAACAACAACGCCAAGACGCCGTCTCCCATCGCTCTGGTCACGTCGCCGCGCCAGTGTGGATCACGCCGGTCAGGTGAGGATAGTTCGTGACCCCGAGGCGCCGGATGACGGCACCTGCACAACAACCGGGTGCTGACGGACGCCACCGGCGGGGGTTGCCCGGCCGGTTGCTGCCGATGGGCAAGTCCGTCACGAGGCGCAGCCTACGCCGGACTGGCAGGCAAGGCTGAACGATCGGACGGCAGATGTCGCCAACGTGACAGGGCTGCGTGACGCCTCACGCCCGGGCTCGTTGAGATTCGTAAGCCACCAAACGACCCCCGGAGGAGTGGACGTGCCCGTTGACGTGTCCAGGACGACCAGGCGGCTGCGCCGGCATCTTCCCGACGCCTTCCGGCTGCCGACCGAGCGGGACCCCTCGCCGGAGCCGCGGCACCTGGCCGCCGTGTGCGGCTGGGCGGCGGCGCTCGGCCTGGGCGGGATGGCGGTGGCACTGCGGGCGTTCGTCGGGTTGGTCAGCGCGTCCCGGGCCTGGTACGCGCCGACCGTCACCGTCACCGTCATCGGGCTGATCGGGCTGACGTGCACGATCGCTGCGTTCGCCAGCGTGCACAAGCGCCGGCTCCCCTTCGCCCTGCTGGGAACCGCCTCAGTGAGCCTGGTCCTGGGCTGGATCGTGACGGGTCTCTAGGCCCAGAGCTGGCCGTCGAGGGCACTTTCCGCGTCGGCGAGGGTGCCGCCGTAGGCGCCGGTCGACAGGTACTTCCAGCCGCCGTCGGCGACCAGGAACACCACGTCGGCCCGCTTGCCGGCCTTGAGCGCCTGGTGGGCGACGGCGAGCGCGGCGTGCAGCACCGCACCCGCGGAGAAGCCCACGAACATGCCCTCGACCTCGACCAGCTGCCGGGTGCGCAGCACCGAGTCGCGGGTGCCGACGGAGAAGCGCCGGGTGAGGACCCTCGCGTCGTACAGCTCCGGCACGTAGCCCTCGTCGAGGTTGCGCAGGCCGTAGACCAGTTCGCCATACCGCGGCTCGGCGGCGATGATCTCGATGTCCTCGACCTTCTCGCGCAGGTAGCGCCCGATGCCCATCAGCGTGCCCGTGGTGCCGAGCCCGGCCACGAAGTGCGTGATGGTCGGCAGGTCGCGGAGGATCTCCGGACCGGTCGACTCGTAGTGCGCCCTGGCGTTGGCCTCGTTGCCGTACTGGTAGAGCATCACCCAGTCCGGGTGCTCCGCGGCGATCTCCTTCGCGACCACGACGGCCCGGTTGGACCCGCCGGCGGCCTCCGAGAAGATGATCTCAGCGCCATACATCCGCAGGAGCGTGGTCCGCTCGGCCGACACGTTCTCCGGCATGACGCACACCAGGCGGTAGCCGCGCAGCTTGGCCACCATGGCGAGGGCGATGCCGGTGTTGCCGCTGGTCGGCTCGATGATCGTGTCACCGGGACGGAGGCGGCCCGCTTCCTCGGCCGCCTTCACCATCCACAGTGCGACCCGGTCCTTCACGCTGCCCGTCGGGTTGCGGTCCTCGAGCTTGGCCCACAAGCGGACCTCGGGACTCGGGGACAGTCTGGGCAACCCGACGAGCGGCGTGTTTCCGCACGCCTCGAGCACGGACTCGTAGCGCGCCACGAAGATCAGCCCCGCAGTGCGTGGGCGGCCGCGAACGCGAACGCGCCACCCGCCACGGCGGGCAGGATCGTCACCGAGTCGCCGTCGTTGAGCTTCGCGTCGAGCGCGCCCAGGAAGCGGACGTCCTCGTCGTTGACGTAGACGTTGACGAAGCGGTGCAGGCCGCCCTCCGGCGTCAGCAGGCGGGCCTTGAGGCCCGAGTGCCGGCTGTCCAGGTCGGAGAGCAGGTCGGCGATGGTGTCACCGGCGCCCTCGACGGTCTTGGCACCGCCGGTGTAGCTGCGCAGGATGGTCGGGATGCGAACCTCGATAGCCATGATCATTTCCTCTTGTGTACGAGCTGCGAACGGGACGACTGGACTCGACTGGATGCGGTGCAGCGACAGGCGGCGATCAACTGCCTGCGCGACACTCGTAGTCGACGGTCGTCGGGCTCTGCCCGAAGAGATATGACTGGACGGCGTGTGAGTCCACGACTGCATTAACTACCTGAACCGGCTCTTCGGTGACGGCTCCGTCCACGATGCGGAACGACCTGATCTCGGTCTGCTCCGGATCGCGGGTCGAAACCAGCAGATAGTGGGCATTCGGCTCACCGGCGAACGACACGTCCGTCCGGGACGGATACGCCTCGGTGGCGGTGTGCGAGTGGTAGACGATCACCGGCTCCTCGTCGGCGTCATCCATCTCGCGCCACAGCCGCAACTGCTCCACCGAGTCGAACTCGTAGAACGTCATCGAGCGGGCCGCGTTGGCCATCGGCACGTGCCGGGTCGGGCTGTCCGAACCGGCCGGACCCGCGACGATCCCGCACGCCTCGTCGGGGTGATCCCGCCGGGCGTGCGCAACGATCGCGTCGAGGATCGCGGCGTCGATGGTCAGCACGTCCGACAGCCTACCGAAACCCGAGCGCAACTCGCTCGTGACCGACCTCACCCCGTCTCCGCTGCGCTCCGACAGCGCGAGGTCGGGACCACTGCACCCCTGGTGAGCGTCCCGCTCACCCCATGAGCGCGCCGACAAGGCTCTCCTGCAGATACGTCAGATATTGGTACACCGAGAGCTGCCCGACCCGCGCCGACGTCGGATCCTTCAGGATCGCCTCGTCCAGCTCCTCCTCGACGTCGACGTCGTCGTCGTCGATGCCGAGCCGGGATCCCAGCGTCAGGCGCACGTCGGTCAGGGCGCGCAGCCACGCCTCGGCCTGCTCCTCGTCGAGGGCCACCTCGCCACCCTCGACCGGGAGCACGTCCAGCAGCAGCGCGGCCTGCTCCAGCTTCGCCGAGCGCAGGTCGTCCTCCAGGTAGCGCCGCAGTTCCTCGGATGCGGAGGCGTCGTTGCGGTACATGTCCGGGAAGAGCCGCGTGATCACCGGATCCGTGCGGTCGAACCCCTCCGACAGCAGCGTGATGACCTCGAGCATGACCTCGTTGAGCACGGCCGCCTCGGCCGGTCCGAACCGGGCGATACAGACCGTGCCATTCCGGACGAACATCGTCACGACGTCACCTCCGCTGCGCTCCGGCGCCGGCGTGACGCGTCACACTGTGCCCCCGGTCGCGCCCGGCTCCTCCGCTGCGCTCCGGACCGGTCACGACTTATCCACCGTTGCCCAGAGCCCGTAGGCCTGCAGCCTCGAGGCGTCGTACTCCATCTTCTCTCGTGGGCCGCTGGAGACGATCGCCTTGCCCTTGTGATGCACATCGAGCATGAGGCGCTCAGCCTTCTCCTTGCTGAATCCGAACAGTTTCTGCAGGACCCAGGTCACATAGCTCATGAGGTTGACCGGATCGTTCCAGACCACGGTCACCCACGGACGGTCGGTCTCGGGCACCTCGTCAGCCTCGAGACGGGTCTCTTCGATCGGTACGACCTGCGGCGCCGCCATACCAACATGGTGCCATCAAGCGAGCAGCACGCCATGGTCGACCGCGTCCCCACCGATGATGAGCAGCGCCTGACGCAGTCCGGCGTAGCGCTCGCCCAGCTCGTGACCCACCTCGACCTCGATCTCACGCAGCGCGTGCTGCAACCAGCGGCGGCAGTCCTTCTTGTCGGCGTGCTTGGGCGGGCCGCCCGGGGCGACCTTCGGCTGCCACAGCGCGTAGCAGCTGGCGTTGAGGGCGATGCCCAGCGACGGGAGCACCTGGTCGGCGGGTTCGGCACCGCCGACGGCGGAGAGGTTGTCCACGGCCGTCGCACCGGCCACTGAGGCCACCGCCGACGTGGCGGTGAGCAGCAGCGCGTGGTTGCGGTCGCGGTCGTCGTCGCGCAGGGAGTCCACCGTCCGGCGGGCGGCCGCGGCGACCCTGGCCAGGACCACGCCGTCGGGCACGGTGTCCAGCAGCTCGGTGAAGACCGCGCCGATCGCCTCGCGGGTGTCGGCGTGCAGCTGGCGGGTGGTGCGCACGGACAGCGCGTGCAGCTCCCGGTCGAGCACGTGCGGCAGCTCCGGGCAACCCTTGCCCGAGCCGAGCTCCTGCACGCACCGCACGTGGATCGTCGCCAGGTCGATCGAGACCCGCTGGACGGCAGCGACCCGCCGGTTGGCGATCTCGCGCTCGAGCAGGTCCTGCCACTCGTCGCCGGCGTCGGAGACGGTCGCGGCGGCGACCCCGACCGGCGCGGGCCGCGCCTCGGCCCAGGTCTCCAGCTCGTGACGCAACTCGGCGACGCCGAAGACCGCGTCGGGGTCCAGCGACACCGGGAACCAGGGCGCGGTGGCCAGGACCTGGCCGCGGGAGGCGAGCAGCGCCCGGTTGGCGACCAGCATCTCCGGCCAGGCGTCGTGCTGGTCGATGCGGGTCAGCACGAACGCGACCCGCTCGACCCGCTCCACGGCGGCGGCGAGCAGGTCCAGGTCGGCCCGGTGCAGCGGAGCGGCGGCATCGACGACGAACAGCAGCCCGAGGCCACGCTCGGCCGCGTCGAGGATGATCTCGGCGTTGGCGGCGTCCAGGCCCCCGCTGCCGGGCGTGTCGACCAACGCGACGCGCTTGAGCAGGCTCGCCGGGTGGGTGATCTCGATGCGCCGGGCGGGACGGGTCGGTCCGGGACGCGGGTCGCGCTGGGCGGGGACGAACGCGCCGGCGACCGTGCGCGGCTCCCGGTGCCCGGGGACGAACGCGCGGGTCTCGGGCTTGTCGCCGTGCCGGTAGACCAGCCAGGCGTCACCGGCCGGGACCGGATCGGCGCGCCGGATCAGTGCGTTGAGCAGTGCCGTCTTGCCGCTTCGGGGCGAGCCGGCGATCACCGCGTAGCTGCGGGCACCCGAAGCGGATCGGGGCTCAGCCTGCCGATGACTCCTGCTGCCGCGGACCGGCATGGCGGACACTGCACCCCCGGGCGTCGTGACTGTCAGATCGATCAGCGGCGCCTGCATGATCCCAGACCCCATGTGCGACCTCCTTGTGCACGGGCCGGTAAGCACCGGAACGCTACGTGAACAGCCACTTACGGAGGCAGTGCTCCGGCTACTCAAACGGGTCCGAACGCACTACTCAAGTTCGTGCTTCGGCGGGTACGCGCAGTAATCGAGCTATCGATATGCTGCGACGGTGCCCCCCTGGAGCTTTGTCGGTCGAAACGCTGAACTGGTCCGTCTCTCCGAGGCAGCCACCGGCTCAACCGGTCGCGGCTTGATCCTGGGCGGGCCGCCAGGCATCGGCAAGAGCCGATTGCTGCGCGAGGGCGTCAACGCCCTTGACCAGGACCGGCTCGCAGTCTGGACCGCGACGGCCAACGCCGCCACGGCGGGTCTCCCGCTCGGCGGGCTGGCTCAGGTGCTGCCGCCCGACCAGCCGGCGGGTGGCTCGCCGGCCGGTCTGCTGCGCTGGGCCGTCGACGCGCTGCACCGTCAGGCCGCCGGCCGGCCGATCGTCGTGGCGATCGACGACGCCCACCTGCTCGACCCGCTGTCCGCCGCCCTCGTCTACTACGTCGCCCGGTCCGAGAACGCGACCGTGATCGGCACCGTGCGCACCGGCGAGCCGGTGCACGACCCGATCAGCGCCCTGTGGAAGGACGACCTGGTCGAGCGGATCGAGCTCACCCCACTGACCCTGCAGGAGACCTCCGACCTGCTGCTGCAGGTGCTCGGCGGCCCGGTCGACTCGGCCTCCGTCGACCGGCTCCAGCAGCTGTCGCAGGGCAACGCCCTGCTGCTGCGCGAGCTGGTCATCGCCGCGCACGCCAGCGGCGAGATCATCGAGAGCTACGGGATGCAGCGCTGGACGGGCAAGGTCGACCTCGCCCCGACGCTGACCGAGGTCGTCGACGCCCGCATCGGCAAGCTCACCCCGCAGGAGCGCGCCGTGCTGGAGCTGGTGGCGTTCGGCGAGCCGATCGGCCTGCCGCTGCTGGTCAACGCCACCGACCTGAACACCGTGGAGACCGCCGAGGAGCGGCAACTGATCCGGGTCGTCGTGGAGGACCGGCGCACCACGGTCCGCCTCGCCCATCCCCTGTACGGCGAGGTCGTGCGCCGCCGCTGCCCGGTCACCCGGGTCCGCCGGCTCCTCGCCGACCTGGCCGGTCTCGTGGAGAGCAGCGGCGCGCGGCGCCGCGACGACCTGCTCCGCGTCGCGGTGTGGCGCCTCGACAGCGACACCGCCCGCGACCCGCAGCAGCTGCTGATGGCGTGCCGGCTCGCGTTCGCCACCTACGACATGGCCCTGGCCATGCGGCTGGGCAAGGCCGCCCTCGCCGCCGGCGGCGGATTCGACGCCGCGGAGACCCTCGCGACGATCCTCATGTTCGTCAACATGCCCGAGGAGGCCGTCGCGATCCTCGACGCCAACGAGGAGCAGACCGTCGACGAGTCCCAGCGCAGCCGGTGGCTGGCCATCCGGCACATCACCGCGCAGTGGGGGCTCGGCGACACGGGCACCGTCGAGGACATCAACCGGCAGGCGCACAAGCTCAACGACCTGCGCGAGCGTTCCCTGGTCCTGGCCGTCGAGTCGACGATGCGGCTGCACCGCGGCGACAACGCGCAGGCACTGACCCTGGCCCGCCAGGTCCTCGACAGCGCCGCCAGCGCACCCGGCCCGCGGGCCCTGGCCCGCAGCAACATGGGCCAGCTCCAGGCGATGCGCGGCACCCCGGTGCAGACCGTCAAGGCGATGGCCGCGATCGACGCCGAGGCCGCCCAGTGGCGGGCCGAGGTCCCCTACATCCAGCTCGGCATCGAGCTCGCCCGCGGCACCGCGATGATCCTCGCCGCCGACCTCGGGGCCGTCGACGCGATCGTGGCCGCCGAGTTCGCCGGCATGGCCGACGCCGGCAACTTCAACATGGGCTCGGGCTACCTGCAGATCGTCCGCGCCCAGGCGGCCCGGCTCCGCGGCCGGCTGCCCGAGGCCGCCCGCGCCGCGGCGCAGGCGTGCGCCGCCCTGGCCACCGGGAAGGTCTTCGTCGCCCTCGCGCACGCCGAGCGCGCGCACGTCGCCGCCCTCACCGGGGACGGGCCGGCCGCCGCCGAGGCCTTCGCGATCGCCGAGAGCTCCCACTACCGCTCCATGGAATGCCTGTACCCCTGGCTCGAGGAGGCCCGCGCGTGGGTCGCCGTCGCCTCCGGTGACGTGTCGACCGCCGCCGAGGTGCTCCGGCTGCTCGCGGCGCGCACGCGCAGCGACGGGTTCGCCGCACACGAGATGTTCGCGCTGTACCACCTGGGCCGGCTGGGCTTCGCCGGCGAGGTCTGCGACCGGCTCGACGCGCTGTCGCACAGCGTCGAGGGCCGCACCGCCCCCGCGATGGCCTGGCACATCCGCGCGATCGCCGGCGAGGACGGCGGCAGCCTCCTGGCCGTCGCCGAGGAACTCGCCGATCAGGAGCTCAACCTGTACGCCGCGGAGGCCGCCGCCGGGGCCGTCACCCTGCTGCGGGGCATCCGCTCGCCGCAGACGCCGCGGGCCGCGCAGCGCCTCGCCGAGCTGCGCGTGCTGTGCCCGATCGCGGTCACGCCCGCGCTGGTCGTGCCACAGCCCATGCTCACCGGCCGGGAGCGGCAGATCGCCCGGCTCGCCGCCGCGGGTGTCCCCTCGAAGGAGATCGCGGACCAGCTGTACCTGTCCTCCCGGACCGTCGACAACCACCTCATGCGGGTCTACGCCAAGCTCGGTGTGACCGGTCGCGCAGAACTGGCCGCGGCCCTGCGCTCGCTGCCCCCGGAGGAGTGAATAGTCTTGGTGGCGTGACGAGTAGCGCGCTGCTGACCGACCATTACGAGCTGACGATGCTGTCGGCGGCGCTCCGCGACGGCACCGCGTCGCGCAATTGCGTCTTCGAGGTGTTCGCCCGCCGCCTGCCGACGGGGCGGCGCTACGGCGTCGTGGCCGGCACCGGGCGGCTGCTCTCACACCTGTCCGACTTCCGGTTCAACCCGGCCGAGGTCGATTTCCTGCTCGACCGCGGGATCGTGGACGCCTCGACGGCCGAGTGGCTGGCGGCGTACCGGTTCACCGGCGACATCGACGGCTACGCCGAGGGTGAGCTGTTCTTCCCCGGCTCGCCGATCCTCACCGTCAGCGGCACGTTCGCCGAGTGCGTGGTCCTCGAGACGCTGATCCTCTCGGTCCTCAACCACGACAGCGCCATCGCCGCCGGTGCCGCCCGCATGGTCACCGCCGCCCGCGGCCGCTCCGTGATCGAGATGGGCTCCCGCCGCACCCACGAGGAGGCCGCGGTCGCAGCGGCGCGGGCCGCGTATCTGGCCGGCTTCGCGTACACCTCCAACATGGAGGCGGGCAGGCGCTACAACATCCCGACGACCGGCACCGCGGCGCACGCCTTCACGCTGCTGCACGACACCGAGCAGGCCGCGTTCGCCTCGCAGGTGGCCACGCTCGGCAAGCAGACCACGCTGCTGGTCGACACGTATGACATCGCCCAGGGCATCCGCAACGCGATCGCGGTCGCCGGCCCCGACCTGCGCGCCGTGCGCATCGACTCCGGCGACCTGTCCGTCCTCGCCGCGCATTCCCGGGCCCTGCTCGACTCCCTCGGCGCGACCGAGACCCAGATCATCGTCTCCGGCGACCTCGACGAGTACGCGATCGCCGCCCTGGCCGCCGAGCCCGTCGACGCGTACGGCGCCGGCACCGCCGTCGTGGTCGGCTCCGGCGCCCCGACCGCCGGCCTGGTCTACAAGCTGGTCGAGGTCGACGGCCGCCCGGTGGTCAAGCGCTCCGAGAACAAGGGCACCGTCGGCGGCCGCAAGACCGCCGTCCGCCGGCACAAGCCGACCGGCACCGCCACCGAGGAGGTGGTCGTGTCGATGGGCGCCCCCGCCCCGGAACCCAACGACCGCGCGCTGCAGCGGGCCTTCGTCCGCGGCGGTGCACTGGTGCCCGACCTGCCCGACCTGGCCACCTCCCGCGAGCACCTGCGCCAGTGCCTCATCTCGATCCCCTGGGAGGGGCTGAAGCTGTCCGCCGGTGACCCGGCGGTTCCCGTCCAGATGCTTGGGGGCTCCGTATGACTCGCGCCTTGGTGATCGTCGACGTCCAGAACGACTTCTGCGAGGGCGGCTCCCTGGCCGTCGGCGGCGGCGCCGGCGTCGCGGCCGCGATCTCCGCCGCCGTGGCCGCCGGTTCCTGGGACCACGTGGTGGCCACCCAGGACCACCACATCAACCCCGCCGGGCACTTCGGCGACCCGCCGGACTACGTCAACACCTGGCCCGTGCACTGCGTGGTCGGCACCGGCGGCGTCGATCTCCATCCGTCACTGGACGTGTCCCACGTCGAGGCCGTGTTCACCAAGGGTGAGTACACCGCGGCGTACTCAGGCTTCCAGGGCTCCTCGTCCGGGGTCGACCTCGAGTCCTGGCTCCGCTCCCGATCGGTCACCGCCGTCGACGTGGTGGGCATCGCCACCGACCATTGCGTGCGAGCGACCGCAATCGATGCCCAGCGAGCGGGATTTGTTACATCTGTGCTGCTGGACATGACCGCGGGGGTTGCCCGGCCAACCGTGGACGCCGCCCTTGACGAGCTGCGTGCCGCCGGGGTGACGCTCGTGGGTGAACCGGTCGTGGCACCAAGCTGACCATCCGGTGGATGGCACGTAACTGGACTTGCCGTGTAACAACCGACGTGTACCGTCATCCCGGCAAGCGGTTCCGCACCCGATGTGAGGACTTCTCACGTCACAACGTAAGGACCACCTACACGGAGCGTGGCGAAAAAGGGAAGACTTCGCTACGCTTGCGGGACCTCGAAGGGTCGTCCATGGTGGACGACTCAGCACCAGGAGGGTCACGTGAAGTTGTCGATCGAAAATCGCCCTTCAGATCAGCGGGAAGCACTGCTGAGCCTGAGCGGCGAAATCGACTATGAGACCGCTCAGGAGCTCCGCACAGCGGTGAGTTCAGTGCTCGACGGCAACATCGACACGCTCGTCATCGACCTCGCCGGCGTAACGTTCCTCGATTCCACCGGCATCGGCACCCTCGTGGTCGCCAAGCGCATCTGCCACAGCATGGGCGTCAAGCTGCACATCCGGCGCCCCAACCCGTTCATCGCGCGCCTCTTCGCGGTGGTCGGCGTCAGCGACATCCTCGGGGTCCCGATCCCGCCGGGCACCGTTTCCGGCCGGCTTCCCCAGCCCCGCGAGCGCGGCGTCACCCAGCCCGCCTGACCACGAAGGAAGACACGGTCCGGACCTTGGACCCCGCACGTCCAAGGTCCGCACTGCCACTCTCCGTTCTGGCTCCCGGGGCACCGGACGGCCCGTTGCGGCCCGCAGCGATCCACTGAACGCTTCCTAGGGCCCATCCTGTGCGCCTCCCCCTCCGCGCATCTTTGCCGCCATCTCCGATACGTCCGCACTTGCACCGATTCACCCGCAAGTGTGAATCTGGTCGGCACGGCACCCACTGTGTGACAGGCACCCGCGCCCGATACAACGCGGCAGCCCCGGTCGCGGCCGGGAACACCCATGATCCGGAAGGCCTGCTGCCGTCCGCGCGACACAACGCCTTCCGGATCAACCCAAAGTGATAGCCGCCAATGACTGGACCGGGCAGTACCAGCGCTCAACCGGCGGTCTTCTGCGCCCACCCATGATCGAAGGACGACCCCAGCGACCACGCAGCTCCATCGATCATGAGCGAGGAGCGGTCGATCTCGGCAAGGGCCGCACCCGGACCTGGGCGATGTACTCCAACTCATCTGCACCAGCGATGGTGCGGCACCACCGAGCGATGACCTCGACGGCGCTGGACCCTGCGAGTTCGAGCATCGGGAAACACCACCTCGACCCGGCACGGACCGCGCCCACGCAACCCCGTCGACCGGAGCTTGCGGCGGTCGTGTCCGCTGTCGTGGTGTACGAGCGGCCGGGTGGCGCCTTGGATCACGAACGAGCCACCGCATCCGCCGCCATGTCGGGCGGTCGGGCGTCGGGCGGCCGTGATCCAAGTCGTGCACGGGCTGTGCGAACAGCTGTGCGGACAGCCAGCCCGCGACTTGGATCACCAGGGAGATCCACCCCCGGCGCGGAACACGCGGACGAAGCGGCAGATCCCGACCCCGGCAGCGCCGGACCTGGCGCCGGACCTGGCGCCGGACCTGGCGCCGGACCTGGCGCCGGACCTGGCGCCGGACCTGGCGCCGGACCTGGCGCCGGGCACGCGGGGATCGTGGCCAGATTCCCGACAACCCGAAGGATCCCCGGGCACCTGGAGCCTGTTGCGTTTTGGCGGAAAAACCGACTCGTCGACGGCCGCCGATCGGCCGCGACCGGCCGCACAGCCGTGTTTCTCTCAGCACAGAACGTGAGCCGGCCATTTCGCAACAGGCTCGCGGACAGCCAGCCCGCGACTTGGATCACCAGGAAGATCCACCCGGCGCGGAACACGCGGACGAAGCGGCAGATCCGGACCCCGGCAGCGCCGGACCTGGCGCCGGGCACGCGGGGGGTCGTGGCCAGATTCCCCACAACCCGAAGGATCCCCGGGCACCTGACACCGGAAATCGTTCCGCTTGTCGCACCACCACCACCCACCGGACAAGACCCCCGCACAGACCGAAGTCACGGACCGGCCGCCCGGACGGGCTACGGGACAACTTCGATCCGGCCGCGAGCGAGCATCACGACCGCGTACACGGGCCACAGGACGAAACGGCGGCACGACCGAAGCGAGTCCTTCAGGAAACACAGGTCCGCCAGCACTGCACAACCACGGCTGCCCGAAATGTGCAGGCCAGCACGGCCACCACCGCAGCAGACACAACCACGGCGGCAGCGCCAACCCTCCACGGCCCGAACGGCAGCGGCACTGACCAGGGCACATGCCCGAAGACCACCGAACAGCGGTGGGAGGCACGAGACGTAGCCAACCACGGCCGAAAAGACAGCAGCCCCAGCCGACCACGACCTACACGCAACACGCCAACCCCTCCACGCCCCCGAAAAGCAGCGGCACCGACCAGGGCGCAAGCCCGAAGGAGGCCCGCGGAACGGCGGCGGGAGGCACGGCCGGGAAAGGCGGCAGCCCCGGCCTGCCACGGCCTGAAGGCGGCGGTGGAAGGTCGGGGCTGCGCTGGTCGGGACGGGTTAGCGCTGTTCCTCGTAGGTGGCGCCGCCGTCGGCCTCGTGGCTCAAGGGGCGGGCGCCGCCGGTCGGCGGGGCTTCCAGGGAGTGACCTGGGGCGTGGGCCGGGAAGCGGGCGTCGAAGGCGGGGCGCTCCGATCGGATGCGGGGCATGCTGTCGAAGTTGCGCAGCGGGGGCGGGCAGGAGGTGGCCCACTCCAGGGACATGCCGTGGCCCCAGGGGTCGTTGACCTCGACGACGCGGCCGGTCTTGTAGGACTTCCACACGTTCCAGAGGAAGGGCAGCGTGGAGAGGCCGGTGATGAACGAGCCGATGGTCGAGATCGTGTTCAGCGTGGTGAAGCCGTCGGACGCGAGGTAGTCGGCGTAGCGGCGGGGCATGCCCTGCGTGCCGAGCCAGTGCTGCACCAGGAACGTGGTGTGGAAGCCGATCGTGGTGAGCCAGAAGTGGACCTTGCCGAGCCGGTCGTCGAGCATGCGGCCGGTCATCTTCGGGAACCAGAAGTAGATGCCGGCATACACCGCGAAGACGATCGTGCCGAAGAGCACGTAGTGGAAGTGGGCGACCACGAAATACGTGTCTGAGACGTGGAAGTCGATCGGGGGGCTGGCGAGCAGGACGCCGGAGAGTCCGCCGAAGAGGAAGGTCACCAGGAAGCCGATGGCGAAGAGCATCGGGGTCTCGAAGGTGATCTGGCCGCGCCACATGGTGCCGATCCAGTTGAAGAACTTCATGCCGGTCGGGACGGCGATGACGAAGCTCAGGAACGAGAAGAACGGCATGAGCACCTGACCGGTCGCGAACATGTGGTGGGCCCACACGCTCATCGACAGGGCACCGATCGCGATGGTCGCGCCGACGAGGCCCTTGTAGCCGAAGACGGGCTTGCGGCTGAAGACCGGGATGACCTCCGTGATGATGCCGAAGAACGGCAGCGCCACGATGTAGACCTCGGGGTGGCCGAAGAACCAGAACAGGTGCTGCCAGAGCATCGCGCCGCCGGTCTCCGCGTCGTAGACGTGGGCGCCGAGGCGGCGGTCGGCCTCCAGGGCAAGCAGGGCGGCGGCCAGGATCGGGAAGACCATGATGACCAGGACGCTGGTGACCAGGATGTTCCAGGTGAACATCGGCATCCGGAACATGGTCATGCCGGGCGCCCGGAGGGTCAGCACGGTGGTGATCATGTTGACGGCGCCGAGGATGGTGCCGAGGCCGGAGAGGACCAGGCCGACGATCCACAGGTCGGCGCCGACGCCGGGCGAGTGGATGATGCTGTTGAGCGGGGCATAGGCGAACCAGCCGAAGTCCGCGGCGCCGCCCGGCGTGATGAAGCCGATCAGGGTGATCGAGCCACCGAACGCGTAGAGCCAGTAGGCGAACGCGTTGAGCCGGGGGAACGACACGTCCGGCGCGCCGATCTGCAGCGGCGTGATGTAGTTCGCGAAGGCGAACACGATCGGCGTCGCGAAGAACAGCAGCATGATCGTGCCGTGCATCGTGAACAGCTGGTTGTACTGCTCCGGGGAGAGAAACTGCAGACCCGGCCGGGCCAGCTCGGCGCGCATGAGCAGCGCCATGAAGCCGCCCACCATGAAGAACACGAACGACGTGATGAGATACATCAGGCCGATCTGCTTCGCGTCCGTGGTGCGCAACAGCCGAGCGAACGCCGAGCCCTTGACCGGCTGATGCACCGGCCAAGGCCTGGTGACGATCGGCTTTGGTGCAACGGTGGTCACGAAAGGCCTCCTGAGGCTGTTGAACCCGCTGGCGAGCCAGCTCCGCGAGGTGGCCGCACGATCACCCTCGCGATCAACACGTCACCTCGGAGGCAGAATAGTCTCCCGCTCCGACACAAAATCGCTGGGGGCACAAGACCTACCGGGTAGCAGGCACCGAGCCTCCCGCCGCCCCGAGGTTGAAGGTGATGGCACCGGCGGCGATCGCGGCCAGCACCAGAAGCACGATGCCCCAGAAGATCAACCGGTCGGCCGCGGTCGGCTCTTTCCAGACACTCGCAAGACGGGCCCCCACCGGCACCGGGGCGGGTTCAAAAGCCGGATCGTCCGCGTCCGCGACGGGCGCCGCCGCGACGGGCGCGGGCGATCGGGCCGGAAGGGCACGGAGCAGGATGGGGGTCGCGCCGGCGAGCACCAGCAGGACGCCCAGGACAGTGATGATGACGGCTATCCAGTCACGCATGCCATGCAGGCTAGGAGATCCACGCAGGTCACACCAGAGCCGTCACCGCAGCGACCTCCCCGCGTGACGGCCGGTGAAATTTACAGTCGAAACGCCGGTGGTGAAACCTGGCGGCAATCTCGTGTTGACAGTGCGGAAACCGTGTACGACGCTCCGGTATGGAAGCGCTCCCAAAATCGACGCCTTGCTATCCGAGGAGGTCGCGATGTCGATTACCGCCGCTGCCGAACACCCCACCCTTGCCCACGTCGCCGCGCTCGCCGGTGTTTCTTCCGCCACCGCATCCCGCGTCCTCAACGGCTCCGCCCGAGTCAGCCCCACTGCCCGCCAACAGGTCCGTGACGCCGTCGACCGGCTCGGCTACGTCCGGCAGCGCGCCGCCCGCGCCGTCGACCGTCGCCCCCGCTCGGTCGCCGCCGTGGTCTGCGAGCCCAACGCACGACTGTTCGCCGATCCGTTCTACTCCCGCGTCCTCGCGGGCGCCAGTGCCGCGTTCGCCGAACGCGACATGCCCATGCTGCTCGCCGCCGGGGAACGACCGGCGTCGCTGCAGCGGTACCTCAGCAGCGGCCACATCGACGGGGTGCTGCTGATCTACTGCCGCAGCAGCCACCCGCTGGTCGTGACGCTGCCCGCCCTCGGCGTGCCGGTCACGCTCATCGGCCGGCCGCTGCAGACCAGCACGATGCCGTACGTCGACGCCGACAACCGCGGCGGCGCCCGGCAGGCCGTCGAGCATCTCGCCCGTACCGGACGGAAACGGATCGTCACGATCGCCGGACCGCCGGACGTCTCCGCCGGCGTGGACCGGCTCGCCGGGTTCCGCGAGGGACTGGAGCGGGCCGGACTGGAGCCGGGTCCGATCGCCTACGGCGACTTCACCCGGCCCGCGGGCGTGCACGCCATGACCAGGCTGCTCGACCACCGGCCGACCCTCGACGCGGTGTTCGCCGCGTCGGACCTGATGGCCGTCGGGGCGCTGCACGCGCTGCGGCAGGCGGGCCGGCGGGTGCCGGAGGACGTCGCGGTCATCGGCTTCGACGACCTGCCCCTGGCCGCGTTCACCCAGCCGCCGCTGACCACGATCAAGCAGCCGGTCGAGGAGATCGGCGCCGCCGCGGCCCGCCAGCTGCTCGCGCTCATGAACGGCGACCACGCCGAGCCGTCCCCGGTGCTGCCGACCACCCTTGTAAGGAGGCAGTCGGCATAGCGCATCCAAACAGCGCCCGCCGCACGAACAGAAGGGTATGCAACGGCTACTGGAGGCGGCCCGGTCACTGGACACCGGCACGGTCGCGCGCACCGTCCGGGAGCTGATGGACGAACACGGCGTGATGCAGATCTGGACGGCGGTGTGCGTCCCGGCGCTGCACCAGGTGACCGGGGACGTCGCCGTCGAGCACGCCCTCAGCCAGGGCGTGGCGCATGGTCTCGACCTGGTCAGCGCGCCCCGCCACGACGACATCAGGACCAACCACGTCCTGCTGGCGTGCGCGCCCCGGGAGGCGCACTCGCTGCCGCTGCGCGCCCTGGCCGCGGCCCTGTTCGAGCGGCGGATCGGCACGTTCCTGCTCGGCGCCGAGGTGCCGTGGAGCGCGCTGCGGGCGGCGGTGCGGCGGACCGTGCCCGGCACCGCGATCGTGTGGTCGCAGCAGCCGGGCACCGCCGACCCGGCCGCGCTGCTCGCGCTCGCGGACCGGTTCCCAGGGACCCGGTTCGCGGCGGCCGGACCCGGCTGGGACCCGGCGCCGGCCGGGCTGCCCCACCTGACGTCGATCGAGATCGCAGTTTCCGCGTGTGTACCGGTGGCCGCCGGTCGGGTCCCCGACTCCTAAACGTCACGGGAACCCGCTAGCGTGCCGGGCATGATCGAGGTGGGCCCGCCCGCATACACCGGAAGGCGTAGGGCCGGTCAGCCACGCTACGTGTTCGTCGCGGTGCTCGTCGTCGTCGCACTGGTGGCGCTGCTGCTGCGGACCATCACCGGCGGTGGCGGCACCCCGCACCCCCAGGCGGAGGTGTCGTTCGAGGCGCCGGCGCCGGTCGTGCCACCCGTCGAGAGCGCCGCGGCCGCGACGTCCGCCGCCGCCAACTCCCCCAGCGCCAGGCCCAGCCGCAGCGTCACCAGCGCCCCGGCGTCCAGCAACCCACCACCGGCACAGTCGCCGTCGACGTCGCCGAGCGCCGGCGGTACACCTGCCAAAACGATCGAGGCAGAAGCTCCGGCGAACCGGCGCCCCGGTCAGATGACCGTCCGTGAGGTCTCCACCGCGTCGGGCGGCCGGGCCGTCACGGGAGTCGGCAACAACCGCGTCCTGGAGTTCACCGGCGTCACCGCGGCGCGCCCCGGCGAGGTCACCGTCACCGTCGCCTACCTGTCCACCGAGGAGCGCTCCTGCTGGCTGCGGGCCGGCGGCGGCACCTGGCAGCAGGTCCGGTTCCCCGCCAGCGGCGCCTGGGACCGGGTGGCGACCGTCACACTGACCGTCCGCCTCAATGCGGGGCAGAACACGATCGAGGCCGGAAACACCACCGGCAGATGGTGTCCCGACCTCGATCGCATCACCGTTGCCCCCCGCTGACCACCCCAGCCGCGGCAACATGTTGATGTGGAACGTTTGGCGTGACCGTGCGCCGGGTGGACCATCCAGGGAGGCTTCCGGTTTTGTCCGGCGCCGGTCACACCTCAAATATGCGGGCCGGACCTGAGTCGGACCCGTAATCGCGCTGGGAAGTTCCTGGTAATAGGGTCCCGGCATGGCGCTCTTCGACCTGCCCCTCGCCGACCTGCGACAGCACCGCTGCGCGACGCCCGAGCCCGCGGACTTCGACGCGTTCTGGGCCGGGACCCTCGACGAGGCCCGCCGGCTCGCCGCGCCCGCCGTCCTCAGCCCGGTCGACACCGGCCTGCGCGCCGTCGACACGACCGATGTCACGTTCACCGGCTTCGGCGGCCAGCCCGTGAAGGCGTGGCTCAACCGGCCCGCAGATGTCGAGGGGCCGCTTCCGGTTGTCGTCGAGTTCATCGGGTACGGCGGAGGCCGCGGCTACCCGCACGACTGGCTGCTGTGGTCCGCGGCGGGGTACGCCCACCTCGTCATGGACACCCGCGGCCAGGGCGGCGGCTGGCGGGCCGGCGACACCCCGGACCCGGACGGCTCCGGGCCGCAGACGCCGGGCTTCCTCACCCGAGGTGTGCTCGACCCGCAGACCTACTACTACCGCCGGCTCATCACCGACGCCGTCCGGGCCGTCGAGACCGCCCGGGCGCTGCCGTTCGCGTCGCACGTGCTGGTCAGCGGCATCAGCCAGGGCGGCGGCCTCGCCCTCGCCGCAGCCGGCCTGAGCTCCCCCGGTGACCTCGCGGGCGTCATCGCCGGCGTGCCGTTCCTGTGTGACATCCGCCGCGCGGTGACGATCACCGACCGCGCGCCCTACGCGGAATTCGCCGCCTTCTGCCGGCTGAACCCGTCCCGGGCCGCCCTCGCGCTGTCCACTGTGGATTACGTGGACGGCGCGCACTTCGCGGCCCGGATCACCGCACCGGCGCTGCTGTCCGCGGCGCTGATGGACCTGACGTGCCCGCCGTCGACGGTGTTCGCGGCGTACAACGCGCTGCGCGGGCCCAAGGAGCTGGAGCTGTACGAGTGGGACGGCCACGACGGAGGCCAGGGCCACTTCTCGTCCCGGGCGGTCGCCTTCGCCAACGGCCTGATCTAAGCCACTCTGAACGTCTGGCCGAGGGTGTGCACGACATCACCGCGGTGCAGCTGGCGGCCGCGCCGCCGGTCGACCTCGCCGTTGACGGTGACCTCGCCGTAGGCGATCAGGTCCTTGCCCTCGCCGCCGGTCTCCAGGACGTTGGCGAGTTTCAGGAACTGCCCCAGCCGGATCATGTCGTCACGGATCTGAACGTCGATCATCGGGCACGCTCCAGCAGGGTCAGCATCTCGGGCAGGTCGAAGAAGCGGGCCGTCTCCAGGGCCGACGGCCCACCGGCGGCGGGGTCCGCGCCGGCGTCCAGCAGGGTGCGCACCGAGTCCGCGGACCGGCGGAAGACGGCGGCGGCCAGGGCGGTCTGACCGCGGTCGTTGGCCCGGTCGGGGTCGGCGCCCCGGGCCAGCAGCGCGGCGACCGCCGGCGGGTGGTCGTGGTACGCGGCCAGCATCAGCAGCGTGTCGCCCTTGTCGTTGGTCAGGTTCACCGGCAGCCCGGCGTCGACGTTGGCCGCGAGCTCCTCGGTGGCACCGGCGCGGGCCAGGTCGAACATGCGGTGCGCGAACTCCAGCACGTCCGGGTCGATCGGTTCACTCACGTTCGCAGCGTAGCTGTCGGCCAGCCGACCCCCACCCGCCGAACCGGGGTGAGACACCCGCCGTGTCACTGGGCAACGCTGCGAACAAGGAGACCCGAACATGCGGAAGATCGTCCTGACCCTTGCGGTGGCCGCCGCGGCCGCCCTCTCGTTGAGTGCCTGTGACTCGATCGATCTGACCAAGGGGGACCAGGCAGGCGCTGAGGCCCCGGCCGCCGCCGCCCCCGCCGCTGCGACCACTTCGGCTGCGGCGTCCCCCTCGGCTGCCGCGAACGTCGCCGGCGTGAAGGTGCACGAAGACGCCACGCTCGGCAAGGTGGTGACCGATTGGAAGGGCTGGACCCTGTACCGCTTCGAGAAGGACACCCCGAAGCCGCCGAAGTCCAACTGCGAGGCGGACTGCCTGGCGAAGTGGCCGTACGTCCCGTATGTGGAGAACATGAAGATCGAGGGCGTCGACCAGAAGCTGATCGGCAAGGTCACCCGCAGCGACGGCTCGCTGCAGCTGACCATCAACAGCTGGCCCGCGTACCGGTTCGCCGGGGACACGAAGGTCGGCGAGACCAAGGGACAGGGCGTGGGCGGCGTGTGGTTCGCCTTCACGCCCGAGGGGAAGAAGGCCCAGGCCGTCACCGGGGACAGCGGCAGCGGCGGGTACTGATCTCCCTCACCGCGGCGCCGCGCTCCTACCCCCTTGGGAGCGCGGCGTCGTCGTGTTGTGCAGATCTCGTGACGGGGGCCTCTCCGCTGGGAGACCGCGGCCTACGCTGCGCGCATGACCACCCGGCGGAAGATCCGCATCTGGCTCGTGCTGTTCCTCATCGGCCTGGTCGCCAGCGGGGTGACGGCATTCCCCCTGGAGCACGAGGTGCACTGGCTGAGGTCCGTGCTCGACCGGATCGACCTGGCGCCCGACGCCCTGGTCGACTGGATCGCGCGGGTCGACCAGGGCATCACCGAGACCAACGACCGCTATCCGTTCATCATGTACGGCACCGACTGGCTGGCCTTCGCGCACCTGGTGATCGCGGTCGCGTTCTGGGGGCCGCTGCGCGACCCGGTGCGCAACATCTGGGTGATCGAGTTCGGGATGATCGCCTGCGTCGGGGTGGTGCCCCTCGCGCTGTTCGCCGGTCCGGTCCGCGGGATCCCTGGCTGGTGGACGGTGCTGGACATCTCCTTCGGCGTGTTCGGCATCGTGCCGCTGCTGATCGTCCGGCGCCTGATCAAGCGCCTCGAACTCGAAGACAACCAGCTTGCTCCCGAAAAAGCGTTGCAGCCGCTCGAGGCTCGTGGCTAAGTTGGGTCGTACATGGGAAAGGAGGTGGTCCAACGTTGTGTAGCAATGGGACTCATGAGGTGACTGTCCGCTAGCCGCCGTCCTCTGGACTCGCACTTCGTGCGGCCGCCCGGATGGTGGCAGGCGAATACGAGGCAGTTTCCCAGCCCCCGAGGCTTTCCGGTGTCAGTCCAGCCGGCCCACGCGCAGTCAGCGCGGGAACCTCGGGGGCTGTTCCATATCCTGGTGCACATGATCTCCGCCGACCGTCTCCGCGACCACGTCGCCGCGCTCGTCGCTCACGGGCCGCGCTGCGGCGATCTGCCCGGAGTGCCCGCCGCGCTGCGGTACATCACCGACGAGCTCAGCGGCCTCGGCCTGGTGGTGCGGGTCGAGCGGTACGGCAGCGAGCTGCACGACGTGAACCTCGTCGCCGAGATCGAGGGCGGGACGTCCGACGACGCGGTCGAGCTGGCCGCGCACTGGGACACCGTCGAGGGCACCCCCGGCGCGGACGACAACGCCAGCGGGGTCGCCGGGGTCCTGGAGGCCGCCCGCGCGCTGCGCGACCGGGACCTGCCGGCCCGCACGATCCGATTCTGCCTGTTCGGCGGCGAGGAGGACGGGTTCCAGGGCAGCACCGCCCACGTCCGGCAGATCACCCCCGACACGGAGTCGATCGTGTTCGAGATGATCGGGCGGACGTCCCCGACGCAGTCCGCGCCGTCGTTCCTGCTGGACCCGCCGACGGTCGGCGACTTCATCGCGTTGATCGCCAACCCGGCCTCCGCCGGGCTCGCCGACCTGTTCGCGTCCGCGGCGACGCCGCACCTGCCCACGTTCCCGCTGGTCATGCCGACCGAGGCGATGGAGGTCGTGCTGCGCAGCGACCATGTGCCGTACTGGTCGACGGGCCGCCGCTCGCTGCTGGTCACCGACACCGCCGAGTTCCGCAACCCGGACTACCACGCGGACACCGACACCCTCGACCGCCTCGACCTGGACTTCGCGGCGCGCGTGACGGCCGCCGCGGTCAGAACCGTCATCCGGCTGGCGGGCTGACCCCGCCGGTGATCCCGGCCGGGTGATCGACGTCACGGTCGGAGGTCCCCCAGGCCCGTGTGGCAGCATCCCCTCGTGAGTCCGATACGGCTGTTGATCGCTGACGACCAGGCGCTCGTCCGCGGCGCTCTCGCCGCGCTGCTCGACCTCGAGCCGGACCTCACGGTCGTGGCCGAGGTCGGCCGCGGCGACGAGGTCGTCGCGGCGGCCCGCGAGCACCGCCCCGACGTGGCCCTGCTCGACGTGGAGATGCCCGGGATCGACGGCATCGCCGCGGCCGCCGCGCTGCGCAAGGCCATGCCGGGCTGCAAGGTGCTCATGGTGACCACGTTCGGCCGGCCAGGTTATCTGCGGCGGGCGATGGCGGCCGGGGCGTCCGGGTTCGTGGTCAAGGACACCCCGGCCCGGCAGCTCGCCGACGCGGTGCGGCGCATCGCGTCGGGGCTGCGGGTGGTGGACCCGACCCTGGCCGCGGAGACCCTCGCCAGCGGCGACAGCCCCTTGACCCCGCGGGAGGCCGACGTCCTGCGGGCGGCCCGGGAGGGCGGCACCGCCGCCGATGTCGCCGGGCAGCTCGGCCTGACCGAGGGCACGGTGCGCAACCACCTGTCGTCGGCGATCGGCAAGACCGGCGCCCGGACCCGCGCTGAAGCGGTGAGGCTCGCCGACGAGAACGGTTGGTTGTAAGGAGCAACCGATAGGGTGGGGGGTATGACGGCACTACTGGCGAGCGGTCGCGACGCGGACGTCTACGCCCTCGACGAGCGGCGGGTGCTGCGGCGCTACCGGCTCGGTGGGGACGTGACCGCGGAGGCCGCCGTCATGCGGTATGTCGCCGACCACGGCTATCCGGTCCCCCGGGTCTACGAGGCGACCGGCGCCGACCTGATCCTGGAGCGGCTCGAAGGGCCGACCATGCTGCAGGCCCTCGCCGACGGCTCGCTCGACCTGCGCGACGGCGGGACCGTCCTGGCGGACCTCCTCGAGCGGCTGCACAAGGTGCGCGTGCGGGCGGCGAAGGACCCCGGCACCCGGATCCTGCACCTGGACCTGCACCCGGAGAACGTGGTGATGACCGAGGGCGGCCCGGTCGTCATCGACTGGCGCAACAGCACCGAGGGCCCGCCCGAGCTCGACGTGGCGATGAGCGCCCTGATCGTCGCCCAGGTCGCGATCGAGCCGGGCCACGCGTTCGCGGAGCGGGCCGAGGTGTTCCTGGACGTGTTCCTGTCCTGCACGCGGGACAACCCGTTGTCGCAGCTGGAGGCCGCGGTGCGGCGGCGGGCCGCGGACCCGGCGCTGACAGCGGCGGAGCAGGCGCACCTGCACGAGGCCGCGCTGCTGGTCACGACGATCTCCAGGGCCCATCACTGAGACTCACTCCCGCCAGGCGACGTCCGGGGCCCGCGCGGGCGGCACGCTTCTTGCCATGGAGGAACTCTTCGTCCGGCAGGTCGACATCGGCGTGGCCGAGATGGACATCGCCGTCGGCGACCAGTTGACCACGACGCGCGTCGTGGTGGAGCACGCCACTGCCACTGACGGCCGGGGCGGCCCGGACCGTCAGTTGCTGCTCGTGTACGGCGCCGAGGAGACCCCCGCGGTCGCCGAGGCCCTGCTCCGCGCCGCCGAAACGGCCACGACACCCTAGCCAGGCCGGGACGGCCACGACGCCCGAAAGCGACGCCGGCCACAGTTCCCGCATATTGTTGAGCGCTCAACTAATTGCTACATTCATTCCATGACGACGCTGCCCGAGCTGGACCGACACCTCGCCACCGCGATCCCGGCCAGCCGGGACCAGCGCACCTGGACACCCGACGACGGTGCGCTGCCCAGCATCTACCTCAGCCACGGCGCCCCGCCGCTGCTGGAGGACGGCCCGTGGATGCGGGAGCTGTTCGACTGGGCCGCCGGCCTGCCCAAGCCGAAGGCCGTCCTCATCGTCAGCGCGCACTGGGAGTCCGCGCCGCTCAGCGTCTCCGGCACCGCCGCCGGCACCCCGCTGGTCTACGACTTCGGCGGCTTCGCGCCGCACTTCTACCGGTTGCAATACGCCACGCCCGACGCGGGAGCACTCGCCCGGCGGGTCGCCGCCGCGATGCCCGACTCCGAACCCGTGCACGAGCACCGCAGCCGCGGCCTCGACCACGGCGCCTGGGTCCCGCTGATGGTGATGTACCCGCTCGGCGACGTCCCCGTGCTGCAGCTGAGCCTGCCCACCCACGACCCGGACCGGCTGCTCGAGCTCGGCCGGCGGCTGCGCCCGCTGCGCGAGGAGGGCGTGCTCATCGTCGGCTCCGGCTTCATGACGCACGGGCTGCCGTTCCTCAGCCGCGAGCACTGGCTCGGCGCCGGCGGCCCGCCCGGCTGGTCCAGGGACTTCGACGCCTGGGCGGCGGAGGCCCTGGCCAAGGGCGACGTCGACACCCTGGCTCGGTACGCGAGCCTGGCGCCCGGCATGCCGTTCGCCCACCCGACGGTCGAGCACTACACGCCGCTGTTCGTCACGCTCGGCGCCGCCGACCGGCCCGACGCCCCCACGACGTCGGTGATCGACGGCTACTTCATGGGATTGTCGAAACGGTCCATTCAGGCGGACGCTAGCGTCTAGCGGGTGGCATACCTGATCTCCGTCAACGCCGGCACCCCGGTCCCGACCGACCACTCGAGCACGCCCACCACGGGCATCGACAAGCGGCCCGTGGACGGCCCGGTCCGGGTGACCGTGCCCGGACCGGAGGGCACCGCCCCGACCGGGATCGCCGGTGACGTGGTCTGCGACCTGCGGGTGCACGGCGGCCCGGACAAGGCGGTCTACGCGTACGCGCGGGAGGACCTCGACCGGTGGACCGCCGAACTCGGCAAGGACCTGCCCGGCGGCGTCTTCGGGGAGAACCTGACCACCTCGGGGCTGGACGTCACCGGCGCCCGGATCGGCGAGCGCTGGCGCATCGGGGCCGAGGTGCTCCTGGAGGTCTGCGCGCCGCGGATCCCGTGCCGGACCTTCGCGGGCTGGCTCGACGAACAAGGCTGGATCCGGCGCTTCACCGAGCGCGCCGAGCCCGGCGCCTACCTGCGGGTCCTGCAGGAGGGCACGATCCGGGCCGGGGACCCGATCGAGGTCGTGCACACCCCGGCGCACGACGTCACGATCGGGCTCGCGTTCCGGGCGCTGACCGCCGAGCCGGAGCTGCTGCCCCTGCTCGTGGCCGCCGACGAGCTGCCCGAACGCACCAAGGAGAAGGTCAGAGCACGGGTCAGCCAGTAGGCAGGACCAGCGCGTAGGCCCGCGGGAACCCCAGCCGGGGGATCCGCTGCT
Organism: Dactylosporangium cerinum; assembly: GCF_042653625.1. Taxonomy (NCBI): domain Bacteria; kingdom Bacillati; phylum Actinomycetota; class Actinomycetes; order Micromonosporales; family Micromonosporaceae; genus Dactylosporangium; species Dactylosporangium cerinum. Next base: position 197,827 of record NZ_JBHSIU010000110.1, on the reverse strand, counting down.
GCTGGATCTCCTCGATCGTGACCTCGCGGACCTGGCCCGACCCCGGCTCGAAGCAGCGCAGCACGAACTCCTCCGGGTGCGCGGTGATGAGCACCCAGTGCCGGGGGACGCCCTTGCCGACGAGCATCGCGACCGGCCAGCCGGTGTCGACCGCGGCGGTCACGTCGGCGAGCCGGTCGCGGCGCCCGCGGAAGCGCCGCCAGCCGTACCGGACCCCGAGCTCCGCGGTGTGCCTGGAGATCGTCGCGGCGACACCCCAGGGGGTGGTGCCCAGCTTGCGGGGCCAGATCCGGTTGGCGGCGGAGTGGATGCGGTGCTGTTCGGCGCCGTAGTCCGCGACGCCGTCCGCGTACGCGGGGTCCAGCAGCGCCGACGCCACCATGGCGACGGTGGGTCCACAGGTGAACCCGTCGGTCTGCCGGACCCCGGTCCGTAACTCAGCGGTGGTGAAATCGACACCCCAGGCAAGCATGCCCGCTTTGTATCAGACGGCGCGGGCCACGGCTATCTTCGTCCCGGAGCGCTGGCCGGCCTCGTAGAACATGTACTGCACGCCGCCGTCGGTGCCGAACGACGGCGCCGCGGACCGGTTGTTGTCCGGCGCGCCGGACAGCGCGGCATGGAAGACGCCGAGGTGGATCTCCTTGTCGAAGTTGTTGCCGACCTCGGTGAGGAACATGTCGCCGGAGCTGCCGTGGTAGACGACGTAGGTGGTGTTGTTGCGGTACAGCAGGTGCGGGCCGCTCAGGTCGGTCTGCCCGTCGGCGGCGGGCGACACCAGGGGGTTGGGGTCGAACTGCCACGACTTGCCGTCGTTGGACCAGCCCCAGAAGATCCGCCGGCCGCTCTTGAGTCCCATGAAGACCATGACGTACTTGTTGCCGAGCGCGGCGATGCGGTGCTCGAACACCCGCGCGTAGGTGGCCTCGCTGGTGCCGGGCACCATCGCGGTGGTCAGCACGGTGCCGTAGTAGGTGAAGTTGATGCCGTCGCTGGAGATCGCGAGGCGCGTCGTGGTGTTCTCGCCGTGGTAGTACATGAAGAACTGCCTGGTCGAGGCGTTCCACACGACGTGCGGCGACGAGACGTGACTGACCGAGTAGTGCGGCGACCAGGTCCGGCTGATGATCGGGTTGGCCGGGTACTCGGTGAACGGGCCGGACAGTGAGTTGCCGTAGGCGAGGCAGATCCCGCCGGGCGCGTCGTGCGGGGCGTAGTAGAGGTAGTAGCGGCCGCGGGCGCCGCTGATCTTGTCGTACATCCCGCGGATGCAGGGGAAGATGAGCTCCCCGGTGGGGTTGTAGGCCAGGTTCGCGGGGAGCGGCTGGCCGAGGTACTGGTAGGTGGGGAATCCGGCCGGTGCGGCGGCGTGGGCCGCGGTCGGCGCGAGGCTGGGGATGGCGAGTGCGCCGGCGAATCCGGCGGCACCGGCCAGCACCTGGCGGCGGGTTACAGGTGGCATGTGACCGAGTCTCGGAAAGCCCGACGCTTCGCACAAGAGGGTAATACGTATTATCTTGCAGAGCCCTCAACCGCGGCAGCGCCCCTGCCGATAACCAACGCGTGGAGACTTGGGTCGCCAGGCGGCTGTGGCTCGTCTGGTTGCTGATCGGTGGCCTTGCGGCGGTCACCTATCCACTGCTGCCCAAATCCGGCTACGTCGCGAACGTCGGGTACGAGATCGTCGGCTTCGGCGCGGTCACCATGCTGCTGATCGGCGTGCGGCGCAACCGGCCGCCACGGCGCGCGCTCTGGTACTGGTTCGCCGCCGGGCTCGCCGTCTGGGTCCTCGGCGACGTCACCTACGGCATCTACGTCAACGTGCTGCACGAGACCCCGTTCCCGTCCCTCGCCGACGTGTTCTACCTCGGCGCCTATCCGTCCCTTGCCACCGGGCTGTGGATGATGCTGCGCCGGCACGGCCGCGACCTCGCCGGCCTGATCGACGCGTGCATCTCGGCCGCCGGCGCCAGCCTGCTGTTCTGGGTGTTCGTCATGCGCCCCGTCGCCGAGGCCGCCGGGGTGTCGACCGTGCAGCGGCTGTGCTCGCTGGCCTACCCGACCGCCGACGTGGTCCTGCTCGTGCTGCTCGCCCGGCTCCTCGCCGGCCGCGCCGCGAAGACCGCCAGCTACTGGCTGCTCGTGTCCAGCATGCTGCTGATGTTCAGCACCGACATCACGTTCTCCGTCATGTCCACATACGACGCGACGCCCGGTGGCTACCTCCAGGTCGGCTGGCTCATGTCGTACGTCCTGCTCGCGAGCGCCGCGCTGCACCCGTCGATGTGCGGCATGGACGAACCCGTCGGCAGCACGGACACCGCGCTGTCACTGCGCCGCCTCACCGTCCTCGCCGTCAGCTCGATGATCGCGCCCGGCCTGCTGCTCCTGCAGGGCGCGCTCGGCGCCCGGAACATCGACTGGTTCGCCATCGGCGCCGTCGCGGTCGCGGTCTTCCTGCTCGTGGTCATGCGCATCTTCGGCCTGGTCGGCAAGGTGCAGGACCAGGCCGACCAGCTCAGCGACCTGGTCATGCGCGACGACCTCACCGGCCTGCCCAACCGGCGGTTCCTGGAGGAGCTGATCCGCGACGAGCTCGACGCCGGCACCGTGCCGCAGGTCGCGTTCATCGACCTCGACGACTTCAAACGGATCAACGACGGGCTCGGCCACGCCATCGGCGACCAGCTGCTCACCGCCGTCGGCAAGCGGCTCTGCGGGGTCCTGCGCCCCGGCGACGTCGTGGCCCGCCTCGGCGGCGACGAGTTCGCCGTCCTCATGCCGGACACCGCCGCCGGCGCCGCCGACGCGATGGTCACCGAACTCGCCACCGCCCTGCAGGAGCCGGTCTTCGCCGGCGACCAGCACCTGCTCGTCCAGGCCAGCATCGGCGTCGCCGACGCCGCCGGCACCCGTGACCCGTTCGAACTGCTGCGCCGCGCCGACGTCGCGATGTACGCGGCGAAGGAGGACAAGACCCGCCAGCAGCGCTTCAGACCGGAGTTCGACCAGCGGGCCTCGGCGCACGCCCTGCTCGGCGCCCAGTTGCGCGAGGCCCTCGACCAGGGCCAGTTCCAGCTGGTGTACCAGCCGATCGTGGCGCTGCCGCACGGGCAGATCGTCGGCGTGGAGGCCCTCATCCGGTGGCACCACCCGACGCTCGGGTTCATGAGCCCGGCCGACTTCATCCCCGTCGCCGAGCAGAACGGCCAGATCGTCGAGCTCGGCGCCTGGATCCTGCTCGAGGCGTGCTCACAGGGGGCGACCTGGCTGGCCAGCCTCGGCGACGCGGCGCCCGGCAAGGTCTCCGTCAACGTCTCGGCCCGGCAGCTCGCCGAGCCCGACTTCCCGGAGGTGGTCGCCGCGGTCCTGGCAGCGACGGGCTTCCCGGCCGACCGCCTGGCGATCGAGGTCACCGAGACCGCGGTCTTCGGCGGCGGCCGGGCGATCGAGGCCCTCGACGCCGTGCACGAGCTCGGCGTGCGGATCGCCCTGGACGACTTCGGCACCGGGCACTCGTCGCTGGGCCTGCTGCAGACCTGCCCGGTCGACATCCTGAAGGTCGACAAGTCCTTCGTCGACGACATCACCATGGCCGGCCGGCACTCGGTGATCGCCACCGCGCTCATCAACGTCAGCGACGGGCTCAACCTCGACGCGATCGCCGAGGGCGTCGAGACCGCGGAGCAGGCGCAGGAGCTCTACCGGCTCGGCTACCGCTTCGCGCAGGGCTACCACTTCGGCCGGCCGGTCCCGCAGCCGTCGTTCGCGCTCGCCTCCGCCGCGGCGTGAGGCTGGCTTCCGTCACGGCTCAGACCGCCGCTTCCGGCTGGCGCGGCACCCGCACCAGCCCGGGCAGCACCACGCAGGTGCGGCAGCGGGCCTCATAGGTGTAGGTGCCGTCGTCGGGCAGCGCGGTCGACGGCGCCAGCTCGCGCAGCATCGGCTCGCCGTGCTCGAGCACCTGCGTGTAGACGGCGCTGAACCCGCGGCACACGTCGCACACCGCCCGCCGGTAGGTCACCGACGCCGGGCCCAGCTCCAGCAACGCCCGCACCGGCGCGAACAGCTCACCGCGGTGATCCAGGTCGATGCCGGCGGCGACGACCCTGGTGCCGCGCTCCAGCAGCGTCCGCACGACCGCCATGTCGGACATCGCGAACATGTGCACCTCGTCGATGCCCACCACGTCCACGTCGTCGTCCAGCGCCGAGGCGAGCGAGCTGGCCTTCACGGTCGCGAGCGCGGCACCGCTGCGCGAGACGACCCCCGCGTCGCGCACGTGCCGGGCGCTCTGGAACACCCGGTGCCGCACGTCGGTGAACTGCAGCGGCGACAGCAGGCTCACCAGCTCGAGGGACTTGCCACTCTTCATCGGCCCGAGGATGACGGTCAGATCCACGGCGGCCAGGCTACCGCGTTGACCAGCGTCACTCTCACGTGTGACAGGTCACCCGGCGCCGCCCCCGGGTTGCGACCTTCACCCGGACGGGGCATGTTTGACTCATGTACGTCGTTGCGCCCGCCAGCCGTCTGCGGCGTGGCGTGCGACGGCTCGCGCTCACCCTCTGCGCACTGATCCTCGGCGCCGGCTTCACCCCGGCCCTGCCACCGTCCACAGTGGATCGTCCGGTGCCGCCCGTCGCCGCGTCGGTCGTCACGGCGGTGAGTGCGGCACCGACGGCCGTTCGGCGGCCGTCCGCGAGCGTCCCGGCACGGCTCCGGTCCAGCCCGGTATTTCCGCAGGCCGTCGGGTTTGCTGGTCGTACCATGGCCGCTTCTGCCGTTGTTCTTGACGGTGTCACCGTCGGCGCGATCGCGGGACGCGCCCCACCCAGCACCTCGGCCTGAGACGCATTCCCCCTCTCGCCGCTCGATCCCCCCTCGAGGTGCATTCATGGACGCCGCTCTGCAAGACCTTGCGCACGGGATGCGTGAGGCCCTGGCCATCTGGGCCGCGCTGCTCGCCGCAGTCGTCATCACGTTCGCCATCCTCACGTTCCTGTCCAAACGACAGGGCGCCGCGGCCGGCCCCTCGTGGTGGGCCAGGCTGCGCAAGGCCGTCCGCGACCCGGAGGCCGCCCGGGAGCGCCAGCTCGCGATCGACCGGCGCACCGCCGAGCTTCAGGAGCTGCAGCGATACAGCGACGAGGTGGCCGTCGCCGCTTCGCGGACGTCCGTGATGGCGGGCCGCCGGCGCGAGGAGTGGGAGGCCGCGCAGCGCACGCAGGAGGCCGCGTGGCGGGCCTACGAGGAGGCCGAAGGGGCGGTCCGGCGGCTGGAGCGGGCGCAGGCGTTCCCGCTCACCGAGGACGACCCGGCCGGCCGCCGGCAGCACCTGGTGCGGATGGTCAACGCCGCCCACCAGCGTGGCGAGATCTCCGCGACGAATCTCGCCGACGCCCTCATGCACCGCAACGGCTGGGACCCCGCCGAGCACCCGTTCGCCCAGCAGCTGCGGTTGCGCCGGATCATCCGGGACCGGCTGTTCCGCGCGTACCAGCAGGCGTCCACCCTCGAGCGGGAGACCGCCGCCGCGGCGGACCTGGCCGCGTCCTCGAAGCGCAGCCTCGAGGACGAGACCTTCAGCGCGATCCTGCAGGTGCGCACGGCCACCCCGGCTTCTTCGGTGCGGTTTCAGCGTTCCAGGCCGGCCCTGCCGTAACGGATGGGACGCTTCGTAACTGAGGCGTTACAACCAGGGGGCGGTCATGGGCATCGAGCTGTCGATCATCGCGGGGCTCTGTTACGCCTCGTCCAGCGTCAACGCGACCGGCGCCGACCACCATCCCGTCACCGACGACGAGACGGACCTGTTCGGGCTGTCCGGCGACGCCCTCACCGAGGCCGTCGCGGCCTGCCTGGGCGAGGCGCCGGACCTCGCGCAGCTCGACGGGTTCCTGCACCGCTCGCACGACTGGTCCCCGGTCACCACGACCCTGGTCGTGCAGAGCGCCTCCGTCACCGGCGTCGGCTCCATGCCGGTCAGCCTCCCGCTGACCGGCACCGGCGCCCGCCTCACGTGCACGGCGACCCACCTGTGGTCGCCGGCGGCCGGCGTCAGCCCCACCGCGCCGGTCCGCTACTCGATCACGTTCCCGGCCGGCGGCGCCGCCCTGGACTACACCCACGACTGGGGCGCCGGTCTGTCCGAGTCCGCCGCCGTCGACCTGCCGCCGGGAGACACCGGCGACGAGCTGGTCGCGCTGAGCATGAACCTCGGCGTCCGGGTCGTCTACGACGCCTACCTGTCCGGCGAGATCGCGGTGCACTACCGCGACGGGCACCAGGGCCACCGGTACTGGGCGCTGGACGTCGGCACCGTCATGGCGGCGGGCGGCCTGCTCAACGGGCGCCACTTCGCGGAGAACCTCACCATCCGGTATCACGCCAGCGCCCGCGTCGTGCACGCGGACGCCAACGGGAACCTTTCGACCCTGGCGGGTCCGGGCATCCGTTCCGGCGCGGACCTGGCGCTGACCGGCGCCTGAGCCGCTACCGGCAGGCGGCTCGGAACGCCTCGACCGCCGCGTTGACCGGAGCCTTGTCAGGCTTGGAACTCGCGGCGACGTACTTGTCCGCGATGGCCCCCATGGCGTCGGCGAGGTCGCCCGCCGCGTCCGCCGCCGGTCCGGTCGCCCCGGTGATCAGCGAGTAGATCTGCGCCGCGCCCGCGGACCACTGGGCGCTGACCGCGTGGTGCCCGGCCGGCGGGCCGATCGCCTCCGCCTCGGCGACCTTGGCCAGCGTGTTCTTGATCTCGCCGTCGACGGGAGCGCAGACCGCCTTGGCGTCGGCGGTCGGGCTCGCCACGGCCTGGGCGGTCTTCCCCGCGGCGGCGTTGTCCTTGCCCGCTTCCTTCTCACAACCGGCCGCCCCGCCGAGCAGGACGGCCGCCACAACCAGTCTCAGTACCGTCGCGCGCTTGGTCACGTTCATCCCCGTTCGTGTGCCTGAGCGCCGCAACCTACCAACTTCCTTGATCCCGCGCTGCCCGTCAGTGGCTGATGTCGTACGGGTCCCAGTCCTCGGGCACCGGGTCGACCTGGGGCGCGCGGCTGGTGACGTCGACCGGGGCGCCGGACTCGATCGACGCCGTCACCGCCGCGATCGTCTCCAGCACGTGGAACGCCAGCCGCCCGTCGGCGCGGTGCGGGCGTCCGGAGCGCACGGCCCGGGCGATGTCGAGGGCGCCGAGCCCGCGTCCGGCCACCGGCCCGGTGACCGGCAGCTTGACCCAGTCCGTCGCGCCGCGCGGCAGCAGGCGCAGCGGCCCGGTGAACTCGTTGGGGTCCGGCAGTGACAGCGCCGCCTCGCTGCCGACGATCTCCACGTGGCCGACCCGGCGGTGCGGCGAGTCCCAGCTCACCGTGCTCGACGCCGTCTGCCCACCGGCGAAGCGGCTGACGAACGACACGTGCGTCGAGACCTCCACCTCGTGCTCGACCCCGGCGCCGGGACCGTTGAGCGGGGTCCGGCGCGGCCGGGCGATCCGGCCGACGCCGAAGACCGAAGCGAACGAGCCCAGCGTCTGGGTCAGCGCCGTCAGGTAGTACGGCCCCATGTCCCACAGCGGGCCGGCGCCGCGGGACAGCAGCGTCTTGAGGATCGGATGGTCGTCCTGCGGGCCGGGCACCTCGAAGAGGGTCAGACCGGACAGCGGCTCACCGATGTCGCCGCGCTCGACGGCCCGGCGGGCGCTCTGCAGGCCGGCGCCGAGGAACGTGTCGGGCGCGCAGCCGATCCGCAGGCCCCGCTCGGCGGCGGCCGCCAGCAGCTTCCGGCCGTCCTCGACCGCGAGGGCGAAGGGCTTCTCCGACCAGACGTGCTTGCCGGCCTCGAGCGCGGCGAGCGAGACCGCCGCGTGGGCGGCCGGGATCGTCAGGTTGATGACGAGCTCGATGTCGGGCCGGGCGAGCAGCTCGTCCGGCGTCCCGGACAGCGGCACCCCGTAGGCCGCGGCCTGGGCGGCGGCCCGCTCGGGCAGCAGGTCGGCGATCATGACCACGGACAGGTCGGGGAACCGGGTGAGGTTGTCCAGGTACTGCGCGCTGATCCGCCCGGCCCCGATGACCCCCACGCCCACAGCGTCAGTCATGCCGACACCCCCGCCACCCGCGGGGCGAGAAACGCGTGGCTCGCCGCGATGCCCTCGAAGATGTCGCCGGCGTACTCGTCGAACTCGACCGCCCCGGCCTCGACCTGCGGCGCCGCCGCCAGGATGGCGTCGATCGGCAGCCGGCCCTGCCCGGCGGGGCGCTGCTCGAGGTTGTCCCGGCTGACCGGCCCGTCCTTGAGGTGCAGGAACCGCACCCGGTCGCCGAAGCCGCGCACGACGGCGACGGGGTCCGCGCCGCCGACCGCGACCCAGTAGGCGTCGATCTCCAGGACGACCTCCGGCCGCACCTTCTCGACCGCCGGGGGTTGGCAGGACACCGCCGAGCGTTGGACGATCACCGACTCGTGGACCGGCGCGGACCTCGGGACCGTGTCCGTCGCGACGAAGCAGCACGCCACCGCGGCCGTCGACGCCGCCGCGGCGGCGATGCGCACCGGGCTGGCGCCGCACGCGCGGGCACGGGTGCTGGCCGAGGTCAGCCGGCTCATCGAGACCCATGCCGAGGAACTGGCCGGGCTCATCACGGCCGAGACCGGCAAGCCCATCACCGCGTCGCGCGCCGAGGTGGCGCGGGCCGTCATCACCGCGCGCCTCTCGGCCGAAGAAGCCGGGCGCCTGCCGGGCGAGACCGTGCCGCTCGACGCGGTCGAGGCCGGCGACGGGACGTTCGCCTTCACCATGCCCGGCCCGCTCGGCATCGTCGCCGCCGTCACGCCGTTCAACTTCCCGCTCAACCTGGTCCTGCACAAGGTCGGCCCGGCCCTCGCCGCCGGGTGTGCCGTGGTGCTCAAGCCGTCGGAGCACGCGCCGCTGACCGCGGGCCGGCTGACCGCGCTGTTCGAGCGCGCGGGGCTGCCGGCCGGGTGGCTCAACCTCGTCACCGGCCCGCCGGCCGACATCGTCGACGCATGGCTGGCCGACGACCGGGTCGCCGTGGTCACCTTCACCGGCTCCTCGGCGGTCGGCTGGCGGCTGAAGGCCCGGTCCCCCCGCAAGCGGCACGTGCTGGAGCTCGGCTCGAACACCGCGATGGTGGTGGCGGCCGACGCCGACCTCGACCGGGCCGTGCGCGACGCCACGACGGCGGCACTCAGCGGCTCCGGGCAGGCCTGCGTCTCGCTCCAGCGCGTCTACGTCGAGCGTCCCGTGGCGTCGGCGTTCCAGGCCGCGCTCGCCCGGTCGTTCGCCGCCACCCCGTGCGGCGACCCCCGCGACGAACGCACCGTCGTCGGCCCGCTGATCAGCCGGGACGCCGCCGAGCGCCTGGCGGCCTGGGTGGCCGCCGCCCAACGGGCGGGCGCCCGCGTCGCCGCCGGCGGCAGCGTCGAGGACCGCCTCATGGCGCCCACGGTGCTCGTCGACGTGCCGCGCGACAACCCGCTCGTGTGCGAGGAGGCGTTCGGCCCGGTCGTCAGCGTCATCGTGGTCGACTCCGTCAGCGCCGCGATCGACGAGGTGACCGCGGCCGACTACGGCCTCAACACCGCCCTCTACACCGGGAGCCTGGCGACATCACTGGACTACGCGCGGCGGGCCGAGGCCGGGACGGTCCTCGTGAACGTGGCGCCGTCGTTCCGGACCGACCACATGCCCTACGGCGGCGTCAAAGGCTCCGGCCAGGGCCGCGAGGGCGTGAAATACGCGGTCGCCGAACTGCTGCAGGAAAAGCTGGTCGTGCTCCGGCCGTAGCCTCCGCTCGTCCAGCGGTGGATCGGCCCACCCAGAATCCGAGCGCGAGGACCGCCGCGATGACGCCGATCCCTGGGCCTGGGGACGTGCACGCATGCCCTCCACGTATGAAGCGTATTACCCTTCATACGTGAGCGAGGTCGTCTGGCGCATGCCGACGGCGAGCGAGCGGCCCGAGGCTGACCTGCGGGACGGCCTGACCACTGCCGACCTGGCCGAGGCACTGGTGCGGGCCGACGGCGAGCAGCACCGGGTCGAGCTCAGCGAGTTGCGCCTGGCCGTGACCGCTCCGAGCCGCGGAATGTCGCGGCTCATCCGCGTCCTGCTGATCCGCGACGACGGCTCGTTCGTGTGGCGGATCCGCTTCGCACGGCTGGCGACGCCGGACGAGATCGAACAATGGGCCGAGCAGACGGGAGCAGCGTGATGGAACAGCCTGACCTGAACAGCATGACGGACGACCAGGTCGCCGAATGGTTCGCCGGCAACGACACGAGCGCCCTCGCCGGCACCGGCCGGCCAGCCGAAGGCCAGTTCGTGCAGGCCGACGAGACAGGCGCCCCGGCCGGCAGGATGGTGTCGCTCAAGATGCCCGCCGCCATGGTCGACGCCCTCGACGCCGCCGCCGGCCGCGACCGCGAGGGCCGCTCCGGCATCATCAGAACCGCCGTAGCCGAATGGCTGGCCCGCCACCCCAACACCACCGAAGCCGCCTGACCCACCGACCCCGGAACCGGCCCACCTGCTCAGCCGACATGCTGCTGTCCACGCTCGCCAGCTACCTGGCCGCAGCGGGCGACCGCCCCCGCGTCGTGGTCACGATCGCTGGACTCGACGTCGAGGTAGACCTGACACCATTAATCAGGCACTAAACCCGACACCCGACCGCTCGTTCTTACGACCCGTCTGACATGCGTGGCCGCAACGCTGGCCGCCAACAGAACGCACGCCCATTCCGTACCACCGCCAAAACGAGACAAGAGCACTCAACGCGCCGACTCGGCGCCGGGCACGGTGTTGAGGGGGTGTGGGTGGAGCGAAGCTCCCCCACCGGGGAGCGCGGCGAAGCCGTGCGCGGGAAATGACGGAATCACCAACGCGAATCGGCGCCCCCGCCGATGAGCAGGAAGCGCCGATTGATGGAGTGGAGACGAGGGGACTCGAACCCCTGACCCCCACACTGCCAGGACTGGACTCACGACAGTCGTTGACCTGCGAGGACCCTGACCTGCCCATCCAGCTTCGTCCGACCATCATTCCCCGCTGGTCTCCGCGAACGACCGGGCGATCTGGCACGGATCTGGCACGCCTGCAGCGGCTATCGCACGTGGCTTGACGGGTTGCACCCGGATGCCGTCCGACGCCACGACGAGTGCCCGAACCTACCAGGGACCGGCAAACACCCCAAGCTCAGCCCGGCGAGTCGCGACCCGCGACGCCATCACCGACGACCCCGCAGAAACCGCCAGCACGAAAGCCATCCTCAACGATTGGCCGACAGCCTCACAAGACGTGAATGTTTACCGCGCGGGAGCCGTCAACCTCCATTACAGGAAACCCCGTCAGTCTCGCAAGATTTCGTGAATGACAGGCATACCGCTGGCGATAAGACGACGGGTTAAGTCTCTATGCTCTTCATCGTCAATTTCGATCAGAATTCCGGATTTAGTCGACAGATGGAACAGGGTAGCGTCCTCTACTGGCTGATCATCGTAGTGCACGAGAACCCATTCTGATAGCGGGAAAGGCAATTCATCCGCTAGTCGGTCGATTTCCATCATTAAATCCTTATGGAGTGCGACACCTTCCCTCAGGACGAGGAAAGCCACCATTTCCGTACGAGTCGCCAAATCTAGTAGTACTACCGTCGGGCAGGACAATCATACTCGACCGCTGAGGCGACCCATGGTGCACTGCCATTGTAGAAATCGCAATGGCGAGATGAGATTTGCGCATGCACCCTCCGTATTGAATGCGCACGAATTTGATTGGCGGATCATATCGGCGAATATCGCTTGGTAGTATCCCGTTTTGCGATCTTTCGGAAGGTGCAAGAACGGACATATGTGCGGCCCGTGGTTGGCACCACGGCGATTGCGGCAGGGGCAAGCGGTGGCCGCACGCGAAAGCAATCCGCCAGCGCGACGGCTGGCGGCTGACCGAGGTTGAGATACCCATGTGGTGTGGCTTGGAGCGACCGGACGGCACCTATACCGGCTACTCCAAGTGCTGAGACGGTCTGCGGTCGCGATGGACCGGCAAGCTGAGCCCTCCCGAACCGCCCGCCTCATGACCCTCGGGGACACGACAGGGACAGGTGTCCCCGAGGTGTCCCCGAGATGATGTTGCGTTTCCGCTGTTCAAAGGATGTTCGGGGACACGAGGGACGCCGGGGACACCTTAGGGCTGCGCGTCGGCACGCTCGGCGAGCGCCCTCAGTTCCGGCGACGTCGCGCGTCCAGCGATCAGGATCAGCTCCCTGATGGCGCTCCGCGCCGCCACGTGCGTGTGGATCAGTTCGGGGGCGAGTTCCTCGGCCTGCAGCAGGCAGGCGAGCGCTTCGCCGGTCTGCCTGCGTTGGGCGTAGGCGCGTCCCATGTCCAGGGCCAGGCGGGCGCGCCGTTCGATGGACAGCGCTTCGGCATCTACCTGCTGCCCGATGTCGATCGCTTCGCCAGCGTCCCCGAGTTCGACGGCGATGGAGACGGCCTGGATCTCCACGTTCGTGGGACCGAACTCAAGGTTGAAGTCGTTCCGGTCGCTCCCCAGGCGGAGCGCAACCTGCCGCGCACGGTCGATCTCGCGGCGCGCCTCAGCGCGGTTCCCTGCTCGTGCGTGGACGAGCGCCAGGACGAGATGGAGCGATCCCATCACCGAAAGCGCCTCGGCCGCGGCGGCCTGGTCCGGTGTGTGTTGGTGCAGCGCGTTCACGGCGGTTGTTGCCGCGTGTTCGGCCTGGTCGACGCGCTTGAGGCGGACGAACGCCTGCGCGAGCCGAAACACACCCGCGAACACGTGCAGCGCCTCACCGGACCGCTCGGCAGCGTTGATCGCCCGGTCCGCCGCGATCCATGCCGCGTCCGGCTCGTCCTGCCGCACGAAGGCCGCCGACAGCGCCTGGTAGGTGCGGCTGAGCAGCGACCAGAGCGCCGGCCGTTCGTCGTCCGGTGCCGTACGGGCCGCCCGCTCCAAGCGCGGGACCAGCGGACCGATGGAAGCGCTCAGCTCCGCGAACTGGTTCGCGTGCGTCAGAGCCCAGATCTCGTCAACAGCGGCACGCAACTCGGACAGGCTCACCGGCGCGGCAACGGCCTCCCCTGAGAGCAAGACCTCCGGCACCGGATGTCCGGAGATGACGAGTCGAGCCTGATCTAGGTCGTTGGACGGGAGAACGGCCTCATCACGAACCGGAGTCTCCGGCGCGATGGGCGAGTCCGGTTGCAGCGCCTGGACAGACACGCCGAGGCCGTCGGCCAGGCGGCGGAGCACGTCCAGCCTTGCGACCGGCTGGACTCCCCGCTCCACCTGCGAGAGCCAACTCGACGTACGTCCAAGCTCGGCGGCCAGCTCGCCCTGGGTCATGCCGCGCTGCTTCCGCAGGTCGGCGACCAGCGCTCCGAACGCGCGTTGCTCCTCGGTGATCACAGATGCATCGGCCCCTTTCCGGATTCGGCCTGCATGAACGTGACGTCGACACCGCTCGTGTACTGCACCCGCTCGGCCAGGAAGTGCTTGATGTGTGGCTGCTCCCCGTGGAAGTCGAACGCCGCGCGGTTTGAGTACAGCTCGTAGAACACGCGCGTCAGTGGCTGGTCCGGCACGGTGTGCACCACATACGCCAGCGTGTCCGGTTCGTGCCGCTCGATCTCGGGCGTCGTGCGCGACACCAGGTCATCGAACCCCTCCGCGGCTTTTTCGTCGTGGAGGTGGAAGTGGACGACGAGTGCGAATCCCCTGCTCATTGCTGCCTCTCGTAGTAGTCGCACTCAGCTTGCCAGACTCACAGTCGCACTGCCACTCGCAGAATTTCTTGACTCGCAGAAACACTGCGACTACCTTCGCAGTAGAGCTGCTAGTGAGCGATCGCAGGCAGCTTGACCGGCTGGTACCAGGCACGGCGGGGCGGCTACGGCTGCGCCGTTCGTGGACCTGGCCACCGTGTCCGCGTGCCTTGAGAACTTCACAGCGACACGAACAGCAGCGCGTGCCAGGCCGTGCGCGAGATGCCTGCGGCGACCCCGGTAGGTCCCGGGTGAGCGGGTGAGCAAGACCGGACGGCCGCGCTGAATCGCTTACACCACAACGCTTACCGCCCGCCCGGGATCTCTCGGCCGGGCGGTCATTACCGATCTCATAGGAGAGACCGTGATCTACGAACGTGACGACCCGACCCCCGCCGACCTCGACGCGATCGAGGACGAGTGGCCGTTGATCGAGGCGGAGATGGACCTGCTCGACCTGCAGGTGTCGATCCTGGCCGGTCACGGCCGAGTGGACGACCTGGAGGCACAGCGCCTGCGCAACGCCCGCGCCACGGTCGTCCGCGAATCGCTGGCGTTCTACAAGCGCCGGTTCAACGCGCAGCGTCCGGCCGCATAAGGCCAGGCAGTGGCCCGCATCCGCGCCGCTTACCTTGACCCGCTCGGCGACCGGTACAGCCTGCCGACCTGGTGGTGGCAGGGCGCACCCGACACCTACGCCACTCGCCGCCAACTCCGCGCCCGTGGCCTGCGCCCCGGTGATCAGCCGGTGGCCGGCCAAATCCTGTGGCGTGGCGTCGGCGGCGAACGCGTCGCCTACCTGTACCGGCTCGACCTGGCAAAGCCGCACCGCCCCGCGACCCCCGCGCAGCGCCGCGCGATCGGCCGGGCGCTGCTGGCCCGCCGGACCTGCTCGACCTGCCGCGAAGTGCGGCCGTACTACATCCCGCGCTCGCTCGGCGAGTGCCTCACCTGCGCCTACCCCGAGGAGACCCCGTGACCACCGCAACCGCCCCCAGCGCCTATCCCGCCCCGATCGAGGCGCTCATGGCCGACGCCCGCGCCCTGGCCGACCGGCTCGGCGACATCCCGTCCCGCAACGCGCTCATGAAGGAGTTCAAGATCGGCGCCCCCAAGGCCAACGCGATCCGCGAGGCGCTCACCGACGAGCGCGCCGCACCCGCCGAGGTCCCCGCGCCGCGCGCTCTGCACGTCGTGCCGGACCTGGAGCCGGACACCGACACTCCCGAGCCCGCCGCGCCGGTCGGCGGCGAGCCGGTCGCCGAGGTGATCGAGGCGCCGCCGCTGGCCACGGGTGACGGACACCCGGACACCAGCATCACCGCGCCGGACGTCCCGGTCATGCCGGCCGCGCCGCCTGCCGAGGCGCCCGCCCGGCGCCGCCCGCGTTCGTGGCCGGTGTGGGTGCTGGCGCTGCCCGCGTTCGTGGCCATCTGGTCCGGGTGGGTCGGCCTCGGTGAACTCACCGGGTTCGGCGTGGTCCACCCGCTACCCGGCATCGCCGACGACGTCAGCATCAACACCGCGATCACCCTTCCCATCGGGGTCGAGACCTACGCCGCGTTCGCCCTCGCGGTCTGGCTGTCCGGCCGCGCCCCGGCGAACGCCCGCCGGTTCGCCCGCTGGTCCGCGATCGGCTCACTCATCTTCGGCGCTGCCGGACAGGTCGCCTACCACCTGATGAGCGCGGCCGGAGTCACCGCCGCCCCGTGGTGGATCACCACCGCCGTCGCCTGCCTGCCCGTCGCCGTCCTCGGTATGGGCGCTGCCCTCGCACACCTCATCCACGCCAGCCACGACTAGCGCCGCCCGGTGCGCGGCCCCATGGCCTAGGAACCTCGGCCGCGCACCGGCCCCCATCCCCCGCACTGTCCACAGAGGAGAGACACCATGCCCGGATCGTTGAAGAACAAGGCAATGAGCGTCGTGCTGGCCCTGCTGGCCGCGTACTTCGTCGTCACCAACCCGACCGGCTCGGCGCAAGCGGTCACGACCGTTGCGCGGGGCGTCCTGGCGTTCCTCGCCGCCCTGGCCGGTTAGCTCTGCCCGGTGCGCGGCCCCATGGCCTAGGAACCTCGGCCGCGCACCGGCCCCCATCCCTCCACAAGGAGTCAGGAGACCTACAGCATGACAACCCCGACCAGCGTTGGCACCCCCGCCGACGCGCCCGTCACCCCCGGTGTGCTCCCGGACGGGCCGGTGTACCCCGCGACGTCCGACGGGGTGCTGGCGGCGTTGACCGCCCTCGGCGACACCGCCGACGCCGTCGCCACCGCCCTGCTCGCCCTCGGCTACACCGGCCGTCCCGCGTCCCCGGCGTACTGCCCGATCGCCTGGTACCTCATCGACGCCGTGCCCGAGCTGGACACCGAACACGTCGAGGTCGGCTGCGACGACGCCGGACTGTGGAACGCCCCGCGCGGCCACGCGATCGACGTGGACCTCCCCGACCAGGTCGTTGCGTTCATCACCGCGTTCGACGGCGGCGCCTACCCCGAGCTGGCGTGGTGAGCGGCCAGTGCGGGCAGTGCCCCGCGCTGCACGCGGAGATCGCCCGGCAACGGCAGATCATCCACCAGCTTGAGCGGCGGATCGCGAACCTGCGCGAATGGGTCGCGTTCCTGCTCGCCGGGCTGCGCGGCGCGGTCGCCCTCATCGCCCGCGAGGACGTCGAACCCACCATGCCGCGCCGCAACCTCGTCCCCGCCATCCACCAGCACCTCACGGACCTGATCGAACGCGCCGAAGGGAACCAGCGATGACCGACCTGCACACCACCGTTACCGGCGCGCACGACGACCAGCCCCCGCCCCGGCTGCACCTCGTCAAGCCGCGCACCCTCGACCGTGACGACCTGGGCGACGAACTCGGCGAGGTGGGCGAGGTCGGCGGCGACGCCGAGACGGTCACCGTTGCCGGCACTGACGTCGGCGACCCGGTCGACGCGCTCGACGTCGCTCCCACCCTGTCGTGGAAGGACGTCACCACGACCGGCGCGGCCGGACGCGCGCCGATCGTCCCGACCTGGCTGCACGACCGCACGCAGCGCGCCGCGACCCTCGCGGCGATCGGCGACAACCTGCGGTATTGGGCGCTGTTCCACCTGGCCCGGTCCCCGAAGTACCTGGCCAAGACGACCGTGTACGCGCCGATCGGCGCGGCGCGGGTGATCGGCCGGACGCTGCGGTGGGCGAACGCTGAGGAAGGCAACTGGCAGCTCCGCCAGCACGCGGCGAGCACCAACGACGCCTACACGTTCCAGTCGCTCAAGCGGCTGCGTTCCAAGGAGGCACGCGGCCGCTGGTGGGCGGTCGGTGTCGGGTTCGCCGCGCTGCTGATCGCCCTCGTCACGCTCCGCGCGTCCGGGGTCGTGCCGCCGTACGGCTGGTACGCGGTCGCGGCCGCCGCCGTGCTGCTGCTCGCCCGCGCCGGACGCCCCGCTGACAAGCCGATCACCGACCGGGTGTCCAACGCCCCGCGGTTCACCAAACTGACCGGTGAGATGGTCCGCAACGCCATGGTGTCCCTCGGCCTGTCGGCGATGAAGGAACCCGCCTCGGTGGAGTTCGTGCACCCCGGCATCCACCGCGACGGGCCGGGCTGGCTCGCGCGGGTCAACCTGCCGCAGGGCCTGGAAGCGGTCAAGGTCCTGGAACGGCGCGGCATGCTCTCCTCCGCGCTGCGGCTGCCAGTAGACCAGGTGTGGCCGTCCCCCGGGCCGGAGCACGCCGGACAGGTCGACCTGTGGGTCGGCTACCAGCCCGCCTCGAAGATGGGGCAGCCGAAGTGGTCGATCGCGGCGCCGAACGCCCGCACGAGCGTGTTCGAGGAACACGAGTTCGGCAGCAACGAACGTCAGCAGCCGGTGAAGACCAGCCTGTTCGCCCGGTCGTTCGTCATCGCTGGGCAGCCGGGCTCCGGCAAGTCGTACGCCGCGCGGGCGCTGGTCCTGATGGCGTCGCAGGACCCCACGGTGGAGTTCAAGATCGCCGAGTTCAAGGGCACCGGCGACTTCATCGACCTCGCCCCGATCTGCTCGACCTACGTTGTAGGCGTCGATGACAAGGCCATCGCCGAGGGCGCCGCGATCATCATGTGGGGCCTCGCCGAGGCAGAGCGGCGCGGCAAGCGCGTCCTGGCCGCGAAGCAGCGCGGCGAGGCACCCGAGGGCAAGGTCACCCCGGAGTTGGCGCGGAAGAAGGGGTCCGGGCTGCACCCGGTCGTCATCGTCATCGACGAGGCGCACGAGTTGTTCGGCGCGTCCGCTGACGCCGCCGACGCCGCTGAACGGCTGATCAAGCGGGCGCGGGCGCTGAACATCATCGTCGTCCTCGCCACCCAGATCCCGGACCGCACGAGCCTGCCGCCGAACATCGTCCGGTGCGTCACCAACCGGTGGTGCCTGTCGGTGGCCGGGCAGGTCGAGAACGACATGGTCCTGGGCACCGGCGCCTACAAGCGCGGGATCACCGGCACCGTGTACCGGCCGGTTATCGACGCCGGGTGGGGCTGCATGACCGGCCTCGCCGCCCCTACGGCGGTCCGGTCGCAGTACCCGACGCCGGAGGTCGCGGCCGAGATCGTCGCCCGTGCGGTCGCGATCCGGGGCGGCGCCCCGGTCGGTGGCAACACCGACCTGCCCACCGCCCGGGACCTGCTCGCCGACCTGGCCGAGGTGTCCGCGTCCAACGGGCAGCACTGGGCACCCGCCGCCGACGCCCTCACCGAACGGTGGCCGAACGCCTACCCCGGGCTGACCGCCGACGCCCTGTCCGAACTGGCCCGCGCCGCTGGTGTACAGAGCGTCACCGTCAAGGTCGGCGGCAAGCCGCTCAAGGGGTACCGGCTCGACGGGCTGCGGGAGCTGATCGGCACCCGCGCCGCGACCCCCAGCGAGGGGTAACGGCGAAGGTAACGGCAGAGGTACCGGTAACGCCCGCGTTACCTCTGCCGTTACCCCTCAATCCACACCCCTGCCTGCGACGACTTTGCGCAGGTAGCTGGTAACGCCATGCCAAAAACAGGCCCGAAAACCCCTCAGGGAGCCTTCCGTGACCACCCTGTCCGCCGTTACCGCCGCCGCCTTGGCCGCCTACGCCCTCGCCTGCTGGATCGCCCCGTTCGGCCGCTGCCAGGGCTGCAAAGGCACCGGCACCCGCCAGACGTTCCTCACCCACCGTTACCGGCCGTGCCGGTGGTGCCGAGGCGCCGGCCTCCGCCTGCGCATCGGCCGTCGCCTCTACAACTTCGCCGCCCGCATCCACCACGACGCCACCGCACATCGGGACGCGCGATGAGGCGCCTCACCCGCACGGCGCGGCGCGGCGCCGTCGACACCCAGCGGCACCCGGACTGGTGCGCCGGAGGCCACCGCTGCGGCCTCGGCGAGCACCGCGCCGACCCGCTGACCATCGCCATCCCCGGCTACGGCCGCGCCACCCTCACCCGCGTACGCGCCGCCGACGGCCGCGAGCACGCCGAAGTCCGGCTCACCGTCGCCCTGGCCGACGCCGAACCGTGTGCGCGGGTGCAGCTCCTCGGCGTCGCCACCGACCTGCGAACCCTGCTCGGCCGCGCCGCTCGGCAAGCCACCCACCGGGCTGCGTAATGCACGCCGATACCAACCGGTGCGGGTTCTGGTTCGGCATCGAACAACGGCACTGCGGCGCCGCCGAGGGCGTCCGCCGCTACCTGCCCGGCGAGCGCTGCCCGGCACACACCCCGGCGGCGCTCGCCGGACGCCCGGAAGCACCTTCAACCACCCCGGGAGTAACCATTATGGAGCTTCGCTCTGCCTCTGAGGCGTTGCTACGCAACGCGATCGGCTACGCCGAACACGGCTGGCCGGTGTTCCTGCTCGGCCGTACCAAACGCCCCTTGGCCAACTGCGACGCCTGCAAGGACGCGGGCGCCGAGCATGACCCGGCCTCGTGTGGTTGCCTGACCTGCCACGGGTTCTACGCCGCGACGACCGACCTTGACCGGCTCGCCGCGATGTGTGCGGCGCACCCGCGCGGCATGCTCGCCATCCGCACCGGCGCGGTTGCTGACCTGGCCGTGGTCGACATCGACCCGCGCAACGGCGGCGCCCTGGATCACGCCCTGATGCCGCGCACGGCATGCGTGGCGACCGGCGGGGGCGGGTGGCACCTGTTCTACCGCCACCCCGGCGGGCGCCTCGCCCCGCAGGTCGCCGACCACCCGGGCGTGGACCTCAAGGCCGATGGCGGCTACGTCGTCGCTCCACCGTCGATCCACCCACGCACCGGACAGCCGTACCGGTGGATCGGCAGTCACCCGGTGATTGAGATGGCCCCCGCGCTGGTGGAGCTCTGCCGGCCACGGGACACGCTCACCGTCGCCGCCCCGACCGGCCCGACTCCAACGCGCCGCGCGGGGGCCATCTCAGCACCTGACGCCCTGCTCGCCTCGATCCTCGCCAGCGTCGACCGCGCCCCGAAAGGCGGACACCGCCGCGCCCTGTACGGCGCCGCCCGAGGCGTCGCCCGCATGGTCGCCGCCGGAGCCATCGACCAGGCCGACGCCGTCGCGGCGCTCACCGCGACCGGCCGCCAGGCACACCAGACCGACCGGGAGATCCGCGAAGCCATCAAAGGCGGATTCCGCGCTGAACACATTGCCACGGAAGGAATCGCAGCATGAGCGACACCACCGAGACGCCGGACGGCGCCGCGATCCTCGACCGGCTCCACGCCACGATCACCCGGTACGTGGTCCTGCCCTCACCCGAGGCCGTTGACGCGGTCGTGCTGTGGATCGCCGCCACGCACGCCATGTGCGCGTGGGCGCACGCGCCCCGACTGGTCATCCGCGCGCCGGAGAAGCGCTGCGGCAAGTCCCGGCTGCTCGACGTGGTCGAGGGCATGTGCTGCAACCCGCTCATCACCGTGAACGCCTCACCCGCCGCCGTGTACCGGGCCATCGGCACCGACACGCCGCCGACGCTGCTGGTCGACGAGGCCGACACCATCTTCGGCGGGAAGAACGCCGAGGCCAACGAGGATCTCCGGGGTCTGCTCAACGCTGGTCACCAGCGCAACCGGCCCGCGATCCGCTGGGACAACAACCTGCACCGGCTGGAGAAGATCCCCACGTTCGCGATGGCCGCGCTCGCAGGGATCGGCGCCATGCCCGACACCATCGAGGACCGGGCCGTGGTGGTGCGGATGCGCCGCCGGATGGCCGGAGAGACCGTGGCACCGTACCGGCACCGCCGTGACGGGCCGGTGCTGCGGAAGGTCGCCGTGGAGTTGTCGGCGTGGCTGCGCGGCAACCTCGCCGAGTTGGAGCGCGCCGAACCGGTCATGCCGCTGGAAGACCGGGCCGCCGACACCTGGGAGCCGCTGATCGCGGTTGCCGACCTCGCCGGGGGCATGTGGCCGGCACGCGGGCGGACCGCCGCGACCGTCCTCACTGCCGAGGCCGAGGACAGCGGGCAGGTGTCGACCCGCATCCGGCTCCTGACCGACATCCGCGCCGCGTTCATCACCCTCGGCGACCCGCCCGCGGCGACCACCGCCGACCTGCTCGCCGCCCTGAACGACGACCCCGAGGCGCCGTGGCAGGGGTTCGGTCCGACCGGCCTCACCGGCAAGCGTCTCGGCGACCTGCTGCGGGAGTTCGGCATCAGCTCCGACACCATCCGCTTCCCCGTCGGGCAGGCCAAGGGGTACGTCCGCGACGCGTTCACCGACGCGTGGCAGCGCTACTGCCCGACACCCACGCGGGGGGAATCCGTCCCATCCGTACCAACGTCGTTTTCCCAGGTCAACCCCGGTACGGATTCTTCCCTTGGTACGGATCGATCCGTACCACGACATGTCCCTGGTACGGATCAAAGCGTACCGGCCAACCAATCCGTACCAGCCCTGAGCAGCCAAAACGAGCTTGGTACGGATGGTACGGATACCCCGGGGCGACGTCGGCGCGGCGGTGCCGCATGACCACCCTCCCGCCGCTTCGGACCGGAGCGACTATCCCCTCAGAGCCCCTCAGGCGGATCAACCCTGACAAAGACATCGACGTTCATAAGATCTTGGCTCCAGAGCCCGCACAGCGGTCCGTGAGAGCCATTCCGCCAGGACCGACGACCACCCCTGCACTAGAACGGACTGACCACCGAAAGGCGCTCACCATGCCGCAGAAGTCGCAGCAGACGGCTGCCCGGGACCGGTACCTCTCGGTTGCCGAGGTCGCCGAGATCCTCGGGACGACCGAGCGTTTCCCCCGGCGGCTCATCGAGGAGCGCCGCATCGAGTACAAGCGGTTCGGCCGTCACGTCCGCATCGCGGCCTCCGTTCTCAACGCCTACATCGAGTCGTGCACGGTGGCTCCGGCCCGCCGCCGGCAGGCAGCCTGATGGGCGGCAAGGACACGAGCCGCAAGCGCCGGTTCGGTAACGTGCGGAAACTCCCGTCGGGCAAGTACCAGGCGCGATACACCGGCCCGGACGGCCTGTCACGTACCGCGCCGACGTCCTTCGGCACGGAACGGACAGCAGAGCGCTGGTTGGTGCAGACCGAGGCCGACATCCTGCGTGGCGACTGGCTCGACCCCGACGGCGGCAAGGTCGAGCTGCGCGAGTACATCGCCGACTGGCTACGCGAACGCGACCTGAAGCCGCGCACCCGAGAGGAGTACGAGCGGCACATCCGCCTCCACGCGCTGCCCCACCTCGGCGACCTGGCCATCAGCGCGATCGGCGCGCCGACAATCCGGACCTGGCGAACCAAGCTGCTCAGTGCGGGAGTTGGCAGGCCGACCGTGGCCAAGACGTACCGCATTCTGCACGCCGTCTTCAACACCGCCGTTGACGATGACCTGATCAGGCGCAACCCATGCCGCATCAA
Organism: Dactylosporangium cerinum; assembly: GCF_042653625.1. Classification (NCBI taxonomy): domain Bacteria; kingdom Bacillati; phylum Actinomycetota; class Actinomycetes; order Micromonosporales; family Micromonosporaceae; genus Dactylosporangium; species Dactylosporangium cerinum. The sequence continues at coordinate 175,148 of NZ_JBHSIU010000110.1, read as the reverse complement.
GGGTGCGGCAACCGCCAAGGCGGACGAGCGGCCGATGGCGACGCTTGATCAGGTGTTCGCCATCGCCGCAGCGATCCAGCCGCGATACCGCGTGCTCGTCTTCCTGGCCACCTTCGCGCAGCTCCGGTTCGGCGAGCTGGTCGCGCTCCGCCGTCGAAGCGTCGACCTGGTCGCGATGGAGCTGGTGGTGCGGAAGGCAACCGCCGAGATGGAGGACGGCACCCAAGTGGATGACGACCCGAAGTCTGAGGCGGGCAAACGGACGATCAGCCTGCCGCAGGGTCTGCGTGCTGCCCTTGAGCTGCACATCGCCACCTACGCGCAGTCCGGACCACATGGCCGGCTGTTCATCGGTCCGGCCGGAGGTATCCCCCGGCGCCGCAACTTCAACCGAGTGCGGAAGAAGGCGCTCAAGGACGCTGGCATCCCGGTTGATCTGGACCTGCACCTACACGACCTGCGGCATACCGGCAGCACATGGTCAGCGCGGGGCGGCGCGACGCTGAAGGAACTCATGGCCCGCATCGGTCACTCCAGCACCCGCGCCGCCATGATCTACCAGCACGCTACGAGTGACCGGGATCACGCCATCGCCGCCGCTCTCGATGCCCTGATCGAGGAGGCAGGAAGCAAGATCAACGCCTGATCTGGCACGGATCTGGCACGCGGGCCGCTTGAGGTCCTGAAACGATTGACGCCCTGGTATCGCGTGCACCGCGATTACCAGGGCGTTTGTCGTTTCCGAGGATGGGTGGAGACGAGGGGACTCGAACCCCTGACCCCCACACTGCCAGTGTGGTGCGCTACCAGCTGCGCCACGTCCCCATCTGCGTGCCCCGGTCTCGCGGGCACTCACGGAATAGTACACAACCTCGCGGGGGGTCTCACAGCGGGTATCTAGTTCTGGGTCGGGTCTGCCGGGTAATGGGCCACCGCTGCCATGAGGCCGCCCTGGCGGCGCAGGACCATCTGCCAGAGGTCGTCCGGGCGGGGGGCGAAGGCGTCGCTGGGCAGGGCGTCGAAGACGAACCAGGAGCCGCTTTCGATCTCGCGCTCGAGCTGGCCCGGGGACCAGCCCGCGTAGCCGGCGAAGACCCGGACGCCGACGACGCCGGCGACCAGGAGGTCGGGGTCGCCGGAGAGGTCGACGGTGCCGACGGCGCCTGAGACGCGGTTGAAGCCGGCGAGGTCTTCGACGCCGGGGCGGGTGCGGGCGAGGCAGATCGCGGCCTCGGGCTGGACGGGGCCGCCTTCGAAGACGACGGGAGGCTCGCCGGCCAGGGCGCCCCAGCCGCCGAGGACGTCGGCGACCTGGACCTCGGTGGCGCGGTTGAGCACCACGCCGAGGGCGCCGCCTTCCTCGTGGGCGACGACGAGGACGACGGTGCGTTCGAAGTTGGGGTCGCGGAGCGCGGGCGTCGCCACCAGCAGCCGGCCGGTCAACGACTCCATCGCCCTCCCTCGACGCTGTTTCGACGTGCCGCGGCCGGTGCTGGAGCTACCCGGCCGTGGTGATCCCCGGCCGGTCGGTGCCCCGAATATCCCACCGACCGGGTCCGGACCTCCTGATGAGCTCCCGCCAAGATCCCCGTATGAGGACATCAGCCCCACCAGCCGACGTCGAGAACCGCGAGAGTCGCGAGGCGGGGTGCGAGCGTCATGTCTCGCACATTAGCCTGACCCGCCGCTCGCGGTTAGGGTCTGTTGCGTGACCTCACTCGCCGACGTTGCCGTCATCGGTGGTTCAGGGCTGTATTCATTGCTGGAAGACGCCGAGGAACATGTGCTCGACACGCCGTTCGGCGCGCCGTCCGACCCGGTCACGGTGGCGACGGTCGGTGGGCGGCGCACGGCGTTCCTGCCGCGGCACGGCAAGGACCACCGGTTCCCGCCGCACCGGATTCCCTACCGCGCGAATCTCTGGGCGTTGCGGGAGATCGGGGTGCGGCAGATCCTGGCGCCGTGCGCGGTCGGTGGGCTGCGGCCTGAGCTGGGGCCGGGCACGTTCGTGGTGCCGGATCAGCTGATCGACCGGACGTCGGGCCGGATCCAGACGTTCTACGACACGGGCGCGGTGCACGTGAACTTCGCCGACCCGTATTGCGCGACGGGGCGGGCCGCGGTCACGAAAATCGCAGCTGAGCACGGGATCGAGACGCACGACGGCACGATGGTGGTCGTCGAGGGGCCGCGGTTCTCGTCGCGGGCCGAGTCGCGGTGGTTCACCGCGATGGGTGGTGCTGTCGTGAACATGACCGGGCACCCCGAGGCGGTCCTGGCCCGGGAGCTGGCGCTGTGTTACACCTCGATCGCGTTGGTCACGGACCTCGACGCGGGGGTCGAGGGTGATCATGGGGTGACCATGGACGAGGTGTTCGCCGTGTTCGCGGCCAACACCGAGCGGCTGCGGTCGGTGCTGCTGGACGTGGTCCCGGCGCTGCCGGAGCACCCCGACGACCCCTGCCAGCACGCCCTCGACGGGATGCCGGTCTAGAAACCGGTCTAGGCGACAGCGGGCAGGTGCACGACGAAGCGGCAGCCGCTGTTGACGTTGTCGACCGCGACCTCCCCGTGGTGCGCCTCGACGAGCCCGCGGACGATGGCGAGGCCCAGCCCGCCACCGGCGTCGCGGGCCGGGGTGCGGGCGGGCGTGCCGCGGAACGCGACGTCGAACACCCGGGGCAGGTCCGCCTCGGGGATGCCGCCGCAGGTGTCGCTGACGGCGAGCCAGCCACCGGCGGCGTCCTGCCCGCCGGTGATGACGATGGTGCCGTCCGGCGGGGTGTAGCGGATCGCGTTGCGGACGAGGTTGTTGACGACGCGGGAGAGCTCCGGGACGGAGCCCCGGACGGTCGGCCACCCGTCGGAGCCGGCCACGAGCGAGATCCCGGCGGCCTCGGCGAGGGGCGTCGCGGAGGCGATCGCGTCGGAGACCACGTCGCCGAGGGGGACGTCGGACAGGGTGAGGCGCAGCGCGCCGGCGTTGATGCGGGACAGCTCGAAGAGGTCGTCGACGAGGGATGCCATCCGCTCGGTCTCGGCGCTGATGCGGTGGTGGTAGTCGGCGACCGTCGCGGGGTCGGCGACGACGCCGTCCTCGAGGGCCTCGGTCATGGCCCGCAGCCCGGCGAGAGGCGTGCGCAGGTCGTGGGAGACCCAGGCGACGAGCTCCCGGCGCCGGGCCTCGGCCTCCCGCTCGCGCTCGCGTGCCTCGGTGGCCCACATGCTCGCCCTGGCCAGGTGCCGCCCGGCCCACAGGCCCACGGCGAGGCTGACGGTGGCGGCGGTGCCGACAACGATGAGCAACACCTGCAGGTCGTGGTCGGAGATGAACATCGCCATCGAGGCGCCGAGAATGCCGGCGAGCACGCTGACGACGGTGACGAGCAGCAGGACCACGATGTGCGCGGTCACCGAGCGGCCCCGCAGCGGCCCGCGCAGGACCAGCAGCCCGGCGACGGCGACGGCGAGCGAGCCGCCGAGGGCCATCAGGAAGGTGAAGAAGACGTCACGCATATTCGTACCGGTAGCCGACGCCCCACACGGTGAGGATGCGGCGGGGCTGGGCCGGGTCCTCCTCGACCTTCTCCCGGAGGCGTCGCATGTGGACGGTGACGGTCGACTGGTCGCCGAAGGTCCATCCCCAGACCTGCTGGAGCAACTCGGCCCGGCGCAGCACCCGGCCGGGGTTGCGCATCAGGAACGCCAGCAGGTCGAACTCGCGCACGGTGAGAGCCAGCTCGCGGCCGCGCAGGACGACGGTCCGCCGGGCGGCGTCGACCCGCAGGTCACCGTCGACGAAGACGTCCTCCGATACGAGCGGCACCGCCCGGCGCAGCACGGACTGCACGCGCAGCACCAGCTCGCGGGGTGAGAACGGCTTGGTGATGTAGTCGTCGGCGCCGAGCTCCAGGCCGAGGACCCGGTCGGACTCCTCGCCGAGCGCGGTGAGCATGATGATCGGCAGGGCGCGGTCCTGGGCGCGCAGCCGGCGGCAGACCTCCAGCCCGTCGATGCCGGGCAGCATGAGGTCGAGGACGACGAGATCCGGGCGTTCGGCGTCGTACGCATCCAGCGCCTGCTGCCCGTCGCCGGCAAGCTCGACCGTGAAGCCCTCCCGCTCCAGGTATCGCCGCACGACGTCGCTGACGGTCGGGTCGTCATCGACGACCAGTACACGCTGCCCCATCGTCCGAGCGTAGAGCGCTGCTTCTGCCGCAGCCGAATCCGCGCCGGGCCCGTAAGGAGACCGTCAGGTTTCGCCGCCGATGTCGGTGTCGTACGCCTCGTAGAGCAGATCGGCGCCGCGCTGCCGGTGCTGCCACACCTCCCGGATCAGGCGGGCGGCGTCCTGGCAGACCACCTCGTGGCGGTAGCCGAACGACCCCGCTTTCCCGTCGTAGCCATCGATCTCGTCGAGGTGCCCCTCGAGTTCGTCGAGGGCCTCCCAGACGGTCTCGTGGTCGCCGACGAGCCCGTAGAGCCCCTGCGCGAGCCGGGGCGCGTCACCGAGAACGCCTGCGTAGAGCCCGGACGGCCCTTCGGTCTCCCGGACGTGGGCGGCGAAGGCCGCCTTGAGTTGGGCGACGGCCTGTGTGACCGCCGGTCGCCAGGCCGGGTCTCCGGCCGGCGTCTGTATCGCGTGCTCCACCCGTTGAATGCCACCGAGCAGTTCCATGGGACGCACCTCCGCCGCGAGTACGTCAGTCCCTCCATGGTGTGACTCGGAACACAAAATGTCCAGATCAGAGGGTCGAAATCTCCTCATTGATACCGGATGAGGCACCTGCCATGCGGTGCAGCCAGGCGGAAACGACCGCCAGGTCCGATTCGCTGAACCCGGCGGAGAGGCGGTCCTCGACGGCCTGGACGGTCGGCAGGGCGGCCTCCAGCCGTGCCGACCCCGCCGCGGTCAGGAAGATCTGCTGGGAGCGCCGGTCGGTGGGGTGCTGGCGGCGCTCGACCAGGCCGGCCCGCTCCAGGCCACCCAGCATCTCGTTGGCCGACTGGCGGGCGGTGGAGACCTTGCGGGCGACGTCGGCCACCGACATGCCCGGCGACTCCTGCAGCAGGAGCAGGGAGGCGAACTGCGCCACCGAGAGGTCGTGCTCGACGAGCGCCTCGGCGACCACGCCGCGCAGGCTCAGCCACGCATGCCGGACGAGGAACGTGGAGCAGGCTTCTTCGGTACTCACCGGACCATTGTGCGCCGTGCGACTATTGACAGGTACCTGACGTTCTTGCCAGAGTGAAGCCATGACCGTCAGGGACCTGTCAATAAAGCTACCTCAGCAGCGACGCGTGCTGTCGGTGCTCGTCTTCGCCGCGGTGCTGATCTGGATCGACACGACCATCCTCGGCATCGCCCTGGAGCGCATCGCAGACCCGCGGACCGGTCTCGGCGCGACCCCCGGCGAACTGCAGTGGGCCGTCGGGTCGTACGCGCTGCTGTTCGCCACCGCGCTGTTCGCCGCCGGCGCGCTCGGCGACCGATACGGGCACCGCACGATCCTCGTCGCCGGCCTCACGGTCTTCGGCGCCGCCTCGATCTGGGCCGCCTGGGCCGGCGACGCCACCGGCCTGATCCTGGCCCGCGGCCTGATGGGCCTCGGCGGGGCGATGATGATGCCGACCTCGATGGCGATCATCGGCGCGACGTTCCCGGCCGAACGGCGGGCCGGCGCGATCGCGGCCTGGTCCGCGTCCAGCGGCGTCGGCGTCGCGCTCGGCCCCCTGCTCGGCGGGGTGCTGGTCGACCACTTCTGGTGGGGCTCGGTGTTCCTCGTCAACCTCCCGGTCGTCGCGATCGCCCTGGTGGGCGTCCTGCTGGTGGTGCCCAACCCGAAGCTCGTGCAGCGGCGCCGTCCCGACCCCCTCGGCCTGCTGCTGTCCACCGGCGGTCTGGCGCTGCTGGCGTACGGCCTGATCGAGGCCGGCCAGAACACCGACTGGGCCCGCTGGCAGGTATGGGCGCCGGTGCTCGGCGGCCTCGCCGTCCTCACGCTGTTCACGGTCGTGGAGTGGCGCTCGGCCGAGCCGTCGTTCGACCCGCGGCTGTTCCGCAACAGCCGCTTCAGCGCCGGCAACCTCGCCCTCGCCGCACTGTTCTTCGGCATCACCGGCCAGATGTTCTACGGCAACTTCTACCTGCAGGGCGCCCGCGGCATGTCGGCACTGGACACCGGCCTGGCGTTCCTGCCGGGCGCGATCGGGGTCGCGGTGGGCTCCGGCCTCGGCGCACGACTGGCGAAACGCTACAGGGTCGGCCCGGTCAGCGGCGGCGCGCTGCTGGTCGTCGGCGCCGGCTTCCTGGCCAACCTCACCTTCGGCCTCGACACGCCGCTGCTGTGGTTCTGCACCGTCGGGTTCGTCAGCGGGATCGCGATGGGCATGGCGATCGCCCCGACCGTCGCCGCCGTCATCGCGGTGCTGCCGCTGGACCGGATGGGCGCCGGCTCCGCGGTCAACAACACCGTCCGGCAGGTCGGCAGCGTGCTGGGTATCGCGCTGCTCGGCACGATCCTGGCCGCCACCTACCGGGACCGGATCGCGCCGGCCCTGGCCGGGCTGCCACCGTCGGCCCGCGACGCCGCCGCCCCTTCGGCCGAGCACACCCGCGCGGTCGCGGAGCAACTCCACCAGCCCGACCTGGCCACCGCGGCGAACCAGGCATTCATGACCGCCATGCACATCACGGCCACCACCGGTGCTGTCGTCGCATTTGCCGGTGGTGTACTGCTGCTGCTCGCGTTCCGCGCCCGGAAGCCCGCTGTGGAAGGCGACCGGGTCTTGTCACCGACCGGCTGACGCTGGACGATGGCGGGGCATGACGGCGCGCCGGGGGGCGCCAGGTCAGCTTCCCGGCGCGCGGTCCCGACGTCGAGTCCTGGACTGGTGACGAGCGATGACGGCCGATCAGACCATCGACCCGTGGACGCCGGCTGACCCCTGGATCCCCGCCTCCTCACCGCCCGGCCGTGTTCGGCGGCGGGCCGCGCTCACCCTGGTCGTGCTCAGCGTCGCGACGCTCGTGATCGTCACGGTGGGGCTGGCGGTCGTCAGGTACACGTCGTGGCGGTTCGTGGGGTTCATCCCGATGGAACTTCCCGGCCGGTGGGCCCCGACGGTCGCGGCGGCCTTCGCCGGGCTGGCCGCCGCCGCGCTCCTCGGCCTGCGCAACCGCACGGCCGCCAAGGCCGCCGCGGCACTCAGCACGATCGTGCTGTTCTACACCGGCTGCGTCGGTGGGGCCGCGAACATCGTCGCCAAGGTCGACCGCGACGTCGTCCACTCCGGGACGACCGTGGTGGCAACCGCACCCGGCGGCGATCTCCAGCTGGTCCTGCACTACGCCTACGCCCGGCATTACCGGCTGCGCACCACCGGCTGGCTCGGCCGCGAGGGTCAGACCGACGTCGTGTGCGCCTCCGGCAGCGCCACCGTCCGCAAGTCCACCGGTGGATCGGGGCATGAGGACGTGCCGGCGGTCCTGCTGGCGTCGGCCCGGTTCACCGACGCCACCCACCTTTCCCTCGTCGCGACCGACGGCCGCACCTGGACGGTCACCGTCAACGACGTCAACCCGGACCGCACCATCAACCTGTGCGACAGTTCGTTCTGACGACCGCGGTAACGACGGCTCACGGCGTGACGTCCAGCGCGGCCAGCCGCACCGGGTCGGCGACGATGTCGATCTCGGTGATCCGGCCGCCCCGGATCGTGAAGCCCATCACCGACAGGATCCGGCCCTCCGGGGCCGTGACGAGCCCGGCCGCGCCGTTGACCAGGGCCGGCCGGGAGAACTCCGAGAACCTGGAGAACATCAGCGCCTGACGGGCGACCACCTCGGCGCCCCGCAGGCGCCTGGCGGCCGCGGGCCCCTGATCGCCGTGGTCGGCGCGCAGGACCACATCGGGGTCGAGCACCGCGACCAGCGCGTCGAAGTCACCGGACCGCGACGCGGCCATGAACGCCTCGACGACCTCCCGCTGCCGGGGAAGGTCGGTGTCGGGCACCGCGGCGGACCCCTGGACCCGGCGGCGGGCGCGGCTGGCGAGCTGCCGCGCCGCGGCCGGGGTCCGGTTGACGATCGGGGCGATCTCGTCGAACGGCAGGGCGAACATGTCGTGCAGCACGAACGCGAGCCGCTCCGCCGGTTCGAGGGTGTCGAGCACCACCAGCAGCGCCAGGCCGACCGCGTCGGCCACGAGGGCCTCGTGCTCCGGGTCGCCACCGGCCGCCGGGCTGACCACCGGGTCGGGCACGTGCACGTCGAACGGCTCCTCCCGCCGGGTCGCCCGGGACCGCAGCAGGTTGAGCGAGATCCGCCCGACCACCGTGGTCAGCCAGGCGCCCAGGTTGTCGATCTCGCCGGCCTCGCTGTCCCGACCGGCGTGCCGGCTCAGCCGCAGCCACGCCTCCTGCACGGCGTCGTCGGCCTCACTGAGCGAGCCGAGCATCCGGTACGCCACCGCCCGCAACCGCCCGCGATGCTCCTCGAACCGCCGGGCCAGCCACTCGTCCTCGTTCATCGCTTCCTCCGGTGCGTCGTCACCAGCGTGACCCGGCCCGCCCCTCGGATGTGACCGTTCGTCAGCCGCACATCAGGCCCGCGTCAGTGGCGCTGCCCACACTCGTGGCATCAACACAGCCATGAGGAGGCAACACGATGCGTACCCCACTGCGTGCCGGACTGTTCGCGCTGGTCGTCGCCGCGGCGGCCCTGGTCACCGCGCCCGCCGCACACGCCGGCTCCACCGACCCGGCCCCGCCGGGGCTGTACGTCCTCGTCCCCGACGTCGTGGGCGAGCCCCTCGCCGACGCGAAATCGGACCTGGTGAAGTCGGGCCTGCGGGCCGGCGCCGGCAGCATCGGGGTCGAGGACTGCGTGAACCTGGGCCGGGTCATCAAGCAGAACCCCGCGGCGAAGACCCTGGTGCTGCGTGGCTCGGGGGTCGATCTGGTCGTTGGCATCGAGCCCCCCAAGGGCTGCGAGGTCATCCAGTAGAAGGTTCCGGCTCGGGGGGTTGCGACCCCGGGCCGGGTCTTCCATCTGCCGGGTCGGGTTGCGGTCCGCGTGGGTGCTTCGACCAGACCTTCAAATATTCGCCCAACGTTGCGGGGACTTGATGGCACCGCCCGGCCACCCCAAAGTCCCCGCGCCGTTTGGGCGAATATTTGAAGGTCATGATGACCAGAACCGCGGACCGCAACCAGCAGCTGGCCCTGAGCGAGATCGTCAGGCCGCCGTGTCGAAGTGCGCTGCGTCAAAGGGCCGGGGCCGACCGCGCACCTCCAAGTTCAACGGTCCTATCGACGCCGGCGGGACCACAGCAGCCACACCAGGCCGGCCGCGGTGAGGACGCCCGCGGCGGCGGCGAGGCGTAACCACACCGGCCAGGGGCCGCGTTCGGCGGCACCGGCCGGGGCGACCCGCGCGCCGGGGAGGAGGCCGGCGGCGGCCTGCAGGTCGTACGTGCTGCTCGAACCGTCGACGGCGGACAGCCGGCGCAGGTCGAAGGCCTCGACGATCGTGCGGTGACTGGTCGCGCCGCCCTGGGTGATCAGCGGGCGGTCCGGGCCCGCCCAGCCGACCAGCGCGATCTCCTGTGCGGTGGAAACCGGCGCCGGTGGCGGGGTGCGGTCCGCCGGGTCGGTCGGCAGGAAGGTCAGCCGGCCCTCCAGCTTGCCGGCGCCGGCGTTGTCGGCCAGGGCCAGCCAGCGGCCGTCCGGCGACCAGGCGTTGGGCCCGGCGACGAGGACCCCGAACCCGGGCGCGGCGAGCTCGACGGCCTCGCCGCCGGTGAGGTCGATGACGCGGACCGTCCGCTGCGGCTCCACCTCCGTCTCGGGGGTGCCCTGCACGGCGACGCGCCGGCCGTCGGGGGCGAAGGCGGCGGCCAGGGCGGCCGGCCCGAGGGTGGTCGAGGTGCCGGTGGTGAGGTCGAGGAGGGCGGTGTCCGTGTCGCCCGTGGTGTACACGAGCCGGGTCCCGTCCGGCGACCAGGCGAGAGGCCTGACGATGCCGGTCGACGCGGTCGGGTGCGTCCGGGTCCGGCCGGTGCGCAGGTCCACGACGGCGACGTCCCGGGCGGCGCCGACGCTGCCGACCGCCACCCGGGTGCCGTCGGGCGCGAGCAGCGCCGGGGCGTCCTGCCAGGTGCCGGGCTCGGCCGGGCCGCCGCGCCGCTCGGCCTCGTCGAGTCGCCGGTAGGTGTGCCCGTCGACGCCGACGACCACGGTCTGCGTGGTGTGCAGCCAGCGCGGGCCGGCGCCGCCCTGCACGTAGGTGAGCAGCGCCGGGCCGGCGGGCGCCTCGGACACCGGGGCGGTCAGCAGCGACAGGTCCGCGAGGCGGGCGGGCAGGACCGTCCCGTCGGTGGGCGCCGCCGGCTGCGCCAGCAGCCCTGGACCGAGGGCCGCTGCCACCAGTACCCCGAGAACACCGGCGGCGCTGAGCAACGGTCGCCACCGGCTGGCCCGCGCCGGACGGGCCACCCTGGCGAGGAGGATCGCGGGGTCGGGGGTGGCGACGTGGACCTCGTCGGCGATGGACCTGACCGCCGTGCCGATGCGGGCGTGCGGGTCATGCGTCATCGAGGTCCTCCTTGATCGCGGCGAGGGCCCGGTGCAGCAGCGATTTGACCGTGCCGGGCCGGCAGCCCAGCGCGGCGGCGATCTGCGCCTCCGGCAGGTCGAGGTAGAAGCGCATGAAGACCGCCGCGCGCTGCCGGGGGGACAGTTTGTGCAGCGCGGCCCGCACGGCCTCGGTGTCGCCGTCCGGCCGCCAGACCGGCTCGGGGATCTCGGCGGCGTGGCGGCGTTCCAGCCGGCGCCGCCGCACCCAGGACGTGCACCGCGACACCACCGCCCGGCGCAGGAACGGCAGCGGCTCCCGCACCTGGTCGCCACGGCGGAACCACTCGATGAAGGCCTCCTGCGCGACGTCCTCCGCCGCGGCGAGGCTGCCCGTCGTCAGGTACGCCAGCCGGACGAGCGGCGGGTAGTGGGCGGCGTACACCGACCGGAAGGCCTCATGGTCGAGGCCTCCCGGCGCGGGTTCGTCAGTCACCACGGTCACATGGTGCAGGCGCACAGGTGCCCGTGTTGGTTCCTTCTACCGGCCTACCGACCCAGAAGTTTTTCGACGTCGGCCAGCTCGGACCCGCTCAGCGGGCCGTGGGCGAGCGCGCCGGCGTTCTCCTCGACCTGCGCGACGGTGCGGCAGCCGGGGATCGGCACGGTCCGGCCGTTGTACGCCCACAGCCAGGCAAGCGCCCCCTGGGCGAGGGTGCGCCCGCCGGAGGTGAGCACGTCCCGGACCGCGTCGATCCTGTTCAGGAACTCCGCCGTCGGCCGCCCGTCGGTGAAGTACGTCATCCACTCGGGGCTGAGCCCCCGCACGTCGTCCTGCGGCAGCTTCGACTCGGCGGTGTACTTGCCGCCGAGCAGCCCCATGGCCAGGGGCCCCCGGATGATGACGCCCAGGTCGTGCTCGTCGGCGACGGGGATGACCCCGAACGAGCCCCGCAGCACCGACAGGTCCGCCTGGATGGTGGCGCAGTGCACGCCGGCCTCGGCGAACGCGGTCGCCCGCTCCGGGAAGTCGGTGCTCCAGCCGTACGCGCGGATCAGTCCCTGCTCGACCAGGTCCTCCAGCGCCGGGATCAGGTCAAGCGCCTGCGGGATGGGCAGGCCGTTGATGTGCAGCTGATACAGGTCGATGTAGTCCGTGCCGAGCCGCCGCAGCGACTCCCGGACGGCCCGCCCCATCCCCTCGGGCGAGCCGTCGTCGGGTCCGACCTGGCGGGTCTGCTCGTCGAACGTGCTGCCGAACTTCGTCGCGATGACCGTCTCGGCCCGCCGGTCCCCGAGCGCCCGGGCGAGAACCTTCTCGCTGTGCCCGGCCCCGTAGACGTTGGCGGTGTCGAAGAACGTGACGCCGAGGTCGAGCGCCCTGCGGATCGCGCGGATCGACTCGTCGTCGTCGACCTCGCCCCAGCCGAGCGGCTGGTCCCCGGCCCAGAACGGCCCGCCGATCGCCCAGCAGCCGATCCCCAGTGCACTGACCTCGATGCCGCTGCGGCCCAGTTTCCTCGTTTCCGTCATGCGCCTCACGCTGCCAGCTGGAGCGCGCTCCAGGTCAACTCCCGCATTTCCACACGACCGCGATCGGCTGGTCGTCCAGCTTTCCTTGTCGGTCGTTGATGTACCCGGCCACGGTCGTCCCGTCGTCACTGATCGCCTCGGTCGTCACCATCGCGCTCTTCGCGTCCAGTCCGCTGGGCAGCGGCAGCGGCACCGTCGTGCGATCGGGCGCGATCACGGTGAGTTGCCCGGCGATGCGCCCCTGGGCGTTGATGGTGGTGAAGAAGCCGTCGGTCGAGTCGACGGTGCCGGTGCGCAGGTTCCACCGCGGCGCGGCGATCCACCGAGGGCCACGGTTCGGCTCGTCGTACGAGGCCCAGCCGATCACCCAGCCACCCCGGACCGAGCCCGTGCGGTAGGACATGGCGGGCTTGCCCTTCACCGTCGGCTGCGCCAGCTTCGTCAGGGTGCCGTCAGGCCGCCACGCGTACGCCTGGCCCTCCTTGAATTCGCCGTTCTGCAGCGTGCCGACGATCGTGCCGTCGTCGTCGACCCCGCTCGCGCTCCCGGTCCAGCCCTTGCCGGCGGGCAACGGCAGCATCGTCGGCTGCGCGGTCGGCGAGGCCCACATCGCCGGCCGGCCCTGCACCGACCCGACGATCACCTCCCGCTCGTTGATCGCCGACGCGACGGCATCGGTACCGGCAAGCTTCAGGAACCCGCCGTCCTTGTACACCCACGCCGTCAGCTTGTCGGTGCCGGTGTAACTGGAGCCGATGAACACCCCCGTCGACGTGGCGCCGTCCAGCGACGGGTCCTCCCCCTGCATCGGCACCTTGCGCGGCCGCAGGTTCTCCCACACGACGGTCGACGGCCGCCCGCCCGGATACGTCCGGCCGACGAGGTACTTCCCGGTCGGGTCTCCCCCGCTGACGATGGCCCGCACCCCTTCGCCTTCCGGCGTGGCGAGTTGCTGCACCGTGCAGCCCGCCGCGGCGACGGTGGGACTGGTGCTGGGACTCGTGCTGCCTCTGGTGGCCGCCGGTGCCGGCTTCTGCGGGCTGTTCCCGGCGATGGTCCAACCGGCGACGACCACGAGCACGACCGTGGCACCCGCCCCGGCCGACCCGACCAGCCGCACCCGCCGGTGGTGCCGGTCACCGTCCGCCATCGCCCTCGCGATGTCCACGGTCGACCTCCCGTGTGGGTGCCCACCGGCGAGTGGCCGCAGCAGCGTCGCGCCGTCCTGCTCGTCTGATTCCACCGTCATCTTCCCTTCCACGTTTCGGCCAGATCGGTCGCTTCGACGTGCCGGCGCAGGGTCGCCAGCCCGCGGGCGGTCTGGCTCTTCACCGTCCCGGGCGAGCAGTCGAGCATCGTGGCGACCTCGTCCACCGGCAGGTCGCACAGGAACCGCAGCACGAGCACCGCCTGCTGCCGCCGTGGCACCTTGGCCAGGGCGGCCCGCAGGACGATGGCCTCCTCGACGTCGGCGGTCCGCTCCCCCGGATCCGGCGGGTCCGGCGGCGCGGCCATCAGCCCCACCCGGAACCACGACCGCCGCCGCTCGTCGATGAACCCCCGGACCACCATCGTGCGCACGTATTGGTCCAGGTGCTCGACGTCGCGGATCCGCTGCCAGCTCACGTACAACTTGGTGATCGCCTGCTGCACGAGGTCATCGGCCCGGTGCTCGTCCCCGCACAGGATGTACGCCAGTCTGCGCAGTGACGGCATGGCACCGGTCACGTACTCGACGTACTCACGCTGCGCGTCTGCTCGCATCCACGTCTCCCTCTCCCTGCATGTCGCGACTTCAACGCACGCCACGGCCGTCGGGGTTGCACGCCCCGTCGAACTCGCTTCGCCCCCGTGCCGGCGACGCGTGAGCGAACCTCGAAGTCGTGTGCGGGCCGCCCCACAGACGTCGACAGAGACCAAATAAAGGTGCAAAACGACCATCGAAGTGACGCGTGAGCCCGGCAGCGCGGCGCCGCCCGAGAGTGGATCTTCCCGGTGATCAGCGTCGCGTGCTGGTCGTCCGCACAGCCCACCGGCGACATCGATCAACGACGCGACAGCGCTCGCATCGGAACAGATCCGACGAAGAGAACCGGACGACGTCCCGACAGCGTCCGCACCGGACGCGGATCAGGCCACCCGCACGTCCAGGCCCAGCGCGATCGCGATCGTCGTCGCCTGGTCGGCGGTGATGATGGCCTGGCGCAGCTCCGTGGCCTGCGGGTCGAGGCCGGACAGGTCGCTGCCGCGTAAGTCGCACCGGGTGAGGTCGGCCTTCTGCAGCGCCGCGCCGGACAGGTCGACGTCGCGGAAGGAGCCGCCCTCGCAGCGGGCGCCGGTCAGGTCCGCTTCGCGCATCCGCACGCCGGTGAACTCGGCGCTGCCGAGCTTGGCGCCGGGCAGCGCGACGAAGGACCAGTCGCCCTGGTCGACCTTCAGCAGCTCGAACGTGCACCGGTCGAACGTGCTGCCCACGAGCTTGCAGCGGGTGAACGTCGCGTCGAAGAAGTTGCAGCCGACGAACGTGCAGTTGAGGAACGCGACGTCGGTCTGCGTGGAGCAGTTGAACCGCACGTTGGTGAACGTGCACTCGGTGAACACGGACCGCTCGTTGGTGGCCTCGCACATGTCGACCTCGACGAACGCCACCCCGGAGTGCTCCAGGCCGACCGCGTGGTGGTCGGTCCAGTCGTCGTCGTAGATCGTGTGCGTGACAGCCATGCTCACAGCCTCTCACCCGGGTACGACAAAATCTCAGGGGCAGAGGCGGTAGTGGGTGGTGAGGCGGCCGTCCTCGTACAGGTGGAAGGCCAGCGCCGGCGGTGCGTCCCGGTTCAGGCCGCCGTCGCCCTCCCACGGCAGGACCAGCGTGGAGGCGACAGCCGGCGCGGCCAGCAGCGGCACGCCCGCGAAGGTGCTGACCGTCGCGCTGTGGATGTGCCCGCACAGCAGCGCGACGACGTTCGGGTGGCGGGCGAGCACCGCCGCCAGGCGCTCCTCCCCGAACTGGCGCACCCGGTCCGCGGCCGGATGCCCGATCGTCACCGGTGGATGGTGGAAGCACACGAACGACGGGGCGCCCTCGGCCAGGACCGGGTCCAGCCAGGCAAGGGTCTCCTCCGCCAGCCACCCGTCGTCGCGGCCGGGGATCGACGAGTCGCACAGCGCGAAGACCAGGTCGCCGACGCGTGCCACCTGGTCCACCGGCCCGGGATCCGGCGGCAGGCCGAGGAGGGTCTCTCGGAACGCCGGACGCTTGTCGTGATTCCCCGGCAACTGCAGCAGTGGTACGCCCAATCCCCGCAACACCCGCGCGGCCGAGTACTCCGGTGCCAGCCCGTGGTCGGCGATGTCACCGGTGACCAGCACCGCGTCGACCGGGCGGCGCAGGCCCCGCAGGTACCGGATGATCCGCTCGACCCGCTCGGCGCTGCGGCCGCCGTCGTCCTCGTCGAGGTGCGTGTCGCTGATGTGCGCGATGAGGGTCACGGTCCGACGGTACGACCCGCGCCGGCCCCGTTTGAAGCTCCAATCCCGGCCGGGCGGCCCGCGTCGACCGCCTGCGCGGCGAGGAGCGCGACGAAGGCGACAACCGCGACCGCCGTGCGCACCGCGTGCAGGGTGAGCCACCGGTCACGGGCCGCCGTCCAGTCGGCCGGCAGCCGGTCGGCGTCCCAGGCGTCGGCGAGCCGGTTGAGCGGCTCCAGCTGCGTCACCGTCAGCACGATGGTGGCCACCACCAGGAGCAGGACGCCGACGGTGAGCCCGAAGACCAGCCGGCCGCGCCCGAACGAGAGCACGCCCGTCGCCAGCAGCAGGACCACGCAGGCCAGCAGCAACGGCGGCATCGCCCGGCCGTAGTCGGTGCTGAGCGCCTGCCAGTACCGCACGTACGCGGGTCCGGGCAGCCGCCCCAGCGACGGCGCGATGACGGCGAAGAACACGCCACCCGCGTACAGGCCGAGCAGCAGGGTCGACGCGACCCTCACGATCCCCAGCATCAGCGGCCACCTTTCACTAGACGCACATAATTTGATTAGAGAGCACTCTACTCAAACTTCTGGCACGATGGTGTCCGATGGAGGACAGGCCGAAACGGGGATACGTCAGCCGGCTGCGGCAGGACAACGCCGAGGCGACCCGGCTGCGTATCGCCGAGGCCGCACGGGCCCTCATGCTGGAGCGCGGCTACGCCGCCACCACGATGGGTGACGTGGCCGCGGCGGCGGGCGTGGCCGTGCAGACGCTGTACACCGCCTGCCCCGGTGGGAAACCCGGCCTCGCGAAGGTTGTCTATGACGTGACCCTCGCCGGCGACGCGCAGCCCCTTCCGCAGCACGCCCGCCCCGCGGTGCAGGCGATCATCGCCGAGCCGGACCCGGTCCGGAAGCTGGCCAGGTACGCCGAGATGGTCCTCACCGTCATCCAGCGGGTCGGCCCGGTGCACGGCGTCCTGCGCGCCGCGGCGGCGGCCACCCCCGCCGACGGCGCCCTGCACGACCTCCTGGCCGAGACCGAACGGCAGCGGCGCACCGGCGCCCGCGGCCCGGCCGAGCACCTCGCCGCGACCGGGCTACTGCGGGCCGGCCTCACCGTCGACCGGGCCGCCGACCAGGTCTACGCGCTGACCTCGGTCGAGATCTTCGAGCGCCTCACCGGCGTGTGCGGCTGGACCGGCGACGACTACCGGGAGTGGCTGACCCGTACCCTCACCGCCGCACTCCTCGACTGAACTGTTCGAGGCCCGTTCAGGCCGTTTCGTACACGACGCGGACCCGATCGAGCCGGCCGGCCGCCAGGTCCTCCTCGGGCACCACGAACGCGATCCGGACGCACTCCCCCCACGACGTGCCCTGCTCGCCCTCCAGCTGCAGCAACGGCCGGCACCCGGCCGCGTCCGGGTAGTAGCCGTCGCCGAGCCAGCCGAGCACCTGATGCGGGGCGTACGGCACCGCGGACCGCGCCGCTTCGAGCACATCCATCAGCGCCAGGACGTCCTTCGAACTCCATTCGTCGAGTTCGGCCGCCGCGAGCTCGGGCACCGACAGCCGCCGCCACGCGCCCAGCGGCAATGCCGGGATCACCTGCGCCCCGTCGGGCACCTCGATCGCCTGCGCTCCATCCGGTACGTGCAGCACCCGGCACGCCCCGTCCCCCTGCCGATGCCAGTCGTCGTTGAAGAAGAGCAGGCTCCCGTCCGCGGGCAGGGACCACTGGGCGCCGAGCAGTTCGGCGAGGACCTCGCAGCGCAGGCGCGCGACCAGGACGAGCGGCGCACCCTGGAACACGGGCCAGTCGGTGCCGAGCGGCAGCCCACCGTAGTCCCCGACCAGGAGCCCGTCCCCGCCGTCGTCCTCGCTGTCGTCGCCGTCGTCCTCGTCGCCGTCGTATGCGTCGCCGTCACTGGCGTCGTCCTCGTCCTCCACGCCGTAGTCGACGACCGCGAGCTCGACCGCCGGCCGTACCAGCGCCAACACCGCCTCGACCATCTCATCGGCCGACGACGGTGACGCGGCGGCGATCGCCGCCCGCAACGGTCCAAGATCCATGCCGTGAGTCTGCCAGCGACACGCCGGCCACACCGCCCCGCGCGCCCGGCTATTCTCGCCGCGTGCCGGATGAGCATGCCTGGGAACGCGTTCCGGTGGCCTTCCCGAACTGCGTCACGGCCGGCCCGTCGGGCGCGGTCGCGCACGCGGTGTCCCGCGGGGCGACGTTGTGCGGCATCCCCGTCCGCCGCGCGACCACGACCCCCGGCTGCTTCGCTCCCGACGCCGCGTCGGCGTGTCCGCGCTGCGTGCAGCGTGCCGCCGCGACGCCGGGCCGGCCGTCGCCGCAGGAGCTCCTGCACGACAAGATCCTCGCCGCCGACGCCGGGCCGTTGCGCGACGCACTCGTCGAGGCGCTCAAGCAGGGCGCACCGGTCCACCCGTGGATCCGCGGAGCGTCCGCCGGGAACGTCCGGTCATCGGTCCGGCTGTACGGGGCGATGGAGGGCGCCCGGCAGGCCGACGAGGCGCTGCGGACCGAGGGCCCGTTCGGCGCGGCGGAGGTGGTCACGGCGGCGCGGCGGTTCGTCGTGATCATGCCGCGGTACACGCGTCCGGTGATCGCCGCGCGGTCGGTTCGCCCCGTTGCGCAGACCCCCTTCCCGGCCGGCCTCACGCCGTCGCCGAACGCGTCGGCCGGCGGTACAGAACATGCGGTCGACGGCGACGCGACGCTGTGCGGCATCCCCGCGAAGCAGGTCACCGTCGTCCGTCATCTGTTCTCGGCGGAGCACAGGTCCGCGTGTTTCACCTGCGCGGAACGCGCTGCCACATAGCGATTCCGGCCCGGGTCGAGCAATGCGAATACCCGGGTGAATCATCCGCATTCCGGCCGGCCAGGAGCGGCCGCCGCGGGCGCCAATCGTCGCCCCGCCGACCATGAAAACGCTGGTCGGCGCCGAGTTCGCGGCGAAAGTTTCAGGCACTTTTCCGATTGCACACGAGGTAGACGGCATGCCGCGATCGGTTGTCTTGACGGGGTGCTGCGCCAGTGCGGACCGTGATGGCGCACCAACCGTGGTTCATCAATGTAAGGAGACTCGATGAGGCGCAAAATCGCCCTCATATCGGCGGCCGCGCTCGCGGCCACCGGCGGTGTCGTCGTGCTCGCCAACCAGGCCTTCGCGGCGGCCGGATGCTCGGCCAAGTACACGATCACCAACCAGTGGCCCGGCGGTTTCGGGGCCCAGGTCGACGTCACGAACCTCGGCGACCCGCTCACCAGCTGGAACGTCGGCTGGGACTTCGGCAACTCGTCGCAGACGATCACGCAGATCTGGAACGCCAACAAGACGCAGTCGGGCGTGCACGTCAACGCCACAAACCTGAGCTACAACGGCACCGTCGCCACCAACGGGACGATCTCGTTCGGGTTCAACGGTGCCTGGAGCGGCGCCAACCCCGCGGGCGCGAACTTCACGGTGAACGGCACGGCGTGCACCGGCGGCACCACGACGTCCCCGACCCCGTCGGCGTCGCAGTCCACGTCGACGAACCCGACCGCGCCGACCGTGTCCCTGACCAGCCCGTCGTCCGGCTCCTCGTTCACCGCACCCGCCACGGTGGGCCTGGCCGCGACCGCCACCGCCCCCGGCAGCACGGTCAGCAAGGTCGAGTTCTACAACGGCACGACGCTGCTGGGTACTGACACCAGCTCGCCGTACACCTACAGCTGGACGAACGTCGCCGCCGGTTCGTACTCGCTGTCCGCCAAGGTCTTCAACGCCGCGAACGCGACCGCCACCAGCACCTCGGTGCCGATCACGGTCACCACCGGCGGCACCGACCCGACGCACGTCGACAACCCGTACGTCGGCGCCAAGGTCTACGTGAACCCGGACTGGTCGGCCAAGGCCGCCGCCGAGGCCGGCGGCAGCCGGATCGCCAACCAGCCGACCGGCGTCTGGCTGGACACGATCGCCGCGATCACCGCGCCGTCGGGCTCGGGCTACACCACGAGCATGCGCAAGCACCTCGACAACGCCCTCGCCCAGGGCGCGACGCTCGCCCAGTTCGTGATCTACAACCTGCCCGGCCGGGACTGCGCGGCCCTCGCCTCCAACGGTGAGCTCGGGCCGACAGAGATCGACCGGTACAAGACCGAGTACATCGACCCGATCGCCGCGATCGAGGCCGACCCGAAGTACAAGTCGATCCGGATCGTCAACATCGTCGAGATCGACTCGCTGCCGAACATCGTCACCAACGCGGGCGGCGAGGCCGGCGCGACCGCGGCCTGCGCGGTCATGAAGGCCAACGGCAACTACTCGACGGGCATCCAGTACGCCCTGAGCAAGCTGCACGCCGCCGGCACGAACACCTACAACTACATCGACGCCGCGCACCACGGCTGGCTCGGCTGGGACAGCAACTTCGGCCCCGCCGCGACGCTGTTCGCCCAGGTGGCGCAGGGTGCCACCGGCGGCTTCGCCACCGTCGACGGCTTCATCACCAACACCGCGAACTACTCGGCGCTGACCGAGCCGTTCGTCACCATCGGCGCCACCGTCGGCGGCCAGTCGGTCCGCCAGTCCAAGTGGGTCGACTGGAACTTCTACACCGACGAGCTGACCTTCGCGCAGGCCTTCCGCACCAAGCTGGTCTCGCTCGGCTTCAACTCGAACATCGGCATGCTGATCGACACCTCCCGCAACGGCTGGGGCGGCACCGCCCGGCCGACCGCGGCGAGCACCTCGACCGACATGAACACCTGGGTCAACGCCTCCCGCATCGACCGGCGCATCCACGCCGGTAACTGGTGCAACCAGAGCGGCGCCGGCCTCGGCGAGCGTCCCCGGGCCACCCCGGCCACCGGCATCGACGCGTACGTCTGGATCAAGCCCCCGGGCGAGTCCGACGGTTCCAGCTCGCTGATCCCCACCGGCCCGAACAACCCGGGCGGCAAGGGCTTCGACGGGATGTGCGACCCGACGTACACGGGTAACGGCCGCAACGGCAACAGCATGAGCGGCGCCCTGCCCAACGCCCCGGTCTCCGGCGCGTGGTTCTCGGCCCAGTTCCAGCAGCTCATGACCAACGCCTACCCGGCTCTGTAACACCTGTCTCCACAGCGGGCCCCCGACGTCGTCGGGGGCCCGCTGCCGGTCTAGGCGAGCGTCTCGCAGAGGTTCTCCATCGTGCCGAGCTGGACCGGCACCTCCCGGCTGCCGTCGGGATGTCTGATCACGACGAAGTCGCCGCGGGTGATGTAGTCCCCGCCGGGGAAGCCGACGTTGGTCGCCTTGATCGGCAGGGCGTTGTGGCCCTTGAGCTGCGAGACCCTGGTGCCGTCCGGCAGGTAGTACACGCGGATCGAGCCGGTGGCGTCCCGGACGACTGACTTGTGGTTGCTGGTGTTGGTGTACCGGATCACCAGGACACCCTCGAAGTCCTGGACCTTCGGCGAACCGTCCGGGTAGCTGGCCGGGGTGCGCATCCGCTCCCGGTCCCGGACGATGTCGCCCTTGACCTCGAAGGAGCACACGTCCCCCGCCGGGATCACGAACGGCGGCGTGCTCGTGGGCTCCCACCCACCGCCACCCGATCCGGACGCGGCCGCCGGTGCCGCGCCCACCGCCACGATGGCCGCCGTCAGAACGAGCACCTTCACTATGCGCATCTGGCCTCCTCATGTCCGTTGCACTGTCCCGGACATGGTCGGCTCAGCCGATGCGGCGGCTCCACGATTCGGTTCTCACCGAATGCTCTTTTCCTGACGCGGCGCCGAGGAGGTCGGTGCCGAGGGCCGTGCGCTGGTACAGCACCTGCCGCCCCGACCGCCGGGACGTGACCAGCCCCGAGCGGCGCAGCACCGACAGGTGCTCGCTCACCGACGCCGCACTCAGCCCGAGATCCCGCGCGACCTGCGTGGTCGACAGCGGAAGGTCGAGTCGCACCAGCAGCGCCGCCCGGCTGCGGCCGAGCAGGTCGGCGACCGGCGGGGCCGACGACCGGGCCGAGCCGTCCCAGACCTGACCGACACCGCGCGGGCCGTAGATGAGCGTCGGGCCCTGCGGATCGGTGTCCACCAGCAGCGACGGCCACGCGAACACGCACGGCACCAACAGCACCCCGGCGCCGTCGAGCCGGCGCTGCGACCGCCAGGTGGGCCAGAGGATCCGCAACGCGTCGTCCGCGTATTCCAGCTCCGGATGCAGGTTTCCCAGGAGCCGCACGATCCCGCCGGACGTCAGCTGATCCGCACGGTACCCGACCTCGGCGTCGAGCAGTCCCGCCAGCCGCGACCAGACCGGCTCGATCGCGACCCGCCAGTAGGCCTGCACCTCGGCGGCCAGCCGGCCGAGCTCCCGCTCCGGATGCTCGTACAGCGGGCGAAGCGTCTCCGGCAGCGGCGCGTCACCACCGAGCAGCTCCAGCTGCGCCCGGACGGCGTCCTCCGGGGTCGTGCGGACCCGGGCCAGTTCGTCGGCGAACCTCGTGTCCATCCGATCCGGCGACGGCATCAGAAACTCCGGCACGTACCGCGGATCGGCGAGCAGCGGCCGCAGCAGCTCAAGCCGCAGCGCGGAGACAGCCCCTCGCACCGACCGGACCCACGGCTGATGCATCCGAGCCCGCCCGGCGTGATCAGCCACCCGCATGCTGCTCATGACCTCATGCATGGGCGAACGTGCGAAGCGGATCCGAGCCAGGTCCCCCGGCTCGAACAACAGCTCGATCACCCAAACCACGATACCGATGAATCCCACCGGAACGGCCCACCGTGACCAGCGAAAACCCGTCCAGTCATGGACCCGACTCGCCGAACCCCGGCTGCGTGAATCCTCACCCATACGCACCGCGCCCTGTTCTTCCCGCAGGCCGACACCTCCAGGAAGAACAGGGCGCGAGGTCTCCTAGAGCGGAGTCTCCTGATAGGTCGCCTCACGCCAGTTCCCGTTCTGGCGCAGCCAGACCTCGCCGATGAGCACATCGCGGGGCACGGGCCGGCCTGCGTAGGTGCCGTCGAGCGTGCTGCGGAAGCTGACGAGTGCCCCGTCGGGGCCGAGCGGCGTGGTGGTCAGGTCCTCCGTCGGGAGGCTCCGGAAGGCGAAGTCGTCAAAGTGGTCGAGCAGCTGTGTGCGCCCGTCGAAGCGGGCGTAGGACATGATCGAGACATGGTTGTCGGTGACGAGCCCGGCGACCTTGTCCCGGTCGTGCTCGACGAAAGCGGTCCGCAGCTCGGCCACGGCAGCGGCCAACTCGCGATGCAAACGGTCCTCCTGCACGTCCGTACCCCCTCACTGCCATCGTGCAGTCCTACGTCTCCCGACACCGTCGGGACATGACGGGTGCACTCCTACCCATCAGGGCGCCGGGTAACACCGAAGGCTCGGACTAAGGCATTAGCTAACCCTGGTCACCCGCGACGCCCACATCCACAAATACGACGTCGACTTCCTCGCGGTCTGAATCTCATTCAGACAAGGCACAGGGAGGCGATGGGTTGCAGCTTGCCCGACACCGGCCCGGTCCCAGCCGACACCATGTCGACCGATCAACCACCGTCATCTGGCCTGGGCAGCTTCCGCGGCCCGACCCCGATCGCCACCAGCGCCGCGACCATGAGCGCAAGCCACGGCGACGGCGCTGCCGACGCCGTGTAGTTCCATTCGTCATAGGTGTACGGCCCGCCGGACGTCATCAACAGCACGACGAACAGCAGCAGCGCCACCGCCAGCCCGGCGTAGACCGCCGGCCACCATGACCGCTTGAAGACCGGGCTGGAGAACGCGACAACGACCCCGATCCCGACGAGCCAGGGCAGCAGCGCGTTCGGCTGGTAGCCGCTGTCGAATCCCGGGCACGCCGACCACGCCGAACACCCGGTGGCCCTGCCGACCCCCTGACCCTCGGCGTCGAAAAGGTCCGCGAACGAGGTCGCCAGCAACACGGCCCCGCCAACCATGCTCACCACGTAGCCACGCTGCACATCAGCCTCCCAACGCCGATTGAACGCCACTTCCCGGCGAAGAACCAGACCTCTCCGCTGCACGCCGCGGCGCGCCCCAAACGGGTCCAGCGCCACCACCCCAACGCCCGCGAAACTGTCAGACCCCATCGATAGGCTGACCCCAGCATCATCGCAGACGCCGACACCTCCCCGGCCCAGCGATCTGTGGAAAAGGCTGGTCAAGGACACGGACATGAAGAGTCTGGACCAGCCGCAGAGGGTCGGTTGGGAGTGAAAAAGTGACCAGCTTCAACACTCGAGAGCATATGAAGCCTCCGTCAGCACGCGTAGCGAATCCCTGCCAGGCGGCACGCCGGCAGTGCGAGGCCCGGCCGAGCATGGGGGGTGTGGGGTGGCGCAGCCCCCCGCCTGGAGCAGCCGGAGGCCGCGCGGGGAATCCGGACCGGAACGGTGAGGGCAACGATGGCCTACTTGAACCCGCTCACGTGAGCCGGCGGGGCACCCGGCTCAACAGGTCGCTCGGGTCGAGCTCGAATGCGAACGGCTCCTCGACGGAAAGCACCTCGCCGGCTTTCGCTACCGCGTGCTCCATGTAGTGCGCGCCGTCAAGCTGGAACAACCGCAATGTCACGGAACCCGGTGGTTCCTGCTCGACGAGCAGGTACAGCCTGATACCTGCCTTGGCGTACAGGCCCATCTTCACCAGGCGGTCGGTTGCAGCGTTGCCCGGGGAAACGACCTCGACCACCAACATCACATCGGGAGCATCGATCACCACACCGTCCTCGTCGGTGTCCGCCACGACGAGGTCGGGAATCATGATTCGCCCACTTTGCAGGCGGACGTTCACCGCTTCCAACGCAAGCAGTCCAGCATCGAAGGCTGCCCGGTCGAACTCTACGAACAGCAGCGACGAAAAGCCGCTGGTGTCGCTTGCTCGGTGCCGGGCTCACCAGAAGACTCCCGTCCAGGAGCTCGATCCGGTCCGGCGTTTCGCCGAGCGCAAGGTACTCGTCCTCACTCCACGGTCCTTCGTGCTCCAGCACAGCAACGCTCATCAGCTCACACCTCCCGACGACTGCTGCCACAAGCCTGCCATGACGACCGGCCTCTGGCGATGCACGCCATCAAGACAACACCGACACGCTAGCCCAGAAGTTGCCGTATGGCCACTTGATGACCGCATCATTTCTATTGAGCCATACGACGGAAACGACGCCCCCAAGGCGGACAGGCTGGGCAAGGATGCGGACACGAAGAGTCTGGACCAGCCGCAGGGCGGACCCTTGGGAGTGAAAGTGACCAGCTCCAACACTCGAGAGCACACGAAGCCTCCGGCGCACGAGGGCGAAACCAACGCCGACCGCCCCGCGCGGCGAGCCGCACCCCAGCCTGCCCGGCAAGCGCGGCACAGATGCACGCGCAGCGAATCCCTGCCAGGCGGCACGCCGGCAGTGCGAGGCCCCGCCGAGCATGGGGGGTGTGGGGTGGCGCAGCCCCCCGCCTGGAGCAGCCGGAGGCTGCGCGAGGAATCCGAACCGGAACGGTGAACGCCCCCTGCGTGAGCAGGGGGCGTTCACCGGTTCGGTGGAGGTGCCGGGAATCGAACCCGGGTCCTTCGTTGCTTTGCTAGGGCTTCTCCGAGCGCAGCTCGCTGTGCCTCTACTCGGCCCTACCGATCATGCGAGCGAGTCGGTATGACGGGTCCAGTCGCGATTGATCTCGCCGCACGAGCCCCGCGACAGGACTCGGTTGGCCAGCCTTCTAGCTGATGCCGGCGATCGGGTCGAAGGCGAACCCGGACCGACAGATCTGCTACTCCTGCTTAGGCAGCAAGAGCGAGATCGGAGCGCTTAAGATTGGCGCTTATAACTTTCCGACGACTGATTCACGAGACAACGTCGGCTTCCTCGACTCGCTTCCCCTAGCGCGGCGCACAAAGTCGAAACCAGTCACCCCCGCGCGGGTGGTGTTGGCTGCCGCTCCGTAGCGGCTGATCTAGCGTAGCGCGTCCCCACCAGCTTTTCATCCCGATACCTGGGTGCAGGGGCGGCCGTCGATGGTGCAGTCGAGGAGGGTGCTGCGCACGCCCAGGCCCTCGACCTCGAAACGGAAGGTCACGGAGCCGCCGTTGCGGATGGTGCGGGTGCTGTCGACGGGGGTGAAGATCACTTTGAGGCCGGTGCGGGACATGACGGCGCCGTCGACGTCCCGGACGGTGAGGTCGAGCAGGGGCAGGACGATGACGACGGTCCAGTCGGTGCTCGGGGCGGTGCTGGGGTTGGCGATCGTGACGGTGACCCGGTAGGAGGTCAGGGTCAGGTCCTCGGTGCGGGTGCGGGCGGTGAGCTGCGGGCCGGTGGTGGCGGCGCTGGGCGCGGACGTGGCCACCGCCGGGGGTGGGCCGGTGGGTGCCGAGGTCGCCGGGACCACGGCGACGCGTGGGGAGCGTTCCGCGGGTGCTGCCGGGACGGTGGCCTGGGCCGGGCCCTCGACGCCGCCGCCGGTGCGGGGCGGTTTGGCCGGGTGCGGCGCGGTGGCCTTGCCGACGAGCAGCGCGATCATCGCCAGCAGCAGCAGGATCGCGGCCGCCGCGGCGACGGCCTGGCTACGACGATCGGCCGACCAGTCACGCGCGGTGACGATGCGGTGCCAGCTTCGGCGTACCCACGCGGAAAGTGCGGACACACCCCGCCGGTGCGTGGGCTGATGGCTGGGTGTCATGGTGTCGTCGGCACGGGTGGCCGGCACGGCGGCGACACCGGTGGCTCTCGCGCCCAGGACGGCGGCGGCGAAGCCCGGCATCGTGGTCGTCGGGCGGGGTCCGGCGGTGGAGCGCACCTGGGAGCAGAGGCCCGGCGCGGACCGGCTCGGCGAGTTGAGCTGGCGCGGCAGCCGGTTGAAGGGGCCGCCGTCGTTGCGCCGCACGACCGCCGGCGGGTCGGTGACCGTGGGCGCGGCCGGCGGGTCGGCGGCCTGACGGGCCAGCGTCGCCACCATCGGGCCTTCGAAGAGTTGCTGGTACGTCCGGCGCAGCACCCGGCGCCGCATCGTGCCCTGCGGACCGAGGAAGCCGCTCTGGGTGAGGGTGAGCCGGGTGCCGTCGCCGGGCAGCTCGTCGAGGGTGAGGGCGACGACGGTGTGCAGGTTCTCCCCGGACCAGCGCATCACCAGCCGGTGCGGCGCCTCGGTGGTGACGATCTCGCCCTCGATCGGGTCTTCGAGACCGGCCAGGGTGCTCGCCTGGAACGTGAACGTGCCGTCGTCGCGGACCATGAACCGGGTGGTGGGCAGCCAGTCGGTGACGAGGTGCGCCTCGGTGAGCGCACGCCACACCGCGGGGGGTGGGTGCTCGAGGTCGACATCGACCCGAATCTCGGTCACGCACGGACTATAGGGCTTGCACGCATTGCTCGCTTGCCCGTCGTAGACTACTCAGCCACCCGGGACGATTTACTCGTCTCTGCCCTTGTTCCTGCTGCCCATGACGCGAGAGATCTCCCGCTCGGCATCACGTTTCGCCAGGGACTGGCGCTTGTCGTAGGACTTCTTGCCGCGGGCGAGGCCGAGCTCCACCTTGACCCAACCGTTGGAGAAGTACACCGAAAGCGGCACCAGGGTGAGACCACTCTCCCGAACCTTTGTCCCGATGCGGTCGATCTCCTGCCGCTTCAGCAGCAGTTTCCGGACCCGGCGCGGGGGGTGGTTGGTCCAGGTGCCCATCGTGTACTCGGGGATGTGCATCGCATGGAGATACACCTCCCGGTCGGAGATCTGCCCGAAGGCGTCGACGAGCGAGCAGCGGCCGGCCCGCAGCGACTTGACCTCGGTGCCGGTCAGCGCGATGCCGGCCTCGAGCTCCTCGAGGATCTCGTAGTCGTGGCGCGCCTTACGGTTGGACGCGATGAGCTTGCGTCCCTTTTCGCGCGGCATCGACCCCTCCAGAAATCTTGACAGGAGTATCAGCGTAACGCGCGGGGCAAGGCTGTTTCAGCACAGACACCCGGGCAGCCAGCTCAGCGGCTGGATCGGGCTGCCGTTGAGCCGGACCTCGAAGTGCAGGTGGTTGCCGGTGGAAGCGCCGGTGGTGCCGACCCGGCCGATGAGCTCGCCGCGGCGGACGGTCTGGCCGACCTTGACCAGGATCTGGGACTGGTGGCCGTAGCAGGTGGCGAGTCCCTTGCCCTGGTAGATGCCGTGGGAGATGCAGGTGTAGTTGCCGTTGCCACCGGCCCAGCCGGCCCGCACCACCTTGCCGTCGGCGGCGGCGACGATCGGCTGCCCGCCCCCCGCCGCGACGTCGATGCCGGCGTGCAGTTGGTACACCTTGTAGACGGGGTCGAAGCGCATGCCGTAGTTGCTGGATTTCCAGCCGTGCACCGGCATGAGGAAGAACGCGCCGCTGCTCGGTGGGATCGCGGTGGTGAGTTGGGCACCGCTGGCAGCCGGCCGACCGGCAGCCCTGGCCGCCTTCGCCGCCGCCGCGGCCTCCGCCGCCGCCTCGGCCCGCAGCTCGCCGGCGATCCGGTCGCTGTCGACCTTGAGCTGCTGGTAGCGGGCGAGGACGGCGGTGCGTTCGGAGCTGGCGACGGCCTCCGCCTGGGCGCTCTTGTCGATCAGGGTCTTGACGTCGGCGGCGGCCTGTTCGGCGCCGGCCTGCGCGGCCATGCTGTCCTGCAACGCCTGGCGGGTCTGCTCGGCGGCCTGGCGGGCCTTGTCGCGGGCCAGCTCGGCGGCGCCGGAGCGCTGCTTGGCCGACATCCTGGCGATCGTCAGCTCGTCCAGGGCCCGCTGGCTCTCGGCGGCGACCCGGTCCAGGTAGGAGATGCGCAGCGCCAGGTCGTTCGGCGAGCCGGACTCGAGGATCGAGTTGAACATCGCGAACCCGCTGCCCTTGTACGCGGCGGCGACGAACGCGGACACGTCGTCGCGGCCCTGCTCGACCTGGGCCTTGGCGCCGTCGTACTCGGCGTCGGCGGCCTCGACGACGGCGTCGGCGGCGTCCCGGTCGCGCTGCGCCTGGCGCGCCGCCGCCTCGGCGGCGATGACCCGGCCCTTCGCGTCCTCGAGGGCGTCCTGGGCGCCGGGCAGCGCGGCGGTCGCCGCGGCGTGGTCGGCGGCGGCCTGCTGGGCCCGGTCGGTGGCGGCCTCGAGGGTGGCCTGGGTCTCCTGGAGCTGGCGGTCCACACGCGCCTTGTCGTCGCGGGCGTCGGCGTGTCCGGCCGTGCCGCTGCCGAGTAGCACGACGACGGCGCCGATGGCGCAGATGATCCCGATCCGGTTCACATAACCCTCCAGTACCACTTGAGGGTTACCGTACGCAGGAAAAGACCCATAAGTCCGGAATTTTGGCGAAATGCCCCTATCGTGGCGCACTTCGGATATACGAAAGGGGTGGGCCGGAACCGGCCCACCCCTTGACGTTCGTGCAGGTCAGACGCGCACGTAGAACCGCAGCGTGACCCAGGCGGTGATCGCGCTGACCAGGCCGCCGGCGCCGCAGAGGACCGGCAGCATCAGCCAGATGCTGCTCCAGTCGATCGGGAGCAGGACATTGGCCAGCGCCTTGAGCGAGCCGTCGATGAAGAAGAACTTCGCCGCGACCAACCCCCCGAAGGCCAGCAGCGCGCCGAGCAGACCGGCAAATACCGCCTCCAGGACGAAGGGCAACTGGATGAACCAGTTCGAGGCGCCGACGAGCTTCATGACCGCGACCTCGCGGCGCTTGCTGTAGGCGGCCACCTGGATGGTGTTGGCCACCAGGAGCAATGCCGCGGCGCCCTGGATGATGGCGACGGTGAGCGCCAGGGTCTGCAGCGCGCCCAGCAGCTCGAAGACCTTCTTCAGCAACTCCTGCTGGTCGACGATGTCGCTGATGCCCTGCTGGGTGCCGATCTCGGCGGAGAGCTCCTTGACCTTGGTCGGGTCCTTGAGCTTCACCCGGTACGACTCCGGCAGCGACTCCTTCTTCGTCGCGTTCACCAGGTCGGGCGCGTCGCGGAACTGCGTCTTGAACCGCTCCCAGGCCTGGTCGCGGCTCTCGTACGTCACCTCCTTGACCAGGGCGCTGCTCTCGAGCGCGCTCTTGATGCTGCCGCGCTGCTCGTCGGTGACGTCGGCCTTCAGGAAGATGGAGACCTCTACGCGCTGGTAGAAGAAGTCCTCCATCTTGTTGACCTGGAAGAACAGCAGCAGGCTGGCGCCCAGCATGGTCAGCGACACGGTCATCGTGATGATCATCGCGATGGTCATGGTGACGTTTCGCCACAGCCCGGTCAGGACTTCGGACAGGACGTACTTCAAGCGCATCGGGTGGGGTTCCTTCCCAGCGGACCCGGCAAAGTCAGGTGTGGATTACGACTGAGGTCGTCAGCCGTAGACACCACGCGGCTGGTCGCGCACGATCCGGCCGCTCTCGATCTCGACGACCCGCCGGCGCATCTGGTTCACGATGTTGGAGTCGTGGGTGACCATGACGACCGTGGTCCCGGTCCGGTTGATCCGGTCGAGCAGCCGCATGATCTCGATCGACGTGTCCGGGTCCAGGTTTCCGGTCGGCTCGTCGGCGAGCAGGATCAGTGGCCGGTTGACGAACGCGCGGGCCACGGCGACCCGCTGCTGCTCACCACCGGACAGTTCGTGGGGGTAGCGGTGCTCCTTGCCGCCCAGGCCGACGAGCTCCAGCACCTCGGGGACGACGCGACGAGCGACGCCCTTCGACTTGCCGATGACCTCAAGGGCGAAGGCGACGTTCTCATAGGCGGTGCGGTTGGGCAGGAGGCGGAAGTCCTGGAACACGCAGCCGATCTGCCGGCGGAACGCCGGGATGCGCCACGAGCGCATCGAGGTCACGTCGCGTTCGTTCACGACGACCTTGCCCTTGTTGGGCGTGACCTCATGCAGCAGCAGCTTGATGATCGTGGACTTGCCTGAGCCGGAAGGTCCGATGAAGAAGACGAACTCGCCCTTCTCGATGTTGACGGAAACATCGTCGAGTGAGGGGCGGGACGCCTTCGGATACGTCTTCGTCACGTGGTCAAGCCGAATCACGGGACGTGAGTCTACGCGGTGTGACATCCACGCCAAGTACACGAAGTGCGTCGCGCGTCGTTTGCCCTAAATGCGAACCCGAAGAGCTGACCTGAACCGCAGGGCAGCGCGTGATTCCAGCCGCGAGTGTGACGTACGCCTCACTCGCGGCCTTGATCAATCGATTACCCAAGGTGATCGGCGCACTCCAATGCGATGATCATGCCCCGGGCGGGCCTACGCGGGGTTGAGCTCGCGCTGCTTGCGCCACCGGATGCCGGCGTCGATGAAGCCGTCGAGGTCGCCGTCGAAGACCGCCGACGGGTTGCCCGTCTCGTGCTCGGTGCGCAGATCCTTCACCATCTGGTACGGGTGCAGCACATAGGAGCGCATCTGATCGCCCCACGAGCCCTGCACGTCGCCGCGGAGCTCGTTCATGGTCGCCTTCTCCTCGGCCCGCTTCACGGCGAGGAGCTTGGCCTTCAGCACGGTCATGGCGGTCGCCTTGTTCTGGATCTGCGAACGCTCGTTCTGGCAGGAGACCACGATGCCGGTGGGCAGGTGGGTCAGCCGCACCGCTGAGTCGGTCGTGTTGACGCCCTGACCGCCGGGGCCACTGGAGCGGTACACGTCCACGCGCAGCTCGTCGTCCGGGATCTCGACCTCGTCGGTCTGCTCGACCACCGGCACGACCTCGAGCGCGGCGAACGACGTCTGCCGGCGCCCCTGGTTGTCGAACGGGCTGATCCGCACCAGGCGGTGCGTGCCGGACTCGACCGACAGCGTCCCGTACGCATACGGCGCCTTCACCGCGAACGTGGCCGACTTGATCCCGGCCTCCTCCGCATACGAGGTGTCGTAGACGTCGGTGCTGTAGCCGTGCCGCTCCGCCCAGCGCAGGTACATCCGCAGGAGCATGTCGGCGAAGTCCGCGGCGTCGACGCCACCGGCGCCCGCGCGGATCGTGACGAGCGCCTCACGGGCGTCGTACTCGCCCGAGAGCAGGGTGCGGACCTCGAGCTCCTCGATCGACTTGGTCAGCGCGGCGATCTCGTCGGCGACCTCGTTGAGCGAGCCGGCGTCGTCCTCGTCCTGGGAGAGCTCCAGCAGCACCACGGCGTCGTCGAGCTTGGCCCGCAGCCGCTCCAGCTTGCCGATCTCGCCCTGCACGTAGGACAGCCGCGAGGTCACCTTCTGCGCGGCCACCTGGTCGTCCCACAGGTTGGGCACGGCCGCGGCCTCTTCGAGCTCGGCCTTCTCCTTCCGGAGACGGTTGAGGTCGATGACGGCCTCGATGTTGCGCAGGATGCCATCAAGGTGCTTCAGCGATTCGGCGTGGTCGAGAGCGGTCACCCTCAAAGACTACGCCGAAGCGGCGTGCGCATCCGGCGGTGGATGGTGTACGGCGAGCCGACCGGCACCGGTCCCGGCATCCGCGCGGCTATTTGCTGGGCGCGCCCTTGAGCCAGGCGAGCGCCGCCTTGTGATAGCCGACCGCGAACTCCAGCGACGCCGCATAGAACTCGTCACCGGCCTTCTTCGCCTCTTTGGCCAATTCCCGCGCCTCGGTCAGCGCCGCATTGTGGTATTCGGACGCCTGCGCATAGACCTGCTGCAGTTGTGCACCTGACTGCTGCCCGCCGAACGCGACACGCAATGCGACGGGATTGCGCAGCGCCTCACGACCGGCGGGCTCCGACAACCAGCGGGTGAATGCCCGTTTCCCGGCCGGTGTGATCGCATACGGCTGGCTCGAACGCGCACCGGGCTTGCCGAGTTTCACGTAGCCGGCGGCGGCGAGTGCGGGAAGCTCGCGGTAGACCTGGCTACGCGTCATCGACCAGTAGGCCCCGAGGCGTCGCTGCGCGGCGGCCATGAGCTGCCCGCCGGTCATCGGCCCCTCGTGCAGCAGACCGAGCAGGGCCGCCGCCGTCGCGTTGACTCCAGATTCCGCCATGGACCTACGCTGTCATCTTTCTCCGGCCCAGTCCAGGATTTCGACAAATCCACTGTCGACAGTCGCGTCGCGACAGTCGAGTTAGGACGGAAATTTCGGCGGCGGGGGAAAGGACGGCATCGTCGGGAACGGCGGCAGTGGATCACCGATACCGGGCAGCGACCGGGTCGGCGACGGCACCGTCGACGGACGCTTCGTGGGCGTTTTCCCGCCGCCTCCGGGCGCGGTGGA
The DNA here is from genome assembly GCF_042653625.1 of Dactylosporangium cerinum. NCBI lineage: Bacteria > Bacillati > Actinomycetota > Actinomycetes > Micromonosporales > Micromonosporaceae > Dactylosporangium > Dactylosporangium cerinum. The sequence continues at coordinate 142,360 of NZ_JBHSIU010000110.1, read as the reverse complement.
ACCGTCCGTGGAAGGCTCCCCGGAAGGCGACGCGTCGCCGGAAGGCCCGGCGCTCGGCGCGGGCGACGCGCCGGAGTCACCCGTGGGCGTGGTCGCGTTCACCGGAGCGGGCCGGCGGCCGTCGCCGTCGAACGCGCCCGAGAGCAGGACCCCGCCGATCCCGAGCAGGATCAGCAGCAGCGCCGCCCCGGCCACGCCGGCGAGGACCCGCCGGTCGGACCGGCCGGCACCATCGGCCGGGGTGTCGGCGGACCGGCCGGTCACGCCGTCACCGGCAGGTTCGGCCGACTCGTCCGAGGCGGCCCGGAGCCAGGACAGCCCGTCCGGGGCGGCCGGCGACTCGTGCCCAGCCGGCAGCTCCTGGCCGACCGGCGGACCGTAACCGGCCTGGGGCGAGGCGGAGGACGCCAGGACCTCGGTCGGCAGCGCGTTCCACGGGTCCTCCGGCGCGTCCAGGCGCGGGCCGGTGGGGGCGTTGGCCCGGTCGGGCAGCACGGGCCAGGCCGCGGGCACGACCACGTCGGTGGACGGCTCCTCCGCCGCGGCGGGAACGGCGGCGTCGGACCGCCGGTCGCCGCCCGGCGCGGCGCCGACCGGGATGGCATCGGCCGGGACAGTGTCGGGAACGGACGGGTGCGCCGCCCGCTGGTGCGGGATGCCGGGCGTGAGCACCGCGGTGAACGCTTCCGCCGCAGGCGGCTCGTCCAGCTCGGCGACCGGCGTGGCGTTCCCATCCTGCTCCGGCGTGTCGCCTCCCCACAGCGGCACGTCCGTCACGAGCGCGGGCCCGCCGGCCTCGTCGGCCGGACCCGGCTCCGCGCCCAGAGCCTCGTCAGCAACCGGGTCCACCTCGACGACGTGACCCAGGTCGGCGGCCGGGGCAACCTCAGCGACCGGACCGGCGGCTTCCAGAACGCCACCCTCCTGGGCGGCCACAGCATCCCCGGCCGGCGGCGCGGCGAGTGCCTTGTTCAGCGCCGCGAGCGCTCCGGCGGGCTGAGCCTCCACCGGCTTGGCCAGCACGACGACGGTCGGCTCCTCAGCGACGGCAGCCGGAGGCTCCTCCGAATCCGGAACAGCAGCGACCGGGGGCTCCTCCGAGACGACGACCACCGTCGGCTCCTCCAGAACCGGGACAGCAGCGACCGGGGGCTCCTCCGAGACGACGACCACCGTCGGCTCCTCCAGAACCGGGACAGCAGCGACCGGGGGCTCCTCCGAGACGACGACCACCGTCGGCTCCTCCGGAACCGGGACAGCGGCGGTCGGCGCCTCGTGCACGACCACCGTCGGATCCTCCGAGTCCGAGTCCGAGTCCGAGTCCGAGTCCGCGGCGGCCGGCGCCTCGTCCGTCGGCTCCCCCGTCGCCGCGAAGGGCTGCTCCTCCGCGGCCGCGGCCGGGGCCACGATGATCTCCGTCGGCGGTTCCACGTCCGCCGCGTCGATCCCGTTCGGCGCGGTCGGCAGGTCGGCGACGTCCTGGCGGACCGACGCAGCGAACGCGCCCGGCCCCTGCGCCTGCGTCGGCATCTCGCCGAGCGGCAGCCCGTTGGGCTCGGTCGGCAGGTCCTTGATCGGCACCGCCATCATCAGGGCCGCCGACGCCGCGGCCGGTGAGGTGGGCGCGGTCGGCAGCGGCACCCAGTCGACCCGACGGACCGGCGCCGACACCGGGGCGGTCTGCTCGGCGGAGCGCACCCAGAACGTGACCGCCTCGGCGGGGAGGCGGGGCAGCGGCTCGAAGCCGTCCAGGGCGCCCTCCGCGACCCGGAGCCGACCCACGATCGAGGCGGCCGCCGGGCGCATGCGCGGGTCGAGCTCCATGCAGGCCTCGATGATCGGCCAGAGCGCGGCCGGCATCCCAGGCGGTGGGACGGGCACGCAGTCGGCGTGCCGGCGCAGGACGTCGTTGGGGGATCCGCCGCGGTACGGGCTCCGGCCGCAGATCAGTTCGAACAGCACGACGCCGAGCGCGTACACGTCGGAGGCGGGGCTGGGCAGCCCACCGGAGACGACCTCGGGCGCCACATACTCGGGGGTGGCGTGGGTCGGGCCGGCCGGCTGGTCGAGGCGGCGGGCGACGCCGAAGTCGGCGAGACGCACCGGGCCGCCGTCGAGCGGGACGAGCAGGTTGCCGGGCTTGACGTCGCCGTGGACGATGCCGGCCGCGTGGACGTAGGCGAGGGCGTCGGCGACCTGCGCGACGACCTCGGCGGCGACCGCGGGCGGCAGCGGCCCGTCGGAGCGCAGCCGGCGGCGCAGGTCAGGGCCGGCGACGAGCTCCATCGCGATGGCCAGCAGGCCCTTGCCGGTGATCAGGTTGTGCACTCTGATCACCGACGGGTGGTCCAGGCCGGCGAGCAGCTCGGCCTCGCCGAGGAACCCGTCGACCAGCTCGGGCACCTCGGCCGCCTCGGACCGCATGACCTTGACCGCGACCCACTGGCCGGTCTGCTCGTCGTACGACCGCCAGACCGCGCCGATGGCACCCCGGGCGACCTCGGTCTCGAGCCGGTACCGGTTGCCAAGCAAGGTCTTCGTTTTCATCGGACCCCTCCCCATCACCTAGGACGGTAGGCCCGCGTCGATGCCCCGCGACGGACCGGGTGGGGCGGTTGGCACAAAGAGAGGAGTAGCGCGGCTACATGTGCGAGCGCAGCTCCCACAGCTCGGGGTAGAAGCGCAGCTCGACCCGCGAGCGCAGGTAGGCGCCGCCGGCACTGCCGCCGGTGCCGGCCTTGGTGCCGATCTGGCGTTCGGCCATGAGGACGTGCCGGGCCCGCCACAGCGACCAGGCCTGGTCGTGGGCGACCATCGTCTCGGCGAGGTCCCAGAACGGGCCGTAGTGCTCCCGGTCGCGGGAGATCGTGAGCAGCGACGCGATGCGGTCCTCGTGGCTCGCCACGGCGAAGCCGGCCTTCTCCAGGGTGACGAGGAACGCCTCCCACACGCTCGGCTCGTCCAGCCGCCGGGTCAACCGGGAGGTTTCGAGATCGGACAGTCCGCGGAAGCGCTGCAGGTACGTCGGGTCCTTCAGGCCGGAGAGGAACTCGATCTCACGGAACTGCGCGGACTGGAACCCCGACGCCGGGGACAGCTTGTTGCGGAAGCGCAGGAAGTCCTGCGGGGTCATCGTGTCGATCACGTCGACCTGCCCGACCAGGACCCGCTGGATCGCCAGGCAGCGCTCGAGACGCACGCGGGGCAGGTAGGTCTCCCCCACCAGCAGCCGGTCCCGGGCGTCGGTCAGTTCGTGGAGGATGAGCTTGAACCACAGCTCGTACACCTGGTGGATGGTGATGAAGAGGAGCTCGTCGTGCGCGGCCGGGTCCGACTCGGGGACCTGCGCGTCCAGCAGGCCGGACAGTTGCAGGTAGTCACCGTACGTGAGGCGCCCGCCCTGCTCGCCGAAATGCGCGTCCTGCCAGTTGCCGGCGACGTTGCCGGCCGATGGGTTGGTCACCTCCTCAACCTATAAGGTCACGAGTCGTGACGAGAGGTGCACTGGTCGGCTGGCTGAGTCGTTTGGCACCGGACGAGTTGAGCGCCGTGCTGCGCCGCCGTCCCGACGCGCTCGGCGCGCCACCCCCCGATGACCTGGTGCAACTGGCCGCGCGGCTGTCCGCCAGGACCGGGATCGACGAGATCATCGCGACGCTGCCGCTGCCCGCCGTCCAGGTCCTCGAGGCACTGTCCGGGCCCGGCCCGGTGCCGCTGCCCGACCTCGCCGACCGGCTCGACGTCGCCGTCGACGACCCCGCCCTCGACGCGACCCTGCAGGTGCTGCTCCAGCGGGCGCTCGTCTGGCCGTCGGAGGACGACGGCGCCCTGTACTCGGCGGCGTATCTGCCGGCGCACGAGCAGGAGCCGTTCCAGCCGGTGCCGCCGTCGCCGCGGCTGCTGCCCGCCGACCGGACCGCGGTGCGCGACGCGGCGGTCCGCGCGGCGACGCTGCTGCTCGAACGGCTCCCGGTGCTGCTGGACGCGGCGGCGGCCCGCCCGCTGGGCCGGCAGCGCGCCGGTGGGGTCGCGGTGCGCGAGCAGCGCCGGCTCGCGCTCGCCTCGGGGCTGGACGAGCCGACGGTGACGCTGCTGGCGGACCTGGCGGTCGCGGCGCGGCTGCTGGGGCCGGACGGGGTCCGGCTGGTGCCGACCCTCGCCTACGACGACTGGGCCGAGCGGGCCCCCGCGGACCGGCTCGCCAGGCTGCTGAAGGAGTGGTGGTCGGGCGCCCCGCTGCGGCAGGTCGTCGTCCGGGCGATGCACGAGCTGCCACCGGACACCGCCGTGGCCGACGTGTCGTCGTTGGCGCCGCTCGTGCGGTGGACGGCCCCGCTCCAGACGCGGACGCAGGAGGATCTCGGGTCGGTCGTGATCGGGATCGTGGCCGAGGCGACCCTGCTGGGCGTGTGCGCCTCGGGCGCGCTCAGCCCGCTCGGCCGGGCCCTGGCCGACGGTCGCGGCGTGTCCGACGTGGCGCAGCGGCTGCTGCCCGCGGCGCCGGCGGCCGACGCGCTGCACGTGCGCGGGGTCGGCAGCGTCATCGTCAGCGACGACACGGCGCTGCTGGACGACGTCGTCGCCGCCGAGGGGCTCGCGCCGCTGAAGCTGCGCCGGATCGCGCCGACCGTCGCCGGGTCCGCGCTGTCGCCGGTGGACACCCTGGCCGCGTTGCGGGCCGCCGGATACCAGCCGGCCCGCGACGCCGGCCCGGGGCCCGTCCGGCTGCACCGTGCCAGGGTCGATCACCAACGCCGCCCGGCGGCGCGGTCCACCGTGGACCCGGGCGAACTGGCGGCGCGATTGCTCGTGCCCCAGCAACGGCGGCCGGACACGCTGGAGCTCATCCGGCAGCGAGCGCCGCAGCTGCGCCCGGAACAGGCCCAGCTGCTGGCGACCGCGGTGGAGGACGGCTCACCGGTGTGGATCCGATACGTCGACGCCGGTGGCCGTGCCTCCGAACGCGTCATCGACAACGCCCAGCTGTCGGGCGGCAACATCGACGCGTGGTGCCGGCTGCGCCGCGACGACCGGGCCTTCACCCTGGACAAGATCGTCGCGGTCGCACCCGCCTAACCCATGTGCGGGTACCGGTGATCGGTCGGCGGCACGAACGTCTCCTTGATCGTGCGCGGTGACGTCCAGCGCAGCAGGTTGTGCCAGGAGCCGGCCTTGTCGTTGGTGCCGGAGGCGCGCCCGCCACCGAACGGCTGCTGGCCGACGACCGCGCCGGTCGGCTTGTCGTTGACGTAGAAGTTGCCGGCGGCGAACCGCAGCGCGTGCGACGCCCGCTCGACCGCCTGCCGGTCGGTGGCGAAGATCGAACCGGTGAGCGCGTACGGCGCGACCGACTCGGCCTGCGTGACCACGGCGTCGTAGTCGGCGTCGGGGTACACGTGCACGCCGAGGATCGGCCCGAAGTACTCGGTGGTGAACACCTCGTGCGCCGGGTCGGTGGCCTCCACGACGGTCGGGCGGACGAAGAAGCCCTCGCTGTCGTCGGTCGTGCCGCCGGCGACGACGGTGCACGACGGCGAGTTCTTGATCCGGTCGAGGGCCTGGGCGTGCCGCTCGAACGCCCGCCGGTCGATCACCGCGCCGCCGAAGTTGCTGAAGTCGGTCACGTCGCCGTAGGTGAGCTCGTCGGCGGTGGTCGTGAGTTGATCCTTGATCTGCGTCCAGAGCGACCGGGGGACATACGCCCGGGACGCCGCGGAGCACTTCTGGCCCTGGTACTCGAACGCGCCGCGGATCAGCGCCGTGGTCAGCGCCGCCGGGTCCGCGGACGGGTGGGCGATCACGAAGTCCTTGCCGCCGGTCTCGCCGACGATCCGCGGGTAGGAGCGGTACTCCCGCTCCGCGACGATCCGGTTCAGCGTGCGGAACACCGCGGTCGAGCCGGTGAAGTGGATGCCGGCCAGGTCGCGGTCGGCCAGCGCGACCTCGGACGTCGCCAGCCCGTCGCCGGTGACCAGGTTGATCACGCCGGCGGGCAGGCCCGCGGCCTCGAACAGCCGCATGGTGAAGTGCGCGGCCAGCTGCTGCGTGGGCGACGGCTTCCACACCACGGTGTTGCCCATTAGGGCCGGCGCCGACGGCAGGTTGCCCGCGATCGCGGTGAAGTTGAACGGCGTGATCGCGTAGACGAACCCCTCCAGGGGCCGGTGGTCGAACCGGTTCCACACTCCCGCCGACGACTTCGGCTGCTCCGCCAGGATCTGCTGGGCGAAGTGCACGTTGAACCGCAGGAAGTCGATCAGCTCGCAGGCCGCGTCGATCTCGGCCTGGATCGCGGTCTTGCTCTGCCCGAGCATCGTGGCGGCGTTGAGCGTGTCTCGCCACGGCCCGGCGAGCAGGTCGGCGGCGCGCAGGAACACCGCGGCCCGCTCACTGAACGGCAGGTCCCGCCAGCCCGGCGCGGCCCGCTTCGCGGCCTCGACCGCGTCGGCGGCGTCGCCGGTCGTCGCGTTGTGGGTGACACCGAGCACGTGCCGGTGATTGTGCGGCTGCACGACGTCGATCGGCTCCCCGGCCGCCATCCGCTGCTTGCCGTCGATCGTCATCGTCAGCTCGAACCGCTCATCGGCCAGCTCCACCAGCCGGCGTTGCAGGCTCTCCCGCTCCGCAGACCCGGGCGCATAGCCGCGGACCGGCTCGTTGGTCGGGTCGGGCACGGCGAACAAGCCATCCATCACTGAACTCCAGATCTCTGCTCGGCAACGTTGACGAGGTTTCCTCTCATCCTCCCACGCTCCCCTGAACATCCCTTCAGGTCGCTCCCGCGTACGCTCCTTGCTCGTGAGTACCGCTACGTCCGAGGTGTCCACGTCGCGCCGGCCGATCACGGTGGTCGTCGTCGCGCTCGTGCTGCTCGCGCTGACGCTCTGGTCGACCTACAGCGTCATCGCCAACGCGGCGAGTGAGTTCCTCATCACCACCCTGGCCGCCCTCGTGCTGCCCAGCATCCTGCTCGCGACGATCCTGGCCGGCGGCGCCGCCGGGATCCTGGCCGTCGGCCTGCTGCCCTGGCGCCCGCTGCTCGCGGGGCCGGCCGGCGGCCTGGTCGTCGGGCTGCTCGCGATGGCCGGGACGCTGGTGGCGTACCACCACGGGCCGGCCGTGCCGTACGTGGCCGCGGTCGTCGCCGTCACCGGCGCGCTGGGCGGTGCGGCCGCCGCATTCCGCCCGCTGGCGGCCGTGACCGCCGGTATCGCCGGTGGGGTCGCCGCGACCGGGCTCGGCCTGGTCGCCGCCTACTTCCAGAACGACCTCGTCGACCTCTTCGGCAACCAGGAGACCGTCGGCACGATGGCCGAGGCCGCCTCCCGCCTGCAGCTGACCACGTCCGTCGTCAGCGGCGTCCTGGCCGGTGCCGTCGCCTTCGCCTACCTGCGCCGGACGGGTCTCGCACTGCCGTGGCCGGTGTACCCGGCAGCCGGCGCCGCCGCGGGAGCGCTGACCCTGGTGTCGACGCTGCTCGGCTGGCTGGGCCGGCTCCCGCTGACCGAGATCGTCGAGGACTACAGCGAGTTCGACGCGCAGATCATCTACAGCCGCCTGCCGGAGCAGATCAACCACGGCATGATCGTGCTCTTCGCCGGCGCCTTCGTCGCCATGATCCTCGTCGGCCGGACCATCCGCCGGCCTTAAGAAATCAGCTGGTCCAGCTCGGACGGGTCGTACCACTCAAGCTCGTGATCCTCGGCGCCGTCGACAGTGAACTGCGCGTCCGGGTCGCCGGCGGCGGCCTCCTCCACGACGTCCGCGGCGGCCGACACCTCCGGCTCGGCGTCGCGGCCGTCGACGTGGATCGCGGCGACCGCCCGCAGCGGCACCTTCCCCGACACCTCGACCTGGCTCGACCCGAGGTCCAGCCCGGCCATCTTCAGCGACTTCTCCGGCAGGTCCACGCACAGCACCACCCGGCGGCGGGGCGCCTTCGGGTCGTGCCGCAGGAGCCGCAGCGCGCTCTGCGCAGCCCGCGTGAACGCGACGTACTCGAGCTCCTCCTCGTCGCCTTCCGCATACCACTCCCGCAGCGCGGGCGTGACGGCGTGCGCCTCTCCCGGCGGGGGCAGCTCGCCGCTCTCCCGCAGGACGGCCAGCTGGGCGATGGTCGCGGGCAGGTACACACGCGTGAGGTCACTCGTCACGACACCTGTCCTACACCTTCGGCCGCGGTTTTGGTTCCGCTTTCGGCGCGTGTCACGGTCCGCGTTTCCTTCGGGGGTGCCGTCGCAACCTGTCGGGGGCGAACGATGGCAAACTGAGCGTCATGGAGCCGCGATTCCTGCTCATGGCCGACGTCGCCGAGCAGTTGAACGTGTCGACCTCGCAGGTCTACCACATGGTCCGCAGCGGCGAACTGCCGGCGATCAAGGTCGGCGGGCGGGGTCAGTGGCGCATCGAGCGCTCCAAACTCGAGGAGTACATCTCGCGCAAGTACGCCGAGACCGCCGAGTGGGTGCGCACCAACCCGCTTGTCGAGCGCGCCGACGACGCCGACGACGCCGGCTCGCTCGCGTAAAGCTCCAAGTCCACTTTTTCCACCATTTTTCACACTCTTTGGCTCTTGTTGATCTTGCGTTTGCCTACGTTTGCCTTGACTGGCTTCCGGGTGGGTCTTAGAAAGAAGGAGGTAAACGAAAGCAAACGCAAGGATCGGGGGAACAGTCATGGCGCCCACCACGACTCCGGCTCGCCCGCGCCGCCGCGCTCCGGGACGGGGCAGCACCCGGGGGCCCGCAGCCTCGACCACCGCCGTCCTGGTGCGACCCGCACCACCGCTGGACCCGCCGTGCGAGGAGACCCTGGTCCGCCGTCCATCCCAGCCGGCGGGCGGCATGGACTTCCTCCCCGGCGACTGGCTGGCGTTCCCAGGCCCCGCGCAGGTCCCGTCCTCCCGCCCCAGACGCGCGACCCCACCCCCCGACGGTCCCGCCCAGCCACCTCCGCACGCCGCCGCCCAACGCTTCGTCGGCATGTGCGTCGAGATCCTCAACGGCTACCGCCCGGCCGCCCACCTGCGCCGCGTCACCCACCCGAAGCACTGCTCCGCCGTCACCGACCAGCTGATCCGCCGCACCGTCCGGGTCCGCATGCCCCCGTCCCACGCCGCTCGCCAGGGCCACCTGGTTCGCGTCCGCCGCATGCTCGTCAACGAGCCATTGCCCGGGGTCGCCGAGCTCGTCGCCGTCCTCGAGCAGGGCCCCGCCGTCTGGGCGATGGCGGTCCGCCTGGAGCGCACCGCCCGCCCCAGCTCCAGCCCCGGTCCGCCCACCTGGCTGTGCACCTTGGTCCAGGTGGTCTGAAGCTCCGGTGCGCCCACCGAGGGAGGGCGGCGGGCGCACCGGTCTCAACCCCACTCCTGAGCCACCGTCCCGATTCGGGGCAGGACGGCGGCTCACCACCATCCAGCCCTTCGTCCGGCTGGCCACCTGACAGCGGGGACCCCCACCGGCAAACCTCGCGGGCCGGAGGGTCCCCGCTGCTCAGCGGCGGCGCCGGCAAGGGCCGACCAAAGCCCCCGGTGCGCCCTCTGGAGGGGCGGCGGGCGTACCGGGCTTCCACTCCCAAACCCGCGGGGTCAGGTGATCGACCGGAGGCCGTGGCCGCCCGTCCTCCGGTCGGCCGCCCAGCGACGCCGCCGCCGACCGGCGTCCGTCCGCCACCGACATACGGGGTGCCCCGTGGGCGACTCCGCGGAGACCTCGGATGGCGGAGCTCGCCATCCGAGGCACGGGTAGTTCCACGGCCAGCGATCAACCCCGACCGCTCGCCCTGATCACGGACCTTCACCAGGCCCGAGGCGCCCCTGACGTCCGTGATCACGAGAGTGCACGGCAGCAAGGGATCAAGGGATGCGGCCGATCATGAGCGCCGGGGCGACTGTCGCCAAGCGCCGGCAACCGTCCGAGGAGGTTGCCGCTCCCCCAGCAGCAACGCCGCCGCTCGGCGACGCGCCCACCCCGGCGTTCCACCACTCCCGCCCGCAACTCGGGGCCAGCTTCGGACCCGTGATCGAAGGCCGCGCCCGGCCACCACCGCGACCCGATCCATCCTTCTGTCCCGCCCGCAAGATCCCCGCCCCCACCACAGATCTCCGCCCCCACCCCGCCGACGCCGGCCACCGATCACGGGCGCCGGTCACCGATCTCCGGTGACGGGTCGCCGGTAACGGGTCACAGGTCGCCGATCACGGTCGCCGCGTCACACTCCCCAGCGCCGCAGCGACGACGCCGTGAACTCATGATCGAAGCCGCCAGGTGGCCGCCCCGGCAGCCAGACTCGACCTTCGATCACGGACACAAGATTCCCTCGCCACCGATCGTGTCCGCTGAGGTGGCGTACGGCCCCGTGCTTCCTGAAGGACTTGCTTCGGTCGCGCCGCCGTCCCGGGCGGCCGCTCCGTGACTTCGATCTGTGCGGGGTCTTGTCCAATGGATGGTGGTGCGTCAAGCGGAAGGATTTCCGGGGTCAGGTGGCCGGGGATCCTTCCGGTTGTGGGGAATCCGGCCACGCCCCGCTTCCCCGACGCGCGTTCCGGCGCTGCCGAGGTCCGGATCAGCCTCCCCGCCCGCGTGTTCCGCGCCGAGAGTGGATCTTCCTGGTGATCGAAGTCGCGGGCTGGCTGTTCGCACAGCCCGTGCACGACTTCGATCACGACCGCCCGCACGACCGCCCAACGCACGACCGCCCGACGCCTGACCGACCGACGCACGACCGCGCGGCAGGCGACGGACGTCGCGAGCGGTTCGTTCATGATCCGAGGCGCCACCCGGCCGCTCGTACACCACGACAGCGAACGCGACCTCGCCGCTTGCCACCCCGCTCGGTCGCCACTCCGCCAGCCGCTGGCTGCTGCGTGACACATGTCGGCGCTGCCGCGACGATGCCGTGAACCGTGATCGACGCCGTCAGGTGGCCGTCCGGGCGGCCAGACTCGGCCTTCGATTGCTCACGGGACGGTCGATAGAGCCCTTCACAGATCGAAGTCGTCCCCGGGGGTGGTCAGGCCGCGACTTCGAACACGGCGGGCGGCGGGCTTGAACGTTGGTCGACGGTCGCCTGCGGCGGGCCGGACGGCAGGGGCGGGGAAAAGCCGGACGCCCAGTCCCCCGGCGGAAAACCGAGAGGCTGGGCGTCCAGGAGTGGAACGGGTCACGCGCCGCCGGGGGCGCCGTGGCAGCGCTTGTACTTCTTGCCGGAGCCGCACGGGCACGGGGCGTTGCGGGACGGGCCGTTGCTGGCGACCGCCTGGCCCGGGGAGGGCTTGCGGGCGGCCGACGGGGCGGCCGGGCCCGAGCGGCGGACGCCGGTGCCCGGGGACGGCGGGGTGGCACGGGTGCCCGTGCCGGTGCCGCCGAGGCCGAGGGCCGGGGCCTCCTCCTGCTGCTCGATGACGACACCGGCCTCACCGTCGATCGTCGGAGCGGAGTACTGCAGGGCGCGGGGCATCCGGTTGCCGCCGAGGCCCTTGGCACGGATCTCGACGTGCGGCTCGGGCAGCGGGACGCTGGCGCCGGTCTCGGCGGCGGAGGCGACGTCCAGCTGCGGCGCGGGGGCCTCCTCGACCTGGACCTCCAGGTTGAAGAGGAAGCCGACGGCCTCTTCCTTGATGCCTTCCTGCATCTGCTGGAACATGTCGAAGCCCTCGCGCTGATACTCGACCACCGGGTCGCGTTGCGCGTAGGCCCGCAGCGTGATGCCTTCCTGCAGGTAGTCCATCTCGTAGAGGTGCTCGCGCCACTTGCGGTCGATGACGTTGAGCAGGACCTGGCGCTCCAGCTCGCGGACGGCCTCGGCGCCGAGCTCCTCCTCGCGGCGGTCGTAGGCGGCGTGGGCGTCGTCGATGAGCTGGTTCTTGAGGAACTCGGGGTCCAGGGAGCCGCCGGCCTCCTCTTCGAGGTCCTCGATGGTGACGCCGACCGGGTAGAGCTGCTTGAGGTTGGTCCACAGCTGCTCGAGGTCCCAGTCCTCGGCGGTCTCGCCGAGGGAGGTGGCGGCCGTGACGTAGTCGCCGACGGTGCCGTCGATCATGTTGCGGACCTGCTCGCTGAGGTCCTCGCCGTCCAGGACGCGCTTGCGCTCGGCGTAGATGACCTTGCGCTGCTTGTTGAGGACCTCGTCGTACTTGAGGACGTTCTTGCGGATCTCGGCGTTCTGGGCCTCGATCTGGGTCTGGGCGCTCTTGATCTGGCGGGTGACCATCTTGGACTCGATGGGCACGTCCTCCGGGATGTTGAAGCGGTCCATGACCGCCTCGACCGCGCTGGCCCGGAAGCGGCGCATCAGCTCGTCCTGCAGGGACAGGTAGAACCGGGACTCGCCCGGGTCACCCTGACGACCGGAGCGGCCGCGGAGCTGGTTGTCGATACGGCGGGACTCGTGCCGCTCGGTGCCCAGGACGTAGAGGCCGCCGGCGTCGGTGACCTCGTCGGACTCGTCCTCGACGAGTTTCTCCCAGCGGGGCAGGGCGTCGGAGAAGGCGGCCTCGTACTCGTCCGGGGTCTCCTCCTCGGACAGTCCGCGCTGGCGCAGCTCGGCGGCGGCGAGGTATTCGGCGTTGCCGCCGAGGAGGATGTCGGTGCCACGACCGGCCATGTTGGTGGCGACGGTGACGGCGCCCTTGCGGCCGGCCTGCGCGATGATCTCGGCCTCTTTGGCGTGGAACTTCGCGTTGAGGACCGCGTGGGCGACGCCGCGCTTGCGCAGCAGCTGCGACAGCAGCTCGGACTTCTCCACGGAGACGGTGCCGACGAGGATCGGCTGGCCGAGGGCGTGCCGCTCGACGATGTCGTCGACGACGGCGTTGTACTTCGCCTTCTCCGACTTGTAGATCACGTCTGGGTGGTCGACCCGGACCATGGAGCGGTGGGTCGGGATGCTGATGACGCCGACGCCGTAGACCTTGTTGAACTCGGCGGCCTCGGTCTGGGCGGTGCCCGTCATGCCCGACAGCTTTGAGTACAGGCGGAAGAAGTTCTGCAGGGTGATCGAGGCGAGGGTCTGGTTCTCCTGCTTGATCTCGACGCCCTCTTTGGCCTCGATGGCCTGGTGCATGCCCTCGTTGTAGCGGCGGCCGTGCAGGATGCGGCCGGTGAACTCGTCGACGATGAGGACCTCGCCGTCGTTGACGACGTAGTCCTTGTCGCGCTTGTAGAGCTCCTTGGCCTTGATGGCGTTGTTCAGGTAGCCGACGAGCGGGGTGTTCACCGACTCATACAGGTTGTCGATGCCCAGCTGGTCCTCGACCTTGCCGACACCACGCTCGGTGACGGAGATGGTGCGCTTGGACTCGTCGACCTCGTAGTCACCCTCGCCGTCCTTGCCGCGCTTCATGCGGCCGACCACGCGGGAGAACTCCTGATACCACCGCGCGGACTGCTCGGCGGGGCCCGCGATGATCAGCGGGGTGCGGGCCTCGTCGATGAGGATCGAGTCGACCTCGTCGACGATCGCGAAGTTGTGGCCCCGCTGCACGAGCTCGTCGCGCGACCACGCCATGTTGTCGCGCAGGTAGTCGAAGCCGAACTCGTTGTTGGTGCCATACGTGATGTCGCAGTCATACGCGGTGCGGTGCGCCGAGGACGGCTGGTTGGGCAGCACCGTGCCGACCGTGAGGCCGAGGAACCGGTGCACGCGGCCCATCCACTCGGCGTCGCGCTGGGCGAGGTAGTCGTTGGTGGTGATGACGTGCACACCCTTGCCCGAGAGCGCATTGAGATAGGCGGGGAGCACGCAGGTGAGCGTCTTGCCCTCACCGGTCTTCATCTCGGCGATGTTGCCGTAGTGCAGGGCGGCGCCGCCCATGACCTGCACGTCGTAGTGGCGCTGTCCGAGCACCCGCGACGCGGCCTCGCGGGCTACCGCGAACGCCTCGGGCAGGATGTCGTCCAGCGTCTGACCGTCGGCGAGCCGTTCCCTGAACTGGTTCGTCATGTCGGCCAGCTCTTCGTCGGACAGGTCGGCGTACTCCTCCTCCAGCGAGTTGACGGCTTCAGCGACAGCCTTCAACCGCCGCACCTGGCGACCTTCGCCGGCGCGGAGGATCTTCTCGAAAATCGACACGGGTCAGCGCTCCCTCAAACGTCTGCGACCCATCGTAGGCGGCTTCTCCGCCGAACTGCCGCCCCCGCCCGCCTACTCTACGGACACCGATAAACAAATGAGTACAAATCGCCCGACGGTACCGAAGAATATCCGCCGACAGCAGACACATTTGGGGCAGGATCGGCGGTCATGGAGCCGATCGAACTGACCACCGGCGACGGGCTCGTCCTGCGCGCCTGGCAGGAGGACGACGCCGAAGACGTCTTCCGCGCCTGCCAGGATCCCCTGATTCAGCGCTGGACCATGGTCCCGGTGCCCTACCTGCGCGAACACGCTGCCGGCTACGTGCGGGAGATGTCGCGGGCCGCGTGGGCCACCCAGACCTCCGCCCCGTTGGGGGTGTTCGACGCCCGCACGGGTGAACTGCTCGCCTCCGCCGGCCTGGTCACCCTCGACCTGCCCAACAAGCAGGCCGAGCTGGGCACCTGGGTGGCGCCGTGGGCCCGCGGCCGGCGGGTCGCCGAGCGGGCCGGGCGGGCCGTCGCGCACTGGGCGTTCGAGGTGCTCGGGCTCACCAAACTGGTCTGGCGCGCCGAGGTCGGCAACCACGCCTCGAAGCTCAGCGCCGAGCGGATCGGTTTCACGTTCGACGGCGTCGTGCGCGCGCTGCTGCAGGCCAAGGAGGGTGGCTTCGTCGACGGCTGGCACGGGGTACTGCTCCCCGGCGAGGTCTGCGACACGCCGCCGCCGTGGGTAGCGCCCGGCGGTCCCGGCTCGCTGCGCGCCCACACGTTCGGCCATCCCCCGACCCGCCTGCCCGCCGGGCCCGGCACCCTGCGGCTGGCCCGCGACGGCGACCTGGACGACCTGGTGGAGACGTTCCGCGACCCGGAGACCGTCCAGTGGACGTCGGTACCGCTGGACTACGGCCCCGAGCAGGCCCTCGATTTCATCCACAACCGGTATCCGAGCGGCTGGCTGCGCGGCACCGGCGTCGGCTTCGTGCTGGCGGACCCCGACGACCGGTTCGCCGGCACCATCGACCTGCGGTTCAACCCTCTCGACCCGGTGAGCGCCGAGCTGGGCTTCTCCTCGGCGCCATGGATCCGGGGCAAGGGGTTCATGACCGAGGCGGCCCGGGCGATCTGTGGCTTCGGGTTCGACCGGCTCGGGCTGGGCCGGATCGTCTGGCGGGCGCACGTGGGCAACATCGGATCGAGACGGGTGGCGGAGAAGGTGGGGTTCGTGGTCGAAGGAGTCCAGCGCGACAGCTGCGAGCAACGCGGCATACGGCTCGACGGCTGGATCGCCACATTGCTGCGGCAGGACCTCAAATGACCGTCGCGCTCAGGCACTGGCGGGACGACGACGCCGACGCGGTCGCCGAGGCGTGCGGCGACCCGGTCATCGCCCGCTACCTGCCGTTCCTGCCGCAGCCGTACACCAGGGACGACGCCCTGGCCTTCTTCCGGGCCAAGCCCGGGGACTTCGCGGTCGTCGACCCGCAGACCGACCGCGTCCTGGGTGCCATCGGCTCGACCCCGCGCGGCGACGGCACCGTCGAGGTCGGCTACTGGGTCGCGCCGCACGCCCGCCGCCAGGGGGTCGCCTCGGCCGCGCTGGAGCGGTTCAGCACCATGCTGTTCGAGTCCGGGCTGCGGCGGGTGTACCTGGTGACGGCGCTGACCAACGGTGCCAGCCAGCGGGTCGCGGTGGCCGGTGGGTTCCTCCGTGAGGGCATCGCGCGCGCCTCGAGCCGGACCCGGGACGGCGGCTGGCAGGACATGGTCGTGTGGGCCCGGACCGCGGGTGATCCACCCGGCCCGAGCGCCAGGGTGCTGCCGGACCTGCCAGGCGGCCGGCTGACCGACGGCGTCGTCACACTCCAGGCGATCGTCGAGGAGGACGGGCTCAACACGTACCAGATGCGCAGCCTCCCGGACGTCAGCGGCAGGTCGGTCGCCAGCGCGCCGATGGACCCCGCGGTCGTCACGCGCCAGTGCGCCGAGTCGGTGTCGAAGTGGCTCGCCGGGCAGCGCGCCGAGATGACCATCCGCGACGCGACCGGCGCCTACCTCGGCGAGATCGCGTTGTTCTACTCGGAGCCGGCCCTGCGCGAGGCGATGATCGGCTACAGCCTCACCCCACCGGCGCGCGGCAAGGGGTACGCGGCCCGCGCCGCGCGACTGGTCACCGGCTGGGGTTTCGAGATCGGCATGGCGAGGATGATCGCGGGCACCGCAACGGACAACATCGCGTCGATGCGGGTCCTCGAGGCGGCCGGCTATCACCGCGAGGGTCTGCAGCTCGCCCGGCTGCCGGGGCCGGACGGCACCCGGATCGACAACGTCCAGTTCGCCAAGCTGCGCCCGGCGGCAACCTAGCCGTCACGTGGCGTTGCCGCGCGCCCGCGACAGTCGGGGCATGCGTCGACGTGCAGTGATCTCCGGTATGGGAGTGGCCGCCGGGGCCGCGGTCCTCCCACAGACCCTCGTCAGCCCGGCAGCGGCCCACACCACCAAGCCCCCGCGCCCGGCCCGGCCGCTCGTCATCGGGCACCGCGGCGCGAGCGGGCACCGGCCCGAACACACCCTGGCCTCGTACCGCCTGGCGATCGCCCTGGGCGCGGACTTCATCGAGCCCGACCTCGTCCCGACGAAGGACGGCCAGCTGGTCGCCCGGCACGAGAACGAGATCTCGGGCACCACCGACGTGGCGTCGAAGCCGCAGTTCGCCGCGCGCCGCACCACGAAGACCATCGACGGGGTCAGCGTCACCGGCTGGTTCACCGAGGACTTCACCCTCGCCGAGCTCAAGACGCTGCGCGCGGTCGAGCGGCTGCCCGCCGTCCGGACGCACAACACGATCTACGACGGGCTGTTCGAGATCCCGACCCTGCAGGAGGTCATCGACCTGGCCCGGTCCGCCGGGGTCGGCATCTACCCGGAGACGAAGCACCCCACGTACTTCACGTCCATCGGGCTGGCGCTGGAGCCGCTGCTCGCCCGGATCCTCAAGCGCAACGGGCTGGCCGGTCGCAACGCGCACGTGTTCCTGCAGTCCTTCGAGCCGACCAGCATCAGGAAGCTGCGCGGCCTGGTGGACACCCCTTCGGTGGTGCTGCTCGACGCGGTCGGCTCGCCGTTCGACTTCCGCAGCAGCGGCGACCCGCGCACCTGGGCGGACCTGGCCAAGCCGGCCGGGCTGGACTGGCTGAAGACGTTCACGAACGGGGTGGGCGCGACGAAGAACCTGGTCATCGCCCGCGACGCGGCCGGCAACCTGCTCCAGCCGACCCCGCTGATCGGTGACGCCCACGCGCGCGGCCTGAAGGTGCACGCCTGGACGTTCCGCAACGAGAACCAGTTCCTGCCGCTGAACCTGCGCAAGGGCACCGACCCCAACGCGTGGGGCGACGTGATCGGCGAGGTCAGGACCTTCCTCGCAGCCGGGCTCGACGGCGTCTTCGCCGACTACCCGGACACCGCGGTCCTGGCCCGCGACCTGTAAACCGTCGGAGGTTGCGTATCGGCGGGCCGGTTCGCGCCGGCCCGCCGATACGGCGCTCACATGCCGAGGCTCATGACCCCGTAGTCATAGGCCTTGCGCCGGTAGACGACGCTGGGCCGGCCCGACTCCTTGTCGTTGAACAGGTAGAAGTCGTGGCCGAGCAGCTCCATGTGGAACAGCGCGTCGTCCACGGTCATCGGCTCGCCGGGGTGTTCCTTCTCCCGGACGATGTGCCACGGCTGGTCATCCTGCTCCTCGACCAGCTCGAAGGCTTCCACCTCGGTGAGCGTGGCGACGCCGACCGGGGCCGGCTGGGTGAACGCCAGCGACGCGGTCGCCTCGGCGACCGAGACCGGCGCGTGCCGTCCCCGGTGGACGCGCCGCCGATCGGCGGCCCGGCTCAACCTGCTGTCCAGCTTGGCGATCGCGGCGTCCAGCGCGCTGTAGAAGTCGGCGGCGCAGGCCTCGGCCCGGATCACCGGCCCCCGGGAGACACACGTGATCTCCACCCGCTGACAGTGATCGGATTGGCGCGGATTGCGCTCGTGAAACAACTCGACGTCGACGCGGATGAGCTTGTGGTCGTATCGCTCGACCTTCTGCAGCTTGTCTGCGACGTGCTGCCGGTAATGGTCGGGCACCTCGACGTTGCGGCCCTTGACGACGATGTCCACTCCTGGCCTCCCCCACGGGTCTATCAAAAAATCGGGTTTGGGTTCGGGATTGTTGTCCGGACTGCTCGGCCGGATCGCGCCTCCCCAGAGGCTTGAGCCCACGCGGCACGCGACCGAAACGGATGGGGCAGATTCCTCCCTTCCGAACCGGCGCCTCGCGAACGCCGCAACGGTCGTCGGTCGGCTCATCGGTCAGCTCGTCTCTCGACGTTAAACCGAGGACAGCCACTAGTCACCCCCGGTTCACAAGAACTCTCCATTCAACTTCTGAAACCCTCCTGCCGGATTACCCCGAGTGGCGCACGAAGTAACGTTCCGCACAAAGTGGCAGGAAGGGTGTGTTCTACGCAGCACGCTGCGTAGCGGCCAGAACGGCGACCCGGTCGACGCGGACGCCGGCGGCGGCGAGGCGGGCGGCGGACGCCGCGAGGGTCGATCCGGTGGTGATGATGTCGTCGACGAGGACCACGGCGCCCCGGACCACCGGCCGCCGGTCCCGCACCGCGAACGCGTGCCGGGCGGCCACGGCCCGGTCGGCGGCGGACAGCTCGGCCGAGTCCTCGCGCTTCGGCACCGCCCGGAGCAGGCCCGCGACGCGGGCGTCGACGCCCCGCCGCCGCAGCACCCCGGCCGCGTCCTGCGCGAGGCGGTCGATGTGGTCGCCGAAGCGCCGCCGGGCCGCGGCAGCCGTGGCGGGCACCGGGACGATCGTCACCGGGCGCCCGGGCGCGGCGACGGACACCACCCTGGCCAGGAGGCCGCCGAGGACCGGGGTCAGCTCGTGCCGGTTGCGCTCCTTGTACTGGATGAGCATCCGCCGCAGCGAACCGGCGTACGCGGCCAGCGCGAAGGCCGGTGGGAGCCCCGGCGGCGCGGGCACCGGCCGGGTGCGGCCCGGATGGACGGCGGCGAGGGCCGCGCGGCAGGGGTCACACAGCGGCCCGGTCGCCGGCTCGTCGCAGCCCGCACAGGTGGCGGGCAGCACCAGGTCGAGGAGGTCGGCGAGGAACACGGCACCCGCTCAGTCCGCGTAGAACGGTGACAGCGCCCGCTTCGGCTGCTGACCCGCGGAGGTTGTCGGTGACGGGCCGGCGTTCGTCAGGTTGATCTCCTGGGTCTCGCTGGCATACACGACCCGCGCCGTCTGGTTCGCCTCGAACAGGACCAGCACCTGCAACGAATCGGTCGGGTCGTTGGTCCGCGCCGAGAGCTGGGTGACGGTGTAGCCGCCGGTGACGTTCGGCTTGAGCAGCGGCAGCGGCGTCTCGCCAGTGCCGTCGATGCTGGTCGAGATCAGCGAGTAGCTCCCGGCGGTGTATGGGCCGTTGGCCGGGTTCGCCCGGCCACCGATGGCGAGCGTGGTCTCCGTGATCCACCCGATGGCCTGGTTGTCGCC
The DNA here is from genome assembly GCF_042653625.1 of Dactylosporangium cerinum. NCBI lineage: Bacteria > Bacillati > Actinomycetota > Actinomycetes > Micromonosporales > Micromonosporaceae > Dactylosporangium > Dactylosporangium cerinum. The sequence goes on along the minus strand of NZ_JBHSIU010000110.1, from coordinate 122,728 downwards.
GAGGGAGTTGGCCACCAGGCGCTGCTCGCCGCCGAGGCTCAGCCTGCCGTTCTCGAACCGCAGCGCCGCGACCATGGCCTTGTTGCCGACGATGAGCGCGATCCGCCGGCCGTCGGGCGCCACCGAGAACGCCGAGACGTTGGTGAGCACCGTCTCGTTGGGCCCGGGCACGACCTCGGCCTTGACCGGGTCGCCGGCCTTCGCCGGCGGCGTGACCGCCCAGAGCCGGGAGCCGTCGGCGACCAGGAACCGCGGCTCCGGACGCTTGATCCAGGCCGGCCGGCTCAGCGCGGCGGCGGCGGGGATCTCGTTCACGACGACGTACTTCGGCTCGGCCCTCGGGTCGGTGACGCTGACCCACAGCTGCTGCTTGTTGTTGGGGGCCTTGCGGACCAGCGCCGCCCTCGTGTGATCGCGGTCGATCGTGGCCGAGACGACCGCCGTGTTGAGCGGGCCGGGGGCGAACAGTTCGGGCGGGCCGCCGGCGGGCATGTCGACCGGCCGGACCACCTCGTTCTCGACGACGAACTTCTCCTGATCGATGTCGCCGACGGCGGCGTTGTCGTCCTCGAAGCCGTCGGAGACGTTCATGGTGTCCTTGGCGTTCTCGAAGGACAGCTCCACGGGTGGATGGTCCATCAGCGACCAGCGGATCTGCCTCGACAGCTTGCGCAGTTCCTCCGGGCTCTTGCCGGCCGCCTTCGAGCTGAGGTTCACCGTGACCCTCTTGTCGGGCCCCACGGTCGGGTCGGCCTTCGTCTCGATGTCGGGCGACACGGTGGTCACGGCTGTGGCCAGCCACAACGAAGGGCCCGTCGTGAGCCACCGCATGACCTCGCTGACCCGCTTCGACGCCGGCAGCACCAGCGGCATGTACCGCAGGTCGGGCACCAGTTGCGGCGCCTCGACGTCCTTCTCCCAGAAATAGATGGGCTGCGGCTGGTACCACTCCTTGAGCCCCTCCACGCTGAGCAGCATGTACGGGGGCACCTTGCTGAGCCTCAGCTGGCCGTTGACCAGCTCGCCCTCGAACACCTCCGACCAGGTCTCCTTCTCGACCTGCGCCTCCCCGAGGCGGCCGAAACGGTCGAACTGGCCGACCGCGGTGAACGTGGCCGTGAGGCTGCTCTTGTCGGAGCCCGCCACGTTCTCGACCTTGTCGAAGGCCACCTGGACCACGATCAGGGGCAGCTGCGGCCGGGGCGGCCACTGCGCGGCGGCCTGCTCGCTCATGAACGTCTTCATGCGCGTCTGGGTCTCGGAGATCGCGTTGGGATCGTCGGTGCTGGTGACGTTGCCGGCGACGGACGTCATGAGATACCGCGACACCAGGTCCGTCAGGCTGCTGGCGCCGTCCGGCCGGGGCGGGTCCTGGGCGCGGTCCTGGGCCGGCTTCGGGTCCACCGCCGGGCCGACGTACTTCGGGTTGGTGCGGTCGGGCAGCCCGCAGCCCGCCAGCAGCAGGACGGTCACGGCCAGGGCCGCGGTGAGACGGCGGAGCCGGGTCACGGCGTCTCCCCGATCAGCGCGGCCTCGTCGGCGCGGGCGTCGTCGGGCACCAGGCGCAGCGGCGAGGAGACCAGGCGGTCGCCGGAGCGCACCGGCAGCGTCAGGCGGAACTGGGCGCCCTTGCCGGGCGCGCCCCACGCCTCCAGCCAGCCGCCGTGCAGCCGGGCGTCCTCCAGGCTGATCGACAGGCCGAGGCCGGTGCCGCCGGTCTGCCGGGCCCGGGACGGGTCGGCCCGCCAGAAACGGTTGAACACGAGCTTCTCCTCGCCGGTCTTCAGCCCGACCCCGTGGTCGCGCACCGTCACCGCCACGGCGGCGTCGTCGATGGCGAGGGTCATCACCACCGGCTTGCCCTCGCCGTGCTCGATGGCGTTGCCGAGCAGGTTGCGCAGCACCCGCTCCACGCGCCGCGGGTCCACCTCGGCGATCGCCCCGTCCTGCGGGGTCTCGACGCTCAACGGTACGCCGCAGCGCTCGGCGAGCGACTCGAGCCGCTCGGCGACCCGGCGCACGACCGGCGCGAGGTCGGTGGGCTCGGCGTCCAGGGCCGCGAACCCGGCGTCGAACCGGCTGATCTCCAGCAGATCGGTCAGCAGGTCCTCGAACCGGTCCAGCTCGGCCTGCAGCAGCTCGGCGCTGCGGGCGGCGGCCGGGTCGAAGTCGTCGCGGGAGGCGAACAGCAGGTCCGCCGCCATCCGTACCGTCGTCAACGGGGTGCGCAGCTCGTGCGACACGTCGGAAGTGAAGCGGCGTTGCAGCCGTGACATCTCCTCCAGCCGGACGATCTGCCGCTGGAGGTTGGCCGCCATCTGGTTGAACGCGGCGGCGAGCCGGGCCAGGTCGTCCTCGCCCTTGACCTGCATGCGCTGGTCGAGCAGACCGGCGGAGAGGCGCTGCGCGGTGCGGGCCGCGACCCGGACCGGTTTGACCACCAGCCGGGTCATGGTCGCCGCGATCAGTGCGAGCAGCGCGACCAGCGCGACGCCGGTCGCCGTCACGACCAGGGCGACGAACTCGACCAGGTCGTTCTCGGCCTTCAAGGGCAGCAGGTAGTACAGCTCCAGCGGCTCGCCGCCGGTGGCGATCGGGGTCCCCACGACGAGGAAACGGGTCGGTCCCGCACCGACGTCGAGGGTCGCGATCTGCTGGTAGGTGCCGGGCCGGTCGCCGACGACCAGCCCGCGGAGCTCGCGCATCGACGGCTCCTGCATCACGTTCGCCGCGCTGGTGTCCGGCGAGGCGGTCGCGAGCGACGGGCTGTGCCCCAGGAGGACCACCTCGGAGTCGGGCACGTCCATCGAGCTGGACAGGTCCGTCGCGACGACCCGCATCTTGCCGGGCAGCCCCGGATCGTCGGCCTGGGTGTAGCCGTCCAGCTGGCGCGCGGCCTGCCCGGCGCCGCGCTGGATCCGCTCCTTGGACGCCTTCTCCTGGGTGTTCAGCACGCCGTCGCTGATCAGCGACGCGACCGTGAAGCCGAACGCCGACACCAGGATCGCCGAGAGCAGCAGCGTGATGCCCACGACCCGGAACTGCAGCGACCGGCGCCACTGCCGGCGGGCGGCGGCGTAGAAGCGCCGCAGCCGCCGGCTGGCCGTCTGCGGGATCAGCCGTCTCGGCCGGAAGCGGCTGAAGCGGCGGACCTGCACGATGATCGGGTCGATGCGTACCACGGGTGGGACCTGTCTGGGACTCAGCCTGTGCCGGCCTTGTAGCCGACGCCACGGACGGTGAGGATGATCTCCGGCTTCTCCGGGTCCGGCTCGATCTTGGCGCGCAGCCGCTGGACGTGCACGTTGACCAGGCGGGTGTCGGCGGCGTGCCGGTAGCCCCAGACCTGCTCGAGCAGCACCTCACGGGTGAACACCTGGCGCGGCTTGCGGGCCAGGGCCACCAGCAGGTCGAACTCGAGGGGGGTCAGCTTGACCTCCTCGCCGTCGCGCATCACGGTGTGCGCGGGCACGTCTATGGTGATCTGGTTGCCGGGCGGACCGATGGTCAGCATCTCCGGCGCGACGTCCTCACCGCGGCGCAGCCGGGCCCGCATGCGCGCGACCAGCTCCTTCGGCTTGAACGGCTTCATGACGTAGTCGTCGGCGCCGGACTCGAGCCCGAGCACGACGTCGACCGTGTCGCTCTTGGCGGTGAGCATCACGATCGGCACGCCGGACTCGGCGCGGATGGACCGGCACACGTCGATGCCGCTCATCCCCGGCAGCATCAGGTCGAGCAGGACGATGTCGGGCCGGCTGTCCCGGAACGCACCGAGGGCACGCTCGCCGTCCGCGACGAAGGAGGGGAGGAAGCCTTCGCTGCGCAGGACGATGCCGAGCATCTCGGCAAGGGCGGGGTCGTCGTCGACCACCAGGACTCGGGCTCTCATGCGGTCCAATATTTCACCTCGACGCCCGAAGATGGGAACCCGATGCCCGATCTTGGTGACTTTCCGGCTTTGCGGTAGGGCGGACAGCCCAGTTCGCGCCTTCCGACTACGGTGTCCGCGTGGAGCAGTCCAGCCCCGTCATCCCCTTGCGTCCGCTCACGTTCGGTGAGCTGCTCGACGCAGCGGTGCAGTTGCTGCGGGTCAATGCCCGATTGCTCCTGATCGTCGCGTTCGTGCTGGCACTGTGCGAGCAGGCGGTGCTGTTCCCACTGCGCTCCGCTGCCGGGGTGGACGGCACGATGGACATCTTCAGCAGCGACGACGGCGGGCTCTGGTGGCTGGTCTTCTGCTGCGGCCTGACCATCGAGGGCATCGTCCTGGCGCTGCTCGGCGGGCTGACCGGCGCCGCCGCCGGGCCGGCCCTGCTCGGCGTCCCCGTGCCGGCCCGTGACCTGCTGCACCAGTGGGGGCGCCGGGTGCCCGCGCTGCTCGTCCTGGCGGTGGCCGTCGGCCTGATCCTGCTGCCGAGCGCGATCGTGGCGCTGCCCTGGTTCTACTTCTTCGGCGCGATCGGCCTGGCCGCGCCCGCCCTCGTGGTCGACCGGGTCGGCCCCGGCGCGGCCCTGGCCCGCTCGTTCAACCTCGCCCCGGTCGGGCTGCGCGGGGTGGCGATCCGGCTGGGCAGCTACGGCGGATGGGCGGCGATCCGGGTGGCCATCGGCTGGGGCACCAGCGCACTGCTGGCGACCGTGCTGCCGAGCGAAGCGCTGCTCAGCCAGGTCACGACCGTGGCGGTGTGGATCCTGGCCAACACCGTCGGATACGCCGCGCTCGCCTGCCTCGACGCGGTCCTCTACCTGGAGTGCCGGATGCGGATCGAGGGCCTGGACGTCGCCGTCGGCCGCTCCCGCCGGCTCGGGCGCCCCGTCGACCTGGCCCAGGCCGCCGTGCTCGGCGCGGTGAAGCGATGACCCGCACCTGGGCCGAGTTCCTGGAGGTGCTGTCCTCCCGGATCGGGCTGCCGCTGCTGGTGCTCGTCCTGCTGCTGGTCTCGATCCTCGTCGGCGTGCTGCACTACACCTATCCGCGCTGGATCCTGACCCGCTTCCCCAGTCTGCGGCGGCGGCGCCGCACGCCAGCGGAGAAGCCGGCCGCGCCGGAGCCGGTCGAGCTCACCGAGGCGGACCTCGCCGGCGAGGAACTGCCCGACGTGCCGGCCACGGTGTTCCTGACCCTCGCCGACCGGCTCGCCGCGGAGGGCCGCTACGCCGAGGCGGTCCGGGAACGGCTCCGGGCGATCGTGCGCGGCCTGGTCGAGCGGCGCGCGGTCGAGGTCCTGCCGGGCATGACCGTCACCGAGGTGGCGCGGGCCGCGGCGGTGGTGGCACCGGGCGTCGAGCCGCCGTTGCGCGGCGCGACCGGGATCTTCTCCGACATCTGGTACGGGCAGCTCCCCGCCACCGCCGAGCACGACACCCTGATGCGGCAGTACGCGGCGGAGGTCGACGCATGAAGAAACCGCGCTCGTGGCGGTGGCTGCGGCTCGCCGTCCCGCCCGCCACAGTCCTGCTGGTCCTGCTGACCGGCCTGGTGCTGTTCGAGATGGAGCAGCCCGACGAGGACGACCCCGCCTACCTGTCGCCGGCGAGCACGGCCGCCATCGGCGCCAGCACCCTGGCCGACGGCGTGCGAGCGGCCGGGGTGAAGGTCACCCGGGTCGGCGGCACCGCCGACGCCTTCCTGGCCGAGAACCGCGGCGACGTCACGATCCTGCTCACCACCCCGCAGTTCGTCCACCCGGAATATCTGCGGCGGCTGGCGCTGCTGCCGTCCTCGACCCGGATCGTGCTCGTCGAGCCCAGCCGGGAGACCCTGCTGCGCGGCCAACTGCCCATCGGCGGCACCGACCGGGCCCTCGCCAGCGGGGTGAGCACGCCCGGCTGCGACTACCGGCCCGCGACCGACGCCGGCCGGGCCGGGGTGCGCCGGACCCGGTACGGACCGCTCAACCGGGCCACCGAGCAGCAGTTCGCCCGCTGCTACGACGACTCGCTCGTGGTGTTCAGCCAGGGCTGGACCACGACGACGGTCGTCGGCTCCGCGGACCCGTTCCGCAACGACCGGATCGGTGAGTTCGGCAACGCGAAACTCACCGTCGGCCTGCTGACCGAGCGGCCGCTGCTGGTCTGGGTCGACCTGCACCACCGGGAAGCGCCGCCGAAGCCGGAGGAGAACCCGTATCAGGGCGGACCGACGCTGCAGCCCACCCGCACCGCCGGACCGACCCAGACCGCCGGCCCGGACCGTCCCAGCGGCACCCCCAGCGGCACGCGGACCACGCCGCAGCGGCCGAGCGCGCCACCGCAGAGCACCTCGCCCCAGCAGTCCGAACGCCAGAACCCGCTGTGGCACGCGTTCCCGGCGTGGACCTATGTCGTCGCCGTGCTGCTCGCCGTCGTGTTCCTGCTGTACGCCCTCGCCCGGGCACGCAGAATGGGCGGGCCTGTGGTGGAGCCGCTGCCCGTCGTGGTCCGCGCCGGCGAGACGGTCACCGGCCGCGGCCGGCTCTACCAGCGGGCCAGGGCGCGCGAGGAGTCCCTGACGACGCTGCGGTCCGCCGCGCTGAGCAGGATGGCGCGGCTGCTGCGGCTGGAGCCCGGCACCGACCGGGAGACCATCGTCACCACGGTCGCCGCGTCGAGCGGCTGGCCCCAGCACATCGTCAGGAACACGCTCTTCGGCGCGCCGCCCGATGACGACGGCTCGCTGGTCATCGCGGCCGTCCAGCTGGAGGCCCTGGTCGAGGCCGTCACCACCGAACAACCCGACGCAGAAGGAGCCCGACGGTGACCGACACCGCTATCCCGCTGGCCAAGCAGGCGCCCGAGCCGGCCGGGGACCCGCAGCAGGCCCGCGCCGCCCTCGGCCGGCTGCGCGCCGAGGTCGGCAAGGTCGTCGTCGGCCAGGACGCCGTGGTGTCCGGCATGGTGATCGCGCTCCTGGCCCGCGGGCACGTGCTCCTGGAAGGCGTGCCGGGCGTGGCGAAGACGCTGCTCGTGCGCACCGTCGCCGCGGCGCTGGACCTGGACACGAAGCGGGTCCAGTTCACCCCGGACCTGATGCCCGGCGACGTCACCGGGTCGCTGATCTTCGACGCGCGCACCGCCGAGTTCCAGTTCCGTGAGGGGCCGGTCTTCACCAACCTGCTGCTCGCCGACGAGATCAACCGGACCCCGCCGAAGACCCAGGCGTCGTTGCTGGAGGTCATGGAGGAGCGCCAGGTCTCCGTCGAGGGCCGGGCCCGGCCGCTGCCGGACCCGTTCCTGGTCGCTGCGACGCAGAACCCGATCGAATACGAGGGGACCTATCCGCTGCCGGAGGCGCAGCTGGACCGGTTCCTGCTGAAGCTGACCGTGCCGCTGCCGACCCGGGACGAGGAGCTCGGCGTGCTGCGCGCCCACCACCAGGGCTTCGACCCGCGCCAGCTGCGTGACGCCGGGGTGCGCCCGGTCGCGACCGCGGCCGACCTCGCCGCCGCCCGCGCCGCGGTGCAGCAGGTCTCGGTCGCCGACGGTGTCCTCGCATACGTGGTCGACCTCTGCCGCGCGACCCGGGTGTCGCCGTCGCTGGAGCTCGGCGCCTCGCCGCGCGGCGCGACGGCGCTGCTCGCCGCGGCGAAGGCCTGGTCGTGGCTGACCGGCCGCGACTACGTCACCCCGGACGACGTGAAGGCCCTCGCCCGGCCGACGCTGCGGCACCGGGTCCGGCTGCGGGCCGAGGCCGAGCTGGAGGGCGTGACCGCCGACGCGGTCCTCGACTCCGTCCTGGCCACCGTGCCGACCCCCCGATGACCCGCCGGCCCGGCGGGGTGCGCGCGTGATCACGTGGCGGCCGGCGGCGATCGTCGCCGCCGGCACGGCCCTGCTCGCACTGACCGGCGTCGCTCTCGGCGACGCGGTGAACGGTAGCTGGCTGTGGCTCGGCGCGGCGATCCTGCTCACCGGGGTCGCGATCCTGTGCGTCGTGGACGTCCTCGGCGCCGCGCCGCCGCGGGCGATGACCCTGTCCCGCGCCGGTCACCAGTCCCTGTGGCTCGGCGACACCGGCAGCGTCGAACTGGTCGTCCGCAACGGCTCGGACCGGCCGTTCGTCGGACGGGTCCGCGACGCGTGGGTGCCGTCCGCCGGCGCGTATCCGACCGAGCAGGAGGTGCGCGTGGACCCCGGCCGGGCGGTCCGGCTGACGACCACGGTGACCCCGACCCGGCGCGGGGACCGCCCGGCGGTCCGGGTCACGCTGCGGGCCTATGGTCCGTTGCGGCTGGCGTACCGGCAGACGACCCGCCGGGCCGCAGAGGCCATGACACCGCCGTGGCGGCTGCGGGTGTACCCGGCGTTCGCGTCCCGCCGGATCCTGCCGGAGAAGGTCGCCCGGCTGCGCATCCTGGACGGTTCGGTGGTGACCCGCGGCCGCGGCCAGGGCACCGAGTTCGACACGCTGCGCGAGTACGTGATCGGCGACGACGTCCGCTCCATCGACTGGCGGGGCAGCGCCCGGCGCTCCGACGTGGTGGTGCGCACCTGGCGGCCGGAGCGCGACCGGCGGCTCGTCTGCGTCCTGGACACGGGCCGGACCTCAGCGGCCAGGATCGGCGACGAGCCCCGGCTCGACGCGGCTATGGACGCCGCGCTGCTGCTCGCCTCCGTCGCGGCCCGCGCCGACGACCGGGTCGACCTGCTCGCCGTCGACACCACGGTCCGCGCGTCGGTGACCAACGTCGACAAGAGCACCCTGCTATGGCGGCTCGTCACCGCGATGGCCCCGCTGGAGCCGGCCCTGGTCGAGACGGACTTCGGCCTGGTCGCCGGCGAGGTCCTGCGCCGCGAACGCAAACGCGCCCTCGTGGTGCTGTTCACCGCGCTGGAGCCCGGCGCGCTCGGCGACGGCCTGCTGCCGGTCCTGCCGCAGCTTGCCGCCAAACACAAGATCGTCGTCGCGGCGGTGCACGACCCGGCCCTGAGCCGGCTCGCCCAGGTCCAGCCGGACGCGGGCCCGGACGAGGTCTACGCCGCCGCCTCCGCCCAGCGCACCCTCGCCGAACGCGAGCGGGTCGCCGCCGCGCTGCGCCACCACGGCGTGGAGGTGGTCGACGCCCCGGCCGACGTGTTCGCGTCCCGGGTCACCGACCACTACCTCGCCCTGAAATCCACCGGCAGGCTCTGACCCGCGGACCAGGCCCCGAAATCCACCGGCAGGCTCTGACCTCCGGACCGGGCCTTGAACCACCTCGCGCTTCGCGCGACCCAGGCAGGCTTCTGACCCGCGGACCGATCAGCGGGGGCCTAGGCCCTTCGCGGAGGCGGCGACCGTGGTTGATCGGACCAGGAGAGCCCCACGCCCTTCGCGCGCGGCCGATCGGACCGCAGGCCTTTCGCGCGGCCGATCGGACCAGGAGAGCCCCAGGCCCTTCGCGCGGCTGATCGGACCAGGAGAGCCCCAGGCCCTTCGCGGAGGTGGCGACCGTGGTTGATCGGACCAGGCCCGGTGACGGCTGACTGCTTCCCAAGCACCGTAACCCAGCCCACCTAATCGATCTCCGAAGCGGTGACCTCCCGCCTACGGAATGTGAACCTGTCGGCTCTGATCCTTCTCCCGTTCCGCTAGGCCGTTGGCACCGGGGCTTCGGTCAGGTCCTCCGGCAGGTCCGTCGACTCGCCCTCGACTTCCGCGGCGCGGCCCAGGATCACCACGTACGCGAGGAACGCCAGCCACACCACGGCGCCGATCACGTCCTTGACCAGCATCGGCAGTGCCGACGGGGTCAGGAAGCCCTCCAGCAGACCACTGATCAGCAGCACCACGACGAGGCCGAGCGCGACCAGCATCCCCTCCCGGGCCGCCTCCACGAGCGCCCGGCCGCGGGTCCGCAGCGGGCCGGGCGCGATCCATGCCCAGCCGATGCGCAGTCCGACGCCGGCGCCGACGAAGACCGCGGTCAGCTCCAGCAGGCCGTGCGGGATGATCATGCCGAAGAAGACGTCGCCGCTGCCATAGGCGATCATCACGCCGCCGGTCATCCCGACGTTGAACGCGTTGTAGAACAGCACGAGCACGACCGGCAGGATGAGCACACCGCCGGCCAGGCACTCGGCGGTCAGCACCGCGTTGTTGGTCCAGACGCGCAGGGTCTGGTTCTGCGACGCGAACTGGCTGTAGTAGCCGACGAAGTCGCTCTGGATCATCCTGGTGATCGTCGCGTCGTCCATGAACTTGTCGGCGACCTCGGGGTTCGCCACGACGTACCCCATGATGCCGAACGCGATCAGGCTGAACGACGTCGCCACCCCCGACCACCACGGCCAGGCCCGGTAGACCGCGAGCGGGAACCCGGCCGTGAAGAAGTGCCCCACCCGGCTCCAGGAGAACGCGGGCGCGCCCGTGATCGCGTTACGGGCCGCGAGGACCAGCCGGGACAGGCGGGCGACCAGCGCCGGGTCGGGAGAGCGGCTGCGCACGACCGACAGATGCGTGGCGGCCCGCTGGTAGAGCGCGACCAACTCGTCCGCCTCGGCCGCCGTCACCCGCCGGCGCCGGGAAAGCTGATCCAGCCGCCGCCATTCCGCGGCGTGCTCGGCGACGTACGCGTCCAGGTCCACGACGGCAGCGTAGACGGCGCCGGCACCCGCCGGGTGCACCCTTGTAGGACACTGTTGCCCATGAGCATCGCCACGGCCCCGGAGAGCCCAGGAGACCGCCTGGTCAGCGGCGAGGCCGTCGAGCTCGACGTGCGCGTCGCCCGGCTCGGCTCCCGGGCGCTCGCCCTCATCATCGACGCGTTCGGGCAGACCGTCCTGTTCATCGTGCTGGTCATGCTGGCGACGATGTTCCAGATCGTGACCAGCACCGCCGGCCTCTTCGACGACGGCCTCGGCCAGGCGATCTTCACGATCATCCTGGTGATCACCGTGCTGGGCTACCCCGCCGTCTTCGAGACCATCCTGCGCGGCCGCACCCCCGGCAAGGCCGCGATGGGCCTGCGCGTGGTCCGCGACGACGGCGGCCCGGTCCGCTTCCGGCACTCCTTCACCCGCGCCCTGGTCGGCATGGCCCTGGAGTGGCCCGGCCTGCTGCTGCCGGTGGTCACGTGGGTCGCCAGCCTCGGCACGATGCTGGTCGGCCGCAGCGGCAAGCGCCTCGGCGACTGGGCCGCCGGCACGATCGTCATCCACGAGCGGACCCCGGCGAGCTGGGGCTGGGTGCCGGCGATGCCGCCGCCGCTGCGGAACTGGGCGCGGCGGCTGGACCTGACCGGACTCGACGACAGCCTGGCCCTCGCCGTCCGGCACTTCCTGGCCCGCAACCGCGAGATCACCGAGCCGTCCCGCACGGCCCTGGGCCGGGCCCTCGCCCGTGAGGTCGCCATGTGCACGACCCCACCACCGCCACCGGAGGCGCCGGGCTGGGCGTATCTCGCGGCCGTCATCGCCGAGCGGAACCGGAGGGCAACAGCCCAGCTGGTCAAGGCCCGGGCGGCGTCGGCCAGCGTGTGGCCGGGACTGCCCGCGGCGGCTGGCCCCCAGCTCGTCGGCCCGTTCGAGCAGGCACCCCCACGCCCCGCCGACCCGGCCAACCCGTTGCGCCCCGCGCTGCCGTATTAGCCCCGCGGTCCCGGTCCGAGGCGTGTCGAGGGCGGCCGTTCGATGCTGCCGGGTGTGCAGAACTTCGAACAAATCGCCCGTAGCGCAGCACGGGGTGATCTTGGCCGCTTGATCGAAGGAGCCGCGTGGTCGTGGACGGCCGCGGCGCTCCTTCGATCATCAGCGGGCCGGAAGATCGCCGGTTGAGCGCTGGTACTCCTCGGTCTAGTCGTCGACAGTCATCACTGCGTCGTGATCCGGAAGACTTCTGGTTACTCAGGCGACATGAAGTCTTCCGGATCATGCCCGGGCACGACTTCGATCTCGACGGCCAGGCAGGCAGGCCGGACAGGCCGCGGCCCCGGGCCTGTTCGCGCAGGACCGGGGCCGGGCGGAGGACGCCTAGACCAGTTTGACGGCCTCGGCGTAGTGACAGGCGCTGCGGTGGCCTTGGCCGCGGTCGGTCAGGGCCGGCACCTCGTTCGTGCACAGCTCGCGCTCCGGCGCGCTGAGCTGCTCCGCGAACTTCGGGCAGCGGGTCCGGAAGCGGCAGCCGCTCGGCGGGCTGACCGGGCTCGGGACGTCGCCGGTGAGCAGGATCCGTTGCCGGACTCGTTCCTTGCGCGGGTCGGGCAGTGGGATCGCCGAGATCAGGGCCTGCGTGTACGGGTGGGATGCCTTCGTGAACAGGTCTTCCACGGTTGCTGTCTCGACGATGCGGCCGAGGTACATGACCGCGACGCGGTGGGCGATGTGCCGGACCACGGACAGGTCGTGGGAGACGAAGAGGTAGGACAGGCCGAGTTCGTTTTGCAGGTCTTCGAGGAGGTTGATGACGCCGGCCTGGATGGAGACGTCGAGTGCGGACACCGGTTCGTCGAGGACCAGGACCTTCGGGCGCAGCGCGAGGGCGCGGGCGATGCCGATGCGCTGGCGCTGGCCGCCGGAGAACTCGTGCGGGTAGCGGTTACCGTGCTCGGAGTTGAGGCCGACCGTGGACATCAGCTCGCGTACCTTCGCCGCGCCGCCGCCGCCGGAGAACAGGCCGTGGATCCGGAGCGGCTCGGCGATGATCTCGAAGACGGTCATGCGCGGGTCGAGGGACGCGAACGGGTCCTGGAACACGATCTGCAGGTCGCGGCGCAGCGGCCGCATCTGTGACCGGGACAGCTGGGCCAGGTCCTTGCCCGCGTAGTGGACCTCGCCGCTGGTCGGGCGGATCAGGTTGAGCAGCAGCCGGGCCGTGGTCGACTTGCCGCAGCCGGATTCGCCGACCAGGCCGAGGGTCTCGGTGCCGCCGATGTCGAAGGAGACGTCGCAGACGGCGTGCACCTCGCCGATCCGCCGGCGCAGGATGCCCCGCGAACGGACCGGGAAGTGCTTGACCAGGTTACGGGCGGAGATGACCGTCCCGGTCGCGGCCGGTTTCGAGGTGTCGATGGTCATGAGGCTTCCTCGGGCGAGTCCGCGACACGGTTCGTGCCTGCGACAGGGTTCGTGCCTGCGACAAGGCCAGTGCCAGTGCCAGCGCCAGTGCCAGCGACAAGGCCAGCGCCAGTGCCTGCGACCAGGTCCGGGTCGACGACCAGGTCCGTGTCGGCGACCAGGTCCGTGTCGGCCACCGCGACCTCTTCGGTGTCCACGTCGACGGAGGTCACCGCGAAGACATCGGTGGCCTGGGTGTCGACGAGCTGGGTGCTGAAGTGGCAGGCCGCGGCGTGCTGGCCGCCGGCGTCGACCGCGATCAGGTCGGGTTCGACCTCGTCGCAGATGTCCTGGGCGAGCGGGCAGCGGGGCCGGAACGGGCAGCCGGGCGGCAGGTTGAGCAGCGACGGCGGGGTGCCGACGATCGGGGTGAGCCGGGCGTCGCGGCCCTCGTCGACGCGCGGCAGGCTGCCGAGCAGGCCGAGGGCGTAGGGCATCCGCGGGCGGTAGAAGATGTCGTCGACGGTGCCCGACTCGACGAGTTTGCCGGCGTACATGACGCAGACCCGGTCGGCGTGCCCGGCGATGACGCCGAGGTCGTGCGTGATGAGCACGAGCGCGGCGCCGATCTCGGTGCGGGCTGCCTCGAGGGCCTCCAGGACCTGGGCCTGGACGGTGACGTCGAGCGCGGTGGTCGGCTCGTCGGCGATCATGACCTCGGGGTTGTTCGCCATCGCGATGGCGATGACGACCCGCTGGCGCATCCCGCCGGACATCTCGTGCGGGTAGTTGTTGACCCGCTGCTCCGGGAACGGGATGCCGACGATCTTGAGCAGGTCGACCGCCCGGTCCCAGGCGGCCCGCTTGCTGACGTCGTGGTGCACCAGGACGGCCTCGGCGATCTGCTTGCCGATGGAGTAGACCGGGTTGAGCGAGGTCAGCGGGTCCTGGAAGATCATCGCCAGGTTCTTGCCGCGGATCTTGCTCATCTCGCGGTCGTTCTTGCCCAGCAGTTCCTCGCCGCGGAAACGGGCCGAGCCGGTGATCTTCGCGGAGCCGGGCAGCAGGCCCATGAGCGCCAGCGACGTGACCGACTTGCCGGAGCCCGACTCGCCGACGATGCCCAGCGTCTCGCCGCGCCGGAGGGTGTATGACACCCCTCGGACCGCCTTGACCAGGCCGTCCTCGGTGGGGAACGAGACGGAGAGGTTGTCGACCTCCAGGACGGTGTCGGTCGCGCTGGGACGGGTGTTCAGTTCGATGGAGGTCATCGGCGCACCAGTGTCTGTCGGGGGTCGAACGCGTCGCGCATGCCGTCACCGATGAAGTTGACGGTCAGCGCGATGAGGATGATGAACAGGCCCGGGAAGTAGAACAGCCACGGCTGGTCCTGCACGGAGAGCTTGGCGTCGTTGATGAGCAGGCCCAGGGAGGTGTCCGGGCGCTGCACGCCGAAGCCGATGAAGGACAGCGCGGTCTCGGCGAGGATCGTGGTCGCGATCGTCACCGTCGCCGCGACGATGATCGTGCCGAGCGCGTTGGGCAGCAGGTGCCGCACGATGATGCGCAAGTCGCTGGCGCCCATCGCCTTGGCCGCCTCGACGAACTCCTGCTCGCGCAGGGACAGCACGACGCCGCGGACCACCCGGGAGATGCCGGCCCAGGCCAGGAACGACAGCACGAGGGCGAGGCCCCACCAGCTGGCGCCGCCCTGGAGGTTGACCGACAGGGTCACCGCGATGGCGATGCTCGGCAGGGTGAGGACCACGTCGGCGATGCGCATGAGCAGGCCGTCGGCCCAGCCGCGGTAGAAGCCGGCGATTGCACCCCAGAGCGAGCCGAACGTGGTGGCGATCAGGGCGACCAGCAGCGAGATCTTCAGCGACTGCTGGGTGCCGCGCATGCTCTGGCCGAGCAGGTCGTGGCCGGCCTGGTCGGTGCCGAGCGGGTACTCCGCCGAGGGCGGGGAGAAGCTGGGGCCGTCGATGTAGGCGTAGTCGTACTTCCACAGCAGCGGACCGACGAACGCGAACAAAACGATGAGCAGGAACAGCACGAGGCTGCCGACGGCGAGGCGGTGCCGCAGGAAGCGGCGGAGCACGAGCTCCAGCTGGCTGCGCTGGCGGGTGGTGAGGACGGGGGTGGCCTCGGGGGCCTTGGTGGCCAGTGAGTTACTCATAACGGATCCTCGGGTCCAGCACCGCATAGAGGAGGTCGGCGATGATGTTGAAGACGATCACCACGATGCCGGAGACGAGCAGCCAGGCCAGCAGTGAGTTGACGTCCCGCCGGGTGACGGATTCCAGCAGGTAGACGCCCATGCCGGACCAGTTGAAGACGGTCTCGGTGATCACCGCGCCACCGAAGATCCCGCCGATGTCGACGGCCGTGATGGTGGCGAGGGGGATCAACGCGGTGCGCAGGGCGTGGCGGACCATGACCTGGCGGCTGCGCAGTCCCTTGGACCGGGCCAGCCGCACGTAGTCGCTGTTGAGGACCTCCAGCATCGCGCTGCGCTGGTACCGGCTCCAGGCCGCGTACGTGATCAGCGTCAGCGAGATGGTGGGCAGGACCATGTGCCCCGCGATATCGGTGATCTTGCCCCACGTGTCGAAGCTGTCGTGGTTGTAGTCCTGGTCACCGAGTGTGTAGAAGACCTGCGAGCCGGTGCTCTGGTTGTACGCGACGCCGGCTTCCTTGAGCAGCAGCGCGAGCCAGAACGACGGGATCGACAGGGCGAGGAACCCGACGAAGGTGAACCCGTAGTCGACCTTGCTGTACTGCTTGACCGCGCTCAGCACGCCGGAGATCACGGCGAGGATGACGGCCAGCAGCATGGCCACGAAGACCAGCCGCAGCGTGACCCACAGCCGGTCGCCGATCTGATCGCCGATGTTGAGCGTCTTCTCGGTCGACTGCCCGAAGTCGCCGTGCAGGACGAGGTTGCCCAGCCAGCTGACGTACCGCTGGACGAGGGGCTTGTCGAGCCCGAGCCGGTGGGCCTCGAGCTGGCGGGTCTCGAGCGGGACCGGTGGGTTCCGCGCTTCCATGTCGTCGATCGGGTTGCCCGACAGCGAGGCGATGACGAACACGAATATCGAGGCAGCGATGAGCACCGGAATTCCGATCAGGAGCCGGCGCACCGCATAGGCGATCATGAGTTTCCTCCGCTTATTGGCAGGTGCGGGAGGACCCCGGACGCACGCGGCGTCCGGGGTCCCCGTAGATCCGGTGCGTCAGGCCGCTTTCTGGCCCCACTCCTGGATGTTGTACGTCGGGCTCCACTGCGTCGCGTTGTCCCGGATGTTGACGTAGTCCGAGTAGGTGAACGTCAGCGTGGGCTTCTGCGCGATCGGGAGGACGTAGGCCTCCTTCGACATGAGCTCGTCGCCCTGGTTGATCAGGTCGGCGGCCTTCTTCGGGTCGAGGGAGCGGGCGCCCTCGTTGGTCAGCTTGTCAACCTCGGCGTTGCTGTAGCTGCCGTAGTTGCCGCCGTTGCCGGTGACCCAGTTCTGCTCGGCCGCACCCTGGTAGAGCGGGCTGCCGACCCAGGCGAAGATGATCATGTCGTAGTCGGCGGTCGAGAGCGTCTTGCCCAGCGTCTCGGTGACCTCGATCTTGATGTCCAGACCGATGTTCTTCAGCGCCGCCTGGACCAGCTCGCCGGTGGTGGCACGCAGCTGGTTGCCCTTGGTGTGGCGGAAGCGCAGCGTCGGCACGGCCTCGCCGGTCTTCGTGATGAGCTTGCCACCCTCGATCTTGTAACCGGCGTCGGTCAGGATCTTCTTGGCCTTCTCGACGTCACCGGAGCCCTGGCCCGTCGGGGACACGACGTCCTTGTAGTTCGGGTCGCCCGGGAAGAAGTTGTGGCTGCCGAGCGGCTTCGCGGCCTTGTCGAACACGCCGTAGGTCTTGTCGATGACCGACTTGACGTTGATCGCGGTGAAGATCGCCTGGCGCAGCGCGACGTCGGCCAGGTACTTGTTCTTCAGGTTCAGGTCCAGGTGCTCCCACTGGTACCCGTGACCGATGCGGTAGATCACGCCGGGGGTCTCAGCCGCGCCGTTCACCAGAGCCGCGTTCGGCTGCGGCGACATGCCGGTGATCTCCTTGTTCTTCAGGGCCGGGATGACGCTGCCCTGGTCGATGATGAACTTGAAGACGACCTTGTCCAGCGACGGCTTGACCTTGCCGTACCACTTGTCGTTCTTCTTCAGCACCAGCGACTGGTCCTTGTTGAACGTGTCGATCACCAGCGGGCCACCGGACCAGGTCGGCACGGTCTCGCTGAACCAGTTGGCGGCCTTGTTGACGCCGTCCGGCTTGTTCAGGTCGAAGCCCTGCTTGGTCGCGAGGTGGGCCGGGTACAGGCCGTCGGTGGAGTACAGGCCCTTCCAGTCGGCGTAGGTCTTGCCGTCATCGAAGGTCAGCGTCACCGTCTTGCCGTTGTCGGACCCGACGATGGTCTTGATCAGGTCGTAACCGGAGGTGCTGGCCGGGGTGCACTCGCTGCAGTGCTCCTTCTTACCGGAGTTCTGCTTCCAGGCAAGAATGAAGTCGTCGGCGCTGATGGCCGTGCCGTCGTTCCACACCGCGTCCGGCTTGATCTTGTAGACCACGGTCTGCGGGTTCTGGTTCGTCAGCTCGGCCGAGGCCAGGAGGTCGGAGTTGAGCTGCAGCGTGCCGCTCGGGTCGGACTTGAAGACCTGGGGGATGACACCCGACAGCGCCTGCGCCGCGACGAGCGTGTTGCCCTCTTCAGTGTTGATGTTCCAGCTGGTGAAGCTCTGCTCGAGGCCGAAGATGTATTCACCGCCCGGCTTGGTGTTGCCGCTGTTGCAGGTGTTCGGGCTCTTCTCGCAGTCGGCGAAGCCGGCGTTGGACGTCGGCGTCTCCTTGTTGCTCTCACTCCCGCCACCGCAGGCGGTCAACGTGAGCAGCGAAGCCGCCGCGACCGCGATGAGGCCGGTAAGCCCCTTCGATCTCGTGCGCATGTCTCCTCCAGTCAGGAACGACAGCCCTGGCCACGATGGAGTCCGCGGTCGCGGGCACGACCGTGGGCCAACCGGGCTGCGTTGTGGTGCCTAAAGGAAACGACGCGAGGGGCTACCTGCATAGAGGATGTAGAGATTCGTAACTGTCCCGTTATGCGGACTGTTGCCTGACCATTTGCCTACCGAAATGGACGTTCCGAAGTCCCTAAGTTACAGATGGTGAAATTAGATCTTGCCGACTTGCGCCCGAAATATCCGAGAAACACGCGTTCAAATGTGTCGAATCTACGCGAAGAGTGCCCGACCCCAGTAGTCGTCGGCGGCACGGATGCCCGGAGGGCAGGCGAACAAACCACTTGACACATGGCGGATGTACTCGTTCAGAGTGTCCTGACGCGCGAGCCGGGTCTGCACCGGCACGAACTGGCGGCGCGGATCACGCTGGTACGCGATGAAGAACAGCCCGGCGTCGAGGCGCCCGAGCCCGTCGGAGCCATCGACGAAGTTATAGCCGCGGCGCAGCAGCCTGGCGCCGTCGTTGGCGTCCGGGTGCGAAAGTCGCACGTGCGCGTCCGCCGCGATGAGCGGCTCCCCGTCGGCACCCTTCGCGTCGAACCTCGGCAGGTCGAACTCCGCCTTACCGCCGTGCGGCGCCCCCTCGCCCTTGGTCCGGCCGATGATCGCCTCCTGCTCGCCGAGCGAGGTGCGGTCCCACGTCTCGATGAGCATACGGATCTTGCGGGTGACGACGTAGGAGCCGCCCGTCATCCACTCCGCGCCGTCACCCGGCTGCACCCACAGCTGCTCCTTGAGCAACTGGGTGTCCTCGGCCTTCAGGTTGGCGGTGCCGTCCTTGAAACCGAACAGGTTCCGGGCGGTCACCTGGCCACGGGAGGTCGACGAGGTACGCCCGAAGCCCAGCTGCGTCCAGCGGACGCTGACCACCCCGAAGCCGATGCGGGCCAGGTTGCGCACCGCGTGCACGGCGACCTGCGGATCGTGCGCGCACGCCTGGATGCAGATGTCACCGCCGGAGATCTCCGGCTTGAGCGCGTCCTTGGCGAAGCGGGGCAGGTCCGCCAGGGCGGCCGGGCGCCGGTCCGCGATGCCGAAGCGGTCCTTGCCCTCCGCGGTGCGGAACAGCGTCGGCCCGAACCCGATCGTCAGCGTCAGCCCCGACGGCGGCAGGCCGATCGCCTCACCGGTGTCGTCGGGTGCGGCCTCCTGGGCGCCGTTGACCGCGCCGATGCTGCCGGCGTCGCGGCCGGACGTCATCCGCGCGGCCGCCATGGTCCACTTCTCCAGCAGGTCGAGCAGCTCCGCCTTCTTGTCGGTGATGACGTCGAAGGCGACGAAGTGCAGGCGGTCCTGGGCCGGGGTGACGATCCCGGCCTGGTGCTCGCCGTAGAACGGGATCGCCGCGCCCGCGTCCGCGGCCTGCGCGGGGTGGGTGGCGCCGTCGATCAGCGTGGCACCTGCGACACCCGCGGCCGCGGCGCCGATGGCACCCGCGCCGGCGAGGCCGAGCATCTTGCGGCGATCCATTTCTCGTCCCTTCCGTGGGCGGCCCCGGCCTTTCCAGCGAAAGACCGGGGCCGGGGGGTACTACTTGGACGCGACCAGCGGGGCGACCTTGCTGATCGGCTCGGCGAGTGCGTTGATCGAGTCGGCGAGGGCCTTCAGGTCGGCCTCGGACAGCTCGTTGTGGAACTTCCAGCCGTCGCCGTTGCGGTGCTTGTCGAGCTCGGCCTGGGCGGCGGCGAACTTGTCCTCGAGCGTCTTGGCCAGTGCGGCGTCCTTCTCCGCGATCACCGGGCGGAGCGCGGCGATCGCGGCGCGGGAGCCTTCGAGGTTGGCCGCGAAGTCCCACAGGTCCGTGTGCGAGAAGGTGTCCTCCTCACCGGTGATCTTGCCGGTGGCGACCTCGTCGAGCAGTTCCTTGGCGCCGTTGGCCAGGTTCAGCGGGGACAGCTGCACCGTGTTGGCCTTGTCGACGATCGTCTTGACGTCGGCGAGCAGTTTGTCGGCGGTCGGGCCGGACTTGCTGACGTCCTTGGTGACCCAGAGGTCCTTCTCGATCTTGTGGAAGCCGGTCCACTCCTGGCCCGCCTCCAGGTCCGCCTCGCGGGCGTCGATGGCCGGGTCGAGGTCGCCGAAGCTCTCCGCGACCGGCTCGATGCGCTCCCAGTACGTGCGGGCGATCGGGAAGAGCGTCTTGGCCTTCTCGATGTCGCCGCCCTTGACCGCGGTGACGAACTCGGTGGTCTTGTCGATCAGCGCGCCGGTCTGGCTCTTCACGTACCGCTGGTAGTCCTGCGCCGCCTGGGCGAGCTTCGCGTCGTCGGTGAGCGGCTTGGTGTCACCGGTGGCCTTGAATCCGCCCCGGATGCCCTTGCCGCTCATGCCGGGCTTGCACGCCGTCTCGTAGGTGCCGGCGGGCAGCTCGACGATGAGCTCGCGGCTCAGGCCGGGGGCCACGTTCTCGACCTCGCCCATGATCCGGTCGCCGCTGGCGTAGACGTAGAACTCGGTGACCTTGGCGCCCTTGTTGCTGATCGTGAACGTCACCGGGCCGGAGGTGGTCTCGGTCTTCTCGACCTTGCACTCCGTGTCGGTCGCCGTGACGGCGATCTTGCCGGTGCCGGCGGCGCCCGGCGCGGCCGCGTCGTCCTTGCTGTCGCCGCAGCCGGCGAGGGTCAGCGCGGCGACCGTGCCGGCACTCACCGCGATCAGGGCTGATTTACGCATGGTTCTCCTACGAAAGGGGGAAGGGTGCGTTACGCGGAGGTGGCGGCGCCGGCCGGCTCGGCGGCCGGCTTCGGGGCCTTCTTGAGCAGGGGCAGCAGGAACAGGACCAGGACCGGGATCCCGTAACCGAGCCACGCGACGGTCTCCAGGACCGTCGGCTGCGGCGTGATGTTGAACATGCCGCGGAGCAGCTCGGCGTACCACGCGTCCGGCGGCAGCACCCCCGTCACGTCGTATGCGTGCGTGTTGATGCCCGGCAGGACGCCGCTCTCCTGCAGGTCGTGCACCCCGTACTTGAAGATCCCGGCGGCGACGAGCACGAGCAGCGCGCCGGTCCAGGTGAAGAAGCGGGTCAGGTTGATGCGGACCGCGCTGGCGTAGAGCAGCCAGCCGAGCACCACCGCGGTGAGCAGGCCGAGGCTGATGCCGATCAGCGGCTGCGCGGAGTCCTTCGTGCCCTGCGCTGCCGCGTAGAACAGGATCGAGGTCTCCAGGCCCTCACGGACCACGGCGAGGAAGGCCATGCCGGCGATCGCCCACGCGCCGACCTGGATCGCCTCTTCGAGCCGGCCGCGCAGCTCGGCGGCCATCCGGCGGGCCATCCGGCGCATCCAGAAGATCATCCAGGTGACGAAGATGACAGCGGCGAACGAGGCGCACGCCTCGAACAACTCCTGCTGCTCGAAGCTCAGCGTTGCCGCGCCCGCCTCGAGGAGGGCGGCGAAGCCGATGGACAGCAGTGCGGCCGCGGCGACGCCGGCCCACACGAACTTCAACAGGTGCCCGCGGTCGCTCTTGACCAGGAACGCGACCAGAATCGAGACCACCAAGGTGATTTCGAGGCCTTCGCGGAGGCCGATCAGGTAGATGGCGGTCATCGGTCGCTCCGCAGGTTAGCCGAACCTTACTTAGGTCAGCTTTACCTTAGCGGCTGGTCCAGGAGTTCTACAAGTTGTAGAAGTGCACAGCAAAAGGGCCCTGTCGCGGATGCGACAGGGCCCTTTCAACCGGAGCTCAGTAGCGGTAGTGGTCCGACTTGTAGGGACCCTCCACCGGGATGCCGAGGTATTCGGCCTGCTTCTTGGTCAGCTCGGTGAGCTTGACGCCGAGGGCGTCCAGGTGCAGCCGGGCGACCTTCTCGTCGAGGTGCTTCGCCAGCGTGTAGACGCCGATCGGGTAGTCCTCGAGCTTGGTGAACAGCTCGATCTGCGCGATGACCTGGTTGCTGAAGCTGTTGGACATCACGAAGCTCGGGTGACCGGTCGCGTTGCCCAGGTTGAGCAGGCGGCCCTCCGACAGCACGATGATCGAGTGGCCGTCGTCGAACTTCCACTCGTCGACCTGCGGCTTGATGACGATCCGCTTGACGTCGGAGCGCTTGGCCAGGCCGGCCATGTCGATCTCGTTGTCGAAGTGGCCGATGTTGCCGACGATCGCCTGGTGCTTCATCTGCGCCATGTGATCGGCGGTGAGCACGTCGAGGCAGCCGGTCGCGGTGATGAAGATGTCCGCGGTGGAGACGACGTCCTCGATGGTGGCGACCTGGTAGCCGTCCATCGCGGCCTGCAGCGCGCAGATCGGGTCGACCTCGGTCACGATGACCCGGGCGCCCTGGCCGCGCAGCGACTCCGCGCAGCCCTTGCCCACGTCGCCGTAGCCGAACACGACCGCGACCTTGCCGCCGATCAGCACGTCGGTGGCCCGGTTGATGCCGTCGATGAGCGAGTGGCGGCAGCCGTACTTGTTGTCGAACTTCGACTTGGTGACCGAGTCGTTGACGTTGATCGCCGGGAAGAGCAGCTTGCCCTGCTGGTGCATCTCGTAGAGACGGTGCACGCCGGTCGTGGTCTCCTCGGTGACGCCCTTGATGCCGGCGGCGACCTTGGTCCAGCGACCCTTGTCCTCGGCGAGGGAGGTGTGCAGCAGGCCGAGGATGACCGCGTACTCCTCCGAGTCGGCGGTGTCCACCGCGGGGACCGCGCCGAGGCCCTCGAACTCGGCACCCTTGTGCACGAGCAGCGTGGCGTCACCGCCGTCGTCGAGGATCATGTTGGGCGCCTCGCCGTCCGGCCACAGCAGGATCTGCTCGGTGCACCACCAGTACTCCTCCAGGGTCTCGCCCTTCCAGGCGTAGACCGGGATGCCGGACGGGTTCTCCGGCGTGCCCTCCGGGCCGACCGCGATCGCGGCGGCCGCGTGGTCCTGGGTCGAGAAGATGTTGCAGCTGGCCCAGCGCACCTGCGCGCCGAGCGCCGCGAGGGTCTCGATCAGCACCGCGGTCTGGATCGTCATGTGCAGCGAGCCGGTGATCCGCGCGCCCCGCAGCGGCTGCGACGCGGCGAACTCACGGCGGATCGCCATCAGACCGGGCATCTCGTGCTCGGCGAGCTGGATCTCCTTGCGCCCGAAGGCCGCCAGGGAAAGATCGGCCACCTTGAAGTCGCCCTCGGCGACGGTCTTCGGGCGGTCCGCCTGGCTGGTCCGCGGCGGCAGCGTGCTGGTCATGCAGTCTCCTGGTCTGTGGGCCGGATCTGGATGTGGGCCCGACGCGGACCGCGCTGATCAACCAGACGCGGCCAGGGCCCAACAAGCGGCGCGACCTCTCACGGTACGCGGCAGCGCTCAAGGGACGCTCACCGCCCTTGGACAGCGTAGGGGGCGGTGAGATTGCTCTCACCGCCCCCTACTTCCCCCCGGTTTGGTTCCCCCGCATGGAGCCCGAACTCAATGCCGAACCCTGCGTAGCCAGAACACTACCGTGTGCAGTCGTAATGTCAAGACGAATCCGGACAAGTCACTCGCGTTTCGGTTGCGGTTTACGGGGTCGCGGCCTGGAAGACGTCGCCCTCGCCGCTCACCGCGAGCTCGCCGCGCGTCGCCGGAGCGAACGCGGCCTGACCCGCCTCGATCATCACCGGCACCACGCCGTCGTCGACCCGCACCGCGCCCCGCACGCAGAGCACGATCCGCGGCCCGCCGCCCGGCAGCCGGACCGCCGCCGCGCCCCGCGGCTCGACGACCGCCCGGTGCAGGGTGAAGTCCGGCACCGGCACCGGCCACGTAACGAGGCCGGGCGCCAGGTCCACGGGCCGGGTGACCGGGTCCTCGAGCACCTCGAAGCGCAGCACCCGCAGCAGCTCGTCGACGTCCACGGGCTTCGGGGTGAGGCCGCCGCGCAGGACGTTGTCCGACGCCGCCATGATCTCCACACCGACGCCGCGCAGGTAGGCGTGCAGGTTGCCGGCGGGCATCCAGACCGCCTCGCCCGGCCGCAGGGTGACCCGGTTGAGCAGCATCGCGACGATGACCCCGGGATCGCCCGGATAGCGCTCGGCCAGCTCGGCGGCCAGGCTCGTGCCGGGGCTCGCCGCCACCACCTCGTCGACCAGCCGCGGGTCGGGCTTGCCGAGCAGGCCGCGCACCGCGTCGTGCAGCGCGGCCGCCGGGTCGGACTGGCGGAGCGCCCCGATCGTCTCCTCCAGCCCGGGCACGCCGAGC
The DNA here is from genome assembly GCF_042653625.1 of Dactylosporangium cerinum. Lineage (NCBI taxonomy): Bacteria > Bacillati > Actinomycetota > Actinomycetes > Micromonosporales > Micromonosporaceae > Dactylosporangium > Dactylosporangium cerinum. Next base: position 98,534 of record NZ_JBHSIU010000110.1, on the reverse strand, counting down.
GCGGCGAGCTCGACGGCGGTGACGGCCGGGTCGCGGAAGCCGCACAGCGCGTCGAAGTCGGTGAGCGCCACCAGCATCTCCGGCTTGTGCCACGCGTCCACGTAGGACGGGTGTCCGGCCGCGTGCGCCTCCTGGGCCTGCGCGAGGGTCGGATGCGCCTGCAGCGACAGCGGCTGGGCGGCCGCGAGGATCTTCAGCAGGAACGGCAGCCGGGGCCCGAACCGCTCGACGCCCGACTCGCCGAGCAGTCCGACCGGGTCGGCGGCGATCGCGTCGACCAGGGACGTGCCGCTGACCGCCAGCCGGGACGGGCTGGCCGGGTGCGCACCCATCCACAGCTCCGCCTCCGGCTCGGTCGTCGGTGGGCGCCCCTGCAGGGCGGCGATCGCGGTCACCGACCCCCATGCGTACCTGCGGATCGGGCTGTCGAGCAGTTCCACGCTAGTGTGCCTCCGCGGTGTCCGGCAGCGGCCCCGAGGAGGGCTTCCCGGCCTGGTAGATGTCGGGCTCCAGGTAGATGATCGTGGCGATCGGCACCGCCGCGCGGATCCGGGCCTCGGCCGCGTCGATGCCCCGGGCCACCTCGGCCGCGGTCTCGTCGTGCCGGACCGCGATCTTCGCCGCGACCAGCAGCTCGTCGGGGCCCAGGTGCACGGTGCGCATGTGGATCAGCGACTCGACCTCGGGCCCGGCGACGATGGCGGCCTTGATCTGAGCGATCTGCTCCGGGGACGCGGCCTCGCCGACCAGCAGGCCCTTCATCTCCACCGCGAGGATCGCGGCGACGACGATCAGCAGCACGCCGATCGCGGCGGTGCCGACGCCGTCCCAGATCCCGTCACCGGTGATCAGGGTGAGGCTGACGCCGAACAGGGCGAGCACCAGGCCGACCAGGGCGGCGAGGTCCTCGAGCAGGATGACCGGCAGCTCCGGCTGCTTCGCCCGGCGGATGAACTGCCACCAGGTGACGTTGCCCTTGATCTTCTGCGTCTCGATGATCGCGGTGCGGAAGGACAGGCTCTCCATCACGATCGCGGCGACGAGCACGGTGACGGGGACCCACTGCCACTGGTCGATCGGCTCGGGGTGGCCGATCTTGTGCCAGGCCTCGTAGAGCGCGAAGATCCCGCCGACGAAGAACAGCACGACCGCGACGACGAACGCGTAGACGTAGCGCTCCCGGCCGTAGCCGAACGGGTGCTCGGCGTCGGCGCGCCGCTTGGCCTGGCGACCGCCGAAGAGCAGCAGGCCCTGGTTGCCGGAGTCGGCAATGGAGTGGATCGACTCGGCCAGCATCGACGACGACCCGGTGAGCAGGAACGCCACGAACTTGGTGACAGCGATGCCGAGGTTCGCGAACAAAGCCGCGACAACGGCTTTCGTACCACCTTCGGTGCTCATGGACTGACCAGCTCCTTCATCTCCGAGACCGCGGGCACGGCCATCGGGTCGAAGCCGTGCGCGAGTCCAAGATAGATCGAAGCGAAGTCCGGCACCGCGACGAGAGACGCAAGTCGCTCCAGCGCCGAACCGCCCTCGGCGGTGATCAGGCTCACCCGCACGCCACGGCGCTCGGCGAGCTGCTGGACCGCCTCGGCCCGCCTCTCCTCCACCGCGGAGGGCTCGCCGTCGGCCTCTTCCTCGTCCTCGGCGAGGCCGCCGTCGCGGAGCAGGACCAGTCGCAGCCGGGTCACCGACTCGTCCTCGTCGGAGGGGTCGGCGAAGATGTCGCGGCCGGCCTCGGCCAGGCCGCCGTAGACGCCGTCGAGCAGGCCGACCCGGCCCCGGCCCGCCTCGCCGAGGGCGCCGGCGACGGCGGGGTAGCGGGCGTTGGCGGCCAGGACGTCGCCGAAGCGGCGGGCCGCGACGTTCGCCAGGGGCGAGGAGCCCCACACGATCGGCACCGAGCGGGCCAGGTCGAGCGCGAGGCTCTTGCCCGGGTTGACGAACGACTCCAGCGTCATGCGGCACCGGTCGGCGTCGGCGTCGAGCCGGGCCGCGGTCTCCGCGAAGTCCGCCTCGTTGACCTTGACCAGCCCGAGCTGCCGGCCGGCCAGGAGCACCGGCACGGCCAGCCCCCACAGGCTGGCGCGGGCCGGGGCGCGGCGCGGCACCGGGATGAACGGCGCGCGGAAGCGGTCGGCGAGCGCGTGCAACTGCGTGTCCGGGGCGCCGATCGCGACCAGCCGGGCGCCGCGACGGCCGGCGGCCTCGGCGGCGGCCAGGGCCTCCGGCGAGCGACCGGAGGCGGAGACGGCGATGACGACGTCGGCCGCGCCGACCCAGCCCGGGATGCCGGCGCTGCGGTGCGCGAGCACCGGCACCGGGCAGCGCGGGCCGGCCACCGTCTCCAGGATGTCGCCGGTGCGCGCGGCGGTGCCGACCCCGGCGACGACGACGGCGCGGGGCCGGCCCTCGTCGGCGAGGGCGCTCAGGTCGGTCTCGGCCGCGAGGGCCGCCGACTCGCGGACCTGGGCACCGGCGGACGCGGTGGCGCGCAGCATGCCGCCCGGGTCGTTGCGCTCCAGGGCCGCGGCGTCGTCGAGCAGCGACAGGTCGATCTCGCGGTGCCCGCGGACGCCTGCGGTGCCCTCCAGGGGGTTCATGCGGCACCACCCTCGGGGAGCCGGGCCTCGTCGAGCAGCAGCACCGGGATGCCGTCCCGGATCTCGTAGATCCGCCCGCACTGCGTGCAGGTCAGCGTCTGCGCTTCCTCGTCGAGCGTCAGCTCGGCGTGGTGCTCGTCCGGACAACGCAAGATGGAAAGCAGGGCGGGGTCGACGGACACGTCTGTTCCAACTCCTTCTAGCGGCGATCGTCAGCGGCGGATGACGTCTAGCATTTCATCGCGCAGGGCTGCCATCCGCTCAGCGGTGGGCGCCTCCACGTTAAGCCGCAGGAGCGGCTCGGTGTTGGACGGGCGCACACTGACCCAGCTGCCGTCGGGGAAGTCCAGGGTGATCCCGTCGAGCCGGTCGACCGGCACCGGGTAGGCGGCCTCGATCTCGGCCATCTTCGCGGCCGGGTCGGCGACCGTCGAGTTGATCTCCCCGGAGTCCGCGTAACGCACGTAGTCCTTGGTCAGCGCCGACAGCGGGGCGGCCTGGCCGCCGAGCATCGCCAGGGTGTGCATCGCGGCCAGCATGCCGGTGTCGGCGCCCCAGAAGTCGCTGAAGTAGTAGTGCGCGGAGTGCTCGCCGCCGAAGACGGCGCCGGTCGTGGCCATCTCGGCCTTGATGAACGAGTGCCCGACGCGGGTGCGGACCGGGACGCCGCCGTGCTCCCGCACGATCTCCGGCACCGCCCGGGAGGTGATGAGGTTGTGGATGATCGTGGCGCCGGGCGCCTTCGCCAGCTCCCGGACCGCCACCATCGAGGTGATCGTCGAGGGCGAGACGGCCTCGCCGCGCTCGTCGATGACGAAGCAGCGGTCGGCGTCACCGTCGAAGGCCAGGCCCAGGTCGGCGCCGGTCTCGCGGACCTTCGCCTGCAGGTCCAGCAGGTTCGCCGGCTCCAGGGGGTTGGCCTCGTGGTTGGGGAACGAGCCGTCCAGCTCGAAGTAGAGCGGGATGATCGTCAGCGGCAGGCCCTCGCCGAGCACCGCCGGCACCGTGTAGCCGCCCATGCCGTTGCCGGCGTCGACCACGACGGTCAGTGGCCGGATGCCGGTGAGGTCGACCAGGCCGCGCAGGTAGCTCGCGTAGTCCGCCAGCATGCCGTGCTGCTCGATGGTGCCGTGCCGGGTCGCGGCCGCCGGCTCGCCCCGGCCCTCCAGGATTGCCTGCGCGCGCTCGCGGATCTCGGCGAGACCCGAGTCCTGCCCGACCGGCTTCGCCCCCTGCTTGCACAGCTTGATGCCGTTGTACTGGGCCGGGTTGTGACTGGCCGTGAACATGGCGCCCGGCAGGTCCAGCGTGCCGGAGGCGAAGTACAGCAGGTCCGTCGAACCGAGTCCCGCCTCGACCACGTCGGCGCCCTCGGCCCGCACCCCGTTCGCGAACGCGGACGCGAGCGCCGGGCCGGACTCGCGCATGTCGTGCGCGGTCACCACCCTGTCGGCGAACTCGCCGCGGCTGCGCAGCGTCTGCACAAACGCCCTGCCGAGGGCCTCGGCGACCGGCTCGTCGAGCTGGTCGGGCACCGTCCCCCGCACATCGTAGGCCTTGACGATCCGGCTCAGGTCGATCACAGTCCGCGCTCCTGTCGTGGTCGCTGTCCTACGCCGAAGCCTAGTGCGGTGACGTTCCGCGTACGTGTCAGTCCGGAGTTGCGACTGTTAGTTCCCGTCGCCGATGTGGTATCAGCTTGAGCGTGGCCGAGGAAGGTAACTCCATCAGGGCGATCGTCGCCGCGTTCGCCGCCAACCTCGGCATCGCCGTCAGCAAGTTCGTCGCGTTCCTCTTCACGGGGTCCTCGGCGCTGCTGGCCGAGGCCGTGCACTCCGTCGCCGACACCGCCAACCAGCTGCTGCTGCTCCTCGGCGGCCGCCGGGCCAAGCGGGCGGCGTCGCCGCTGCACCCGTTCGGCTACCAGCGGTTCCGCTACTTCTACGGCTTTCTGGTGACCCTGGTCATCTTCCTCGTCGGTGGCGTCTTCGCACTCTTCGAGGGATGGCAGAAGCTGCACGCCCCGGAGCCGGTCGAGTCGCCGGTGTGGGCGTTCGCGGTGCTCGGCGTCTCGATCGTGCTGGAGTCCTTCTCCCTGCGCACGGCGGTGCACGAGGCGCAACCGGAGCGGCGGGGGCTGCCGTGGCTGCGGTTCATCAGGACCACCCGGTCGCCGGAGCTGCCGGTGGTGCTCGCCGAGGACTTCGGCGCGCTGACCGGCCTGTTCTTCGCCACGGTCGGCATCACCCTCGCCGTCGTCACCGGCGACGGGCGCTGGGACGCGGTCGGCACCATCGCGATCGGCGTGCTGCTGGTCATCATCTCGATCACCCTGTCGACGCGGATGCGCAGCCTCCTGATCGGCGAGTCGGCCGACCAGGAGACGCTGCGGCGGATCGAGGCCGCGATCGAGGCCGAACCCCTGGTCCAGCGGATGATCCACCTGCGCACCATGCACCTGGGCCCCGACCAGCTGCTCATCGCGGCGAAGGTGGCCTTCGCCGCGGACGAGACGGTGGCGCACGTCACTGACGCGATCAACCGCGTCGAGGCCCGCATCCGCGACGACCTCGACGACGAGTGCTTCGTCTTCCTGGAGCCCGACGTCTGGGACCAGCGGCTGCACGAGACGCAGGAACGGCCGCCGGGCTCGGCGAAAAAGCCCTAGAGCTGCAGCCCTGTCAGAACCATGACCCGGTCCTCGGTGTAGTCGGCCATGGCGCTGGCCAGGCCCTCCCGGCCGACGCCGCTGGCCTTGGCGCCGCCGTAGGGCATCTGGTCGGCGCGGTAGCTCGGCACGTCGCCGACGATGACGCCGCCGACGTCAAGGACGCGGTGCGCCTCGAAGGCACGGTCGAGGCGGCGGGTGAAGACACCGGCCTGCAGACCGAACTCCGATTCGTTGACGGCGGCCAGGCCGGCCGCGTCGGAGGGGACCCGCTCCAGGACGAGGACCGGGCCGAAGACCTCCTCGGCGACCACCTTCGCGTCGGCGGGGACGCCGGTCAGGACTGTCGGGGCGTAGGTGGCGCCGTCGCGGGTGCCGCCGGTGAGCAGCTTCGCGCCGGCGGCGACGGCCTCGCCGACCCAGGACTCGACCCGCTCGGCCGCGGCCGCGCTGATCAGCGGTCCGACGTCGGTGGCGTCCTCCCACGGCGAGCCGCTCACCTGAGCCTCGACGGCCGCGACCAGCTTGTCGCTGAGCGCGTCGAAGTGCCGGTCGTGCACGTACACCCGCTGCACCGCGATGCAGCTCTGCCCGGCCTGGTAGTTGGAGAAGGTGGCGATCCGGGTCGCGGCCCAGTCGAGGTCGTCCCAGTCCTCGCAGACCAGGACCGCGGCGTTGCCGCCGAGCTCGAGGGTGACGTGCTTGCGGGGCACGGCCTCGCGGATCTGCCAGCCGACCGGGCCGGAGCCGGTGAAGGACACCACGGGCAGGCGCGGGTCGGCGACCAGGGCCGGGGCGCGGTCGTTGGGGATCGGCAGGATCGACCACATGCCGGTGGGCAGATCGGTCTCGGCCAGGATCTCCCCGAGCAGCAGCGCGCTGAGCGGGGTCGCCGGCGCGGGCTTGAGCACGATCGGCGCGCCGACCGCGATCGCCGGGGCGACCTTGTGCGCGACCAGGTTGAGCGGGAAGTTGAACGGCGAGATGCCGAGCACCGGCCCCTTCGGCACCCGCTTGACCAGGGCGATCCGGCCGGTCGCGGCGGGGTCGGTGTCGAGGCGTTGCACGGCGCCGGAGAAGCGGCGGGCCTCCTCGGCGGCCCACCGGAACGTGGACACGGCGCGGCCGACCTCGCCGCGGGACCACTTCAGGGGCTTGCCGTTCTCCCCGGTGATGAGCCGGGCGATCTCCTCGGCGCGCTCCTTGAGGCGGGCACTCACGTGGTCCAGCGCCGCGGCCCGGGCGCTGGCGGGCAGGCCGGCGGCCTCCGCCCGCACCGACGCTGCCTTGGAAACCGCCTCCTCGACCTGCGCCGGGGTGGCGTTGGAGGTGCTGCCGACCACGCGGCCGTCGAACGGGTGGCGGATCTCGACGACGTCGTCGCTGCTCGCCGGCCGGCCGGCAATGAAGAACGGGGTCACAACCTCAGCCTACGCCGCTTCACAGCATGGAAACAGTTGCTCAAAGGGTTGTGCGCTGCGGAATCGGTGGAAGGATGTGGCTGCCGGCACTCAAAGGAGTGGACAATGACCAAGCAATTGCAGAACTTCATCGACGGCGCCCACGTGGAGCCCGCCGACGGCCGTTATTCGGACCTGATCGACCCCTCGACCGGTGAGGTGTTCGCCGCCGCGCCGATCTCGGGCGAGGCCGACGTCGACCGCGCGGTGAAGGCGGCCAGCAAGGCGTTCGAGACGTGGCGCGACGCCACGCCCGCGGAGCGGCAGCGGGCGCTGCTGAAGCTCGCCGACGCCATGGAGGACCGCGCGGCCGAGCTCATCGACGCCGAGTGCCAGAACACGGGCAAGCCCCGCGCCCTGACCACCAGCGACGAGCTGCCGCCGGCGGTCGACCAGGTCCGCTTCTTCGCCGGCGCCGCCCGGGTGCTGGAGGGCAAGTCCGCCGGGGAGTACATGAAGGGTCACACCAGCTACGTGCGCCGCGAGCCGATCGGCGTCTGCGCGCAGGTGACCCCGTGGAACTACCCACTGATGATGGCCATCTGGAAGATCGCGCCGGCCCTGGCCGCCGGCAACACCGTCGTGCTCAAGCCGTCGGACACCACCCCGGTGTCGTCGCTGCTGCTGGCCGAGCTGGCGGCGGAGTTCCTGCCGCCGGGCGTGCTCAACGTGGTCACCGGCGACCGGGACACCGGCCGCGCCCTGGTGTCGCACCCGACGCCGCAGTTCGTGTCGATCACCGGCTCGGTGCGCGCGGGCCGCGAGGTGGCCGGCGCCGCCGCGCCCATGCTCAAGCGCACCCACCTGGAGCTCGGCGGCAAGGCGCCGGTCGTGGTCTTCGACGACGCGGACCTGGAAGCGGCCGCCGAGGCGATCGCGGTCGCCGGCTACTTCAACGCGGGGCAGGACTGCACCGCGGCGACCCGCGTGCTCGCCGGCCCCGGCATCTATGACGACTTCGTGGCCGCGATCGCCGAGCAGGCCGCCGCGACGAAGACCGGCGCGCCCGACGACGAGGACGTGCTCTACGGCCCGCTGAACAACGCCAACCAGCTGGCCCGGGTCGCCGGGTTCCTGGACCGGCTGCCCGACCACGCGAAGCTCAACGCGGGCGGCGCGCGGGTCGGCGACAAGGGCTACTTCTACTCCCCCACCGTCGTGTCCGGCCTGCGCCAGGACGACGAGATCATCCAGGACGAGGTCTTCGGGCCCGTCATCACCGTGCAGCGCTTCACCGACGAGGACGAGGCGGTCCGCTGGGCCAACGGCGTGGAGTACGGGCTGTCCTCCTCGGTCTGGACGAAGGACCACGGCCGGGCGATGCGGATGACCCGCCGGCTCGACTTCGGCTGCGTGTGGGTCAACGCCCACATCCCGATCGTCGCCGAGATGCCGCACGGCGGCTTCAAGTCCTCCGGCTACGGCAAGGACCTGTCCATGTACGGGCTGGAGGACTACACCCGGATCAAGCACGTCATGCACAACATCGACCTGTGATGGGCGGCCGATGAATACTTCTGAGGACCTCCACAAACGGCGGACGGCGGCGGTCGCCCGCGGCATCGGCAGCATGATCACGTCCTATGTGGACCACGCGTCCGGCGGCACGCTGACCGACGTGGACGGCCGGGAGTGGATCGACCTGGCCGCCGGCATCGCCGTCACCAACGTCGGCAACGCGTCGCCGAAGGTGGTGGAGGCGGTGCGGCGGCAGGTCGAGCGCTTCACCCACACCTGCTTCATGATCGCGCCGTACGAGAGCTACGTCGCCGTGTGCGAGCAGCTCAACGCGCTCACCCCGGGCGCGTTCGAGAAGCGTTCGGCGCTGTTCAACTCCGGCGCCGAGGCCGTCGAGAACGCGGTGAAGATCGCCCGGCACGCGACCGGGCGGCAGGCGGTCGTGGTGTTCGACCACGCGTACCACGGCCGCACCAACCTCACGATGGCCCTGACCGCGAAGGCGATGCCCTACAAGCACGGCTTCGGCCCGTTCGCCGGTGAGATCTACCGGGTGCCGATGTCCTACCCGTTCCGCGACGGGCTGTCCGGTGCGGACGCGGCGGCCCTCGCCGTCGGCATGATCGAGAAGCAGGTCGGCGCCGATCAGGTCGCCGCGGTGCTGATCGAGCCGATCCAGGGCGAGGGCGGCTTCATCGTGCCCGCGCCCGGGTTCCTGCCGGCGATCGCCGCGTGGGCCCGCGCGTCCGGTGCGCTGTTCGTCGCCGACGAGATCCAGACCGGCTTCTGCCGCACCGGCGACTGGTTCGCCTCCACCCATGAGGACGTCGAACCGGACCTGGTCACCACCGCGAAGGGCATCGCCGGCGGCCTGCCGCTCGCCGCGGTGACCGGCCGGGCCGAACTGATGGACGCGGTGCACGTCGGCGGCCTCGGCGGCACGTACGGTGGCAACCCGGTCGCCTGCGCGGCCGCGCTCGCCTCGATCGAGACGATGCGGGAGCTCGACCTGGCCGCGGCGGCGCGACGGATCGAGTCGGTCCTGCGGCCCGGGCTGGAATCCCTCGCCGCCACGCACCCGTTCATCGGCGAGGTCCGTGGGCGGGGCGCCATGCTGGCCCTGGAGATCGTCGTGCCGGGCGCCTCCGGCCCCGGCGGTCCCACCCCGGACCCGGCGAGAACCGCGGCGATCCAGAAGGCGGCGCACCAGGCCGGGCTGCTGCTGCTCACCTGCGGCACCTACGGCAACGTGATCCGCTTCCTGCCCCCGCTGGTCATGGACGACGCCACCCTGGGCCGTGCCCTGGACGCGCTGGAGTCCGCGCTCTGAGGATGGAGGTGTCCCAGCCGCCGGGCTGGGACACCTCTCCCGGTCAGCGGCCCTGCAGGAGCGGCTGGCGGGGGTCCCAGGGGTCGCCCCGGCGGCGCCTGGCGATGGCGGACAGCGCTTCGAGGACGACGCGGTTGGCGAGGTACGCGGTGATCTCGGCGTGGTCGTAGGGTGGCGACACCTCGACCACGTCGATGCCGGCGATCGGCAGCTCGTAGCAGCAGCGCCGCACCGCGTCGAGCAGCTGCCGGGAGGTGAGGCCGCCGGGCTCCGGGGTGCCGGTGCCCGGGGCCATGCCGGGGTCGACGACGTCCACGTCGACGGACAGGAAGACGCCGTCGCACTCATCGGTCGCGATCGCGAACGCCTCGGTCAGGCACTCGTCGAGGCCGCGGGCGACGATCTCGGTCATCTCGTAGGACCGCATCCGCTGCTCCGCCATCCAGTCCAACGTTTCCGGGCCCGGCCAGTACCCGCGCAGACCCAGCTGCAGGAAGCGGTCGCCGCGCACCGCGCCGGACTCGATGAGCCGGCGCATCGGCTGGCCGTGCCCGACCAGGGAGCCGAACTCGGTGTCGCCGGTGTCGGCGTGCGCGTCGAAGTGGACCATCGACACCCTGCCATGACCGACGTGCCGTGCCACGCCGGTGGCGTCCGGCCAGGCGATCGTGTGATCGCCGCCGAGGATCACCGGGATCGCACCGGTGGCCGCGACCGTGTGCACCGCGTCTTCCAGCACGCGCACCGAGCCGGCCGCGTCGCCGGAGAACATCTCGACGTCGCCGGCGTCGTAGACCCGCAGGTCCCGCAGCGGGTCGACGCGCAGCGCCAGGGACGGGCGGGAGCCGTCGTGGGCGAGGTAGCAGGCCTGCCGGATGGCGCCCGGGCCGAAGCGGGTCCCGGGCCGGTGTGAGGTGCCACCGTCGAACGGCGCGCCGACGATGACCACGTCGGCGTCCGGGAGTTCGGCGAGGTCGCAGGGCGGCACACCCAGGAACGTGATGTCGGGGCCGTACATCGGCCCATATCGCGTCATTTCTCCTGCATACCCCACGGCGAGCCGTATGCGGTGAGCAACTCCAGGAACGGCTTCGGCGGCAGCGCCTCCGGCCCCAGCACACCGCGCCCCTGCCAGGCGCCGGACGCGAGGAGCTCCAGCGCCACCACCGGGTTGATCGCCGTCTGCCAGACCACCGCCTGCGAGCCGTACTCGCGCATCGACCAGGCGTTGTCGACCACGTGGTACAGGTAGACACTCTTCAACAAGCCCGACTTGTCCAGGCCGGTGACCAGCGTGCCCGCGCAGGTCTTGCCGTGCATGCGGTCACCCAGGCCGGCCGGGTCGGGCAGGCAGGCGGCGACCACGTCCCGCGGCGCGACCTCGACCCCGCCGACCCGTATCTTGCGGGTCGAGTCGAGGCCGAGCTTGTGCAGGGTCTTGAGCACGTCGATGAACTCGTCGCCGAGGCCGTACTTGAACGTGACCCGGTTGCTGCTGACCCAGCGCGGGATGAGCAGGACCTCCTCGTGCTCCACGTTGACGCACTCGACCGGGCCGATCCCCTCCGGGAAGTCGAAGACCTCCGGCTCGGAGAAGGGCTCGGTGGTGTACCAGCCGCGCTCCCGCTCCCAGATGACCGGCGGGTTCAGGCACTCCTCGATCGTCGTCCAGATGGAGAAGGACGGCGCGAAGTCGTAGCCCTCGACGACGAGGTTCGCGCCGTCGCGCACGCCGATCTCGTGCACCTCCGAGAAGAGCTCGTCGGCGGCGTAGCGGGCGAAGACGTCGGACAGGCCCGGCTCGACGCCGATCCCGACGAGGGCGAGCCGGTCCGCGGCCTCCCACTGCCCGGCGGCGGCGAACTGCTCGTCGCCGAGCTTCACCCCGGTCTCCTCGTACGGCCGTTCCCCGTGCGGTTTCGACAGGGACATCGCCATGTCGAGGTAGTGCGCGCCGGCGGCGAACGCCCCCTCGAAGATCGGCATGACGAACCGCGGGTCGACGGCGTTGAGCACGTGCGTGATGGTGTTCGCCCGGCAGAGCTCCTCGACGGCGGCGGCCGAGGAGGCATCGACCTGCGCTGCGACAAAACGGGCATCCATGACGGCCGCCTGCGCGCGCTCCGCGGAATAGTCCGCGACCACGCAGACCTCGAAGAACGAACGCCGGGCGAGGATGCGCACGGCGGCGGAGCCGACGCCACCGGCGCCGACGATGAGCAGGCGCATGTCAGGCCTTCCGGCGGCGCATGTTGGGGATCTGGCCGATCAGCACGACCAGGAACGAGATCACGAACATGGCGGTGCCGATCACGTTGATCTGCGGCGGGATGCCGCGCTGCGAGGCGCCCCAGACGAACATGGGGAACGTGACGACACTGCCGGAGTTGAAGTTGGTGACGATGAAGTCGTCGAAGGACAGCGAGAACGACAGCAGCGCCGCCGCCACGATGCCGGGCATCACCAGGGGCAGCGTGACCCGCAGGAAGGTCTGCACCTCGTTGGCGTAGAGGTCCATCGCGGCCTCCTGCAGCCGCGGGTCGAGGCCGGCCAGGCGGGCCTTGACGGTGACGACCACGAACGACAGGCAGAACATGACGTGGGCGATGACGATCGTCCAGAAGCCGAGCTGCACGCCGGAGGCGACGAACAGCGCCAGCAGCGACGAGCCCATGACGATCTCCGGGGTCGCCATCGGCAGGAAGATCAGCGTGTTGGTCGCGGCCCGGCCCCGGAACGAGTGGCGGGCCAGGGCGAACGACATCAGCGTGCCGAGGATGACGGCACCGGCCGTGGCCAGCGCCGCGATGGCGATGCTGAGCCAGAACGCGTGCCCGATGCCGGCCGCGCCGAACGGGTCGGCCCAGTGCGCCCAGGTGAACTTGTAGTTCTCCAGGGTGTAGGGCGCGTTGCGGCCGGCGTCGCGGAACGACATCGCGGCGACGACCCCGATGGGGACGAACAGGTACAGCAGCACGATCAGCCCGATCGCCATGACCCAGCGGTCGGCGACCCAGCGGCGTAGGCGATGCAGCATCAGAGCACCTCATCCGTTCCGGCGCGCCGCACGTAGACGAAGACCAGGACCAGGATCGCCGCCATCAGCGTGAACGACAGCGCGGCGGCGTTCGGGTAGTCGCCGACCCTCAGGAACTTCGACTGGATGACGTTGCCGATCATGTACTGGCGGTTGGTGCCGAGCAGCTGCGCGTTGATGTAGTCGCCGGCCGCGGGGATGAACGTGAGCAGCGTGCCGGCGACCACGCCGGGCATCGACAGCGGCAGCGCGACCCGGGTGAAGCGGGCGACCGGCCGGGCGTAGAGGTCGCCGGCGGCCTCGAGCAGCCGCGGGTCGAGCTTCTCCAGGCTGGCGTACAGCGGCAGCACCATGAACGGCAGGAAGTTGTAGACCAGGCCGGCGATGACGGCCGGGGTGGTGGCGAGGAGCCGGCCGTCGGGCAGCGGCACGTGCAACGCGTCCAGCGTCGTCACGACCCAGCCGTTGTCCGACAGGATGACCTTCCAGGCCAGGGTGCGGATCAGGAAGCTGGTGAAGAACGGCGCGATGACGCAGATGAGCAGCAGGTTCTTCCACCGGCCGCCCTTGAGCGCGATCGCGTAGGCGAGGGGGTAGCCCAGCAGCAGGCAGATCACGGTGGTGAGGGCCGCGTAGCCGAGCGAACGCATGAAGTGCGGGAGGTACTCGCTGGCGGCGTCGGCGTAGTTGCTGAACTGCCAGGTCATCGCGTAGCCCTCTTCGAGCGACCCGCTCGGGTCGTAGAGGCTGGTCGCGAAGAGCTGGATCGCCGGCACCGCGAAGAACAGGATCAGCCACAGCCCACCGGGCAAAAGCAGCAGGTAGGGCAGCCAGCGCTTCCTCGGCCTTTCCAATTTCGCCGGGGTACCGGTGGATCCTCCGACGTGTCCCAATGCGCTCACGCGAGTGCCTCGGCGTCGACCACCGGTGCCACCGTCTGCCCTTCGGGACGCGACAGCAGGAACGCGTGCTCGGGCCGCCAGTGCACGGTCACCTCGCTGGCGACGGCGAGCGGGGCGGCGACACCGGAGTTGGGCACGAACACGGTCAGTTCGTCGCCCCAGGCGGGCCGCACCAGGTACTGGGTGCTGACGCCGACGTAGGAGGAATCGGTGATGATGCCGGTGACGGACTGATGGCCGGCCGGCACCTTGTCCAGGCCGGTCGCGAGGTGCATCTTCTCGGGTCGCACGCCGAGCCACACCGAACCGTCCGTGGCGCGGGCACGGACCGCCGGCAGCGAGAAGCGGGCGTCGTGCGCCTCCACGAGGACGTCGTCGCCGGAGCGGCCGGTGACGCTGCCGGCGAAGAGGTTCGACTGGCCGAGGAAGTTGGCGACGAACGCGGTGCCCGGGTAGTCGTACATCTCCACCGGGCTGCCGAGCTGTTCGATCCGGCCGGCGTTCATGACCGCGACCGTGTCGGCCATGGTCATGGCCTCCTCCTGGTCGTGGGTCACGTGCACGAAGGTGATGCCGACCTCGGTCTGGATCCGCTTGAGCTCGACCTGCATCTGCCGGCGCAGCTTGAGATCCAGCGCCCCGAGCGGCTCGTCGAGCAGCAGCACCTGCGGGTGGTTGATGAGCGCCCGGGCGAGGGCGACCCGCTGCTGCTGGCCGCCGGAGAGCTGGGCCGGCTTGCGCTTGCCGAAGCTCTCCAGGTCGACCAGGCGGAGCATCCGCTCCACCTGGTCGGCGACGCCTTTGACGCCGCGCCGGCGCAGGCCGAACGCGACGTTGTCGGAGATGTTCAGGTGCGGAAAGAGCGCGTAGCTCTGGAACACCGTGTTGACAGGGCGCTTGTACGGCCTCAGCCGCGTCACGTCCTGGTCGCCGAGCAGGATACGGCCGGTCGTCGGCTCCTCGAGCCCGGCGATCATCCGCAGGGTCGTGGTCTTGCCGCAGCCGGAGGCGCCGAGGAGGGCGAAGAACGACCCCTGGGGCACCGTCAGGCTGAGATCGTCGACGGCCGTGAAGGCGCCGAACGACTTCGTCACGCCGACCAGGTTGAGGTCGGCACCGCTGTCACCGTGTCGCTGCTCGGACATGTATCAGGCCCCCGAGATCGCTTCGAACTTCGCCGAGAACTTCTTGTCCTCGTCCTCGGTCAGCGCCTTGAAGCTCTTCGTCTTGGCGAGGGTCGCCGAGTCCGGGAAGATCAGCGGGTTGCTGGCCAGGTCCGGGTCGAGCTTCTGCATCTCGTCCTGCGCGCCCTGGACCGGGCAGATGTAGTTGACGTAGGCCGCCAGCTCCGCCGCGACCTTCGGGTCGTAGTAGTAGTCGATGAGCTGCTCGACGTTGGCCTTGTGGGTCGCCGTCGACGGGATCAGGATGTTGTCCGACCACAGCATCAGGCCCGACTCGGGCGTGACGAACTTGACGTCCTCGTTCTCGGCGCTGAGCTGGATGACGTCGCCGGACCACGCGATGCAGGCCGCGATGTCGCCCTTGTTCAGGTCTTCCTTGTAGTCGTTGCCGGTGAACTTGCGGATCTGGCCCGAGTCCACCGCCTTCTTCAGCTTCTCCAGCGCGGCGTCGAACTCGGCGTCGGTGACGGTGCCGGGGTCCTTGCCCTGCGACTGGAGGATCAACCCGACGGTGTCGCGCATCTCCGACAGCACCGCCACCTTGCCCTTGAGGTCGGCGCGGGTGAGCAGCTCGTCGATGGTGCGGACCTCTTTGGTCGCCTTCGCGTTGTAGGCGATGCCGGTCAGGCCGGACTGCCACGGCGCGGCGAACTTCATGTCCTTGTCCCACGCCCGGTTCTTCAGGGTGGCGAGGGCGTTCTTGGTGAAGTTCGGGGTCTTGGTGTTGTCGAACGACTGGACCCAGCCGAGCCCGACGACGCGGGAGGCCATCCAGTCGGTGAGCACCATGATGTCGCGGTCGATCGACTGGCAGGCCTGCAGCTGGTTGCGCACCTTGCCGAAGAACTCGTTGTTGTCGTTGACGTCTTCGTTGTACGTGACGGCGATGCCGGTCTTGGCGGTGAACGCGTCGAGCGTCGGCCGCTTCTTCTCGTCCTTCTCGTCGACGTCGACATACAGGGGCCAGTTGGAGAAGTTGAGCTTCTTCTCGGTCGCGGAGACGTCGGTGGCGGTGCACGCCGCCTTCTCCGCCTCGGTCTTCTTCGCGGGCTTCGTGCCGCATGCGGCGAGAGCGCCACCCGTCGCGATGAACGCGCCACCCGCGAACAGGCCACGCATCAGGGTCCGGCGCGACAGGCCGGTGGCATTGAGGACGGCGGCCGCTTCGGGAGAGAGCGGCGGGCGAGAGGGGTTTCGCACGAGGGCTCCTACGGATCTCGGGCCGGAACCTTGGGGGGTGGTGTCCGACGACCGATCCTGACACGAGGTGCCATCACAGACAAGGGATTCCGTTGTCACGATCGAGCCGCACAACGAAAAGCGCCATATGGTCAAACTGAGGTTACGGCCGTCACCCCACGGAAATACGGTCCCTAACGACGACGGCTTCCTGCGGGATCACGAATCCGCAGATCTCTCGTTACCAGGCTATGGAATTAGTTGCCAACAGCGGGGTCTTGGGCAAGAATCCACACGTGACCGAGCCCGTCCTCGACGACGTCAACAAGCGGATCATCGAGCAGCTGCAGCGCGATGGTCGCATGTCCTATGCCGCCCTGGCCAAGGTCGTCGGCCTGTCGGAGGCGGCGGTCCGCCAGCGGGTGCAGCGCCTGCTGGACACCGGCGTCATGCAGATCGTGGCCGTGACCGATCCACTGACCTTGGGTTTCGCCCGCCAGGTGATGATCGGGCTCAAGGTCGAGGGTGACCTCCGCCCGGTCGCCAAGTCCCTCGCCGCGGTGCCGGAGATCGACTACGTGGTGATCTGCGCCGGCGGCTACGACCTGCTCGTCGAGCTCGTCTGCACCGACGACGAGCACCTGCTCAACCTCCTCAACGACACGATCCGGAGCATCCCGGGCGTCACCGCCACGGAGACCTTCGTCTATCTCAAACTCGCCAAGCAGACCTATGCGTGGGGGACCCGATGACCGACCAGCAGCCCGACGCCGCGCGCCTCGACCAGGCCGCGCGCGACCACCTCTGGATGCACTTCACCCGCCTGTCGGCGTACGCCGACGCGCCCGTGCCGGTGATCGTCCGCGGGGACGGCCCCTACATCTACGACAGCAACGGCAAGCGCTACCTCGACGGCCTGTCCGGGCTGTTCGTGGTCCAGACCGGCCACGGCCGGCAGGAGCTCGCCGACGCGGCCGCCAAGCAGGCCTCCGAGCTGGCGTACTTCCCGCTGTGGTCCTACGGGCACCCGAAGGCGATCGAGCTGGCCGACCGGCTCGCCGACCTCACCCCGGGCGACCTGAACCGGGTCTTCTTCACCACCGGCGGATCCGAGGCCGTCGAGAGCGCGTGGAAGCTGGCCCGCTCCTACTTCAAGCGCACCGGCAAGCCGATGAAGACCAAGGTGCTGTCCCGCTCGATCGCCTACCACGGCACGTCGATGGGCGCCCTGTCGATCACCGGCATCCCCGTCCTGAAGCAGGAGTTCGAGCCGCTCGTGCCGGGCGCGTTCCGGGTGCCCAACACCAACTTCTACCGCCGGCCCGACCAGTCGATGACGGAGGAGCAGTTCGGCGTCTGGGCCGCGGACCGCATCGCCGAGGCGATCGAGTTCGAGGGCCCGGAGACCGTCGCGGCCGTCTACCTCGAGCCCGTGCAGAACGCCGGCGGCTGCTTCCCGCCCCCGCCCGGCTACTTCCAGCGGGTCCGGGAGATCTGCGACCGGTATGACGTGCTGCTCGTCTCCGACGAGGTCATCTGCGCGTTCGGCCGGCTCGGTGAGTACTTCGGCGCCAAGCGGTTCGGCTACCAGCCGGACATCATCACCGTCGCGAAGGGCCTCACCTCCGGCTACGTGCCGCTCGGCGCGATGCTCGCCTCCGACCGGCTCGCCGAACCGTTCCTGGAGGGCGCCAACTGGTTCGCCCACGGCATCACCTACGGCGGTCACCCCGTCGGCGCCGCGGTCGCGATGGCCAACCTCGACATCTTCGAGCGCGAGGACCTCAACGGGCACGTGCGGACCAATTCGCCGCTGTTCCGGTCCTACCTGGAGCGCCTGTACGACCTGCCGATCGTCGGCGACGTCCGTGGCGACGGGTACTTCTTCGGCATCGAGCTGGTGAAGGACAAGGCGACCAAGGAGACCTTCAACGACGAGGAGTCCGAGGCACTGCTGCGCGGCTTCCTGTCGAAGGCGCTCTTCGACGCCGGCCTCTACTGCCGCGCCGACGACCGCGGCGACCCGGTGATCCAGCTGGCGCCGCCGCTGAACTGCGGCGAGAGCCACTTCATCGAGATCGAGCAGATCCTGCGTTCGGTGCTGACCGAGGCATGGGCGCGCCTGTAGACCGCACCAGGGTCCGTCGCCTTCCTGAACTGCAGGTCGACGACCCGGCCGTGCTGCACGACATCCTCGACGCGGGGACGATCGGCCACGTCTCGATCGTCCATGATGGACAGCCGTACGCGATCCCGGTCGCGTACGGCCGGTCCGGCTCCTCGGTGCTCTTCCACGGATCCACAGGCAGCCGCCTGTTCCGCCTGCTGGCGCAGGGCGCGCCGTGCTGCTTCACCGTGACGCTGCTGGACGGCCTGGTCCTGGCCCGCAGCGCGTTCGAGACCTCGATGCACTACCGGTCCGTGATGGTCCTCGGCTCATGCGCGGTGGTCGACGACAAGCTTCCGGCGCTCGCCGCCATCAGCGAGCACATCGTGCCCGGCCGGTGGGCCGTGGTACGGCCGCCGTCACGCAAGGAGCTGGCCGCCACCCTCGTCCTCGCACTTTCCCTGGCCGAAGTGTCAGTCAAGGTGAGCGCCGGACCGCCGGGCACTTCCCCCGAGGACGCGGGATTCGACGTGTGGACGGGGGTAGTGCCGTTCCGCGTTGAACGCGGCGAACCGATCGAGTGCGAGGAGGAATGATGAGTTTCTGGATGTCCGTGCTCCCTCCGGTGCCGCCGCGCGCCCCGTTGCCCGGCGACGCCGATGCCGATGTCGCCATCGTCGGCGCCGGGTACACGGGGCTGTGGACCGCGTACTACCTCGCCAAGGCCGACCCGTCGCTGCGGATCGTGGTCCTGGAGGCCGAAACCGCGGGATTCGGGGCCAGCGGCCGCAACGGCGGCTGGTGCTCGGCGCTGTTCCCCAGGTCGGTGCCCGCGCTCGCCCGCAGCCACGGCCTGCCCGCCGCGCGCGCGCTCAACGCCGCGATGGAGTCCACAGTGGACGAGGTCGGACGGGTCGCGGCGCTGGAAGGCATCGACTGCGACTACGCCAAGGGCGGGACGGTCGTGCTGGCCCGGTCGGCGGTGCAGCTGGAGCGGGCCAGACACGAGGTCGCCGAGGCGCAGGGTCTCGGGATCGACCTGCGGCTGCTGTCCGCGGCCGAGGCGTCCGAACGGGTCGGGGCGACCGACGTGCTCGGCGGCACGTACACGCCGCACTGCGCCGCGATCCAGCCGGCCAAACTCGTGCGTGGCCTGGCATCCGCGGTCGAGCGGCTCGGGGTGCGGCTGCACGAGCAGACCCCGGTCACGTCCATCACTGCCGGGCGGGCCGACACTCCACACGGGACGGTGCGGGCGCCGATCGTGGTGCGGGCCACCGAGGGGTTCACACCCCGGCTGCCGGGACTGCGCCGGGCGATCGCGCCCGTCTACTCGCTGATGATCGCGACCGAGCCGCTGCCGGCGTCGTTCTGGGCCTCGGCCGGGCTGGCGCAGCGCGAGACGTTCTCCGACCACCGGCACCTCATCATCTACGGGCAGCGCACCGCCGACGACCGGCTCGCGTTCGGAGGGCGGGGCGCGCCGTACCACTTCGGGTCGGCGGTCGCGCCGTCGTTCGACGCGTCGCCGCGGGTGTTCGCCGAGCTGCGGCGGGTCCTGGGCGAGCTGTTCCCGGCGCTCGGCTCCGTCGAGGTCGGGCACACCTGGGGCGGCCCGCTGGGCATCGCGCGGGACTGGATGGCGTCCGTCGGCCTCGACCCCGTCACGGGACTGGCCTGGGCGGGCGGCTACGTCGGCGACGGCGTCGGCACGTCCAACCTCGCCGGCCGTACCCTCGCCGATCTGATCCGCAAGCAGGACTCGGCGCTGGTCGGCCTGCCGTGGGTGGGGCACCGCTCGCCGAGATGGGAGCCGGAGCCGCTGCGCTGGCTGGGCGTGAACACCAGCCTGCGGGTGATGATCGGCGCGGACGCGTCGGAGTCACGGACCGGCCGCCCGTCGCGCCGGGCCGCGCTGATGGCGAGGGTGCTCGGTGGGTGACCTACGGTTCCAGATCTTCCGGAGCCACCCCGAGAAGATTGGCCACCTGCTCCAGGATGACGTCGTGCACGAGGTCCGCGAGGTCGTCGTGGTCGGCGGCCCGGAATTCGAGCGGGCGCCGGTAGAGCACGATGCGCGGCGGGACGCCGTGCCGGCCGGGACGGCCCGGCAGCAGCCTGGCGAGGGGCACCTCGCCGTCCTCCAGGACGTCGGAGTCGTAGACGTTCAGGTCCGGCGGGACGTCCTCGACGGCGAACTCGACCCCGGCCAGCTCGTTGGCGAAGCGCTGCTCCAGCTGCTCGACGGAGTCCAGCACCAGGTCGTCGAACATCTCCGCACGGGTCCGGGACATCGGCAGCGAGGCGGGCACCAGCCGCCCGCGCAGCCCCCGACCGTGCCGGTCGCGGCCACGCCGTCCCGGTCCGCTGCGTCGTCGATCTGGGCTCGCCACGCTGTCAGCGTAGCGCCACAACTGACCCGGCAGCGTTCCGGCGCCACGTCGCGATCGTCCATGCCACTTCGGGGGGCCGTTCGTCAACCGGAAGGGCGTGTCGGCGTGGTCACCACGGCGTGTCGTACGGCTTCGGGGTTGGGCTCGGGCCCGCGGGACGATACGGTTCGGCCGTGAGGACCCCACGTCGATGCTCGCGCAACGGATGCCCCCGACAGCCCGTTGCGACGTTGACGTACATTTATGCCGAATCGACCGCAGTTGTCGGTCCACTCGCGGCATTCGCCGAGCCTCACTCCTATGACCTGTGCGAATCCCACGCCCGCGGCCTGACCGCGCCGCGGGGCTGGGACCTGGTCCGGCACGAAGGCGAATACGGTCCCCCGCCGCCGTCCAGCGACGATCTGGTCGCGCTCGCCGAGGCGGTCCGCGAGGCCGCCCGCCCCGCGCCGCACAAGGAGGACCCCGGCAACCACCCGCACCAGCAGGGTCGCCGCGGTCATCTCCGGGTGATCCCACCGGACGCATAAGGGGTCCCAGCCTCGCGGCCGGAACCCCTCACAAACCTGCGACCTGCTAGGCAGCGCGTCGTTTGAGCTTGCGACGCTCGCGTTCCGAGAGCCCACCCCAAATCCCGAAGCGCTCATCGTGCCCCAGCGCGTACTCCAGGCAGTCCGCCCGGACCTCGCAGCGTGAGCAGATGCGCTTGGCCTCTCGGGTTGACCCACCCTTCTCCGGAAAGAATGCCTCCGGGTCGGTCTGCGAGCACAAGGCGCGTTCTTGCCACTCCGGAGCGTTACCCAGCAGGTCGGCCACGACTGGTCGGCCGTCCATCAGCGTGCCTCCTTCTTGCGCGCCGGCGGCGAAGCCGGCGCAACCCCCCACGCGGAAGGCGCATGTCCTACAAGGTTGCTGTTCCTCGGCGCGGTGTTTCTTTATGCCCGAAAGATGCCCAACTTTCGGTCATCCCCTCGAACATCCCCCGTGAAATTACACGCGTGTAATGCGTGCGTCGTCAAGCCGAACCTGATAAATAGGCCCGCTCGGGCGATCGCTTGCACCCCGTGCCGTACCCATACCGAGCAAGCCCCGCCGGAGGTAACGGGCGACACGCCGGACGCGCCGGAAGACTCTCGGCGAGTCTGCTCAAGCACTCCGATCGGCGGCCGAAATACGCCGATGTGCGGGGAAACTTCGAGTTCTGCGCTTGTCCTGGGATGCCGTCGTGATCAGGCGGTTGCTGCTCGGCGCCGCGGTGAGCGTCGTCCTGTTCACGGTCGGCATCGTCGGCCTCGGCTGGAAGCCCTATGTCGTCACGTCGGAGTCGATGTCGCCGGCACTGCACGCCGGGGATCTGATCCTCGTCGATCCGACCGCGACATCCTTGGCCGTCTATGAGATTGTCACCTACACCGACCCGCGTGGGCTGGTCACGCACCGGGTCGTCGCCCAGGCAGAGGACGGCACATTCACGGTCAAGGGCGACGCGAACCAGCGCGCGGACGCCCGCCCGGTCGAGCGAAGACAGGTGATCGGGCCGGTCCGCCTGATCCTGCCGCACGTCGGCTGGCCCGTCGTCCAGCTCCGCACGCACCCGTTCAAGGTCGCCGGCGGCGCGCTGATCCTCGCAATCGTCTGGCCCCGCCGGCGGCTGTTACGGATCTTCGTGCTCGGCGGCCTTGTCGCGGTCATGGCCATGGTGCCCACGACCGGCGCCCTGCCGGCCGACGCGATTTCACCCGGTGCGTCTACACCCGGGGTGAGGCCGACCGGCGCCCTCACCCCCGGCGCGAATCATCCGGAGTTCACCCCCGGCGTCCTACCTGCTGGGCGCCTCTACGTTCTGGCGGCGACCTCGCCGTAGGTGGTGGTGCGCTGGCGCACCGGACGGCCGGCGGCCTTCCCGATCGCCTCCAGCTCCTCCCGGGTCCGCGCGGAGCCGTGCTCCGAGCCGGCCATCCGCGAGATGGTCTCCTCCATCAGGGTGCCGCCGATGTCGTTGGCGCCGCCGTTGAGCATCGCCACCGTGCCCTCGTCGCCGAGCTTCACCCATGAGCACTGGATGTTGTCGATCCGGCCGTGCAACAGGATCCGGGCCATCGCGTGCACGGCCCGGTTGTCGCGCCAGGTCGGCCCCGGCCGGGCGATGCCGGCGAGGTAGATCGGCGCGCTGTGATGCACGAACGGCAGCGCCACGAACTCGGTGAAGCCGCCAGTGCGGTCCTGGATGCCGGCGAGCACCCGGAAGTGGCCGAGCCAGTGGCCGGGGTGGTCGACGTGGCCGTACATCATCGTGGAGCTCGACCGGATGCCCAGCTCGTGCGCGGTCGTCACCACCTCGACCCAGGCCGAGGTCGGCAGCTTGCCCTTGGTGAGCACCCAGCGGACCTCGTCGTCGAGGATCTCCGCGGCGGTGCCCGGGATCGTGTCCAGGCCCGCCTCCTTCAACTGGCTCAGCCAGTCGCGGATCGACACACCGGCCTTCGACGCGGCCGTCACGATCTCCATCGGGCTGAACGCGTGCACATGCATGCCCGGGACCCTGGCCTTGATCGCCCGGACCAGCTCCGCGTATGCGCCGACGGGCAGCTTCGGGTCGATGCCACCCTGCATACAGACCTCGCCGGCGCCGGCCTGCCAGGCCTCCTCGGCCCGGTCGGCGACCTCCTCGTAGGACAGCCGGTACGCGTCCGCGTCGCGCTCCCGCTGGGCGAACGCGCAGAACCGGCAGCCGACGTAGCAGACGTTGGAGAAGTTGATGTTCCGGTTGATCACGTAGGTGATGTCGTCGCCGACCGCTTCGCGGCGCAGGTCGTCGGCGATGCGCGCCAGCGCCTCCAGTCCCGCACCGTCCACATTGAACAACGCGAGCGCCTCGGCCTCGTACCGTGGAAGCAGCAGCTTGCCAGGATCACTCTCGGCCAACTTCAGTCCACTGTGGACCTTTTCGTCCAGGCCCTTCGCCGGGGCGGCGGTGATCCGGCTCGCGACCTCCTGCCAGTCGCCGTAGACGGCGTCGAAGTCGCCGCGGCGGTCAGCCGTGCGTCCGTCGGTGTCGATGGTCTCGTGCAGGTCGGTGCGGCCGCTGCTCTGAATGCCACCGTCGGGCTCCTGCCAGGGTCTTCCCACCGGCCTGGTGTTTTCCTTGGCGAGGCCGGTTTCCGGGTCCATGAGGGCTTCGACGTGTTCCGCGAGCCTGGCGTCGATCCACGGGACGCCTTTTCTGGCGTACTCGGGGTAGATGGTGAGACGCTCTTTGAGGGTGAAGCCGTGCTGTTCGGATTTTTCGGACAGATCCTGAATTGCCGGCCAAGGGCGCTCGGGGTTGACGTGGTCCGGGGTGACCGGCGAGACGCCACCCCAGTCGTCGATGCCCGCCCGCAGCAGCAGGCCGTGTTCGTCGTCGATGAGGTTGGGCGGGGCCTGGATCCTGGCCTTCGGGCCCAGCACCAGCCGCGCCACCGCCACCGTCGCGGCCAGCTCGTGCAGCTCCGCGTCCGGCATGCCGCGCATCGCCGTGTCCGGCTTCGCGCGGAAGTTCTGGACGATGACCTCCTGGATGTGGCCGAACTCCCGCATCGCCTTGCGGATCGCGAACAGCGACTCGGCGCGCTCCTCGATCGTCTCGCCGATGCCGATCAGGATGCCGGTCGTGAACGGCACCCCGACCCGGCCCGCGTCCTCCAGGACCCGCAACCTGACCGCGGGCTCCTTGTCCGGCGAGCCGTAGTGCGCGCCGCCCGGCTCCGACCACAGCCTGGTGGCGGTCGTCTCCAGCATCATGCCCATGCTCGGCGCGACCGGCTTCAACCGCTGCAGCTCCGCCCACGACAGCACGCCGGGGTTCAGGTGCGGCAGCAGGCCCGTCTCCTCCAGCACCGCGACCGCGCAGGCCCGCAGGTAGTCCAGGGTCGAGTCGTAGCCACGCTCGTCGAGCCAGCGCTTCGCCTGGTCCCAGCGGTCCTCCGGGCGGTCGCCGAGGGTGAACAGGGCCTCCTTGCAGCCCTGCGCCGCGCCCTCTTTCGCGATCGCGAGGACCTCGTCGATCTCCAGATATTCGCTGGGCAGCCGGTGCGGCACCGTCGCGAACGTGCAGTAATGACACCGGTCCCGGCACAGCCGGGTGAGCGGGATGAAGACCTTCCGGGAATACGTGACGACGCCCGGCCTCCCGGCGTCGGCAAGACCCGCGTCGCGGACCGCGCCCGCAACGGCGAGCAGGTCGTCGAGGGCCTGGTCCCGCGCGGTGAGCAGCACGGCGGCCTCGGTCACGTCGAGGGCACGGCCGTCCGCCGCGCGGCGCAGCGCCCGGCGCATGGCGTTGCCCTCGGTACCTCTGACTACAGACGTCACGCTTTGCAGCGTAGGCCGCCGCCGGGCCGATCGGCCCACGCACCCGATGTGACTGTTCTCCTTACGGCTGTGGGCACCCGCGGCGTTCTGCGCGGATGCCCACAGTTGATCGGTTCGCGGGTGCTCAGGACTTCGGCGGGATCACCTGGGTGCGCTGGGTGTCGTCGCCGTCGTCGTCGGTGCCGGGCTGGGCGGTGTGCCCGGCGGCCAGTGCCGTGAAGGCCGTGGTCGCGTCGGGGTCGTCCTGACCGGCGGGCGCCGGGTGACCGGCCGGGGTGAACGCCGTGGTGGCGTCCGGGTCGGCCGCCGCCGGGTGCGCCTGGGTGGCGTCCGCGTCGGTGGTCTGCGCCGGCTGGTCCCCCGCGGCCGGCTGGTCCGTCGTCGCCGGTTGGGCTTCCGGGGCCGGCACCGGCGTGTAGGCGGCGGTGGCGTCGGGATCGGCGTCGGCCTTCGCGATGCTGACCGGGGCCGCCTGGGTCGCCGGCTCCTGCTCCGCCGGGAACGCACCGGTCTTGCCGAACGGTGAGGCGGCGCCGTCGCCGGTGTCCTCGACCGGCTGCTGCGCCACCGGCTCGCCCGTCGCGGCATCCGAGGTCGGGTGGGTCGAGGACCCGCCCGGCCAGCCCGCCGCCGCGAAGCCACCCGGAGGCGTGGCGGTCTCGGAGGTGCCCGGCGCCGTGTTGTCAGCCGGGTTGGCGGCCGTGTTGTCGGCCGCGCTGTCGACAGTGCTCGTCGCGGGGGGCGCGGAGACGGGCGGGGTGACCGGCGGCGCCGACACCGGCTGGGTGGCCGCGGGCGCCGTGTACGTCGCGAACGGCGAGCTCAGCGGCGGCGTCGACGCGGGCGCCGCCGACACCGGCTCGGTCGACCCGGTCGTCTCGGGCTGCGGGGCGTACGCGGGTGCCGTGAACGCCGGGGCACCGGTCGCCGGGTTGTAGGCCGCCTGCGGGTTGTAGCCCGGCGCGGGTGCACCTGAGGCGGGCGCTCCTGACGCCTGCGCCGCGGGGTGGTTGATCGGCTGCGTGGCGTAGGCCTGCTGGGCTGCGGGCACGACCTGTCCGGTGCCCGTGGTCGCCGGGTTCGACCAGCCGCCGGTCGCCGGCTGCTGCTGGTAGGGCTGCTGGTAACCCTGCTGCGGGGCGGCGCCGGGCTGCTGCTGGTAGCCGGGGTGCTGCGCATACTGCTGCTGCGGTGGGTACTGGTAGCCCGGCTGGCCGTACGGGTACCCGGGCTGGCCGTAGACGCCCGGTGCCGGCTTCGGGGGCGCGTAGGCGCCGAGGTAGATCCGGATGACCAGGAACAGGCCCAGCCCGAGCAGTGCGAGACCCCCGAGCCGGGTCAGGAAGACGGCGAGGGCGATCCCCACCCGCACCGAATCCGGACGCAGATCGCCGATCAGGCTGGCGAGCAGCATGACCAGGCCGAACAGCGCCGCGACCGCATACTCCACGAGCGCGATCAGAACGATGGTCCTGGCCTTCGGCACCACGGGGTCGATGTGGGTGGCGAGCAGCACCGCGAGGATCGGCAGTGCCACCGTCTCGATCGAGACGAAGGCGCCGAACGCTCCGCCCGCGTTGCTCAGGAACTCGCCGGTGAGGGTGGTCAGCAGCGAGATGAACCCGGCGAGCAGGAATGCCGCGACCACGCCGAGCAGCACGAATGCCGCCAGTTCGCGATACGGCAGGGTGAGCCCACGGGCCTTCTTCACGTCGACCGGCGCCGGAGCGGGCTGCGGCTGCGGCTGCGGCTGGAACGACGAAGTGGCCGGTCCGGTGGCGTAGGCCGGGTGCGGCGCCGCCGAGGAGGTCGGATCGGGTGGCTGGGTGCTCACTGGCTCTCCCCAAGATCTAGCGGTCACGCGACAGGTCGCTCGCAGCCTAGCCCTCGAAGGGAAAGTTCGCGTGCGTGGTCGGTCCCGGCCGGCACCGGAACTGTCATACCCGTGGGGCAGGATGAGTGACATGCGGATCGTGGTTCTGGCCGGCGGGATCGGTGGCGCGCGCTTCCTTCTCGGAGTGCGCGCGGTGGGGCAGGAGTTGGGCGCGGAGGTCACCGCGGTGGTCAACGTCGGCGACGACGTGACCCTGCACGGGTTGCGGATCTGCCCCGACCTGGACAGCGTCATGTACACACTGGGTGGCGGCGCCGACCCCGAGCGCGGCTGGGGACGCGTCGGCGAGACGTGGACCGTCAAGGAGGAGCTCGCCGCCTATGGCGCGGAGCCGACCTGGTTCGGCCTCGGCGACAAGGACATCGCGACCCACCTGGTGCGCACCCGGATGCTCGACGCGGGTTATCCGCTGTCCGCCGTCACCGAGGCGCTCTGCGACCGCTGGCAGCCCGGCATCCGGATGCTTCCGGCCAGCGACGACCGGGTCGAGACGCACGCGGTCGTCGAGGTCGACGGCGCCAGCCGCGCGATCCACTTCCAGGAGTGGTGGATCCGTCACCGGGCGGAGATCCCGACCTCCCGGTTCGTGTTCGTCGGCGCCGAGGCCGCCAAGCCGGCCGCGGGCGTCCTGGACGCTCTCGCGGCCGCCGACGTGGTGCTGGTCGCCCCCAGCAACCCGGTCGTCTCCGTCGCGCCGATCCTGGCCGTCCCCGCGATCCGCGAGGCGGTCGCCACCGGCACCGCCCCGGTCGTCGGGGTGTCCCCCATCATCGGCACCGCCCCGGTGCGCGGCATGGCCGACAAGTGCCTCGCCGTGATGGACGTCGAGTGCAGCCCCGCCGGCGTCGCCGGCCTGTTCGGCGCCCGCACGTCCGGCGGCATCCTCGACGGATGGCTGGTCGACGAGACCGACACCGGCGTCGAGGTGCCCGGCCTGACCGTCCGCGCCCGCCCCCTGTGGATGACCGACGTGCCCGCGACCTCGGCGATCGTCCGGGAGGCGCTGTCCCTGGCAGGAGTGGCATGACCGGCCCGGAGCTCGGCGGCGGGGGCGGCGGTGTGACCGGCCCGGAGCGCAGCGGAGGGACCGGCATGGCCGGTCCGGAGCTGGTCGGCGGGGGCGCGGCGGCGGCCGTCGGGTTCGAGGTGCGGGCGGTCACCGGCATCGGCGAGGTCCGTCCCGGCGACGACCTGGCCGCGCTGATCACGACCGCCGCGCCGTGGCTGGCCGACGGGGACATCCTCGTCGTCACCAGCAAGATCGTCAGCAAGGCCGAGGGGCAGCTGGTCGACGTGCCCCTCGACGAGCCGGCCCGCGAGACCGCCCGCGAGGCGATCCTGCGCGCCGAGACGTCCCGGGTCGTCGCCCGCCGCGGCGGGACGCAGATCGTGCAGACCCATCACGGCTTCGTGCTCGCGTCCGCCGGGATCGACGCGTCCAATGTGGAGCCGACCCGGCTCGTGCTGCTGCCCAAGGATCCCGACGCCTCGGCCCGCTGGCTGCGCGACGAGCTGCGCGAGCGCTTCGACCTGCGGGTCGCCGTCGTCGTCACCGACACCATGGGCCGCCCCTGGCGCATGGGCCTGACCGACGTCGCCATCGGCGCCGCCGGCATCGACGCCGTGACCGACTACCGCGGCGTGCTCGACCCGTATGGCAACGAGCTCCAGCTGACCCAGATGGCCGTGATCGACGAGCTCGCCGGCGCCGCCGACCTGGTCAAGGGCAAGACCGGCCAGGTCCCGGTGGCGGTCGTGCGCGGCCTGCCCATCCGCCCCGACGGCCCCGGCACCGGCGCGGCGGCCCTGATCCGCGGCGCCGACGCCGACCTGTTCTCCCTCGGCACCGCCGAGGCCGTCGCCAAGGGCCTGCGCGCCGCAGCCGACATCCGCGACACCCCACCGCTCGTGTTTCCACCCGTCCCTTCCACCGCCCTGCCCGCCGACCGTTCGCTTTCCCCGGCCGTGCCTGCCGACCGTTCGCCCTCCAGCGGCACGCCGGCCACCGACTCGCCGGGCGGCGTCCTGCCGGTCGCAGCGGCTCCGGCTGCCACTGCGGGTCCGGCTGCCGTCGCGGAACCGGTTGCCGCCACGGAGCCAGCTGCCGTCACCGGACCGGTTGCCGCCACGAAGCCCGTTGCCGTCACCGAGCCGGTTGCCGTCGCGGGGCTGGCGGCGGTGGCCGGGTCGGCAGTGTCGGTTGAGGAGTCGCTGCTGGTGTGGGCGCCGGCCGGGGATCTGCGGCGGGCGCTGGAGGCCGGCATGGAGGTCCAGCGGATCCGGGCGCGGCTCGCCGCCGACGGGGTGCCCTCCGGCTGGCTGGAGCTGGATCAGGTCGACCTTTCCGGAGTCGATGTCCCGGAAGGTGGCGTGCCCCTCGGCGTGCTCACTGTCGGTCGCGGTAGCCTGCCGTCACTATGACGACGTTGCACGATGACGCACTCGCGGTGCTGACCCAGTGGACGGCCCCCACCGAGGAGGCCGAGGCGACCCGACGCCGGTTCATCGAGTTCGTCCTCCGGGACACCTCGACGGTGTGGCGGGAGCACCCAGGCGCCCACGTCACGGCGAGCGCCCTGGTTGTCGACTCGACCGCCGAGCGGGTCCTGTTGTGCCTGCACGGCCGGATCAAGCGCTGGGTCCAGCTCGGCGGCCACTGCGAGCCCGGCGACACGAGCATGGCCGCCGCCGCGCTGCGCGAGGCGACCGAGGAGTCGGGCATCGCCGGGCTGCGGATCAGCGAAGCCCCGATCGACCTCGACGTCCACCACGTCCAGTGCGCCGGCGTCCCGTCCCTGCACTACGACATCCGCTATGCCGCCATCGCCCCAGCCGGTGCCGTCGAAACGGTGAGCGCCGAGTCCGCGGCGCTGGGCTGGTTCGCCCCGGACGACCTGCCGACCCCTCTCGCCGGCGCCACCGAGCCGCTGGTCGCCCCGGCGCTCGCCTGGGCCAGACGCACCTGACCCAGCCTCGCCACGACCAACCCGGCCACGCCCGGCACGACCAACCCGGCCACGCCCGGCACGACCAGCACCACCACGACCAGCCCGGCTACGACCAACTCGGCCACGACCACCCCCGCCACGACCACCCCCGCCACGACCACCCCCGCCACGACCACCCCCGCCACGACCACGCCCGGCACGACCAGCACCACCACGACCAACTCGGCCACGACTACGCCCGGCACGACCAGCCCGGCCATGACCAGCCCGCGGGCGCGAGGCCGCAAGCACCGGCCCCGCACGCAGATCAAAGCTCCAGACCAACCCAGCGCCGGCCCCGCCGGCACCACACGTATCGACGCAAGGGCCACTCGCGCCCGAACCAGGACGCGGGTCAACGTTCCAACCCGCGCCCCGCCGAACCTGCTGGCACAAAGGCCACACACGCCCGAACCGGACACCAGCCCCGACGCTGGGTCGCGTCCGCTGTCGTGGCGGCCGGGTGGCGCCGTGGATCACGAACGAGCCGCCGCATCCACCGCCGTGTCTCGATGAAGCGTGAAGCGCATGAGGCGTCCACACGCCCCCACCCCGGCGCGGAACACGCGGGCGTCGTGGCCGGGCTCCCCACAACCCGAGGGATCCCCGGGCACCTGACCCCGGAAGTCGTTCCGCTGGTCGCGCCACCACCCGCTGGACAAGACCCCGCACAGATCGAAGTCACGGACCTGCCGCCCGGACGGCGGGGTGCGCGAGTACCTGGTCGATCACTGTTCTCAGGGGCAACAGTCATCAACCAGAGCGACAACAGGAAGACAATTCGGAGTCCAGGTCCGAATTGTCTCCCTGTTCGCAGAGATCGTCCCGCAGGCGGGTGGTCAGAGGAGCTCGACCGAGCCGCGTTCCTTCAGGCGGTCGACCAGCTTCTTGACGTCCTGGGCGCGGGAGCGGGGGCAGACCAGCAGCGCGTCCGGGGTGTCGACGACGATCAGGTCGTTGACGCCGACCACGGCGACCAGGCGGCCCGACTGAGGGACGACCACGACGCGTTCGGCGTCCTGCATGATGACGCCGGTGGGGGCCGATGGGTCGAGGTTGACGACCACGTTGCCCGCGGTGTCGGTCTCGAGGAGTTCGCCGAGGGTGTGGAAGTCGCCGACGTCGTTCCAGCCGAACTGGCCGGGGACGGTGCCGACGAGACCCGCGACGCCGGCGCCCTCCATGACGCCGAAGTCGACGGAGATCTTGGTGAGGTCGGGCCAGATCTGGGCGAGGATCTCTTCGCGGTCGGGGGTGTCCCACACCTCGGCGATGCGGACCAGGCCGTCGTGCAGCGAGGGCTGCTGGCGGGCGAGTTCGTCGAGGAAGACGTCGACGCGCCAGACGAACATGCCGGCGTTCCACAGGTACTCGCCGGAGTCGACGTACGCCTGTGCGAGGGGAAGGGCGGGCTTCTCCTCGAAGGAGGCGACCTTGCAGACGTCGCCCGAGCCGGTGGGCTCGCCGACGTGGAGGTAGCCGTAGCCGGTCTCCGGGTGGGTCGGGGTGATGCCGATGGTCATCAGCAGGCCGTCCTCGGCGCCGCGGATCGCCGCCCGCAACACGGAGGTGAAGGCGGGGACGTCGCGGACCAGCTGGTCGGCGGCGAAGGCGCCCATGACGGCGTGCGGGTCGCGGCGGGCGATGACCGCCGCGGCGAGGCCGATGGCGGCGCACGAGTCGCGTGGGGTGGGCTCCACCAGGATGTTGCCCTCTGGGAGGCCGGGGAGTTGCCGGGCCACGGCCGCCGCGTGCGCCACACCGGTCACCACGAACGTGGTCTCCGGTGTCGCGAGCTCGCTCAGCCGGCCGAAGGTCGCTTGGAGCAGCGACAACGGGGTGCCGGTGAGCGCGTGGAGGAACTTGGGATGACCGGCTCGCGACAGCGGCCAGAGCCGCGTGCCACTGCCTCCTGCAGGAATGACCGCGTAGAACACAGGCTCATCATGCCCAGGCGAGCATGCATTCCAGCAACTCGGCGGTGTCATATCCATTACCAAAATCGCCTGACGGGGTTTCAGAAGGTGACGCGGGGTGCCTAACCACGCGGGGCGGCGGCCCGGGTCCAGGCCGCGAGGTGCACCTCGGCGCTCGACTCCCAGGTGAACTCCTTGGCGCGGGCGGCACCGGCCTTGGCCAGGGCGTTGCGGCGCTCGTTGTCGTCGAGGAGGGCGGTGAGATCGCGGGCGATCTCGTCGGTGCCGGGGCCGGTGTACGCCACGGCGTCGCCGCCGACCTCGGGCAGTGACAGGCGGGGCGTGGTGAGCACCGGCGCGCCGCAGGCCATGGCCTCCAGGATCGGCAGGCCGAAGCCCTCGCCGAAGGAGGGGTAGGCGGCGACGACGGCGCCGCCCAGAAAGCCGGGCAGGTCCGCGTATCGCAGGTAACCGGGGCGCAGCAGGCGCAGGTGGCTGGGGACCTCGCCGAGGGCGCCGTCGATCTCGTCGTCGTGGCCCTGGCCACCGGCGATGACGAGGGCCGGCGGGTCGGGCCGGTCACGGACGGCGGAGATCCAGCCGCGGATGAGGCTGGGCACGTTCTTGCGGGGCTCCTTGGCGCCGAGGAACGCGATGTACTCGGTCGTGCCGAGCCCGAGGCGGGCCCTGACGCGGGCCTTCTCGTCGTCGCTCGGCGCGTGGAACGCGTCCGGGTCGACGCCATGGTAGGCGACGTCGATGCGGGTCGGGTCGGCGTCCAGCAGGCGGATCAGCTCGTCACGGGTGGCCTTGCTGGGCACGATGACCCGGCTGGCGCGGCGCAGCGACGTCTTGATCGCCGAACGGAAGAAGGTGCGGCGGGACTTGTCGTAGTGCTCCGGCTCGGTGAAGAAGGTGGCGTCGTGGACGGTGACGGTGACCGGGCAGCCGGCGCGCAGCGGGCACGTGTAGAACGGCGAGTGCAGCACCTGGGCGCCGACCTGCTGGGCGAGCATCGGCAGGCCGGTCTGCTCCCAGGCGAGCCGGGCCGGGCGATGCGCCGCGGCGGCCGGTGCGGCCATGATCCGAGCACCGGACAGTAACCGTCCGTAACGCTCTGCGTCGGTGCGCTGGCAGACCACGGCAAGGTCCGCGTCGAGCGCGGCCAGGGCGCCGAGGAGCCCATCGACGTAGCGTCCTACACCGCCTCTGTCGGCTGGAACACTCGTGGCGTCGACTAGCACGCGGGGCGGACGGCCGGGGGTCACTTGGCGTCTCCTTCGAACACTCACGAACTCGATCACTCACGGACGCGATCACTCACGGACGCGATACGCCGGCGAAGCCAGGCGCGACACGTCAGGCAAAGCCTACGCCCGAACCCCGGGTGATCGATGTCCACGACGCGACAAGGGCGTGTCGACGGAACCGACGTTCAACTCAACGGCATCGCGATGTCACCGGGAGCGCCGACGTCGTAGCCGCCCGCATCGCGGATGTCGAACCGACCGTCGTGGAACACCGCCGGATCGGCCCGGCCGTCGCCGTCGTACTGTGCGGAGACGGGCCGGCCGGCGGCACCGCCGAACCGGATGGCGGGCTGGCCGTCGATGGTGAACTGCTGGGTGGCCGGGGACCAGGTCGCCGCGTCGATCGTGCCGTTGCCGTCATAGTCCGCGGGGACGGCGAACTGGCCGGGCCCGCCCACCTTGAACTCGCGCAGCGCCTTGATCGCCCACAGACCGGTCGACGGGCGCCAGATGGCGACCTCGGCCCGGCCGTCGCCGGTG
Source organism: Dactylosporangium cerinum (assembly GCF_042653625.1). NCBI lineage: Bacteria > Bacillati > Actinomycetota > Actinomycetes > Micromonosporales > Micromonosporaceae > Dactylosporangium > Dactylosporangium cerinum. The sequence goes on along the minus strand of NZ_JBHSIU010000110.1, from coordinate 65,270 downwards.
TAGTCGGCCGGGACGGGCACGTCGCCGGGCACGCCGAGCTGCACCTCACCGATGCCCTTGATGTACCAGATGCCGGTCGCCGGCCGGAAGACCGCCAGCTCGGCGGTGCCGTCCCCGTCGAAGTCGGCGGGGGCCGGCACGTCACCGGGGAGACCCCACTGGACGGTCCTGCGGCCCTCGCCGCTCAGCAGCATGCTCCAGTTGCCGGTCGTCGGTGACCAGGTCGCGACGTCGTCCCTGCCGTCGCCGTTGTAGTCGGCCGCGACCGGGATCTCGTTCGGGGCGCTGGTGAAGACGGGTTCGGGCACACCCTGCAGATGCACGGTGCCGTCGCTCGGGCGGTACACCGCGAGCAGCGTCCGCACGAGCTCCGGTTTGACGAGGTCGCCGAGCAGCGCGCCCGCGCGGTCGCGGATCCAGGGCAGCGCGGCGAGGCCCTTGGCGCCCGGGCACTCGGTCGGGTTGGTCTGCTGGTGCGGGAAGACCCGCGGCACCGTGACGGTGGTGCCGGCCGGATACTTCGACGTGGACCCGCCGCCGGTGAGGCTGACGCTGCCGTGCGGGTCGATGGCCTGGTGCAGTGAAAGTTTCCAGGCGGTGTACTGCGCGGCGGCCTCCTGGACGACCTGCGGGACGTTCACGGTGCGGAAGTCGCCGATCATCGCGATGCCCGCGGTGCCGGTGTTGAACCCGCCGGCCTGGGCGCCGACGACCGGCCGGGACAGCCCGCCGGAGCGGCCCTCCCAGAGCCGGCCGAAGCGGTCCACGAGCACGTTGTAGCCGATGTCGCCCCAGCCGCGGCTGACCGTCTGGTACTGGTAGATCGACCGGAGGATCTTCGGCACGTCCTCCGGGGTGTACTCGTTGCCGGTGGCGGTGTGATGCAGTGCGACGGCCTTCACGTACGGGGCGTACTGCGGCCGCCAGTCCATCTGCTGCTCGTTGGCGCCCCAGCTGGCCCGGCGCAGGATGGTCGGCATGGACGGCCGCAGCCCGACGAGCTGACTCTCGGTGACCGGCGCGGCCGGCACCGTGTCGCTGGGCGCGTCGTTGGGGTCGATGAGGTCGGCGGCGATGTCGTGCGGCGCGGGTCCACCGGTGGTGGTGACGGCCAGCTGCACGCCGTCGGCCTTGCCGGTCCAGACGAGTTCGGCGCCGCCCCGCTGGGCCCGGCCGGGCGCGATGTCACGGTCGGCCTCGCCGGCGTCCACGGTGCGCCAGGCGCTCCACGCACCGCCGGGGACATGGTGACGAACGGCGACTTTGACGGCGCCGATCCGGCCGGTCTCCTGCCACGTGACGCCGACGGCGCTGAACGGCGCGGTGGCCTCGCGGGTGACGGAGAGCGTCCGGGCCTTCGCACCCCGTGCGTACCGCTCAGCAACGGCTGGGGCAGCGGTGACGCCCGCGGCGGGGCGGTCGAAGTTGCCCAGCGGGATCCGCGTGACCTGCGTGGCCACCCCGGGACTGGCGTTGGCCTTCTCAGGGTTGGCCCACCGGATCGGCTCGGCGAGGTTCGGGGGCGGCGGCAGGAACGGGATGCGCGGGTCGGCGATGGCACCGCCGGTGCTCAGCAGGGCGACGGCGACGCCGCCGACGGCGACAAGGTTGAGCCGCCGGTATCGTCGCATTGCCCATACCCCCATCGCACACCACGAAAGAACCCGATTGGAGATGCTATGGGAGGATTTTCCGGACATATGGGAAATACAGTTCCTTCACTCTTCGCGGCAAATGTCGGTCGAGACCCGTCACTTCCGCTGCTGACGTTCTACGACGATGCCACCGGCGAACGGATCGAACTGTCCGGCGCGACGCTTGCCAACTGGGTCGCGAAGACGGCGAACCTGCTGGTCGACGGGTGCGGCCTGGGCCCCGGCGACACCGCCGGCGTCTGGCTCCCGCCGCACTGGCAGACCTCGGCCGTGCTGCTCGGCCTCTGGTCGGCCGGGGTCACCGTGGCCTACGGCGAGCCGACCGCGGCCGGCACCGACATCGAGTTCGCCTCGCTGCGGGCCGTCGAGGCTGGTGTGCCGACCGGACCCGCCGACCGGTTCGTCCTCGGCCTCGCACCGATGGGCCTGCCGCTGCGGGAGGTGCCGGCCGGCTGGGCGGACTACGTGATCTCGGCCCGCCAGCACGGCGACTACTTCCCCGGCGCGGCCGTCGCCGCGGACACCGGGGCGCTGCTCAAGACCGACGGCTCGCTCGACAGCCATGCCACCGTGCTGGAGCGCGCCCAGACCCGGGCCGCCGAACTGGGAATCACGGGCGGCCGGGTGCTCATCGACGCGGACGCCTACCCGTACCCCCTCGACTGGCTGCTGGCACCGCTGTCGGTGGGGGCGAGCGTGGTGCTCAGCGTCAACACCGACCTGTCGAAGCTGCCCGCGCGGGCCGGCTCCGAGCAGGTCGGCGTCACCGTGGGACCTACGCTCTAGCGGCTCGCACCGCCTCGAAGTAGCGCAACGACTCCGGGTTGGCCAGGGCGCCCTTCGCGGCGGCCTGGTCCACGGGTGTGCCGGTGAGGATCCGTTTCACCGGCACCTCCAGCTTCTTGCCCGACAGCGTCCGCGGCACCGCGTCGACCTGGAACACCTGGTCCGGCACGTGCCGCGGGGACAGGGCGGTGCGCAATTCCCGCCCGATGGCGGCGCGCAGCGCGTCGTCGAGCGTCAGGCCAGGGCGCAGCACCACGAACAGCAGCAGCTCGCCCGCTCCTCCCTCAGGATCTTCGAGGTGTACGACCACCGAGTCGACGACCTCTTCGAGGCTCTCCACCACGGAGTAGAACTCACTGGTGCCGAGCCGGACGCCACCGCGGTTGAGCGTGGCGTCGGAGCGGCCGGTGATCACGCAGGCACCGGTGCCGTCGATGGTGATCCAGTCGCCGTGCCGCCACACGCCGGGGTAGGTGCCGAAGTACGCGTCGGCGTACCGGGACCCGTCGTCGTCGCCCCAGAACCCGACCGGCATGCTCGGCATCGGCGCGGTGATCACGAGCTCGCCGAGCTCGCCGATGACGGGGGTGCCGTCGGCCGCGTACGCCTCGACCCGGGCGCCGAGGGCCCGGCAGGCGATCTCCCCCGCGTGGACGGGCAGCAGCGGCACGCCACCCACGAACGCCGTGCACACGTCGGTGCCCCCGGACGCGGAGGCGAGCAGCACCCGGTCCGAGACCGTCTCGTACACCCACTCGAACCCCTCGGGCGGCAACGGGGCACCGGTCGAGCCCACACCGCGCAGCGCGGACAGGTCGGCGAGCTCACGTGGTACCAGCGCCGCTTTTCGGCAGGAAAGCAGGAACGGCGCCGAGGTGCCGAAGTAGGTGGTGCGGGACTCGGCCGCGACCCGCCACAGCCAGCCCAGGTCGGGATGGGCGGGGTTGCCGTCGACGAGGACGATCGCGGCGCCGACCGCCGGGCCGGAGACCAGGTAGTTCCACATCATCCAGCCGGTAGTGGTGAACCAGAAGAACCGGTCGCCGGCGCCGAGGTCGTGGTGCAGGGCGAGCATCTTGAGGTGCTCGAGCAGGATGCCCCCGTGGCCGTGGACGATCGGCTTCGGCAGGCCCGTGGTCCCGGAGGAGTACAGCACGTAGAGCGGGTGCGCGAACGGCACCGGCGCGAAGGTCAGCTCGTCGTCGCCGTCGTCCCAGGGACTCGCGGTCCCGTGCAGGTACGGGATCTCGATGAATGCCTCGAGCGACGGCAGCGCCGCCCGGATCGCCGCGACCTCGGACCGCCGGTCGACGGCCTTGTCGCCGTAGCGGTAACCGTCGACGGCGACCAGCACCTTCGGCTCGATCTGCTGCCACCGGTCGACCACCGAGCGGGTGCCGAACTCGGGCGCGCAGCTGGAGAAGATCGCGCCGAGGGCCGCCGTGGCGAGCATGAGGACGAAGGTCTCGGGGATGTTGGGCGCGTACGCCGCGACCCGGTCACCTTCGGTGACGCCCAGCCGCCGCAGCGTCGCCTGCGCCCGGCGCACCTGCTCGCGCAGCTCGGCAGCGGTGAGCGTGACCGGCTCCCTGGTCTGCGAATACGCCAGGACGATCGGCTCGTCGTCGGCGACGCCGGGCATCCGCAGCACGTGCTCGGCGTAGTTGAGGCGCGCGCCCGGGAACCAGTCGGCGCCGGGCATCCGCGCGTCGGGCAGCGCCGCCGTCGCCGGCTGGTGCGCGATGACCTCGAAGTGGTCCCAGATCGCCTGCCAGAACACCGCCGGATGGTCGACCGACCACTGCCACAACTGCTGGTAGTCCTCGAACTCCAGCCCCCGCTCGCTGGACAGCCACCGCAGGAACACACCGATGCGGGTGCGGTCGCGGACGTCTGCCGGGGGTCGCCACAGTTCCTTCGCCATCCGACCATCTTCCTGCACGCCCGAACGATCGCTCAGTGTGGGCCGCCGACATCTGGTTCGGCGTTTCCGTGTGGCGCCGCGGGGTGATCGATGCTGGTATGACGCTGTCGTTGCCGCACCACCACCGCCCGCAGTCGGTGTGGCGGCGCTCCGGCTGGACCGCCGCCCTCACCGTTTTTGCTGTACTCATGCCCTACCGGGCGTGGGTCACGTTCGCGTCGGCGCTCAACGCTTCGGTGTGGTGGTTGCATCGCCAGGCTCCGGCGCCGGCGTCCCCCGCTCCGGCCCGACGGCCGGCCGGGGCTGCACCCCGACGTCGACGAAGTTGAACTTGCCCAGTTTGACGACCAGGTCGAGCAGGGCGTACGAGTCGCCGACGTATCGCCCGGTCGCCGGGTCGAACAGTACGCACCTCGTGCCCTCCGCCTGGCTGGGCGCGCAGATCACGTCGTACTGCCTGCCCGCGATCGTCGCCGTGGTCGCCCGCACCGACGGCAGTTCGCCGATCGCGAGGTAGAGCGTGCGGCGCTGGGCCGCGGTCAGCAACGGGTCGGCGAAGTGCAGCACCTGGTGCAGCCGTTCGAAGATCATCGCGCCGGCGTCGCGGCCCGGGTGCTGCCGCTGGGACCAGTCCAACCAGGACGCGGCGATGGCGTGGGCCTGACCGGCGTCGGTGGGGAACGCCGCGACATAGGCGGCGTTGGGGTTGGTCAGGCCGGCTGGCTCGCGCTTCGACGATGCCGTGTACTCGTCGATCTCTCGCTGCGACGAAAGGCGGTCAATCGGCCTGGGCGAGCCGTCGTTGCGGCGGATCCGCAGTGTGGCGCCGCTCCTGACGTCCATCCACACCTCGTGGATGTATCGGGTGTCGCCGTCGGTGAGCGAGTACGACTTGACGTACAGGACCTGGTCGGGCCCGATGACCAGCGGCCCGTCGGTCTGCTTCGCGGCCAACCTGGTCAGCGCCTCGACCGCCTGCGCGTGGGTGCCGCCCGCCTGGCCGGTGACGGACGGGTTCATCGGCGCCTTCGTGCCCTGGGTGACCGGCAGGTCAGCCGCGTCGGTGCGCTGCTGCGTGCTCGGCGTTGCCCGCTGCTCCGGCTGAGCGCCCGGCCGGTCATGCCGTGACACGGTGGCCGCCCCACCCACCACCACAGCGACAGCAACGGCGGCACCGGCGGTCGCGAGCACCCACGACCTCCTGCGGCGCGGCGGCTCCGGCCGGGCCAGCTGCCAGCGCCCCCTGGTCAGGGCGCCCTCGCGGGGTTCGTCCAGGTCGGCGCGGAACTCCCGAACCGCGGCGATGTCGTCATTCATCGGTCTTCACCCTCCAGTGACTTGCGCAGCCTGGTCCGGGCCCGGTGCAGCGCCGACTGGACCGTGCCGACCGGCAGGTCCAGGGCCTCGGCGATCTCCGCGTAGGACAACTCGGCGACCGCGAACAGCAGCAGCACGTCCCGCTGCCGCCGGGGCAGCTTCGCCAGCACCCGCGCAACCTTCCGCGATCGGCGCTGCGCGTCGGTGCGCTCCTCCGTGCGGGTCGCGTGGCTCTCCTGGGCCGCCGGCGCGAGCAACGGGTCCGTGCCCGTCCTGGCGAGCGCGCGGTACCCCCGCACCTCGTCCCGGCGGTGCCGGTTGAGCACGTTCGTGGCGATGCCGAACAGCCACGGCAGCGGCGGCTGGTCCTGCGCATAGGCGTGGCGGCGCTCGTAGGCGACGAGGAACGTCTGCGCGACGACGTCCTCGGCGAGGTCCGGCCCGACGCGGCGGGCACAGTAGCGGTACAGCGTCCGCGCGTGCTCGTCGTAGAGGGCGGTGAAGCCGTCCGCGATCAAGAGGTTGCCTTCCGGGTCCACACCTCTTCTTGTCCGGACGCTGTCGCCGTGTTCCCCCTATTTCTGGCGGTGCTGCTGGATCGCCTCGCGGCGGGCCAGGCGGTGCTCGCGGCGGATCTCGGCCTCCCGCCAGCGGCCCTCGTTCTCGGGCGAGTCGGGCACCACCGGCGGCACCGGCCGCGGCTTGCCCTCGGCGTCGACCGCGACGAACACCAGGTACGCCGTCGCGACGACGACCGGGTCCGCCACCTCGTCCCAGCGCTGCGCCACCAGGCGCACCCCGACCTCCATGGACGTCGAACCGGTCCAGTTGACCTGCGCGTACGCGTGCACGAGATCACCGACCCGCAGCGGCTCCAGGAACAGGATCTCGTCGATCGACGCCGTCACCGCGGTCCCGCCGGTGTGCCGCGCCGCCGCCGCACCCGCCACATCATCGATGAACTTCATAATCACGCCACCGTGGACCGTCCCGTACAGATTCACGTCGACGGCGGTCATGATCCGGGTCAGCGTGACCCGTGAATACGCGGTCGGTCGGCCGGTGTGCTCCTGCATGACACAGACGGTACGGTGCGAACCATGCGACACGTGGGAAGCCTGATCGCGGGGATGTTGATCGCCCCGATCGCGTGGCTGCTGATCGCTCTCGGCCAGCAGAAATCCACCGAAACGGTGGCGGAGTGGGTGCAGCAGGGCGCCTTCGACAGCGTCGATCTCATCGCACCCGCCGCGTACCTCCTCGGCGCCGGTCTCATCATCGGCCTCATCGCCACTCTGCGCATCTCTCCCGTCGGCCCGATCGTGGCCGGCCTGGCGCTGCTCGGCCTCTACGTGAGCCTCTTCATCGACCCGCTCGGCGCCCTCGACGGCCTGCCGGCCGACTACAAGCTCGCCGGCCTCACGATCAACCTGCAGCTGCCCATCGTGAACGGCACCACCGCCGTCCTCGGCCTGGCCCTGCTGGTCGCCGCCGCGAGCGTCAAGCGCTGGCGCGCGTGGCCCTCGCCCGCGCCGATCGCCGCCGGCGGTGGTGGTGAGCCGGTCGACCCGCACGAGTTCCCGCTCGGTCAGGGCCCGAAGGCGCCGCCGCAGTTCGCCACCCGGACCCCGTACGCGCCGCAGACCGCGGAGTTCCCATCAGCGGGCGCGACGTCCGTCCTCCCGCCGTACGGCGCTGCGACTGGCCCCGGCGCCGCCGGAGCCACGTCGGTCATGCCGACGTACGGCGCGGCCGCCGGGCCGGGCGGCCCCGCCTCGAGTGGTCCTGTCTCGGGTGGCCCAGCCAGCGGTGCCGCGTTCGGGCAGGGCCTGGGCAGCGACGCGACGCAGCCGGTCTCGATGCCGCCGGTCTCGGCACCGCCGCAGGCACGGTCGGCGTCCGGGTATCCGCCGCCGGCTTCCTTCCCGCCGCCCGTCTCGTCCGCGCCGCCGGTCTCGTCCGCGCCGCCGGTCTCGTCCGCGCCGCCGGTCTCGTCCGCGCAGCCCGGGGCGGTCGCGCAGCCTGGGTCGTTCCCGCCGCCGGGTGGCTTCGGGCAGCCGCCGGCCGGGCCGGTGTCCGGTCCCGGGGCTGGATCTGGGTCCGGCGCTCAGGCGCCCGCGGCCGGGCGGCCCGGTCAGCAGGGCGGTCCGGCGCCGGTGTCGGCACCTGGCAGCAGCGCCGCCGCACCCGGGTGGCTGACCCCTGACTCGACCGCCGCCCAGCCGCCCGCCGCGGCTGCACCGGCGACACCGCCCGGGCCGTTCCCGCCGTCGCTCGGCAAGCGGGGTGGGCCACCGGCCGCCGCCGCGACGCCGCCCGGGCCGTACCCGCCCGGTGGGGCGCCCGGTCCGGGGTCCGGCACGCAGTTCAGGCCGGCCGCTGGGAGTGGGCAGGCAGCGCAGTTCGCACCGCCCGGGTCGGCGCGTCCCGCCTCTGCGCCACCCGCACCGCAGTCCGGCCACCCCGCGTCCGCGCCACCCTTCGCAGGACCGGCGTCCGCGCCGCCCGCGCCACATCTCGCAGGCCCGGCGTCCGGACCCGCGTCAGCACCGCCCGCGCCGCAACCCGGCCAGCCCGCGTCCGCGCCGCACCTCGCAGGCCCGGCGTCGGGACCCGCGTCAGCGCCGCCCGCACCACATCTCGCAGGCCCTGCGTCGGGACCCGCGTCAGCACCGCCCGCGTCGCACCTCGCAGGCCCGGCGTCCGGACCGGCGTCAGCGCCGCCCGCGCCGCAGTTTGCGGGCCCGGCGTCCGTGCCGCCGGCACCGCAGTTCGCACCGCCCGGATCGACGCGTCCCGCCTCTGCGCCACCCGCGCCGCCGACCGGCCAGCCCGCAGCCGCACCGTACTCCGCGTTGCCGGGCCCTGCGTCTGGGTCGCCCGCACCGCAGCCCGGCCAGCCGGCCGGTGCACCGCCCGCACCGCACCTCGCGGGGCCGCCACTCGCACCGCAGTTCGCGGGCCCGGCGTCCGGACCCGCGTCCGCACCACCGGCACCGCAGTTCGCACCGCCGATTGGCCAGCCCGCATCCGCACCGCCCGCGCCGCATCTCGCGGGACCGGCGTCAGGCCCGGCGTCCGCACCACCCGCGCCGCAGGCACCGCAGTTCGCAGGACCGGCGACCGGACCCGCGTCCGCACCACCGGCACCGCAGTTCGCACCGCCGATTGGTCAGCCCGCATCCGCACCGCCCGCGCCGCATCTCGCGGGACCGGCGTCAGGCCCGGCGTCCGCACCACCCGCGCCGCAGGCACCGCAGTTCGCGGGACCGGCGACCGGACCCGCGTCCGGGCCACCGGCATCACCGTTCGCGCCCTCGGCCGCTCCGCAGGCACCGCAGTTCGCGGGGCCCGCATCCGCGCCGCCGGCACCGCCCGCACCGCAGTTCACGGGACCTGCCTCCGGCCCGGCGTCCGCACCACCGGCGCCGTCGGCGCCGCAGTTCGCAGGGCCGGCATCCGCGCCGCCAGCACCACAGTTCGCTCCTCCGGCGACCAACCAGCCCGCGTCCGCACCACCGGCGCCGCACTCTGCACCGCCCGCACAGCACGCCGCACCGCCCGCACCGCAGCCGGCGCCGGTGGGGTTCGGTGGGGTGGGCGACGCCGGCGGGCAGGGTGCTCCGCCGTTGCGGGCCGCTGGTGGAGGCGCGTCCGGCAGTGGAGAAACGGCGCCCACAGGGGGCACGCCATGGTCCGGGGTGCCCGGTGGGCTGACCGGCGGGCCGGCTGGTGAGACCGCGGGGCAGGGCGACCCGGCCGGGAGCGAGCTGCCGACGCGGCCGCTGACTGCGCCGACGTCACCGCCTGCGCCGTACGGTGGTAGCGGGCAACCGCGTCCCGCCGCCGAGCCGGCCGCGCCCGGGATCCCGCAGACCAGGTACGGGCGGCCGAGCACGAGCGAACCCGCCACCGAACCGTTCGGTGGCGCACAGCAGACGCCGCCCCCGGCCGCCGCACCGCCTGCGATGCCGATCGCCGGTGGTGGTGGGGCGTTGCCGTCCCGGGCGGCCCGCTCCGAAGTGGTGCCGGAGACGTCGATCCTCGCTGGGCCGTCGTTTGACGGGTTCAGTGCCGGGCGGCGGGGCGTGCGCGAGGAGGAGACCGAGGCGTTCCACCATCCCGCACGGCAGTCCGGGCCGCCGTCGCGACCCCGGCACGCGGCGCAGAGCGAGACGGGCGAACACCCGACGGTCGGCACCGGCGACGACGGCGCGACGAGCCGGTTCATGCCGATGCGGGCCACCGACCCCGTGCCGGGCTCCGGCCCTGGGCCCGACGTCGACGCGGAGGCAACCACCCGGATCGGTCCCGTCGACCCGGACGTGACCACCCGGCTCGACGCGCCCAGCGCGGCGGAGCAGGCCGAACGCCGGGCGGCGTTCGCGCGGGGCGAAGCGGAACGGCGCGCCAACGCGCAGGCCGAGCTCGAACGGCTCGCCGCCGAGCGAGCCGCCAGCGCCGGTGACAGCGGCAGTGGCAGCGACAGCGACAGCGGCGACGACGAGCCCCCGACGTCGCCGTGGTCCGCACCACCCCGCACCCACACCTGAACCACGGCACAACAACCGCACAGCACGTAGCGCCGCGAGGGCCGTCACCTGTGAAGGGGGCGGCCCTCGGTATATCGGTGGCAGCGCCGCGGCGGGCGGGAGATGATGCTGGGGTGTGATTCGAGGGACGCGTCGAACCGCCTGACCGGGGACCCCGGCGGGCACTGTTCCCGTCCGCTCTCACACCCGCTGCGAGGCCACCTTGCTACGCGCTGTCTCCCTGTCCAAGCACTATGACGCCGAGCTGCTGTTCGAAGGCGTCGAGCTCACCCTGAACGCCGGCGACCGGCTCGGCCTGGTCGGGCCCAACGGGGCCGGTAAGACCACGCTGCTGCGGGTCCTGACCGGCGCCGAGAAGCCGACGAGCGGCCACGTCAGCCTCGCACCCGGCCGGCGGATCGGGTACTTCGCTCAGCAGGTACCAGATCCCGGGCTTTCTGTTCTTGCCTTTCTGTGTGACGGCGAGGTCGACCGGCTGGCCCGCCGGATGCGCGAGCTCGAGACCGGGCTGGCCGACGACCTCACGCTCCTCGACGAATACGGGCGGGTCCAGGACCGCTGGCTGGCCCTTGAGGGCTGGTCGGCGCCACAGCGGCGGGCCGAGGTCCGCGAACGGCTCGACATCGCGCACCTGCCCGACGACCTGCCGCTCGGCGACGTCAGCGGCGGCGAGCAGGCCCGGCTGATGCTGGCCCGGGTGCTGCTGTCGACCCCCGACGTGCTGATCCTGGACGAGCCGACGAACCACCTCGACGCGGCCGGCACGGCGTGGCTCGGTGAGTTCCTCGCGGCGTTCCGCGGCGCGGTCATGGTCGTCACGCACGACCGTGCGTTCCTCGACCGGACGGTGACCAGGATCGTCGAGCTCGACGGCATCCACACCCAGCCGCAGTGGTACGAGGGCGGCTACACCGACTACCGGGCCGAGAAGACCCGCCGCTGGCAGAAGCTCCTGCTCGACCACGAGGCGCAGGAGAAGTACCGGCGCCGCCTGGAGGCCGACATCGCGACCACCGCCGAGCAGGCCCGCGGCGTCGAGCAGTCGGTGCGCTCGGGGCTCGGTTCGGACAAGATCCGCCGGTACGCGAAGAAGGTCGCCAAGAAGGCCAAGTCCCGCGAGCGGCGGCTGACCCGGCAGCTCACGTCGGCCCGGTGGATCGCCGAGCCGACCACCCGTCCCCCGCTCACGCTCGCCTTCCCGTCCCCCGCCCCGGACCCGGACGCCTCGGTCATGGCCGCCCGCGGCCTCACGGTGAAGCTCGGCTCGCGGCGCATCCTCGACGACGTCGACCTGGACGTCCACGGCCGCATCCTGGTCACCGGCCCCAACGGCGCCGGCAAGACCACCCTGTTGCGGGCCCTGTCCGGCGCGCTCCCACTGGACGCGGGGACCGTCACCACCGAACTGGACGTCGCCGTGCTCCCGCAGACCCACGACGACCTTCGTGGCGACGACCGGACCGTGCTGGGATACTTCCGTTCCAGGGTCCCGGTGTACGTCGACGAGGCCGAATCCCTCCTCGAAGCGCACCTGTTCGGCCCGGACGAGTGGGACCGCCGGCTGCGTGACCTCAGCGCCGGCGAACTGCGCCGCCTGCTCCTCGCCGTCATCGTCAACACCGGCGCCCAGATCCTCTTCCTCGACGAACCCACCAACTACCTCGACTTCGAGGCGATCGACGTCGTCGAGGAGGCCCTCCGCGCGTACCACGGCACGATGGTGATGATCACGCACGATGCGTACTTCGCCCGCAATGTCGGCTTCGACCAGCGCTGGGAGGTCGGCGCCGGCCACGTGGCCGCGGCGTGACTATCCCTCGAAGTAGGCGGCGCTCTCCGCGTCTGCCGGGTAGTACGACTCGATCGCGATCTCGTCGACCGTGATGTCCATCGGGGTGCCGAACGTCGTGATGGTCGAGAACAGCCGCAGCTCCCGCCCGCCGACCCGGAGCACCATCGGGATCACCACGTCCGCGTCGACCCGCCGGCCCGCCGTGCCCTCGGGCTCGTGGGCCAGCAGTTCGTCGTAGAGCGCGGCAAGCTCCGGGTCGGGTGCGGTGGCGAGCTGGCGTGCGATCCGGGCCCGGAACACCGCCCGCACGTCGGCGAGGTTGACAACCATGGACGCGAACCCGCGCGGGTCCAGACCCAGCCGCACCAGGTTCACCGGCGGCCGCAGCAGCTCGGGAGCGACCTGCCCGAGGAACGGCTCGACCGCGCGGTTGGTCATCAGGATGTTCCACCGGCGATCGAAGACCAGCGCCGGGTACGGCTCGTGCGCCCGGAGCACCCGGCGGACCGCGTCGAGGGCGGCCGACAGGGCGGTGTCGTCGAGCGGGCGCTCCGCGTACCGGGGCGCGAAACCGGCGGCGAGCAGCAGCCGGTTGCGCTCCCGCAGCGGCACCTGGAGCTGCTCGGCGAGCCGCAGGACCATGTCCGCGCTCGGTTTGGACCTGCCGGTCTCGACCAGGCTGACGTGCCGGGCCGAGACATCCGCGGCGATTGCCAGGTCGAGTTGGCTGACCCCCCGGCGCTTCCGCCACTGCCTCAGGAGCTCCCCGACCGTGTACACGATCATGAGCGTACTGATCGTCCCGCCGGACGCCATGAAATGCGAGTTCATCGACAATCGAACGGCCCGGGGAAACACTTTCGCCCATGACCATTGCGAACAAGACCATCGTTCAACGCGCGCTGGCGGGCCTGATCGCGACGGGCGATGTCGACACGCTCGCCTCGTCCCTCAGCAACGACTTCGTCCACCACCGACCAGGTGCGGCACCCTCGACCAGGGCGGAATGGCTCGCCGCCGTCCAGACCGCGCTGGGCCCGACCGCCGGCATGCAGGTTGAGATCCTGCACCTGCTCGCCGACGACGACCACGTCGTGGTGCATTCCCGCCGACGGCTCCCCGACACGGGTCCGGAGATCGTGGTCGTCGACGTCCTGCGCATCGACAACGGCCTGATCGCCGAAGGATGGGAGATCATCGAGCCGGTCGCCCAGGCAGCCGCGAACATGACCTGGTGGGAAGCCGCCCAGCACTGACCGCGGCAAGGTGCACGGCGCCGGCAAGCGTGAAGCCGGTGCTGTTCTGACGTCAGCACCGTCGCGCCGGTGATCGAAGTCGCTGATCGGCCGGGGCGGCCGCGGCACGACTTTGATCATGGGGGCGGGTCCGTGCGGCGCCTCGCGGACTCGGGCTGTTGATCGAAGTCGGGCACGGGCTGTGCGGGAGCCTGTTGCGAAATGGCCGGCTCACGTTCCGTGCTGAGAGAAACACGGCTGTGCGGGCCGGTCGCGGCCGTCGAGGGTCGCGGCGACCATCGACGAGACGGTTTTCCGCCAAACGCAACAGGCTCGCGGACAGCCAGTCGGCGACTTCGATCACCGGGAAGGCCCGCTTCCTGCGCAGCACAGGCGGGCAACGTGGTGTGTCCTCCCCCAAGAGCCTGGTGATCGCTGCCGGTTGCGACAGCAGCCACGCCGTCGGGGCGTGCACCACACCAGCGGACGCGACCTCCGTGGGCATCGCGTCAGGTCGCCCACCGGCCTGCGCCCATTCAGCCTCGGCTGTCGGCGTGGTCCGGTGCGGCGGTGTCGTCGGCGGTCGAGCGGCGGCGGATGGTGGAGCGCTGGACGGCGGGACGGCGGCGGGTGGTGGGGCGCAGGGTCGCGGCGGCGAGGGCGGCGGCGAGGCAGCAGGCGAGCAGGACGGCCAGGCGATGATGGGCGGCGTCCCAATCGGGGCTCGTGACGGACACGAACACCGACAACCAGCGCGGGGCGAACGCGAGCGCGGCGACGACGACCAGCACGACGGGCGCCGCGGCCGGGCTGACGACGCCGCGGGGGGTGAACCGCCAGGCGACGACCGCGGCGGCCACCGCGACCGCGGCCAGGGCGGCGGCCTCGAGGGTCAGGCCGGGCAACGGCAGGTGGTCGCCGGTGCCCTCCTGAGCCCCGGCGACGGTGACGGCGATCGCCCCGGCCCACCACAGGGCCATGGCAACGGTGGCGACGGTGGTCCGGATCGCGAGGCCGTGCCAGGCGGGGGCGGGAGCCGTGGCGGTGGTCGGCTTCGCGGGGTCGTCGAACAGGAACGCCAGGCCGACAGCGGCACACGCCACGCCGAGCCGGAGCAGGGTGGCCAGGTTGTCGGGGCTGAGCGTCACGGACAGCGCCGCGGGGACGGTGACGATCGCGAGGCCGGCCGCCATCGCGCCGAGGAGCGGCGCCTGACGGGTCGCCCGCAGCGTCGGCAACACCACTGCCAGCCGGCTCATGCCGACCCTGCCCGTCCACGCGTGGCGGCCCGGGTCGGACGGCACTGGACGGACCCCTCCGGCCGGTGCACCCCTGCGCCGGTGGGGCGCCGCTCCGGCGGCGTGGCCGACCACCGGCCCGCCACCAAAGGGCCCGCCGAGACGGCCGGCGGGCCGCCGACATGGCATGCAGCCGGGCCGGGCCCTGCCGAACCACGCGCCACCACGCCGGGCACTGCCGGGCCGGGCCCTGCCGAACCACGCACCACCACGCCGGGCACTGCCGGGCCGGGCCCTGCCGAACCACGCACCACCACGCCGGGCACTGCCGGGCCGGGCACCGCCGGGCCGGGCACCACCACGCCGGGCACCGCCGGGCCAGGCCCTGCCGAACCACGCGCCACCGCGCCGGGCACCGCCGGGCCAGGCCCTGCCGAACCACAAGCCACCACGCCGGGCACCGCCGGGCCGGGCAGTGGTGGGAGTCGGGTCACGTGAGGCATGCGTGGCGCTCCTCGAGCGGGGGTTCCGGGGCGATCGGGACGCCGGCGAGCGTCGCGAAGCGGTCCGCCGGGGTGGTCGGGTCGGTGAGCTCCGTCCAGTTGGTGGCGATCAGGGCGCCGACCTCGGCGGGCGGGTGGCTCAGGGCGGCGAGGGCCGGGCCGGCGTCGCGGTCGGGGACGGACAGGCCCATGGAGGTCGTGGCGTCCATGAAGACGAGGCCGCCCGTGCTGGCGGCGTCGAGGCTGCGCAGGCCCTTGGCCGTGTCAGGGGTGGCCTGGCCGACCAGCCAGACGAGGACGGCACCGCGGGCGCCGCAGACGAGGCTGGTGGGGGTGAACGGGCTGCCGGTCATGAGGCGGAGGGCGACGGCGGCGGCGAAGCTGGCCTCGGCGGTGCCGTTGCCCCAGGTGGTGCTGACCGGGATCGCGGCCGGGGTGCCCGCGGCGGCCGCGGCGCGCTCCCAGGCGGTGTCGCGGGCGTCCTGCTCGGCGGAGGAACTGCCGTCGGTGCCGGTCGGGTAGCCGTGGGCCCAGACGCGCTGCCGGACGGCGAGGGGCTGGCCGGCGACGGTGGCGGGGACCGGGCGGCGGACGCCCTGGAGCACCGCGTCCCAGCCGGGGATCCAGGGGGTGAAGTCGGCGAAGGCGCAGTAGGTGACGTCGCCGCGGTGGTGGCAGGTCTGCATGCCTGCGGGGTTGTCGGTGGCGGTGATCGCGGCGCGGCGCAGGGCGTCGTCGGTGCGGAACTGGGCGGCGCCGGCGGTCACGGTGAAGGCCACGGCGAGCACCAGGGCGACGACGACCGGGCGACGAACGCCGGAGCGGGCGACGGCGGCGACGGCGACCAGGGCGATGAGGCCGGTCAGGTACGCGAGGTGGCGCAGCGACGGGCGGTTGACGAGGTCGGCGGGCAGGGCGAAGGGCAGGTCGCTGAACATCACCGGCAGGAGCAGCCGCAGGGCGGTGCTGCCCCTGGACGCCGCGACCAGGACGACGAACGAGGCGACGACGAACGCGAACATGGCGAGCGGGGCGACGACGGCGGAGCGCAGCAGCCTGGCAAGCAGCACCCCGACGGCGGCGAACAGCAGCACGACGGCCGGGGTCGTGGCGAGTTCGGCCGGGTCGGGGTGGCCGACGGCGCCGGGGAGCAGGGCGAGGGCGCCGATGCGGGCCGTGACGAGGACGCCGACCACGGCCGCGTATGGCAGTGGGGCGAGCAGGAACGCGGCGGTGCGCCACGGGCCGGGCAGGACGAGGACCGAGTAGAGCGCGTCGGTGTGGTGGCGGTGGGCGCGCAGTGTGTTGAGGTTGGCAACGACGAGGGCACCGCCGCCGAGGCCGAAGATGCCGAGGACCTGCAGGTCGACGGCCTTGACGTGGAGCACCGGATAGCGGTCGGTGGTGCCGGTGGCCACGTCGTAGATCCACGGGGAGACGAACAGCAGCAGCGCCGCGACGGTCAGCGGGTGGCGCAGGAACCGCACGGCCTCGAACCTCGCGAGGGCGAGCATGGCCCGATGGGGCGCCTGGGTCGCGGGCATCGCGACCGGTGTCGCGAGCGCGGTCATGGCGCACCGCCGGAGGAAAGGTCGACGAGCATCAGATAGCCGTCCTCGATGGTGGGTGGCAGCAGCTCCGCGCCGTGCGGCGGGTCGCCGACGTGGCGGTGCAGCCCGGTGCCGGTGCGCCAGGAGGCGAGGGCGCCGGGCTCGCGGGTGACGCTGGTCCAGACCCGGCCGGCGGCGAGCGCGGCGAGGTCGGCCGGGGTGCCGCTGAAGCGGACGGTGCCCTGGTCGATGACGACGACCTGGCGGCACAGGGACATGACGTCCTCGGTCTGGTGGGTGGACAGCAGCACGGCCCGCTCCTCGCCGAGGTCGGCGAACAGCTCGCGGAAGCGCATCCGCTGCTGCGGGTCGAGGCCGACCGTCGGCTCGTCGAGGATGAGCAGGTCGGGGTCGCCGACGAGGGCGGCGGCGAGGGCGACCCGCTGGCGCATGCCGCCGGACAGGGCCCGGATGCGGGTGCGGCGCTGGTCGTCGAGGCCGACGGCGGACAGGACGCGGCGGACCTCGGTGTGGCGGTCGCCGCGATGGGTGAGCTCCTTGAGGATCGCGACGTAGTCGACGAACTCGAACGTGGTGAAGCCGGGATGGAAGCCGGGGTCCTGGGGCAGGTATCCGAGGCGCCGGCGCACGGCGAGCCGGCCGGGTGCGGTGAGCGGGTCGTGGCCGAGGACGCGCAGCGAGCCGGCGTCGGGGTTGAGGGCGGTGGCGAGGATCCGCAGCAGGGTGGTCTTGCCGGCGCCGTTGGGCCCGAGCAGGCCGGTGACGCCGGTGCCGAGGGTGAGCGTGACGCCGTCGAGCGCGGCCTTGCGCCCGTAGCGCAGCACCAGGCCGTCGGCGCGGACGGCGACGTCGATACCCGCGTCGATACTCATCGGATCCTCCTGAAGGTGGTGTCGAAGACCGACGCCCGCCGGACGAGGACGGCGGCGGCGAGGACGGCGGCGAGCGCGGTGCCGCCCTGGCCGGCCGCGGTGAACAGGGCACCGGCCAGGGCGGCGACCAGGCAGGCCCAGCCGGCGCCGACGGCGAGGGCCGCGGCGGTGTTACCGAACCTCGGGGCGAGCAGCAGGGTGAGCACGGTCAGCGCGAGCGACGGCAGAAACCAGCCGGCGGCGCCGAGACCGGCCTCGGGCAGGGCCAGGCTGGCCAGGGCGCAGAGCACCGTGTTGGCGGAGACGACCGTGACGCAGCGCAGCAGGAGCAGCCGGAAGGACTGCATCGGCGCGACGAGGGCCATCTCGTAGGTGGGGTCGATGCGGGGGCCGAACGACACGGCGACGCCGATGAGTGTCAGCAGCGGTGCTGCGGCGAGGAACACGATCGGGTCGGCGAGCCGGGCGATCGTGGCGGTCATCGCGAGGGTCAGCGCGACCGCAACCAGCCACGACAGGCGCAGTGCCGGGGTCGCGGCGAGCAGCCTGGCGGTGTGGTCGGGCACGCCGAGCAGCAGCAGGAGCCGCTCGACCGGACCGGGGACGGGCGCGTCGAGGGAGGCGTCGAGGCGGGCCCAGCCGTCCTCGACGAGCTGCGGGTCGGCCTGTGCCACGCAGGCATGCAGTTGGTCGCGGCACGGTGCGCACGCGCCGAGGTGGGCCTCGACCGACCAGAGCAGTGGCCCGGCGAGCCCACCGCCGGCATACGCGTGCAGGTCGGCGTCCTGGAGGTGCCAGGCAGCGGAACGTTTCATGCCAGCTCCTGCCGTAGTTGCCGGCGGGCCCGCATCGCCCGCGTCTTGACCGTGCCGGGCGGGATGCCGAGCAGCACCGCGGCCTCGGCGGTGGTGAGGCCGTCCAGGACGGTGGCCTGGAGGACGGCCCGCAGCTCCGGGGAGAGGCGGGCCAGGGCGCCGGCGAGGTCGCCGTGCTCGACGCCGTGCAACACCTGCTCCTCGGCGGACGGCTCGTCGCGGCCGCGCAGGCGGGCCAGGAGGCGGCCGAGGCGGTGGCCGGAGCTGTTGCGGCGCAGCGCGTCGATGAGCCGCCGCGACCCGATCCGCCACAGCCAGCCGGTGACGTCACCCTCGTCGCGATAGCGCGCGGCACCACCATGCCACAGGTCGAGGAACGTCTCCTGCACCACGTCGTCGACCAGGGACTCGTCGGCACACCGATACCGCAACCGCAACGTCAACCACACGGCGTGCCGTCGATAGAACGCCTCGAACGCCGCCCGGTCGCCGGCGGCGGCCAGCGCCAGCAGATCGGCGTCAGAAGGAACCCTCACACCCCATCATCGGATCGGGTCCGCCGAACGGTTCATGCCAGGAGAAGAAAACTACGGAGCGGCGTTGAGCAGATCCACCGCGCTGTGCTGGCAGCTGTGGTTCGTGGCGGTCCGCGGCCCGGCCCAGTGGCTCCCGTAGGCGTCCAGACTGTCCCGATCGTTCAGATAGGCGCTGTCCGCGTTCCGCCGGAGATACCCATCGAACGCCCCGCCGACGGCACTGTTCAGCACACCCAGACCACGCACCGCCGCGCCCTTGAACGACACCCCGTCACCGGAGCAGGTGTTGCTCTCATTGGGCTCGCGCAGGATGCCGCCCGGTGACAGATAGCTGCTGCCGACCAGCGCGTCCCCGATCCGCCGCGCCACGGTCAGCAGCGACGCGTCCCGGGTCACACCCCAGAGCTGCACCAGCGCGTTGATCAGGACGCCCTGGTTGTAGGTCCACGTCACGGCGCCGTTGTTGCGGCACGTGCTGAGGCTGATGCCGTCGTTGACGAGGTTGGACCCGTTGAGCATGCCGGTGCTCTGGAACCAGGTCCAGCCGGCGACGGCCCGCCCGCGATACACGGTGTCACCCGGGATCCGCGCGGACAGGGCGGCGTTGAGCTGGATGTAGAGGCTGTTCTCGATGGCGTTCTTGACCTGCCGGTCGGTCTTCCACCAGACGCCACCGCCGCAGCGGGTGTCCCAGTAGGCGAACATGTGGTCGGCGCCGGCCCGGGCCGTGTTCAGGTAGCGGCTGTCCCCGGTCGCGTCGTAGGCGGCCACCCAGGCCAGGGCCCACCAGCCGGTGTCGTCGAGGTACTCGTTGCGGAACTGCCCCAGTCGCGCGTTGATCTGCTTGTCGTAGGTGGTGGCGATGGCGTACCGGTAGCTGCCCATCCCGGAGCGCCGGCTGTTGTCGATGATCGCGGTGAGTGCGTTCGCCGACGTCCACCAGTCGTCGTTGCCGAACAGGCCGGTGCCGAGGTTGTACTGCATCATCAGCGCGGTCGCCGCGGCGGTGCGCCGGTCCCACGCGTTCCAGGTGCTGCGGGTCCACGCCGTGCAGGTCAGCTCGGGCCGGTCGCCGGCCTTGCCACAGGCGCGCAGCGCCCCGACCCCGTTCGCCGCCCAGTTGTCGACGTTGAACTGCGCCGTGCGCCGGCTCGTCGCGCCCGCGGCGACAACGACAGCCCCGATGCGGCTGTCGACCCAGGTGCGGCCGCCGTCGAAGGACCGGTCCAGCCACACCTCGTCGCCGGCCTTACCGTTGTCGACGCTCGCCCACGCCATGGCGTCGGTGTCGTTGACGTGCACGGTGAAGCGCCGCCCGTACAGGGTGCTGCTCACCGGCTGCCGGTCCGACGGGGCGAGCGCGGCGTCGCGGCCGTCGCAGTAACGGTTGCAGATCGTGGTGGCGGCCTCGGCGGCCGACGCGGGGACGAGCACCGCGGCAAAGAGCGCAAGCACGGCAACGGCGCGCAGGGACACAGTTCCCTCCCGGGGAATCGTGGCCCGGACCGCCATCCGGTTTTCATCGACGATCCCCCATGCAATGGGTTCTGTCAACTCTTGACACAACCGGACGGGCGCCGACACACTCGCCACAGCCGTCAATGCCTGCGCCCGCCACGGAGGAATCTCGATGCGCCTGCTCGCCGCCGCCCTAGCTGGCTGCCTGATCGGAGCCACCCTGATAGCGGGCCCAGCCGAGGCCGCCGTCACCACCCGGCCGATCAAGATCATGCCGCTCGGCGACTCGATTACCTGGGGCGAGGGCAGCCCGACCACCTCCAGCTACCGCGCCCCGCTCTACAACCGCCTGGTCGCCGGGGCCGGCTACGCCGTGGACTTCGTCGGCTCGCAGCGCTCCGGCTCGCTGCCGGACACCGACAACGAGGGGCACTCCGGCTGGCGGATCGACCAGATCGCGGCGAACATCGACGGCTGGCTCGGCACGTACCAGCCCGACGTGGTGCTCCTGCACATCGGCACCAACGACATGAACCAGAACTACCAGGTGGGCACGGCACCGCAGCGACTCGGCGGGCTCATCGACCAGATCCTCGCGGCCCGCCCCACCGCCACCGTCCTCGTCGCGAAGATCGTGCCCGCGCTCGACGCCACCATCCAGGCACGCATCAACGCCTTCAACGCGGCCGTCCCGGGAATCGTCGGATCCCGTGGTACCAGGGCCAAGCTTGTCGATCTTTCGACGCTCGCCGCGACGGACCTCAACGACACGTTGCACCCGAACGACTCCGGCTACGCGAAGATGGCCGTGCGCTGGTACACCGCGCTGGAAACGGTCCTCGGCGACGGCCGCGACCAGCCCCTGCTGCGCTCGTCGTTCGAGACCGGCGACACCGCACCGACCTGGCTGGACAGCGCCGGCGCGGCCATCGGCGTCGGCGGTTACTGCTGCGCGCTGACCGCGATGGAGTCCTCGCCCCGGGCCGAGCTGGCCCACAGCGGCACCAGCGCGCTGATGTACTCCGGCAGCGACAACTCGGCCACCCAGTCCTACTCCTACCAGCGGATCTTCGCCGCGGACCTGCCGATCGGGCCGTCCAGCGTGCTGTCGTACTGGATCTACCCGCAGCAGGCGACCGGCACGTTCGTCGCCGTCGACCTGCAGTTCAGCGACGGCTCGGCGCTGCGCGACTCCGGCGCCGTCGACCAGTTCGGGGTCCGCGCCCACCCGCAGCTGCAGGGTGAGGGCGGCCACCTGGTGCTCAACCAGTGGAACCTGGTCCGGGTCAACCTCGGCGCCCTGGCCGGGCGCACCGTCACCCGCGTCGACGTCGGCTTCGACCGGCCGACGGGCACCGGGCCGTTCCGCGGATACGTCGACGACATCGCCGTCACGGACGAGGGCGGCGCGTACCCGGGCATCAACCTGGCCCGTGGCGCTGCCGTCACCGGCAGCGCCGCCTGCGTCGCCGCCGAGTCCCCGGCGAAGGCCACCGACGGCGTGACCACCGGCAACAGCAAGTGGTGCAGCGGCGCCGCCGGCGCATCCCTGCAGGTCGACCTCGGCGCGAGCCGCACGCTGCGGCGGTTCGTGGTCCGGCACGCGTCCGCCGGCGGCGAGGCGCAGGCGTTGAACACCCGCGCCTTCACCATCCAGGTCAGCGCCGACGCCACGACGTGGACGACCGCGGTGACCGTGACCGCCAACAGCGACGGGGTGACCAGCCACCGGATCAACCCGACCGCCGCCCGCTACGTGCGCCTGGTGGTGAGCACCCCGACGCAGACGACGGACGCGGCGACCCGCATCTACGAACTCGAGATCGAGGGCGCCTGACCACAAACCGTCAGGGACCGCCGTAACCGGGACTGGTGTCGGCCTCGTCGTCGATCACGAACGACGGGCCGACCCGGTCGCACAGCACCTTCGGGTCGAGCGGCTCCCACCTGGTCCCGGCGACGGCAAGCAGGTAGGTGCAGCCGTCGCCCCACCAGCTCGGCTCGTACGCCACGACGTCGGCCCGCTCACCGACGAACTGGAGCCGGACCTGGTCGGCGACGACACCCGCCTCGTCGTCCAGGTCGGATCCGGCGACCGTCAGCAGGACCAGCAGGCCGCCGTCGTCCTCGCGCCAGGCCCGCAGCCGGCCGCCGCGGCGCAGCTCGCCGCAGCCCGCCACGTGGATCGTGTAGGTGAAGTCGGGCTCGTCGTACACCAGCTTTGCAACCACACCTATCGATATTACGCGCGGCCTCAGCGCATGCCGCGATACACCCCACGCAGGCGGTCCAGGCGCTGACGCTGCTCATACGTGGCACCGAGAGCGATGAGCAGCAGGCCGGTGCCGCCGAAGAGGAGCAGCAGCATCCACACGGGCAGGCCGATGCGCAGCAGCTCGTTGACGGTGGCGATGATCGTCACCGCGGAGCCGACCGCGACCGGCGCCTTCTGCTGGCGGACCGCGCCGATCGCGACGGTGATGACCCCGCCGAGGATCAGCAGGACGCGGCGCAGCTGCGGGGAGTCCTCGTTGGCGACCGCGAGGGCGAGGCTCGGCGCGAACCCGGCGACCAGCGCCGGGCCGTACGCGAGCCAGCTGCCCAGCTCCGGGCGCCGCCGGATCTCCAGCAGGCCGGTGATGAGCGCCAGGACCGCGAACGGCAGCGTGTACGCCTCGATCACGGCGACCTTGACGGTGATGAGCAGCAGCCAGATCGCGATCAGCTCGGCGACCGAGGCGGCGATGATGAGCACGACCCGCTGCTGGCCGCTGCGGCCCTTGCGGGCGGCGGACAGGCCGAGGACCGCGCCGAGGGCGGTGAGGGCGGCCGCGGTGTGCGCGGCGGAGCCCAGGGTGAGCAGGACGGCGACGACCGCACCGGCGTAGCCGGCCGCCTCGACCGTCATCGCCTCCCGGTTGATGCTGTTGCTGGGCCGCAGCCGCGGCAGCGCGGCGCCGAGCACGAGCAGCATGGTCGCGACGATCAGCAGCGGGAACGCGCACTGGCGCAGCGGCAGGCCGGCGGCGAGCCCGGCGGCCAGGGCGAAACCCTGCGCGGTCGACCCGGCCACGTGCCAGCCGAGCATGCGGCCGTTGGGCGTGCGCCCCCAGACGCCGGCGACCGCGCCGACGACGACCGAGCCGGCCAGCCACGTCAGGGTCTGCTGCTTCGTGGCGAGGCTGCCCGCGCCGCCGGCACCGGCGGCCAGCACGGCGATGACGAACACCAGCCGGCGGGCGTTGATGAGCATCCGGCCGTCGGAGCTGTCCGCCTCCGGCGGGACCGTCAGGGCCAGGCCGAGCCCGGCGATCGTGGCGACCAGCAGCGCCGCGGTCGGCTGCCACGGCCACGACGCGTGCAGCGCGGCCGGGGCGATGAGCAGGGTCAGCGCACCGCTCGGCACGACGATCGCGACGGCGCGGCTGGCCACGGCCTGGCCGGAGCCGCCGAGACCGACCGCCATCAGCGCGCCGGCGATGGTGAGCAGCGCGGCCGCGAGCACGTGGGTGCCGTTGCCCGCGTAGCGGCCGAGGTCGCCGAGGTCCGACGCGGTCTGCGCGGTGCCCGTCCACGGTTTCTGGATCCATTTGTACGGCCCGGCGAGCGCCGCGTACACCGCCGGCGCCACGAACACCACGACGATGAGGGCGGGTACCCCGGCCGCCGCGGCGACGCCGAGGGTGTATCCGCGGGGCGCCCGGACCTGCCGCCAGCGACCGGCCGGCGCACTGGAGTTGTCGGGCCGGAATCCGGAGGACGGGACCCACTCGACGCTGCGCTGCCAGGTGACCCGCAGCAGTTCCGCGAGGACGCCGAGGAGGGCCGCGGCGGCGGCGTAGACGACCGCGCCGTCCCGCTGGACGACCAGCGCGACGACGGCCGTGGTGGTCGCGCCGCCGGCGACGCCGACGGTCACGTAGGGCAGGTAGCCCGGCGCCTGCTGGGCGCCGGTCGCGGCAGCGGCGAGGCCGACGGCGCTGGTCGCGAGCGCGGCGACGAGGACGGTGCTGGCCTGGCCGGGGTGCAGGCCACCGGCGGCCGCGGCGGCGGCACCGGCCAGCGCGAACAGGGCGGCGGCGACACCCGACCCGCCGACGAAGGTGAGCGGGCCGTCCAGCGGGTTGCCCCGGCGGATCGCGGTGGACCTGGCGAGGCCGGCCACGCACACGCCGCTGACGGCGAGCGCGACCAGCGTGCCGGCGGTCGCGCCGGGCCGGACCAGGCTCGCGCCGGCGGCGAACATGCCGGCGATCAGGGCCGCGGCGAGCCGCGTGTAGGCTGCGCGCCAGCTTCTCGCGGTCGCGGCCCAGGCGCCGATCCCGGTGGCGGCGATCCAGCCGACGACCATCGGGGTCTGCCAGCCGAGGCCGAGGCCGACGGGCGCGCCGATGGCGGCGAGGGCAGCCGCCGCGGAGGCGGTGTCGTCGCCGTAGGGCTGCGGCAGCGCGATCGCGGCCGCCCCGGCGAGCAGCAGCAACGCGATCGGGACCTGCCAGCCGTACGTGGCCAGCTGCTGCGCGTTGACCAGCCAGCGCTCGTCGAGCACCGCGCGCCACGGCGGGTCGGCGGCGCGGATCACCCCGACGGCGCCGATGACGGACATGGTGCCCGCGTAGACACCGGTGCAGGCGCCGACGGTGGCGGCGCCGGCGACCGGACCGCGGCGCCACTCGTCGGGCAGGCTGCGGGCGGCGACCGCGACCGCGAACACCAGCAGCGCGAGGGTCACCACCTCGATGCCGTCGGAGGCGAGCGACACGGCCCTGGCCACGGCGCCGATCCCGGCGATGGTCACGGCGGCGGCCGCGGCGTCGGCGCCGGTGATGTCCGCGCCGAACGTCTGCCGGTCGTCCATCCGCGGCGCGACCCACAGCATCAGCGCGGCGATCAGCATCAGCAGGCCGATCACCAGGTCGATGGTGGTGGCGCCGCCGGACCGCAGGACGGCGATCGCGACCGCGACGGCGCCGGCGGTCGCGCCGATCAGCAGCGGCGGGCTCTGCGCACCCCGGGCGACCTGGGTGATGGCGGCGTACCCGAGGGTCACGGCGAGCGCGAGGAAGGTCATCACCAGCACGACGGTCGCGCCGCCGGGCAGGTCGCCGAAGACGATCGCCGCACCGGCCGCGGCGGCGCCGGGCAGCGCGAACAGGGCCCCGCCGGCGGCGGCGTCGGACACCCTGCGGGTGACGAAGTCGCCGTTCACGTCGGTGCGGTGCGGTCGTGGCAGCAGCGCGATGCCGGCGCCGGCCGCGGAGATGACGACCAGGGTCAGGGCGGTCGCGGACGGCCGGGCGAGGCTGGCGGCGGCCGCGTAGAGGCCGAGGACCAGGGCCGCGCCGAGGCAGACCCAGGCGGTGTGGGCCTCGACGACCCGCATCGCGAGCGCGCCGGCGATGACCGCGCCGGCGATCGCGAGGGCGGGGATCGTCAGCCAGCTCAGGCCGAACGCGGCGGGCGCGACGAGCAGCGTCAGGGCGGCGCCGATGACGGCGACGTCGGCCCGGAACCGCTCCGGGGGCGGCACGGTGACGACCGCGCCGGACCGGTTGGCGCCGTCCCGGGTGCCGGTCGCGGCGGGGGGTCCGCCGGGCCGGTTGACGGGCGGCGACTCCGGCCGGGGGTCGTCCCAGACGCCGGTGTGCGGGCCGGTCTGCGCGCCGCCCAGCGGGCCGGGCCACAGGCCGGGCGGCGGGGTGGGCCGCCGCTCGTCGGTGGCGGGCCGCCGACCGAACGCTGCGCCGAGACGGGCGCCCGGCCACGAACCGGAGCCGAGCGGCACGTCGACCGGCTCGGTGCGCCCGCTGAGCATGAGGACACCCGCGGCGGTCAGCAGCAGCACCGCGAGGACGGACTGCCAGCCGTCGGGCCCGACGGCGGTGTCGACGGCCGCGCGGTACGCCGTGAGATCCGCGTTCCACACCGGCCACGCCGCCTTCAGCGGGGCGGCGAGCGCGGGCAGGACCGTGACGACCAGCTGCAGGGTGGTGGCGGCGGTCGCGACGGAGACCGCGTAGCGGGGACCCCGGCGGGCGTCGCCGGGCAGGAGCGGCACGCCGACCGCGGCGAGCGCCACGGCGAGGGCGAGGAACACCAGGGTGGAACCGGGGAACGCGACGGCGCCCACCCTGGCGAACGCGGCGATGACGGCGACCGTGGCGATGCCGGTCGCGATGTCGGGCACGGCGCCGCGCCGCCAGTTCAGCGAGCCGGCGACACCGATCGCGGCGGCGATCAGGGTGACCGCGGCGGCGCGGACGGTCTCGCCCAGGGCCTCGGTGGTGGCGAGGGCGCCGGCGGCGCAGACCAGGGCCGCGCCGAACGTGATCGCGAACAGCACCCAGGCCGCGTCCCGCATGAGGGTGTCGGCGAACCGGTCGGTCTGCAGGGTGTGCGTCGGCTCGGCGCCGGCCGGGTGCTGCTGCCCGTCCGGCCCGGTGACCGCGTCGGGCTCACGCCGCAGCTCGTCCTGCTCGAAGCGGCGGCGGACGGACTGGCCGAGAGCGATGCCGAACGCAAGGTCGATGAGGGCGACCCCGGACAGGGCGAGGGACCAGCCGGCCGGGCCGCGGATGACGTCGTAGGCGATCAGCGGCAGGACCGGCTGCACGGCGATGAGGGTCGCGTACCGCGAGGCGATGAGGTGGCTCTGCATGCTGTACACGGCCGCGATGCCGGCCGTGGCGGCGCAGACGACGCCCATGTACAGCGTGGTCTCGAGCCGGTCGACGCCGAGCAGCCCCTCCGAGCGCAGGACGTAGCCGTCGAGCAGGACGAGCAGCAGCGCGACCGACGCCACGGTCTCCGCGGTGGCGGTGAGGCCGCGCCGGACCAGCATCAACGGCAGCGCGAGGGCACCGGAGGTGATGAGGGCGAGCAGCACGACCCGCCCGACGGTGCCGATCGAGTCGAACGCGTCGGTGGTGAGCACGATCGCCGCGCCGGCGAGGAGCAGGCCGCCGAGCGCGAGGACCGACGCCTGCATGCTGGAGGTGGTCGCCTCGGGCTCGTCGACCGGGCCGTGCGGGCCGGATCCGCCCGGCGGCCGGCGCATCTGCGGCAGCGCCCGCTGCGCCGTCCGCCGTGGCGGCGCCATCACCGGCCGGCGGTCCGGCGCCGATCCCGTCAGCGCCGGTTCCTGCTCCTGTGGCGCTCGTGGCGAGTACACCTGCTGCTCTTGCGGTGTTCCTGGCGTCTGGCCCTGCCGCGCGGCGGGCGGGGTGCTCTCGATCTTCGGCCCGCGACCGAGCCGGGGGCGCCGGGTGCGTCCGGACTGCTCCTGGTCGATGGACTGGCGGACCTTGCGGCGCAGCGAGTCGCGCTGCGCGGAGGCGTGGGCGAGCTGGCGGCGCAGCTTCTGGCTGTCGTCGGTCAGGTCGCGTTTCTTCTGCTCCAGCGACGCGACGGTGCGCTGGAACAGGGCGAGCGCGGCGGCGTCGGGGTCGTGCGGGCGGCCGCAATCACGGCAGCCGGTGGCCTCACTGGCCGGGCCACCGCACGCCGGGCACGGATACGTCTCCACGCGACTCCTCCCCCCGGGCCGCAGCCGGGGGTGGCCGCGCGTGCGGCCACCCCCGGCTGTTCACGCCCTACTGGGAAGAATGCCTTGTTTCGACGTGTCGCGAAAGCGAAGCGCCCGTTCGGGAGATTCCGTCGTTTAAGCGACTACCGGCTTTCCCATGCCGCGGTACTCCCAGCCCGCCGCGACCCAGACGTTCTGGTCGAGGCAGTTTCGCCCGTCGATGACCCGCCGGGCCGCGACGAGCTCGTTGAGCGCGTTGGGGTCCGTGTTGCGGAACTCCTCCCACTCCGTCAGCACGCAGACCAGGTCCGCGCCGGTGACGGCGTCGGTGAGCGTCTTGGCGTAGATCACGTCGTCGACGTCGTTGCGGGCGTTGTCCATGCCCTCCGGGTCGTAGACGGTGACCTCGGCGCCGGAGCGGGACAGCTTGCGCACCACCGACAGGGCCGGCGAGTCGCGCACGTCGTCGGAGTTGGGCTTGAAGGTGGCGCCGAGCACGGTGATCCGGGTGCCGGCCAGGTCCGGGCCGGCCGGGCCGTAGCCGCGGCCGAGCAGCTCGGCGGACAGCTGCACGATCTTCTGCCGGCGGCGCTGGTTGATCAGGTCGACCTCGTGCAGGAACCGCAGCGCCTCGCCGACGCCGAGCTCCTGGGCGCGGGCCTGGAACGCGCGGATGTCCTTGGGCAGGCAGCCGCCGCCGAAGCCGACGCCGGCACGGAGGAACTTGTTGCCGATCCGGGCGTCGTAGCCGATCGACCGGGCGAGCTGCGTCACATCTGCGCCGGCGGCCTCGCAGACCTCGGCCATGGCGTTGATGAAGGAGATCTTGGTGGCGAGGAAGGCGTTGGCGGCGACCTTGACCAGCTCGGCGGTGGCGAAGTCGGTGACCACGACGGGGACCTCGCGGTCCTCGGTGAGCGCCAGGTCGAACACGCCCTTGTGGGCGGCGTAGAGCATGCCGGTGGCCCACTCGCTCTTCACGCCGAAGATGATCCGGTTGGGGCGCAGCACGTCCTCGACGGCGACGCCCTCCTGCAGGAACTCGGGGCTCCACGCGACCTCGACGCCGAGCTCGGCGGGGGTGTGGCGGCGCACCAGCTGCTCGATCCACTCGGCGGTGCCGACCGGGACGGTCGACTTGCCGGCGATCAGCGCCTTGCGCTTGAGCAGCGGCGCGAGGTTGGTGACGGCGCTCTCGACGTGGGAGAGGTCGGCGGCCATGCCGTCGGGGCGCTGCGGGGTGCCCACACAGATGAAGTGGACGTCACCGAACTCGGCGACCTCCTCCCACGAGGTGGTGAAGCGCAGCCGGCCGGCCGACAGGTTCTTCCGGAGCAGCTCGTCGAGGCCGGGCTCGTGGATCGGCACGTCGCCGCCGGCCAGCTTGGCGATCTTCGCCTCGTCGACGTCGAAGCCGAGCACCTCGTAGCCAAGCTCGGCGAAGCAGATGGCGTAGGTCGCGCCAAGATAGCCGGTGCCGAGGAATGTCAGCCGCGGGCGGGGTGCGCCGGAGGGCGCGGCTGCTACGGGTGGGGTGCTCGGGTACGCGATGGTCACGCCTGTATCTCCGCTCTTCCCGTTTCCACAAAAGCCATTATTTTGGACATTTGTGGCGTATAGGGCTGGGTGTTGCCGACGTTGCTCCGGCGAGAGTAGTCCCTCGGCGCCGACCGCGCGTTCGGCTCCTTGGTTACTCGCCGGTATGCTCACCCCTGAACGGCGGTTCAGGGCATTTTTATCGAGGGGGCGTCGGTGTTCGAGGTCTATCAGCTGCCTGAGGAGCATCTCGCGATCCGTGAGGCGGTGCGTGCGGTGTGCGACGGCAAGGTCGCGCCGAACGCCGCCGCAACCGACGAGAAGAGCGAGTTCCCGCAGGCCTCCTACGACGCGCTGCGAGCCTCCGACTTCCACGCCCCGCACATCCCCGAGGAGTACGGCGGCGCCGGCGCCGACGCCCTCGCGACCGCCATCGTCATCGAGGAGGTCGCCCGGGCCTGCGCGTCCTCGTCACTGATCCCCGCCGTCAACAAGCTCGGCACCATGCCGCTGCTGCTGGCCGCCTCCGCCGGGCTGAAGCAGCGGTACCTGCCCGCGGTGGCCGCCGGCGACGCCATGTTCTCCTACTGCCTGTCCGAGCCCGACGCGGGCAGCGACGCGGCCGGCATGAAGACCCGCGCCGTCCTCGACGGCGACACCTGGGTCCTCAACGGCGTCAAGCGCTGGATCACCAACGCCGGGGTCAGCGAGTACTACACCGTGTTCGCCGTCACCGACCCGTCCGCCCGCTCCCGTGGCATCTCCGCCTTCGTGGTCGAGCGGTCCGACGAGGGCGTCAGCTTCGGCGCACCGGAGAAGAAGCTCGGCATCAAGGGCTCCCCCACCTGCGAGGTGTACCTCGACAACGTCCGCATCCCGGCCGACCGCATCATCGGCGAGCCGGGCACCGGCTTCGGCACCGCCATGCAGACCCTGGACCACACCCGGGTGACGATCGCCGCCCAGGCCCTCGGCATCGCCCAGGGCGCCCTGGACTTCGCCCTCGGCTACGTGCAGGAGCGCCGGCAGTTCGGCAAGGCGATCGCCGACTTCCAGGGCATCCAGTTCATGCTCGCCGACATGGGCATGAAGCTCGAGGCCGCCCGCCAGCTCACCTACGCCGCCGCGGGCAAGTCCGAGCGCGGCGACAAGGACCTCACCTACTTCGGCGCCGCCGCGAAGTGCTTCGCCTCCGACGCCGCGATGCAGATCACCACCGACGCCGTGCAGCTGCTGGGCGGCTACGGCTACACGAAGGACTTCCCACTCGAGCGCATGATGCGCGACGCCAAGATCACCCAGATCTACGAAGGCACCAACCAGGTGCAGCGCATCGTCATGGCCAGGCAGCTGCTCAACGGCTGACCGGCAACTCTTGGCAGGTAGCGCACCGTTACGGTCGGGCAGCCACTCGACGAGCCGGGTCGGTAGCATGGGCATATGAGCGGCAGGACCGCTCCGGAGGCGCGCAGGTTGAGCTCCCGGCCGTCGATGCACAGGGGCTTGAGGTCAGGTGCGAAGCTCGCGCCGGCGGCGGGCCGTCCGCATGCCGAGCACGACGGCCGTGACGATCCCCGCCAGCCCCAGCACCAAGGCAAACCCGATCGTGCCGGACAGCTTCCTCAGCAGCGCCGGATTGTCCGCCTGCTCCCCGACGGCGAGGAGCACGCCACTCCCGGCCCGGGGACACGTCAGCCGGGCGGTCCCGTCGCGGTCGGCCAGCAGCTCGTAGCGCGCCGCCCAACCCCGGCCACCGCTGAGGAACGTGAAGGTCTTCGACTCGGTGATCGCGACCGTGCCACCGGGCAGCTCGGCGGCGCACCGGTCGGCGTACGCGGCCTCGGTCGGGCTGACGTAGATCACCGAGGGCCGGTCGGCGGCGAGGGTCACCGGCACCGTCTCTCCCGGCTGGAACTGGGTCTCCAGGTCCGGGAAGTCGTCCACCCAGGACCCGATGCCGACGACCAGCACGACGACGGCGATCAGCACACCCGCGACCGCGGCGGCGACGGTCGGCCCGTACCCGGGACGGCGGGACGGGGCAGGATGCGCGCTGGGTTGCATGCCGACATCCTGCCCGCCGGGAACGTGATCCGGAACAAGCAGAGCGGCCGCGGCAGGCTCCAGGTCAGCCCACGGAACCCCGAGATCGCGAGTGGCGCGCCTGCCCGCTCGGTGCGCCGATTCGGGTGCTCGACTCGCGGACGACCAGCTCGGGCCGGAACACCACCTGCCGGTGCTGGTGCTGCTCGGGCTCGTTGGCCTCCTCCAGCAGCAGCTGGGTGGCCGCCCGGCCGAGCTGCTCGCGGGGCTGGCGCATCGAGGACAGCGGCACCGCCGAGGCGGCGGCGAAGTCGATGTCGTCGTAGCCGACGATTGCGACATCCTGCGGCACCCGCACCCCGCGCATGGTCATCTCCTGCAGCACACCGAGCGCCACCAGGTCGTTGGCGCAGAAGACCGCGGTCGGCCGGGTCTCGGCGGGCAGGTCGGCGAGGTGGGCGCCGGCAAGGCGGCCGGCGGCGACGGTGAGGTTGGCGGTCGCAATGACCTGCAGCTGCTGATCGCCGGTGAGAGCCTCGCGCAGGCCGGCGTGCCGGTCGGCGACCTGCGCCAACGTGAAGGGGCCGCCGGCGTAGGCGATCCGTTCGTGGCCCTGCTCGACGAGGTGGGCGCCGGCGAGGCGGCCGCCGAGCACGTCGTCGACGGCCACTGAACAGCGGTTGTGCCGGCCGGAGCCGCGGTCGACCAGCACCACCGGGATGCCGCGTTCGATCAGCTGGTCCAGCCGGGCGTCGACGCTGTCGTCCAGCGGAGTGATGAGCACGCCGAGCACCCGTTGCTCTTCCAGGACGTCGAGGTGGCGGCGCTCGCGGGCGGCGTTCTCCCCGCTGTTGAAGGTCATGATGTTGAACCCGCTCTCCTCGGCCGCGACCTCGGCACCGCGCAGCACGTCGGTGAAGAACGGGTTGGCGAGGTCGAGGGCGACGACGGCGATGGTCCGGCTGCGTCCGGCACGCAACTGCCGGGCCGAGTCGTTACGGACGTAGCCGAGCTCGGCGATCGCCTTCAGCACCCGCTGGCGAGTGGTGGCAGCGACCAGGTCGGGATGGTTGAGCACGTTGCTCACGGTGCCGATGGAGACGCCCGCGCGCCGCGCAACCTCCTTGATGCTGCTGGTCGCCATGGCTCCTCGAGTGCGTGCGGATGCGGTGGTCGGAGGTTCATGCTGCTGGGAGCGTTGAGCTTAGTTACGAGATGAAACGTGTCAACCCCGGCGACGGTTGTGCCACCAAGGCCCGACCCAGCTCGTACCCCGGTCTCCGAAACGATCCATTGACAGCCCTGCAACGGGATCGTAGCGTTCGAGCCGCAAAACCTCGAAACGATTCAGTTTGATCTTCAAGACTCCGGCACGGTGGAGGGAGGTGGGGACATGACAGCCGACAACACGTCACCGGAAGATCCGCCGTTGCTGCACGTCGACCGGTTGACCGTGGAGT
The DNA here is from genome assembly GCF_042653625.1 of Dactylosporangium cerinum. Classification (NCBI taxonomy): domain Bacteria; kingdom Bacillati; phylum Actinomycetota; class Actinomycetes; order Micromonosporales; family Micromonosporaceae; genus Dactylosporangium; species Dactylosporangium cerinum. The sequence continues at coordinate 32,451 of NZ_JBHSIU010000110.1, read as the reverse complement.
TTCCCGGGGTCCGGGCCCTGGACGGGGTGCACTTCGACGTGCGCGGCGGCGAGGTGCACGCGCTCGTGGGCGAGAACGGCGCGGGCAAGTCCACGCTGCTGAAAGTGCTCGGGGGGTTGCACCAGCCCAGTGCCGGCGAGGTCAGGCTCGGCGGCCGGCCCTACCGTCCACGCCGGCCCGCCGACGCGTTGCACGCCGGCATCGCCGTGATCTACCAGGAGTTCAACCTCTATCCCGACCTCACGGTGGCGGAGAACGTCTACTCCGGCCGCGAGCCGTACGGCAGATTCTCCCGCGGCATCCGCTACGCCGAGATCAACCGCCGCTCGGCCGAGCTGTTCGGCATCCTCGGCGTGCACATCGACCCGGCGGCGACCGTGGACAGCCTCACCGTTTCCGAGCAGCAGCTCGTCGAGATCGCCAAGGCGCTGTCGGTGGACGGGCGCATCATCGTGATGGACGAGCCGACCGCGGCGCTGTCCGCCGACGAGGCCACCCGGCTGCTGGACGTCGTGCGGCGGCTGCGCTCCGAGGGACGCAGCGTCGTCTATGTCAGCCACCGCCTGGACGAGGTCTTCGCCGTCGCCGACCGGGTCACGGTGCTGCGCGACGGCCGGCACGTGCGCACCGCGGCGCTGGCCGACACCGACCCGGACGAACTGGTCCGGCTGATGGTGGGCCGCGACATCGCCGCGGCGGCGCCGCGGGCCGGGGTCGCCCGCGACGAGGTGGTGCTCGACCTGGCCGGGGTGAGCGCGGGGCGGCAGTTGCGTGACGTGTCGTTGACCGTGCGCGCCGGCGAGATCGTCGGCATCGGCGGCGTGGCGGGAGCCGGCCAGCCCGAGGTCTCGCAGGTCATCTTCGGCGCGTTGCCGATCACCGCCGGCACCATGACCTTCGACGGCGCGCCGTACCGCCCCGGGAGCCCGGCGGACGCGATGGCGGCCGGCATCGGCTTCCTGCACGAGGATCGCAAGGCCGCGGGCCTGCTGCCCGACCTGTCGGTGCGGGACAACCTCACCATCTCGGTGCTGGGCCGGCTGCGGCACGCGCTCACCCGGCTGCTGTCACCGGCGGCCCAGGCCGGCGTCTTCGCCGACTACCGCAACCGGCTGGCCATCCGCGCGACCGGCCCGGACCAGCTCATCGGCCAGCTCTCCGGCGGCAACCAGCAGAAGGTCCTGCTCGGCCGGGCGCTGGCGCCCGGTGGCCGGCTGCTGATCCTCAACGAGCCCACCCGGGGCGTCGACATCGGTGCCAAGTTCGAGATCCACCAGCTGATCAACGAGCTGACCGCCGACGGGGCCGCCGTGCTCATGATCTCCAGTGATCTGCCCGAGCTGCTGGGGATCAGTGATCGGGTCTACGTGCTGGCCGGTGGCCAGGTGGTCGGGCACCTGACCGGCGCCGACCTGACCGAGGAGAACGTCATCATGTGCGCCACCACCGAGCGTCGGATCTTCTCGCAGGCGGGCGTCTGATGTCCGCCGCGCTGCGCAAGGCCCCGCTGGCCGTCCCGCTGCTGGTGGTCGTGCTGTTCCTGGCACTGCGCACCGACAGCTTCCTGTCCGGTGGCAACATCGAGAACGTCCTGGTCAACGCGGCCATCGTGGCGGTTCCGGGGCTGGCGATGACCTTCTGCCTGGCGATGGGAGAGTTCGACCTGTCGGTCGGCTCGACGGTCTCGCTGGCCGCGGTGGTCTGCTGCTCGGCGATCATCGACGGAGTGCCGGTGCTGCTGGCGATGCTGCTGGCGTTGCTGGCCGGCGCGCTGATCGGCCTGGTCAACGGGTTGGTGGTCACCAAGCTCGGCGTGACCCCGTTCATCGCCACCCTGGCCACCCTGGTCATCGTGCGGGGGCTGTCGCTGGCGTACACCGATGGCCACGACCAGATCGTCAGCTCGCCGGCCTTGAAGTACCTGGTCGGCGGCCGGCCCCTGGGAGTGCCCATGCCGATCCTGCTGGCCGTGCTGGCCACCGCCCTGGCCTGGTGGAGCATCAACCGGACGAGGTTCGGCCGCTGGGTCTGCGCAGTGGGCTCCAACCGCGAGGCGGCCCGGGTCTCCGGCCTGCCGGTCGACCGGATCAGGATCGCGATCTACGTGCTGGTCGGCATCGCCGGCGGGTTCTGGGGCCTGCTGATCGCCAGCCAGCTGCAGAAGGGCAACGGGCAGCTGGGCCTGGGCTTCGAACTGGACGCGATCACCGTGGTGGTGCTCGGCGGCACGGCGCTGCTCGGCGGTCGCGCCTCGGTCCTGGGCACCGTGCTGGCCGCGGTGCTCATCGAGACCATCCGCAACGGGCTCAACCTGCTCAACACGCCGCCGGCCTACCAGCGCATCAGTGTCGGGCTGCTGCTCATCGCCGCGCTCGCCCTGCTCGGGCTGCGCCGGCGGGTCACCGCCGGCCCGGCCACCGTACCCGCTGCCGTGAAGGAGGCTGCCGTATGAGCACCGGCACGCAGACGCCCGATCCGGTCCGGAGCGTCCCGGCCTCCCGCGCGGACCGTGCCGGTCGGCCGGCACTGGGCAAACTGTGGGACACCTGGGGAATCACCGCGATCCTGGCGCTGCTGCTGGCAGTGAGCCCGCTCGTCGCTCCGGACTTCCTCGAGTTCTCCAACCTGCAGTCGGTGCTGCGGGAGAGCGCCTACCTGGGGATCGTGGCGGCCGGCATGACCTTCGCCATCGCCAGCGGCGCGTTCGACCTCTCGGTCGGCGGGCAGTTGGCCCTGGTCAGCGTGGTGACCCTGATCGGCTATTCGGCCGGCGGCACGGCGCTGGCGGTGGCCGCCGCGGTGGCGACGGGCCTGGCCTGCGGCCTGGTCAACGCCGGTCTGATCACCGGGCTGCGGGTGCCACCGTTCGTGGCCACCCTCGGGACGCTGTTCGTCTTCCGGGGCGTGGCGTACATCCTGACGCAGGACGGGCCCAGGACGCTGCCGTATGACCAGATCGGTTCGCCGTTCGTCAAGATCGGCGGATTGAACGTGGCGGGCCTGCCGCTGCCGTTCGTCATCATGCTCGTCGTGTACGGCGCCGCCTGGTTGCTGTTGCGCCGCACCGCGACCGGCCGGCGGATCCTGTCCTACGGTTCGTCGCCCGCCGCGGCCCGGTTCTGCGGCATCTCCGAGACCCGGATCAGGATCTTCGTCTTCGCCCTGGTGGGGGTGAGCGTCGGGATCGCCGCGCTGACCTACATCACCCGGGTGTGGACCGCCGACGGCTCCGCGCAGGACGGATTCGAGCTGAAGGTGATCGCCGCGGTCGTGCTCGGCGGCACCAGCCTCAAGGGTGGCAAGGGGACGTTGATCGGGACCTTCTCGGCGGTGCTGTTGGTCAGCGTTCTCAACGACATGCTCGTCAGCCAGGGTGTCCCGTCGGCATACCAGCGCATCGTGCTGGGCTGTGTGCTGATCGTCGCCCTGACCATCGACGGGCTGCGGACCCGCTTCGCGGCGCCGGGATCGTTCCGGCGGGCGCTGGCGGGTCTGGTTCGACGGCCGTCACACGTGGACGGCGCCTGAGGATCGGCGCCAGTGGCCGCTGCTCCATTGTTCGGTTCGAGTTGAAACGTTCAAATCACACCCCCGGTTCGACACTCGAAAGGAACTCCGAGATGCTCAAGAAGGGTCTCCTCCCGCTCGCCCTCGCCGGCGTGCTGGCCGTACCAGCCCTGGCAGGCTGTTCGGACTCCAACGCGACCGACTCGACCCCCGCCAAGGACGACAAGGTCGTCGTCGGGTTCTCGGTCTACGACATGCAGTACGAGTTCTTCCAGAAGATGGAGGCCGGCACCCGCGCCGCCGCCACGGCCAAGGGCTGGGAGTTCAAGCTCCACGACGAGAAGAGCGACGAGAACGAGATGGTCACCGGCGCCCAGGCGCTGATCGACCAGGGCGTGGACGTGCTGATCATCAGCCCGTTCAAGCCGAGCGCGCTCGGACCGATCATCGCCAAGGCGAAGGCCAAGGGCGTGCCGGTCATCGTCGACGACATCGGCGGTGGCGGCGCGCCCTACGACGCGATCGTCATCTCCGACAACGCCGGCGGTGGCAAGCTCGCCGCCGACTACATGGTCAAGCAGATCGCCGCCAACAACAAGACCAGCAAGAACGTCGCCTCGATCACCTGTGAGCCGTCCGCGGTCTACGCCGCCCGGCGCAACGCCGGCTTCAAGGAGGCCATCGAGAAGGCCGGCTTCAAGGTCGTCGCCGAGCTCTCCGGCAACTCCAAGGCCGAAGAGGGCTACAAGGTCATGAAGGACATCCTCGCCAAGAACCCTGACGTGGCCGGCGTGTTCTCGTGCAACGACCCGATGGGTGTCGCCGCGGCCAACGCGATCAAGGACGCCGGCAAGAACCCGGTCACCGACATCGTCGCCGTCGGCTTCAACGCCGACCCGGAGGCGATCACCGCCATCAAGGCCGGCGGCCTGGCCGCGACCGTGGCACAGGACCCCAAGGCGATGGGCGAGCTGACCGTCAAGCTGGCCGAGCAGGCCATCAAGAAGCAGGCGATCACCTTCAGCAACCCGGCCGAGCGTGAGGTCTTCAACCCGGTTGCCCTGATCACCAAGGAAAACGCCGACACGGTCAAGTAACCCGGCGGGCCCGGCGGGCGGGCGCCAGCCCCGCACCCGCCCGCCGGGCCCTCTCGAGCCCTTCGGCGCACTACAGGAGAGATTGATGACCGACCACGCCGCTGTTATCGCCGCCGTCGCGGCCATGCGCATCGAGACGCCCTCGTGGGCGTACGGCAACTCCGGAACGAGATTCAAGGTGTTCGCCCAGTCCGGCGTGCCCCGCGACGCCTACGAGAAGGTGGCGGACGCCGCGATGGTGCACCGGCTCACCGGGGCCGCGCCCAGCGTCGCGTTGCACATCCCGTGGGACGCCGTCGACGACTATGCCGACCTCGCCCGGTTCGCCGCCGCCGAGGGCATCGCGATCGGCGCCATCAACCCCAACGTCTTCCAGGACAACGACTACAAGCTGGGCAGCGTCTGCCATCCCGACGCCGGGGTCCGCCGCAAGGCGATCGACCACCTGCTGGAGTGCGTCGACATCATGGACGCCACCGGCTCGACGATCCTGTCGGTGTGGCTGGCCGACGGCACCAACTACGCCGGCCAGGACTCGATCGCGGCCCGGCAGGACCGGCTGGCCAACGCCCTGAGCGAGGTCTACGACCGCCTCGGCGACGGCCAGCGGATGCTGGTGGAGTACAAGCTGTTCGAGCCGCACTTCTACTCGATGGACCTGCCGGACTGGGGCACCTCCTACGCGCACTGCGTGGCGCTGGGCGACAAGGCGCAGGTCCTGGTCGACACCGGCCACCACGCGCCGGGCACCAACATCGAGTTCCTGGTCAGCGTGCTGCTGCGGTTCGGCAAGCTCGGCGGGTTCCACTTCAACAGCCGCAACTACGCCGACGACGATCTCATGGTCGGCGCCGCCGATCCCTTCCAGCTGTTCAGGATCGCCCACGAACTGGTGCGCGCCGACGCGATCCGCCCCGAGGCCGAGGTGGCCTTCATGCTCGACCAGTGCCACAACCTCGAGGCGAAGGTGCCGGCGCTGATCCGTTCGGTGCTCAACGTGCAGGAGGCGGTCGCCAAGGCGCTGCTGGTCGACGCCGACGCACTGGCCGCCGCGCAGCAGTCCGGCGACGTGCTCGGCGCGCACGCGGTGCTGATGGACGCGTTCTCCGGCGATGTGCGGCCGTTGCTCGCACAGATGCGGGTCGAGCAAGGTCTGGACCCGGATCCGATCGCGGCCTACCACCGGTCCGGCTACCAGCAGAAGATCGAATCCGACCGTGTCGGTGGCCAGCAGGCCGGATGGGGAGCCTGACCTGATGAGCAACTCCCCCGCCGAGCTCGTCGCCCGCTCCAACCGGCTGGGCGCCGACCCGCGCAACACCAACTTCGCCGGCGGCAACACCTCGGCGAAGGGCACCGACGTCGACCCCGTGACCGGCAAGGATGTCGAGCTGCTGTGGGTCAAGGGATCCGGCGGCGACCTGGGCACCCTGACCGAGGCCGGCCTCGCCGTGCTGCGCCTGGACCGGGTCCGGGCCCTGGTCGACGTGTACCCGGGGGTCGAGCGCGAGGACGAGATGGTCGCCGCCTTCGACTACTGCCTGCACGGCAGGGGTGGCGCCGCCCCGTCGATCGACACCGCGATGCACGGTCTCGTCGACGCCGCGCACGTCGACCACCTGCACCCCGACGCCGGGATCGCGTTCGCCACCGCCGCCGACGGGCCGGCCCGCACGGCCGAGTGCTTCGGCGACCGGGTGCGGTGGGTGCCCTGGCGGCGGCCCGGATTCCAGCTGGGGCTCGACATCGCCGAGATCCGCCGCGCGCATCCGGAGGCGATCGGCGTCATCCTCGGCGGGCACGGCATCACCGCCTGGGGCGAGACCAGCGCCGAGTGCGAGGCGCACGCGCTGGAGATCATCGAGACGGCCGACCGGTTCATCCGGGCCAACGGCAGGCCCGAGCCGTTCGGCCCGGTGCTGCCCGGCTACGAGCCGCTGCCCGCGGCCGAGCGCCGCGAACGGGCCGCTCAGCTGGCGCCGGTGCTGCGCGGTCTGGCCTCGACCGACCGCCCGCAGGTCGGGCACTTCACCGACAGCGACGAGGTGCTGGACTTCGTCTCCCGCCGCGAGCACCCGCGGCTGGCGGCGCTGGGCACCTCGTGCCCCGATCACTTCCTGCGCACCAAGGTCGCCCCGATGGTGCTGGACCTGCCGCCGACCGCGCCGCTGGCCGACACCGTCGCCCGCCTGCGCGAGCTGCACGCCGCGTACCGCAAGGACTATGCCGGGTACTACCACCGGCACGCCGACGCCGATTCGCCGGCGATGCGCGGTGCCGATCCGGCGGTCGTGCTGGTGCCGGGCGTCGGCATGTTCACCTTCGGCGCGACCAAGCAGACCGCCCGGGTGGCCGGCGAGTTCTACGTCAACGCCATCAACGTGATGCGCGGCGCGGAGGCGCTGTCGTCCTACGCGCCGATCGACGAGAGCGAGAAGTTCCGCATCGAGTACTGGGCGCTGGAGGAGGCGAAACTGGCCCGGCTGCCCAAACCCAAACCGCTGGCGGCGCGGATCGCGCTGGTCACCGGCGCTGGGTCGGGCATCGGCCGGGCCATCGCGCACCGCCTGGCGGCCGAAGGCGCCTGCGTGGTCGTCGCCGACCGCGACACCACCGCCGCCGACCGGGTGGCCAGCGAGCTCGGCGGGCCCGACGTCGCGGTCGCGGTGACCGCCGACGTCACCGACCCGGCTGCGGTCGGCGGGATGGTCCGGGCGGCCGCGCTGGCCTTCGGCGGCGTGGACCTGGTGGTCAACAACGCCGGCCTGTCGGTCTCCAAACCGCTGCTGGAGACCACCGAGGCCGACTGGGACCTGCAGCACGACGTGATGTCCAAGGGCTCGTTCCTGGTTGCCCAGCACGGCGCCCGGCTGATGATCGAGCAGGGGATGGGCGGCGACATCGTCTACATCGCCAGCAAGAACAGCGTCTTCGCCGGACCGAACAACGTCGCCTACAGCGCCGCGAAGGCGGCCCAGGCGCACCAGGTCCGGCTGCTCGCGGCCGAACTCGGCGAGCACGGCATCAAGGTCAACGGCATCAATCCCGACGGCGTCGTGCGCGGCTCCGGCATCTTCGCCGGTGGCTGGGGTGCCCAGCGGGCCGCCGTCTACGGAGTTCCCGAGACCGAGCTCGGTGCCTACTATGCCCAGCGCACCCTCCTCAAGCGGGAGGTGCTGCCCGAGCACGTCGCCAACGCGGTGTTCGTGCTCACCGCCGGCGAGCTGGCGCACACCACCGGCCTGCACATCCCCGTGGACGCGGGCGTCGCCGCCGCGTTCCTGCGCTGAACCGATCCGACCGCCGAGGAGCGTAGCCAATGACCGCCACCGATTCGCCATCCGTCCTGCTCGAGAGGGTGCCGGCCCGGCCGGTGCGGGTCGGCCTCGTCGCCGGCGGGCTGGGCGCCTACTGGCCCCAGTTCCCGGAGCTGCTGCCGCAGTTGCAGGACAGTGCCCGGGTGGTGAGCCGGCGCCTGTCGGGCATCGGCGCCCATGTGACCGACGTCGGGTTCATCTCCGACGCGCCCGAGGCGGCGCGGGCCGGCGAACAACTGCGGGTGGCCGGCTGCGACGTCGTCGTGATCTTCATGACCACGTACATGACGGCCAGCATGGTCCTGCCGATCGCGCAGCGGGTCGGCGCGCCGGTGCTGTTCATCAACCTGCAGCCGACCGAGGCGATGGACCACCCGGCGATGACCACCGGCACCTGGCTGGCCTACTGCGGGGCGTGCCCGCTGCCCGAGGTGGCCAACGCACTGCACCGGTCGGGGATCGAGTTCCGCTCGGTGTCGGGGTACCTCGCCGACGAGCAGGCCTGGGAGAAGATCCTGCGGTGGGTGCGCGCCGCCGGTGTCCGAGGCTCGCTGCGCGATTCCCGCCATGGCCTGATGGGGCACCTGTACCCCGGCATGCTCGACGTGTCCACCGACCTGACCATGGTCAGCGCCCAGTTCGGCGGGCACATCGAGGTGCTGGAGGTCGACGACCTGCGGGTCCGGGTGGCCGCCGTGACGCCGGCGCAGGTCGCCGACAAACTGGAGCAGGCCCGGCAGGTCTTCGAGATCACCGACAGCGTGGTGGACGAGGACCTGCAGTGGGCGGCGACCGTCGCCTGCGGACTCGACGCCCTGGTCGCCGACTTCGGGCTGGACTCGCTGGCCTATTACCACCGGGGGCTGGAAGGCGAGCTGCACGAGCGGCTCGGCGCCGGCCTGATCCTGGGCGCGTCACTGCTGACCGCCCGGGGCCTCCCCGCGGTGGGCGAGTATGAGCTGCGCACCAGCCTGGCGATGCTGATGATGGACCGGCTCGGGGGCGGGGGCAGCTTCACCGAGCTGCAGGCGCTCAACTTCCGCGACGGCGTCGTCGAGATGGGTCACGACGGGCCCGGCCACCTCGCGATCAGCGACAGCCGGCCCCTGCTGCGCGGCCTGGGGGTCTATCACGGCAAACGCGGCTGGGGTGTGTCGGTGGAGTTCGCGGTCGCGCCCGGCCCGGTCACGGTGTTCGGCGTCGGCCAGCGCCGGGACGGCCGCTACGTCTTCGTCGCCTCCGAGGGGACCGTGGTGACCGGACCGCTGATGCGGATCGGCAACACCACCTCGCGCGTCGACTTCGGCTGCCACCCCGGCGAGTGGACCGACCGGTGGAGCGCCAGCGGGGTCGGGCACCACTGGGCGCTGGGCACCGGGCACCGGGTGGCCGACCTGCGCTGCCTCGCCGAACTGCTCGACATCGACCTCGTCGTCGTCGCACCGTGAACCAGGCGAGTGTCGCCGCGGTCGATCTCGGTGCGTCCAGCGGCCGGGTGATGCTGGCCCGCGTCGGCGCCGACGTGCTGGAGCTGACCGAGGCGCACCGCTTCGCCAACCGGCCGATCCGGGTCGGCGCGACACTGCACTGGGACGTCCTGGGTCTCTACCAGGGCGTCCTGGACGGGCTCCGGGCGGCCGGGCGGACCGCGGCCCGGACCGGCACGGGGCTCGACGGCGTGGGGATCGACTCGTGGGCCGTCGACTACGGACTGCTCGATGCGACCGGCGCCCTGATCGGCAACCCGGTCTGCTACCGCGACAGCCGGACCGACGGCGTGATGGACCGCGTCCTGGACCAGCTCGGAGCGGCGCGGCTGTATGCCGGCACCGGGCTGCAGAACCTGCCGTTCAACACGCTCTTCCAGCTGGTCAGCGCGGTCGGCACACCGGCCGCGCAGGCGGCCCGGCGGATGCTGCTGCTGCCCGACCTGCTGGCGTACTGGCTCACCGGCGAGCAGACCGCCGAGATCACCAACGCGTCGACCACGCAACTGCTCGACGCCCGTTCCGGTCGATGGTCCGCCGACCTGATCGCGGACCTCGGCCTGGACCCGGGGCTGTTCGCACCGCTGTGCCGGCCAGGTGACCGGATCGGCCCGCTGACCGCGCCGGTGTGCGCCGAGCTCGGCCTGCCGGGTCCGGTGCCGGTGATCGCGGTCGGCTCGCACGACACGGCGTCGGCGGTGGTGGCGGTCCCGGCGCACGGCGACCGCTTCGCCTACATCTCCTGCGGCACCTGGTCACTGGTCGGCGTGGAGCTGGCCGCGCCGGTGCTCACCGACGCCAGCCGGCAGGCCAACTTCACCAACGAGACCGGCGTCGACGGCACCGTGCGCTACCTGCGCAACGTGATGGGGCTGTGGCTGCTGCAGGAGGCGATCCGCGGCTGGCAGGCCGACGGTTCCACGGTGGACCTCGAGGCGCTGCTGGGCCAGGCCGCGGCCGAGCCGGCGCTGCGCAGCGTGGTGGACCCGGACGACCCGGTGTTCCTGTCGCCGGGCGACATGCCGGCGCGGATCGACGAATGGTGCCGGCGGACCGGCCAGCCGGTGCCGTCGTCGCGCGCCGCGACGGTGCGCTGCATCATGGACAGCCTCGCCGTCGCCCACGCCCGCGCCGTCCGGCAGGCCCAGCACCTCGCCGGCACCGCGGTCGACGTGGTGCACATCGTCGGTGGCGGTGCCCGCAACGAGCTGCTGTGCCAGCTCACCGCGGACGCGTGCGGCCTGCCCGTGACGGCCGGCCCGGTCGAGGCCACCGCGCTGGGCAACGCGCTGGTGCAGGCCAGGGCGCTCGGCGCGGTGCACGGCGAGCTGGACGACCTCCGCCGGCTGCTCACCCGGCACCTGCCGGTGCGGCACTTCCAGCCGCGGCCGGAGACCCGTGGAGACTGGGACCGCGCCGAGGCCCGGCTGCACGCCTGACGCCGAACTGCGAAAGGCCGGGACGCTGACGCAGCGTCCCGGCCTTCTCCGCACCACCGTGCCCGCTACGGGGTCAGGTAGCAGGACTTCACGACGCCGAACGCCGGGTCACCGCCGAACGCCGCCGCGGTGCACGCCGTGCCGCCGGTGAACGAGCGGTACGCGTACTGCCCGGCCGCACCGTAGGCCACCGTGCGGAAGCCGCCGAACGAGCACGTGCCGCCCTCGCCGGAGCACGCGGTGCCGAAGCCGGCCGGCGCGCCGCTGCGCACGTAGCAGCCCTTCACCACCCCGTCGATCGGGTCGCCGAACGTCGCGTTGTCGCAGGCGATCGAGCCGGTGTTCCACCGGGTGCCGAACGCGCCGCGGGCGCCGTAGATCACCCGCTGACCGCCGCTGACCGTGCACGTGCCGCCCTCACCGGCGCATGAGGTGTAACCGGCGGGCGCGCCGGCCGGGGGCAGGTAACACGCCTTGGCCACGCCCGGGATCGGGTCCACCCCGCCGAACGCCGCCAGGCTGCAGGCCGTGCCGCCGCTGAGCTTCCGGTGCACGAACGCGCCGTTCGCGCCGTAGGCCACCACGTTCGACCCGCTGAACGCGCAGTTGCCGCCCTCGCTCCCGCACTGGGTCCAGCCGCTCGGTCCGCCCAGCGGGGCGACGTAGCACGACTTGAGCACCCCCACCGCCGGGTCGCCGCCGAACGCCGCGATGCCGCACGCGGTGCTGCCCCCCGTCCTGTACGCGTAGGCGCCCGCGCCGTAGGCGACCCGGCGCGTTGCGGTGAAGGTGCAGGTGGCCCCTTCACCGGCGCAGCTGGTCCAGCCCGCGGGCAGCTCCTCGGACACCAGCGCCGGGGTGGCGCTGACCTCGGTGGAGAACTTGAGGTCCCGGCCGTTCTCGGCGGTGAACGAGCCGCCGGCGCTGGTGCTGTACGACTCGACGCCGCCCGCGTACGGGTTCCCGTCGTTGTACTCCCAGCCGTAGCAGCCGCTGGTGGTGGCGGAGTGCGCCCGGAGCAGGTACTGGTGCCCGGCGGTGACGGTGATGCCGGGTCGCGCGGTGATGCCGGCCGGCGCCCACGGCACGGCGTTCACCGCGAACGTGGACCGGCCCAGCAGCACGCCGCCGGCCGCGTCCACCACGTCGAGGAGCAGCGGGGCGTTGGGCTTGCCGCTCTGGAAGCTCGTGACCGAGGCCGCGGTGAGCGTGCCGGTGCGCGACGGCGTGAAGCTCTGCTGCCGCCACACGTTGCCGGCGATGTCGCAGTAGTGCCGGAACCCGTCGAAGCCGCTGCGCTGGTCGAGGTCCGGCGGGTTGAGGTAGGCGCCGCCGCTGCCCGGCAGGGAGATGGCGAACGAGTTGACGCACTGGATGTCCTGCAGCGTGCCGGCACCGTCGAACGTCATCGGCCCGATGTAGAGGTTGGCCAGGGATTCGTTGGGCGCCCGGTTGTTCCAGCGGTCGGCGACGAAGTAGTACCCGGTGCTGCCGTCGGCGTGCACGATCGGCAGGCTGGCCAGCGGCTGGCCGCCGCAGTTGGTGGCGTTGACGATCCGGGACCGCCAGCGCGGCTGCGGCTGGTTCTCGTTGAAGTTCCAGCCGTTCGGGTCGTACCACCGGCCGTTCCACGGGCCCAGCATCGAGGTCGCCGTCATCTCGCCGGTCTCGCCCGAGCAGTACGCACAGGTCGGGTCGGACATCAACGCGTGGTAGACGCCGTTGCGCTTGAAGACGGTGAACCCCTCGACGTTGCCCAGCCCGAGCCGGACGTACGCACCGGTGGTGTTGAGGTAGTCCGGGGTGAGCCGCTCCACGACCATGTCGGCGGTGTCGCCGGCGGGCACGGAGACGGTGTTGTGGATGACGTAGGCGGTGCCGTCGTCGTCCAGGTACAGCGCCTCGTCGACGGCGCCGCCGACCGCGAGGCTCGGGTCCGGCTGCCGGGTGAACAGACCGGTCGGCGTGCTGCTGGTGTAGACGAGGTAGTGCCCGCCGCCGTCGGCCCACAGCACGTACCGCGCGGTCGCCGCGTTGTAGATGACGTGCGGCCGGAAGCAGTACCCGCAGGCATCCGGGGCCACGACGTACCCGCGGTCGGTCCAGTGCACCAGGTCCGGCGAGCTGTACACCTTGAACCCGCAGAAGTTCGAGTTGTGCTGGTACTCGTACCCGCAGGCGTAGCTGGTGCCGTACAGGTAGAACGTGTTGCCGACCTGGATCAGCGAGCCGTCGTGCGCGTCGAGCGAGTTGCCGGCGACGTCGAACCGGCTGAGCTGGTTGCCGGCGGCGTCGCTGTTGACGATGGTCGTGGTGACGTCGGCGTGCGCCGGCCCGGCCACCACCGCCGCGACGAGGATGAGCAGGGCGGCGACGGCCACTCGCAGGCGACAGGTCATCTCAGGCCACCTTCAGCTCGGCGAGCTGCATCCGGTACAGCGGGTCGTTCGGGTTGGTGTTGCGCAGGCCGGTGCCGACCACGCGGACGTAGCGCGCGGTCTGCGTGCCGAAGTCGAAGTGCTGGGCGGTGGCGGCCGGCTTGGGGTAGCCGGTGCGGGCGGCGAGCACCGTCCACGTGGCACCGTCCACCGAGGACTGCACGGTGAAGTCGGCCGGGAAGCCCTCGCCGGCGTTCCCGGCGTCGCTGCGCGGGAGCAGGGTGACGCGGCTGATGGCCTTGACCCCACCGAGGTCCACGGAGACCCACTCGGTGTGGTTGACGTTCAGCGAGTTGGTGCTGCTCCAGCCCATCGAGGCCGGCGTGGAGGCGTCCTGGCCGTCGGTGAGCGCGGTGAGCCGCCAGCCGCAGCAGCCCTCGAACGAACTGCTCGCGGTGGCGGTCGCGGTGAGCGCGGGGTTGGTGGTGCCGATGGAGGTCTGGAACTTGACGGTGCGGTTGCTCTCGGCGCCGAACGATGCGCCGTTGTTGCTGCTGTACGCCTCGCCACCGCCCGGGTACGGCGCACCGTCGTGGTACTGCAGGCCGTAGCAGCCGGTGGTGGTGCTGGACGACACGACGATGGCGTACCGGGTGCCGGCGCTGACCGACAGTCCAGGATGGACGGTGATGTTCCGCGGTGACCAGCCGACCGCCGGGGCGGGCACCACGGTGGAGAACAGCGCACCGCCGGTCGGCCGGAACGCGGAGTCCGCGGTGTGGACGGCGATCCGCAGCCCGGCGTTCGGGTAGCCGCGCTGGAACGTGGTGTACGAGACGGCGCTCAGCGTGCCGGTGCGCGACGCCACGAACGACTGCGAGCGCTGGACGTTGCCGCCGACGTCGCAGTAGGTGCGGTAGCCGGAGACCCCGCCGTCCTGGTCCAGGTCGGCCGGGTGCACCTGGGTGCCGGCGGCGCCGCTGGTCAGGGTGATCGAAGCCGTTGCCGGGCAACCGATCGCATTGACCGAGCCGTCACCGGCGAAGCCGAGCGGTGCCCAGAAGAAGTTGGCGAGCGCCTCGTTCGGCGCGCCGTTGCTCCACAGGTCGCTGCCGTAGACGTAGGTGCCCTCGATGTCGGCGACGAAGGAGGGCTGGCCGCCGCAGGAGCCGGTGGTGAGCTTGGTGCCGGCCGACCACGGCCCGAGCGGCGAGGACGCCCGCTTCACCGAGGTGCCGGTGGTGCAGTAGCCGCAGTTCGGGTCGGAGTACGCCAGGTAGTAGCCGCTCCCCCGGCGGAACAGGGCCGGCGCCTCGGTGGCGGACTGGCCGAGGCGGACGTATGTGCCGGTGCCGGAGGTGTATGCGCTGTTGAGCCGCTCCACGACGATGTCGCCGCCGGTCCGCCAGTCGGTGTAGGCGAGGTAGCCGGTGCCGTCGTTGTCCACGAACACGTCATGGTCGCCGTTGTTCACGCCGGGCGGGATGCCGTTGTTGACGGCCAGCGTCGGGATCGCCTGCTCGGTGAACGGCCCGGTCGGCGTGGTGCTGGTGAAGACGTGGTAGCCGACGCCGATGTCGTACGTGTTGATCCACAGCACGTAGCGGGCGGTGGCGGCGTTGTAGACGACGTGCGGCCGGTAGCAGCCGAACGTGTTGCCGTTGCACCGGCTCTGCCAGGTGCTCGTGGTCGCGTCGAACAGCGCGCCGCGGTCGGTCCAGTGCACCAGGTCGGTCGACGAGTAGACCTTGAAGCCGCAGAACGGCGTGCCGCCCTGCTGCCAGCCGAAGCCGCAGTCGTAGGAGGTGCCGTAGAGGTAGTAGCTGCCGCCGGCGGCGAGCAGGTCGCCGTCGTGGGCGTCGACCGCGTTGCCGGCGGTGTCGAAGCGGGTGACCTGGTTGCCGGCGGCGTCGAAGTTGGTCACTGTCGTGGCGTAGGACGCGGCGGCGGGTTGCGCGCCGACGAGTATCGCCGTGGCGAAGACGAGCAGGGCGAGGACTTTGCGCATCGGTTTCCTCCGTGGCGGGCGGAGCTGATGAAACGTTTCAATACGTCAGGCGTATTCGAAAGCTAGGACCGGCCGACCGGCCTGTCAAGGGTGCCCGCGGGCGGGGCCTTCCGCACCGATCGCCATCGACCGGGATTGACGAGTTGTCTGGACGTGGCGATCCCCGCCGCCCGTGCCGCTACAGGCGGACGGTGGGGACGGGCTGGTCCAGCAGCACCGCGCCGGCGAGTTCCAGCACGTCGCTGCCGACCATCGCGTGCTGGGTGGCCGCGTGGACGTCCCGGAAGTGTCGCTAGAGCGGGCTCGACAGGAGCAGCGACGAGCCGCCCGCGGCGTCGTAGACCAGGTCCACGGCTCGCGCCGCGCTGCGGGTCGCGTGCGCGACGGCCAGCCGCAGCCGGGCCCGCTCGGCGGCGCCGATCTCCTCACCGGCGGTGACCCGGCGCCAGACCGACGCGATCTCCCCGGTCAGGAATGCCCGCCCGGCGCCGACCAGCGACTCGGCCTCCGCGAGCGCCATCCGCGCGGCCGGCTTGGCGGCCAGCACCTCCCCCGTCGCGGGATTGCGCTTGCCGGCGGCAAGCCGGGTGAACTCCGCCACGGCGGCGCGGGCAATGCCCAGCGACACCGCCCCGATGCCGAACGCCAGCAGCCCCGGCACCGGGAAGGCGAAGAGCGGCCCGGGGCGGGTCGCCGGCCGTTGGAGTGAGAAGGCCCGCTCGGCCGGCACGAAGACGTCGGCGGCCTCGATGTCGTGGCTGCCGGTGCCCCGCAGGCCGACCGCGTCCCAGGTGTCGTGCACGGTGACGTCGGCGGCGGGCAGGATGACGTGCAGCGGCTCCGGCTGCTCGCCGGTCATCAGTAGGCAATCACCGACCAGCCAGGTGGCCTGGCGGCTCGCGCTGGCGAACGGCCAGCGGCCGCTCACCCGGTAACCGCCGGGAGCCGCCACGGCCCGGCCGAGGGGGGCGGCCACCCCGGCGATGAGGAAGCGGGGGTCGGCGAGCAGTTCGGTGGCGGTGCTGTCGGCGAGACGGCCGAGTGCGATCCCGGTCGCGGCGCCGATCATGGCGCACCAGCCGGCCGACCCGTCGGCGTGGCCCAGCTCCTCGAAGATCTCGAACATGGTGATCGGGTCGGCCTCCCCGCCGCCTGCCGTCCGTGGCGCGGCGAGCCGGAACACCCCGAGCCCGGCGAGGTGCTGCACGAGGTCCTCGGGCAGGGACCGGTCGCGTTCGATCTGCTCGGCGGCGGCACGGATTGCCGGGGTGAGGGCACGAACCTCGTCGAGGATGGGCATCTGCCGCCTGCTCACTGTGGGATCGGTGGATAGGGGTGTGTACGTGGTGCCGTCCGGGCGAACAGGACCACGACCAGGTCACCGCGGAAGGTGTGGACGATGTGGACCTCGACCGTGCTCGTCGCGGACGCCTTGCCGACGCAGCCGGAGAACAGCAGGGTGCTGGCGGCCGTGTTCATGTCCGGGATCGGCACGTCGGTGTTGTTGGTGTTGGTGCACAGGGCCTGGCCGGGGACGTCCAGGGTGAGCCCCCAGTTGTTGATGTAGCCCACGTCGCCGGCATCGGCGTCCCGGACGCGCAGGCGCCAGACGCCGTCGCGGTCCTCGCTGGACAGGTTGACCGTGTAGGTCTGGTCGATGTGGTCGGCAGGCCCGCCGACCTGGTTGCTCAACACGTACAACGAGCCGTCCGGGGCAACCAGGTCACGACCAGGTCCCCACGGTACGAGTGCACGATCTGCACCAGGACCTGGCTCACCGGGGAGGCCTTGCCGACGCAGCCGGTGATCGTGAGGGTGCTTTCGGCGGTGCCCAGGTCGGGGACCGTCACATCGGTGTGGTTGGAGGCGGTGCAGGTCGACGCCGGTGGCCATCCGTGTGCCACGCCGCTGCGGGAGAAGACGGGCGGCGGCCTCGATCCGGACGTCAGGTCGCCGACACTCGAAAGCCGGTCCGGGGCGGACGCCTGCCCGCCCCGGACCGGCGATCGTCAGAGCTCCCGGTAGTAGACCGTGACGGGGAACGGGGTGCAGCCGAGGCGCTCGTACAGCGCCCGGGCCGGGGCGTGGAAGGCGTCGGCACCCGTGCCGATCTCCACCACCTCCGCGCCGTGGGTGCGCATGTCGGCGAAGGCGTGCTCACACAGGACGGTGGCCGTCCCGTGGCGGCGGTGCCCGGCGGCGACCGCGAGGTGCGAGACCGTGCCGTTGCGCCGGTCCGGGTCGACGCTCCACGCGACGTACCCTGCGATCGCACCGCCGGTCTCGGCCACCGCGACGTGCCTGTGCGCCTCCGGCTGGTGCAGCGCAGCGACCTGCGTGCGGTAGTCGCCGCGCCAGTCGCCGTGCTGGTTGGCGAAGACGACCTCGCCCACCGCGGGGCGGAAGGACTCCTCGTAGAACGGCCCGAACGTCGCGATGGTGAGCTCGACGAGCGGCGTCAGGTCATGCGGCAGGAACGAACGGATCAACATGGAATGGTGCCTTTCGGGCTGAGGTTGAGTACCGACAGGGGTCGGCCCACTCGCGCCCGGCAACGGCGACGAGCGGACCCTCAGCGACGGGTGCGACCGGCAGCGAAGCATTCCATGCCCCGCACAGTACCGAGCCGCGATGCCCCTGTCTCCCGGCTTTGTGCGGGAGACTGGCCGGATGACGCCTGCCGAGCCGCTCACGGTCGACGTGCCCGACGGGCTCGGTGTGGTCGAGGTGCTCGGCAACGACGCGGCCAGCGTGCTGTACCTGGCCGGGGCGCCGATCTGGGTGCACGCCTACGACAACCACGGCAGCGTGGGCGAACTCGCCGCCCGGGCCGGTGCCGCCGGCTGGGACGCGCCGCGCCCGGCCGAGCTGAGCGCGTTGCGGGACTGGCTCGCCGAGCCCGGCCTGATGGTGGAGCGCGGCAGGCGCGGCAAGTGGCCGGTGGACCGGGTGCACGGCCTGCGGATCGAGCCGCTGCTGCCGCTGCTGCGGTTGTTCTGCCGCGGCCGCTACCTGGTGTCGGCCAGGACGATGTCGCCGACCGTGACGGTGTTCGACCGGGTCGAGGCGGACTGGTTCGGCTGGTACCCGGCCTACGACGACGAGGACGAATACATCCTCGCCACCGACCGCTGGCCACCACCCGGCCTGGGCACCGTCGAGGAGCACCGGGCCAGGATCGCCCGCGGCATCCGGCCGGCCCTGGTCACCGCCGGGCCGCCCGGCGGTGCGGGCCGCTACCTGATCGACGGGCACCACAAGCTCGCCGCCTACCGCAAGGCCCGGGTCCGGCCCCTCGTCATCGACATCGTCCCGGCCGAACCCCGCCCGCTGCCCAAGGCCCTCTTCGAGGACCTCCTGCCACCGTCGGCCCGCGGCGAGTTCCGGCATGCCCTGAACGGCTGGTTCTCGGGTGGCCCGCTGCCGGACGGACCCGGCACCTGACCGCGAGGCGCAGGGGCGGCGCCGGCGCCCGGGGTTGTCTACGATGCCGACCATGGGTGTCGCTGAACCGCCGTTCGGCTGCGCAGGCGAATGCTGCGGCGATTGCCTCTCCATTGATCTGGTGCACGCGGTCGCCAAAGGGGCACTGCTCTGCGTGGGCGACCTCGCCGCAGCGGTGGTCCACCATCCACTGTGGATGCTGCGCGCGCTCACCGCACCGGCGAGCGCGGCCGGGCTTGCGGCGACGATGATCCGGCGGTATCAGACCGGGATCTCGGCCCACCGCCCGCCGCGCTGCCCGTTCACGCCCAGCTGCAGCAACTACGGCCTGGCGGCGTTCGAGACCCACGGGTTCCGGCGCGGGCTCGCCCTGACGGCCGGTCGGCTGTGGCGCTGCCGGGGTGGTGTCGCCTGGGGCACCCCGGACCCGGTGGCGGCGGCCTGACCGGGGCCGGAAGGCGACCGCCCGGACCGCAGATCACGGTCTGCGGGAGGAGCCGCGCCGGGCGGCCGGCCCGCCGGACGATCGCGCCGGCGACGAGCAGCAGCACACCGCTGACCACGATCGGGGCCACAGGCACCCCGGTGGTCGCGAGCCCGCCGACCGCGGCCGCACTGCCGACCCGCCGGGACGGGACCGGGTTGCGCACCTGGACCGTCACGGGCGCTGCGGGCGTCACGGGCGTCGTCAGGTCCGGCAATGTCGGTGTCGGAGTCGGTGTCGTCAGGTCCGGCGGGATCACCGGGTCGGCGGGGCTCCCCGGCGCACCCGGGTCGTTCGCCCACAGCACGAGGCTGCGCACCGTGGCGTCGGGTCCGACACCACGGGCCAGGTACGCGAAGGCGTCCACCGCGTCGTGCTCCGCCGGCACCGTCGTCTGCAGCCGGACCGTCCCGTCGGGTCCGACGGTGGGCGTGCCGAGCAGGTCGATCCGCACGCCGCCGGCGGACGCGCCGGCGTCGGCCTGCCCACTGGCGGGGGTGGCGTACAGGGCGAAGCGCACCGAGGAGTTCGGCGCGAACCCCCGCCCGGTCAGCGTGATCGGATGGGACCCGTCGCGGCCCGCCGTCAAGGTGTGTCGTCGGTGCCGGGTCCGGTGGCCCGGAGGAGTTCGGCGGTGACGGCGGCGAGGCGGGCGGCCGCGGCCGGGTCCAGGGTGGGCAGGTCGAGCGGCACCGACCGGCCGCGGTCGATTGCGGTCAGCGGGGCCGCCGGGGGCGCGTCGATCCAGTCGACGACCGGCCGCACGGACGCCTCGACGGGCCGGGCCGCGACCTTCGCCGCCACCCGGATCGCCGCCCGCAGCGGGGCGGGCAGCGGGCTCAGGTCGCCGCTGCGGGTGAAGCCCGGGTGGTAGAGCACGTAACGCGCCCGGGCGCCCGAGGTCGCGGCGAAGTCCACACCCAGCAGGTCGTTCGCACGGCCGGCCTGCAGCTGGGCGGTGATCATCCGGTATCGGCGGCGCAGTTGCAGGTCGTCCCACTGGATCGCGCCCTTGGTGATGCCGACCCCGGCCACGTTGACGATCACCGGGGCGGGCGCCCGGTCCAGCGCGTCCCGCAGGCCGTGACCGAGCAGGTGGCGGCTGAGGTAGTACAGCGCGAACGTGGCCTCCAGGCCGTCCACCGTCGAGACCCGGGCCGGCGTCGTCCGGTTGGCGAACAGCGCCAGCGCGTCGACGACCGGCCAGCGTTCCCGGACGGTGGCGATGACGCGTCGCGTGTCGGCGATGGACGTGAGGTCGGCCCGCAGGAACGTGATCCCGTCCGGCAGGGTCCGGCCCTTGTCGGGGTTGCTGCCGATGGCGACGACCCGGTCGCCGCGGGCGAGGCGGGCGAGCGCGAGGGCCCGCCCCATGCCGTCGGTGCCGCCGCTGACGACCGTCACGCGGCCGTTGGTTCCTGTGCTCACTCGGGCTCCTGGTTACGATCGGTGCGTACCCCCATCGTCAGTAACCGGTCCGGAACGCGGAAGAAGGCAGTTGCATGTCGGCAGGGAACACCGCTGTGCCCTCCATGCTCAGCACCCGCCTGCCGATGCCGGTGCCGGCGGCCGAGCACGAGCAGTGCCCGGTGACCGACGTCCTGCGCCGGGTCGGCGACAAGTGGACGGTGCTCGTGGTGGTCCTGCTCGGGCAGCGGCCGTTCCGGTTCAACGAGCTGCAGCGCGGCATCGAGGGGATCAGCCAGCGGATGCTGACCCGGACCCTGCGCGGCCTGGAGACCGACGGGCTGGTCCTGCGCACGGTCCATCCGACGGTGCCGCCGAGCGTCGAGTACCGGCTGACCCCGCTCGGCGAGAGCCTGCTCCACCCGCTGTCCGCGCTCGCCGACTGGGCGGTTGCCCACCAGCCGGAGATCGCGGCGGCCCGGGCCCGTTAGCCGGACACGGCAGGGCCGCCGGACCCGGAGGTCTGGCGGCCCTGGCCCGCGTGTGCTCAGGCCTTGTCGAAGGTGCGCTTGGCCCAGAGGTACGACACCGCGGCGATACCGGCGCACCACGCGACGGCGATGCCGCCGCTGTTGCCGATCGGGGTGCCCAGCAACAGCCCGCGGACGGTTTCCATGATCGGGGTGAAGGGCTGGTACTCGGCGAACCAGCGCAGGGCGGTGGGCATGGAGTCGGTGGGGACGAAGCCGCTGCCGAGGAAGGGCAGCAGGATCAGCGGCATGGGGGCGTTGCTGGCCGCCTCGGGGGTCTGGGCCTTCAGGCCGAGGGCGACCGCGAGCCAGGTGACGGCCACCGCGAACAGGGTGAGCAGCCCCGCCGCGGCCAGCCAATCGAGGATGCCGGCGGCCGGGCGGAAGCCGATCGCCAGGGCGATGCCGATGAGGACCGTCATGCCGAGCAGTTGCTGGATGACGCTGCCGACGACGTGCCCGGTGAGGACCGAGGCCCGGGAGATGCGCATGGTGCGGAAGCGGGCGACGATGCCCTCGGTCATGTCGGAGGAGACCATGACGGCGGTGCCGGTCGCGGCCGTGGCGACCGCCATGAGCAGGATGCCGGGAACGACGTAGTTGACGTAGGCGCTGCGGTCGCCGCCGAGCCCGGCGCCGAGTGTGCCGCCGAGGACGTAGACGAACAGCAGCAGGATGATGACGGGCGTGATGATGAGTTGCACGGTCATCGACGGGTACCGCAGCAGCCGCCGGAGCTGCCGCCGGACCATGGTCGAGGAGTCGCGTGCGGCGAGGGTGATGGTGCTCATCGGGTGGCCTCCTGCCGGCCGGTAAGGGTGAGGAAGACGTCGTCGAGGTCGGGGGTGTGCACGCTCAGGTCGTCGATGTCGATCGAGCGTTCGTCGAGGCGGGCGAGCAGCTCGCGGATCGCCCGGACCCCGCCGTCACTGGGCACCTGCAGGGTGAGCGCGTCCGGGTCGGCGATCCCCGCGCCGAGCAGTTGCCGGGCGGCGTCGAGCCGGACCTGGTCGGCGAAGGTGAGCGCGATGTGCCCGCCGGGGATGCGGCGCTTGAGTTCCTCCGCGGTGCCCTCGGCGATCAGCCGGCCGTGGTCGAGCACGGCGATGCGGTCGGCGAGCTGGTCGGCCTCCTCCAGGTACTGGGTGGTGAGGAAGATCGTGACGCCGGTCGCGACGAGGTCCCGCACGATCTGCCACATGGCGCGGCGGCTGCGCGGGTCGAGCCCGGTGGTGGGCTCGTCGAGGAAGATCAGGCGCGGGTCGCCGACCAGGGTCATCGCCAGGTCGAGCCGGCGCTGCATGCCGCCGGAGTAGGTGCTGGCGGGCCGGTCCGCCGCCTCGCCCAGGTCGAAGCGGTCGAGCAGCTCGGCGGCCTTGCGGGCGCCGTCCCGGCGGGACAGGTGCCAGAGCTCGGCCATGAGGAGCAGGTTCTCCTTGCCGGTGAGCAGCTTGTCGACGGCCGAGTACTGGCCGGTGACGCCGATCGCGCCGCGCACGTCGTCCGGGTGGCGGTCCAGGTCGTGTCCGGCGACCCGGACCGAGCCCCCGTCGGCCGGGACGAGCGTGGACAGGATCTGCACGGTGGTGGTCTTGCCCGCGCCGTTCGGCCCGAGCAGGGAGAAGATCGTTCCCTCGGCGACGGCGAGGTCGACGCCGTCGAGCACGACCTTGTCGCCGTAGGACTTTCGCAGGCCGTGCGCCTCGATGGCCAGGTTCGTCATGGCTGATACCTCTGTCGGTGTGGTTGCGGTCAGTTGCTGCGGGCGGTGATGTCGCCGTAGGCGCTGCTGGCGTGGATGGTGAGCTGAGCGGCCGCGCCGTCGGTGTTCTTGAGCGCGTTGCTGATCCGGCCGAACGCGGTGCCGGCGTCCAGCGAGGCGGAGACCCCGGCGGCCGCGCCGACCGTCACCCCGCCGGCCTCGGTGCGCAGCACGACCGAGCCCCGCACCGCCTCGGCGACGTGGATGTCGCCCTGGCCGACGGTGATCTCGGCGGGGCCGTTGAGCCGGCCGACGAAGATGTCGCCGGCCGTGGCGGTGAGCCGGACGCTGCCGGCCTCGTCGAGCTTGACCGGTCCGTACGCGCCCTCGAACGCGACGTCGCCGAACCGGCCGACGCCGCGGAACTCGGCGGCGGCCGCCTTGGCCTCGACCCGGGACCCGGCCGGCAGCTGCACCGTCACCTCGACGGACCCGGCCGCGCCGAGGATCCGGTACTTGGCCGGCAGCTCGACGTGCAGGACGCCGTCGCGGTAGTCGACCTTGGCCTGCTCGGCCGCCTGCACGTCGCGGCGCTTCGCGGGGTCCGCCGGCCGGATCTCGACCGTGGTGTCGGTCCGGTCGGCGGCGATGAGCTGGATACGCCCCGCGGGGATGTCGAGGACGGCGGCGATCGGGGCGGGAGTGGCGAACTGCTGCATCGTGAGCTCCTGTGTCTCGGTGTCTTGCCCGGTGTTTCGAACAATGGAAACGCTACGTTGCCTTTCCATTTTGGGCAACATACTCGTTGCGCACTGCGCTCATATTTGCAGGTCAAGACCTAATAATCGTTGCAACAGTTGTACACTCAATGCAACGTTGCGTTGCAATGGAGTACGATGAACGCCATGTCTACGACCTGGGAGCCCAGCATGCTGGCCCGGCGCGACCACCGCCGGCATCTCCGGCGCGCTGAAGCTGGGGCTGATGGGCCCGATGGCGCTGGTGCTGAGCGACGTCCTCCGCCGGTTCCAGGACCGCCACCCCGCCGCGCAGGTCCACGTGCGCGAGGTCCAGCCCCCGGATCCCCTCGTCCCGCTGCGCTCCGGTGAGGTGGATCTGGCGCTGCTCTGGCTCCCGGTGCGCGAGCCCGACCTGACCGTCGGGCCGGTCCTGCGCAGCACCGAGGTGCTGCTCATGGCAGGCGCCACGCACCCGCTCGCGGGGCGCGACTCGGTGTGCCTGGAGGACTTCGGCGACCACGCGGTCGTGGGCGGGGGTTCGATCCCCGCATACATGGAGGAGGTCCTCAACCCGTTCCACACCCCGTCCGGCCGTCCGGTCGCCCGCGGCCCGCGCGTCACCACGCTGCACGACGCACTGGCCGCCGTCGGGCGGGGCGGGTCGTCGCGGCCGTCACCAGCGACATCCCCGCGTACTACTCCTGGCCCAACCTGGTCTTCCTGCCCGTGCGCGACGCCGCACCGGTCGAGTGGGCCTTCGTCTGGCGCACCTCCGCCGAGAACCGGCTGATCCGCGCCTTCGTCGACCTGGCCGCAGCCGTGTTCTCGCCGCCGGGCGCGGCGCAGGTGTGACGCGGAGTCCGGAACCGCGGGGCCGACCGTTCACTGAGACGTGGCCGCAGCGGTGCTTGTCGTCAGCGGACGGGTCATCGATACTCATGCCCAGACGCCGTCGACATCGGGAGTGCCCGGGCATGGCCACACCGCCGGCTGAGCAACAGGTACGCGCGATGGCCCAACTGGTGCCTTCCTCGACTGTGGACCGGGCCGGCCAGGCCGTCGCCGACGCGCTCGCCGAGACGCTGGATGATCTCGCCCGGCCCATGCGCCTCGCGGTCACCGGCCAGCTCTCGCGCGGCAAGTCCACCCTGGTCAACGCGCTCACCCGGCTGCCGGTCGCGCCGACCGGCATCGACGAGGTCACCGCCGACTACCACGAGTTCCGGTTCGACGGCGTGAGCGTCCCTGCCGCCCCACCGCCGGGCGGGCGGCGGGGTCGGCTGCCGGCACTCGTCGTCTCCTCGGTCGCGGCCGAGCTGCCGGCGCCGCTCCGGCTGATCGACACACCCGGGCTGGGCAGCCCCCTCACCGACACCAAGGGCAATGCGGGCCTGCGCACGGACGCGGCGCTGCACCTGTTCGAGAACAACGTGCACCAGGACGACCAGGAGTACCTGCGTGGCCTGCTCGGCGGGGACGGCAGGGCGATGCTGCCGGCTCGGGTGCTCGCGGTGATCAGCTCCTGCGACCTGTCCTGGCCACCGGCGCCCGATCGGGCGGTGAACGGCGACCCGCTCACCTTCGACCCGCTGCGCGACCACGCCGAGCCGATCATCCGCCAGATCGGCCGCAACCCGCGGAGCCACGAGCTGTTCTTCGCGGTCCTGCCGGTGGCCGCGCTGGTCGCCGAGGGCGGCTGGGCGCTCACCGGCGACCAGATCGACGTGCTGGCCGAGCTGGCGAAGCGGCACGACGAGCCGACCCTCGCCGGGCAGCTGGCGAGCAAGGCCCGGTTCGTGGGCGCCGACATCGTGGCCGACGCGGCGACCCGGCGGGCGTTGCTGGAGCGGCTCGGGCTGTGGGGGATCCACGTGGCCTGCCAGTACCTGCGAGCGGCCGCTGCCACGGAGGCCGGGCTGCGCGAGCACCTGGACGAGCGCAGCGGGGTGGCCCGGCTGCGGGCCACCGTGGTCGGGCACTTCGTCGGCCGGCGGGGCGCCATCAAGCTGGAGTTGCACCTGCGCCAGATCGAGCGGCGGCTGGCCGAGGCCCGGGACGCCGCCCAGTTGCACGGCACCGCGATGCCCGCGCCGCTGGCCGAGGTGGCCGCCCGGGTCGAGTCGCTGCGGGCCGGCAACCTGGGGCTGAGCGAGCTGGCACTGGTCCAGCTGATCCACCGGCACCAGCATCGCGTGAGCGCGGCGGAGCAGGCGGAGCTGGCCGCGCTCACCGGCGGCGACGGCGTCGGCTGCGCGCCCCGCCTCGGCCTGCCGGCGGACGTCGGTGTCGCCCGGATGCTGGAGCGGGCCGTCGAGCTCAACCGGCGCTGGAACCAGCGCACCACCACCGTGCCGGCCCTCGCGCCGAGCGTGGTCCGGGCGTACGAGCGGCTGATCGCCCGGGTCGGCGAGGCCCGGGCACTGCTGGACAATCTTGACTGAGACGGGGCGCATGGCTGACGCGGAGCAGGAACTGGCCGAGCTTCGGGACACCGTCCTCGGGCTCGCCGGGCAGATCGAGGTCGTGGCCACGGACCAGGTCGGGCCGGCCGCCGGCGCGGCCGTGCGGGACGTGGCCGCCACCGTGCGCCGGCAGGAGTATTTCGTGGTCGTCTGCGGCGAGTTCAAGCGCGGCAAGTCCAGCCTGCTCAACGCGATCATCGGGCGGCCACAGCTGTTCCCGACCGGCGAGACGCTGACCACGGCCACCCTCATGACGGTCCGCTGGGGGCCGCAGGCCCGGGCCGTCGCCCACATCCGCACGGCGGACGGCGACGAGATCGAGGAGGAGGTCGGGCTCGACGACCTCACGCGATACGTCTCCACGGCCGGCGGCAGCGAGGCGCACCGGGTCGGCCGGGTCGACGTGCGGCTGCCGGACCCCCGCCTCGAGTCCGGCGTCGTCTTCGTCGACACCCCGGGGATCGGCGGCATCGACGAGATGCACGCCACGATCACCGAGACGCAGCTGCCGGAGGCCGACGCGGTGGTCCTGGTGCTGTCGGCGCTGCGACCGGCCACGGTCGGCGAGCTGGACTTCGCCCAGCGGGCCCTGGCCACCGAGCCGGCCACCATCATCGCGCTGACCATGGCCGACAAGGTCATCGACGTCACCGACCGGGTGGACCGGGCCCGCGAGCGGCTGGCCACCTACCTGAACCTGCCGCCCGGCGACCTCACCGTGCTGCCGGTCTCCTCGACCGACGCCTGGGCCGCCCGCCGGGCCGGCGACGAGGCCCGGCTGGCCGCGTCCGGGCTGCCCGAGCTCGAGCACCGGATCTGGACCACGCTGCTGAGCCAGGCGGTCGCCCGCCGGCTGCGCGGCGCCGTCGACGCCCTGCTGCGGCGGCTCGCCGAGGCCAGCGCCCCGATCGCCAGCGAACTCACCGCGCTGGCCGGACCGGCCGAGCTCGAGCAGGTCCTGGCCGAACTCGACGAGGACGAGCGGCGGGCGATCGACGCCCGCCACGAACTGGCTGACGAGGGCAGGTTCCAGCGGGAGTTCACCGACCGGGTCGACGGGATCGAACAGATCTTCCGGGACCGGATCGACGAGGTGATCCAGCGGATCGAGGCGGCCACTGCCGAGGACGCCACGCCACCCACCCCGCAGCAGCTGGAGCTGCTGGCCCGCACCGCCACCGTCGCCGGACCGCAGGCGTTCGCGGCGCTCAAGGCGGGCGTCGGCGCGCTGGCCGCGGACTGGGAGGGCCGGATCAAGTCCCGGCTGCGGGTGCTCGACCTCAGCCCGCAGGACGGGCTGCGGGTGCCGCCGCCGCCCCGGCCGGTCCGCGAACGCCCGGAATTCTCCGAGACCGTCGCCAGCGGGGCGCAGGCGGCCGGCACCACCAGCGCCGCAGTCACCGCGTTCACCACCGCCGTCGGGACGCTGATCGGCGGGCCCACCGGCGCCGTGTTCGGCGCGCTGACCGGCGCGGTAACCGGCCTCGCCAGCTTCTTCGGCGGGGTCCTCGACCAGATCCGCCGGACCAACGCCCGGGCTCAGGCGCGCCAGCTACGGGACTATCGCGAGCAGGTGCTCACCTCGCTGCGCGACCACCGCAGCAACACCCTGAGCCTGCTGGAGGAGACCCGGCAGCGGCTCCTGCAGAACCTCAAACTCCAGCTGCGCACCCTCAACCGGTCGCAGCTGGAGGCCATCGACCAGGCCCGGCAACGGGTCCAGGCGTCGGCGCGGGCCACCGCCGAGCGCAAGGCCGCCCGCGCGGAGGTCCTGCGCGGGCAGCACGACCTGATCGCCGGGCACGCCGCCGGCCTGCATGCGGTGGCCCGCACCCTGGCCGAGGTCGGGGCACGGGTCCGGCCCGGGGCAGGTGCACCGTGACCGCCGGCGCACCGCCGAACGACCCGGCCCTGGTCTACGGCATCGACCTCGGGGGCTGGAACTGCACCGTCGCGATCGCACGCGTCGACGGCCCCACCGTTGAGCAGCTCGCCACCCGCGTCGTGCCGGCGGCCGTCGGGGTCACCGAGGACGGCCGGCGCCTGGCGGGCCGGCCCGCCCAGGAAGCGCTCCAGCACGACCCCGCCCGATACCGGCGCGGGCTGATGGAGGCGTTCGGGCAGCGCGAGGCGGTCTGGCTGAGTGATGCACCGGTGGCCGTGGACGAGCTGATGGCGCTCCTGCTGGGCGAGCTGCGCACGGCTGCGCTGGCGGCGCTTCCGGATGCCCCGGACCGGGTGGCCATCGCGGTGCCGTCCGGCTGGGCCGACGCCCGCCGCCAGGCCCTCCTGGCGGCCGCCGCAGCCGCCGGCTTCGACCCGTCGTCAACCGTGCTGGTCGACCGGGCGGTGGCCGCCGCCACGCCGGCGACCGCCGGACTCGCCGGTGACAAACAGCGCCACCTGCTCGTCTACGACCTGGGCGCGAGCACCTTCACGGCGAGCCTCCTGCGGCGCACCACCACCGGCCGGCTCCTCCAGCTCGGCCAGGAGGCCATCCGCACCGACCTCGGCGCCGGCGCCGGAGACCAGGAACTGCTGACCGCACTGGCGGACCGGTCACCGCAGGTCGCCGAGCTGCTGGACCGCCCGGACCCGGATGCCGACGAGCGGCACCGCATCGCCGGCTTGCACGCACTCGCCGAAACGGTGAAGCACCGGCTCAGCACCCACGACCACGCCGACACCTACGTGACGCTGGTCCGGCCGGGCTTCACCTTCGAGGCGGAGCGCGGCGCGTTCGAGGAGACCATCCGGCTCGTCGTCGCGGCGACCGTGGACACCTGCACGGACCTGCTCGACCGGCACGACCTGTCGTGGTCCGCCGTGGACGTGGTGGTCCTGTGCGGCGGCGGAGCGAACCTGCCGCTGGTGACCCGGGGACTGGCCGGTCGCGGGCGCGGCGTCGACGCACCGGCCCAGCCGGAGCTGACGGTGGCCCGCGGCGCCGCGGTCCATGCGGCACGGCAGATCCAGGCGGTCCTCGATCGGCGGCGGGCAGCGCTCGAGGTGGACGCCCGCGCGATACCGACGACCGGCCGCCTGCCGAACCCGCGGCCCGCGCCGGGGATGTTCATGGCCGCCGTGACGGCGTGGCTGGTCTGGGCGGCGTCGGGCGGCTGGTTCACCTACACCCACTGGCACGGCGGGTGGGCGTGGGCGACGTTGGGCGTCGGCGCGCTCATGCTGGTGCTGATCGCCGCCGGCTTCGTCGCCATGTCCGACACCGCGGTCGGCACATCTGTGGCCGCGTGCACCGTCGTCGGCGCCGTCCACCTGGTCACCCTGGTCGTCTGCGCCTGGCGGGCCCTGTTCACCGACGCCCCCGTCGGGTGGGTCCCGTTCGTCGGCACGGCCGTCGGCCTCGCTGCCGTCTTCTGCTTCGGCACGGCCGCCATCCTCGTCATCGACGAGATCCCCGACCACCGCTCGGTGCACACGTGGACGGCGGAGCAGCGCCGGCTGGGCCGGTCGGTGATCGAGGATCGGGCGTCCGGCGTCAAGCCGGTGCCGGACCTGGCGTCACGGCTCCTCGCCGGGCACGTGGCGGCACGCGCGTTCCGCCCGGCCGACGGGCCGTTCGACGTCGCCGTCGTCCAGGGCCGCACGCTGCTGCTCGGCTCGACCGAGCCGGAGTCCCGGCCGACCGCCGACGCCATCGAGGCCGCGATCGGCAGCTACCTCGGCATGCCCGAGTCGGTGCCGGCGCTGGAGCGCGAGATCAGGCCGCGGTTCGTCGAACGGCAGATCAACGTGCACTGCTTCCTGGTGGGCGAGCTGTCCGCGGCGGCCGAGACATACGCCCAGGAGGTCACGAAAACGCTGCAGGCCGCCACCATGGCCACCCGGAAGGACGGGTGGCCGACGATCACCGTCACGCTGGCCGTGGTGGCCGGTGGCGACCTGACGACCCGGATGGCCCGGTTGCTCGAACGCGCCGACCGGGAGTACTACCTGCCCCTCCTGGAGCGCGCCGCCGAAGCGGCCGGCCTGCGCAGCTGAGGTTGTCCGGCGGAGGCGTGCGGCGGACCGCAGGGTCAGCCGGTTCCGAGCCGGCGGCGCCACTGGTCGCGAAGCGCGTCGAGGCCGGCCGGGCAGGGCAGGCCGCGATGGATGCGGACCTCGCGGCACAGCAGCAGGCCGAGGTTGACCGTGAACGCCTCCCGCAGCGCGGCCGTCTCGGCCAGAATCGCGGTGGCGAGGGACGGGCTGCCGGTGACGCCGGTGACGAAGAGGACGGCCCAGTCGTATCCGGGCAGGCGCGGACCGGCCAGCTCCCAGTCGACGAGCGCGGCGCCGCCTTCGTGCAGCAGGACGTTGGTGGGGATGGGGTCGCCGTGCGCGAACGTGCGGGCCGGGCCGAGCCGCTCGATGAGCCGGTGCAGCTCGGCGCGCTCGGGTTCGCTCAGCAGCCCCGCGGCGAATTCCGCCTCGACCTTGAGGCGCGGGTCCGGCGCCTCCTCCACACCGCCGCCCAGCGCCGTTTCCGCGCCGCCCGGCGGGGTCCAGGTCGCGACGGCGGCCACCGCGGCACGGACTGCGGCGACGGTGGCCGGCGGGAGGTCGGCGTCGAGGTGGCGGCGGTCGTGCAGCCGTGCCCCGGGCAGCCGGGTGAACACCGTGGTCCGCTCCCCGGCGAACAGCACCTCCGGGACGGGGAACCCGGGCGGCCACGCGGCGAAGGCGGCGTGGACGGCCAGCTCCCGCGACCGGCACCGCACCCAGTACGGGTCGTCGGTGGTGATCGTCTTGATCACGACGGGCGCACCGGCCGCGGTGGTGCCGGCGCTCACGACCGACTTGTCGGTCCGGTGCAGCAGCTCCCCCACCCGCATGGGCGTCATCGTCGCAGGTCCGGCGTGCGCGCCCGCCGAACCTGCGATCGGATCAGTTCGCCGGCACGACGTCGGTGGGGCGCTCGACGTGGACCGGCAGCCCGTAGTCGGACAGTTCGAGCGTGGTGTGCACGGTGCCGGTGTCGAGGCGGCCCTTCGCCGTCGTCTGCCAGGTGCTGACGAGGGTCACCTTCGCGATGCGGCCGTCGGCGTTGAGCGTCACCTCGCCGGCGTTGGTGCTCGAGTCCAGCTCGTGCTGCGTCGAGTAGGTGAAGTGCAGGGTGCCGCCGGGGTCCTGCGTGATGGTCGCGTTCACCTGCTCCAGTGCCTTCACCAGCGCCGCCGGATCGGGCGCCGCCGCGCTGAGGAGGCTGTTCTCGCCGAACAGCGACAGGCGGTCGTACCTGCCCGGATACTGGCCGTAGCGGCCGTACTTCTCGCCGGGCCCCTTGTCCGGGGGCAGCGGGGCGAGCGGCGCCTCGGCGCCCATGTACCGGGTGCCGTCGATCAGCAGCTCGACGGCGACCGAGTCGTCCCTGGAGTTGCTGACGCGCCCGGTGGCGGTCAGCGGGTCGAAGGCTCCCTCGTAGACGTCGAACACCTCCCCCGCCGGGTTGGTCATCGTCAGCTTCATCCGGTAGCTGATGTTGTCGCTGGCCGCGGCGGCCTTCTGCAGCCGCAGCGAGGCCGGCGCCCCGGCCTGCACCGCGGGCGGATCCTGGGTGGCGCGGCCGCCGGTGCCACCGGCCGTCAGCCCGACGGCGAGGACCCCGGCGAGACCGGCGACGCCCAGTGCGTATCCGGTGCGGATCACGGCCACGCGGCGCCGGTGCCGGCGGGTCGCCCGCCCGAGCACGGCGGCGCCGTCGACGGTCAGGTCCGTGACGTGCTCGTGCATGCCGGCCGCGAGCTGCTCTTCAAGGTTGATGCTCATCGTTGCGCTCCACTGGAGATGGGAAATGGCTGGAGGTCCCAGGTCGCGGTGAGCTCGCGGAGGCGGGACAGGCCCCGCGAGGCGGTTGACTTGACGGTGCCCACCGAGCAGCCGAGGACCTCGGCGGCCTCGGCCTCGCTGAGCTGCTCCCAGTAGCGCAGCACCAGCACCGCACGCTGCCGCGGCGGCAACTGCGCGAGCGCCTGCATCAGCGTCTGCCGCAGCGCGACGGTGTCGGTCGCGTCGGGCTGCCCCTGCGGCTCCGCGTGCACGAACACCTCGGGCCGCCGCCGGCGCACCCGCCACTGATCGACGGCGAGGTGATACATGGTGCGTCGCAGATATCTCTCGCGGTCCTCACGGACCCGCCCCCACGAGCGCATCAGCCGCTCCAGCGCGCCCTG
This sequence comes from Dactylosporangium cerinum, assembly GCF_042653625.1. Lineage (NCBI taxonomy): Bacteria > Bacillati > Actinomycetota > Actinomycetes > Micromonosporales > Micromonosporaceae > Dactylosporangium > Dactylosporangium cerinum. The sequence continues at coordinate 276 of NZ_JBHSIU010000110.1, read as the reverse complement.
CAGCAGGTCCTCCCCCGCCGCACGGCTGCCGGTGAGCAGCACCGCCGTGGCGAGCAGCGCGCTGCCACGCTCCGCGACGAGGGCGTCGAGGCCATCGAAGCTGCGTTTCCAGAACACGGGCTCTCCTTTCGTCGCGGTCAAGACGACGGCACCACCCGGAAGGTTGAGTGCCCCACCGACAAACCATTGGCACCCATCAGGTAAGGTTGAGAAACCGACGCGGGGTGGAGCAGCTCGGTAGCTCGCTGGGCTCATAACCCAGAGGTCGCAGGTTCA